>NZ_CAZEQT010000007.1:131266-574219 GCF_964514025.1 Tenacibaculum litopenaei
AACCTGAGAAAAGTCAGGCATGTATATTCTTTTGATAAACTATATCTATTCTTGAAAACTACTATTACAAATTCATGGGCACCAGTACCAAGCAATTGTCATTTTTCATCTCAATAGAGTAGCTTCAACAAAAAATCGGATATGAATATTCTTTTGACAACTTGTGCCCTTGAATAAAAAGCCAACCCAAGAAAAGACAAGAATGTATATTATTATGACAGCCTATGTCCCTGAATAAAAGGCTAACCTGAGAAAAGTCAGGCATGTATATTCTTTTGATAAACTATATCTATTCTTGAAAACTACTATTACAAATTCATGGGCACCAGTACCAAGTAATTGTTATTTTTTCATCTTAATAGAGTAGTTTCAACAAAAAATTGGGAATGAATATTCTTTTGACATGTCATACCCTTTATTGAACGATTAACACGAAAAAAGATGAAATGTAAGTTCTTTTAATAAACTCTATCAAAACTTAAATCTATTATTACAAAATGACTGACATTGATAACAATCCATTATGCTCCATCATCTTAAAAAAGTAGTTTCAACAAAAAATCGGGAATGTATATTCTTTTGATATGTCTTTCCCTTTATTAAACGATTAACACATAAAGAGCCAGAAATGTATATTCTTTTGATACCTAATACTCCTAAATGTATAGCCTTTTAATAAACTGTCACAATTCAAAACTTTAGTGTCCCCAAATTAATAGTTCCCCGCTCCCCAAAAAAACGAAATACAGAATCCAACAATAAAACACTATTCTATTCCTGCGATTGCTTAATTTTGAGCACATTTTAATAATTATACAAATCGCCCTTGATACAGATTGCTTCACATACCTCGTCCACTCAAAACTCTCCTGTGCGAATTCAAGAATATGCCGTTGGAATTTTTGATACACTCCCTACTAAATCAGCTTTGAAAAAAGCTATTAAAAAAGGACTGGTATATGTCAATGGAATCAAAGCAAATACAGGAACCTATATTTATGGAAATGAAACCATCAGTTTGTACGCTTTGACGCCTACATCCAAGCCTTCAAAAACTTTCGACCTAGCATTGGAAGTTCTTTTTGAGGACGAATACTTAGCCGTTATCAACAAACCCGCAGGAATTGTAGTGAGCGGAAATTCCTTCGCAACCATCAACAATGCCTTACCGCAAAACTTAGAAAAAAGTACACTTACTGACGCCACTGTTCCCAGACCCGTGCATCGTTTAGACTATCCGACCAGTGGGGTGCTCTTAATTGGTAAAACAACCTCAAGTATCATTCAATTAAATGCTTTATTTGAAAAAAAGAACATTCAAAAAACCTATCATGCCATCGCCATTGGCAGCTTAAATAAGCAAGGAAGTTTTGAAGCCCCTATAGATTCGAAAAATGCTACTACTCAATACCAGGTACTTCAACATGTGGCCTCTCAAAAATTTAATCGATTAAACCTGGTGGAACTTCGTCCGAGTACAGGGAGAAAACATCAATTACGAAAACATCTCTTTGCCAACAAGACTCCTATTCTGGGGGATAAAACCTATTTCTTAGACGGGTTACTATTAAATGGAAATGGACTCTATTTGCATGCCTCCACGCTTGAATTCACCCATCCCTTTACCTCCAAACCAATCAAAATAACAGCAAAACTCCCTAAAAAATTTACTCGGATATTTCCACTGTAAATGAAAAACACAGAGTCTTGCTTCCTTAAAAAACAACAACCTAACATATAGAATTGAATTTAGAGAAGAACCAATGATTTTAAATGAATATCTCAGCCTCAGTGATGAAATCATTCTTCAAAAATATTTTGCGCTGTATAAAGTTACTTTTAACAGTAATTTAAAAATAATACAGCTTAAACAATTTAGTTTTTTCAATAACAAAATTGATGCAGAAATTCGAAAGGTCCTAAAAATTACTAAATTGAATAATAACGAAAAAGGGAAAAAAAAACAGGGTTCCAGAAAATACCAAAATGTTGATTGGCATATTTTACTATAAAGCCCAAGAAAATAATTCGAGTTTTATTTCCAACTTTTATCTTTAACGTCTAGGATAAACTTTAAAATGAGTTCAAATCAACAGTCAACCGCATAAGCCGAAAAAAACGAAAACAGGTATAAAAATTCAGGTAACCATGAGTGTATTAAAAATTTTAATCGTCGTAGTTACCATATCCTACTTCTCTCAAAAGAAAGCAGAATATGTCTATATTATTCTAAATCAAGAAGACGAGAATTATTTTTTATTTTGAAATGGCAAAAAAGTCAAAGACTTAAAAAAATTAAAACGGAATGAAAAACTCAGAAAAATATTTGACACAAAAAATACGATTATGTGTATTAGTAGTATCCTATTTTATATGTACTAATACATTAGTAGCCCAGGAAACAACTAAAGACCTTACAAAAGTATCCTCGATCCTTTTCAAAAAATTAAAAGAATCACCCAAAGGAATCGACTATGTACTTTACAACAAAGACAAATCATACAAACTAATTTCTTATGTTGAAAAATGCAGTATTATAACACTTCCATTGGATAAAATAGAGGCCTCATCTAATTTGATTGCAAAAGGTAAAGACCTTTATTTCATTGCTAAAACAGTAAAATTCATCAACAAAAATGATGGGTTTGCTCTAATAAAAAGGCATAAAGGCCTCTACTATTCATTCTTTTTATCTAATACGGAACCAGTTGCGCCAACACCTAAAAATTAGAACTTAAATCATGAGTGACACAACGAAAACATCGAGAATAATTTCAGTAATAATAAATTTTAATTCAGTTTTTTACAACTCCCTAAATTTAACAACTACAATTCCAATTGCTATCTTATTTTTGATAAGCCTCAATAAGTTTTGATTTTATTTCTGCCTTAATCTCATTCGAGGTAAAAGCGTGATCTATTGCTTCCATATTACATTTAAAAAAATGCATTTTGGTCCAACCAAACTTATCTTTTAAAATAGTGTATTCATTTTCAAGCGTTGTATTAGAAATTGTACGAGCATCAGTATTAACACTTATTGAAAGTCCTTCGTTGTATACTTCGTTTATTTTATGATCTTCAAGCCTATCATATACATTGGTTTGGATATTACTAGTTGGACAAACTTCTAAATGAATATTCTTCTCTTTTAAAAAATTGACTAGATTTTTATCTTCGTAACTTCTAACTCCATGTCCTATTCTTTTTGGATACAAATTGGTTAGAGTTTCCCATACACTTTCTGGGCCCTTTGCTTCTCCTGCATGTGCTGTGCAGGAAATATTTTTTCTTTTTGCTCGTTGAAATGCAGTAACATGATTAGCTATAGGAAAACCTGCTTCATCTGCTGCTATATCAAAACCTACGACATTGGTCCCTTTAAATTGCTCTACCAATTTAATTGTACGCATACTTTGTTCTTCTGAAAAATGCCTGAGTGTACAAAGGATAAGGCCTGCTTTAACTCCAGATGTTTCCATACCGATTGTCATAGCATCATTAACTGTTTCAACTACTTCTTCTGGTGTTAAACCTTTATCTAAATGAATCAATGGTGCAAATCTAATTTCTGCATAAATCACGTTATCTTTTTTTAATTGATCAAAAAGATCTAATGTTACAAGCTTTAGTTGCTCCTTAGTCTGCATTAATTTTACTCCGCTGATAGCTCTTTCAATATAATCTGCTAAATCTGTACATTTTGGAGGAGCTATAAATGAAGCTTTATAAACGTTTTCCGTAATGTTCGGGGCTATTTTTTTGACGATATCATAACTCAAAGAACAATCTAAATGCAGATGTAATTCTATTTTTGGTAGCGTATTGCTCATATTGGTTCGGTTTTTATTTGATTGACAAGACATTATTATAAAAAGAATAGCCAAAACCTTGTAATCTCTTAATAATAAACTCATTAAAACTATTACTCTAGTACAAAATAAGGTTAAGTACATTTATAAATTTCTCTCTTGATACTGATTGAATTAACGATTCACTAGGTGACTGCTGACGTAAGTTGTTGTTGTTATCAATAACTATTTGTCGGTATGTGGTTACGCTACTACTATCAATAGATCCCCTACAAGAACCCTCGCGTAAATTCTGTGCTTTTTTTTTATCTTTCCTTGCTGGTAATAATGCAACAGCTCCATCTGAAGTCGCATCAACATCAAATATAGAATTCATCATCTTATATTTTTTTAATTAATTTGTAGTCAATATAAGACACTGTCAAGGACAATTGTCCAAGTTTAAAGAATGATAAAAACGAATATTACTTTACTTAATTATATCGAGAAACTTTACACTACCGGGAAATATGGTCTTGGGATAAGAAAAGAAAAATTTTCAAGAAATGAGGTGCTACTGTACAAAGACGATTCCTTAAAAAGAATTTACGTCATTATTCAAGGGTTGACGAAATGTTTTATCACGGAAGAAAATGGAAAAGATTATCTATTAGAATTTTTAGGAAAAGGAGAACTTGTTGGCGAAATCGAATTTTTGATTAAAGAAGACAATTTATCATCTGTAGAAACACTATCTACTGTTGAAGCTTTTAGTATTGATAGCGTATTATTCGAGAAATTAATTCAAACTGATCGTGAATTCGTCAATATTATTTTAAAAGAACTGGCTACTCGAATCTTCAGAACCGCAAAGAGAGCCTCGTTTCAGCAAATTTATCCTCTCAAGTACTCAATAATAAAAATAATCCTAGCATTAAATCTTACCGATGAACGTATATCGAAGCAAGACTTAGCAAGCTATCTAGGAATCTCAATTAGGGTATTAAACAGAATTCTAAAAGAATTGATTAATGATAATTTAATAACCTTCGAGAAAGGCGTTATAAAGGTTAAAAGTCAAAATACACTCGAAAATTATATACTGTCTCTTCATTAATTATTCCGTTCGAGCAAAAAAATTAGTTCAAAATTCATCCCTTTTAAAGTTTGATTATTAATTTCATTAAACAATTACTATTCCTGGAAACGTTCCCGGTTTACACCTGAAGTCCTACAAAGCTCACGGTGGTTTTTTATCTTCTTTTCTTATTAGAGATAGATGGATATGTATTAAATTCATTCCTTTATTCTAGTGAATAATCAATTAAATATAAAACAGTTAAACGAGCTAGTTTTTCCAATGGAAAAGGAATAAAGAAATGATAATAGTTCCTATTATTTTTAACCGTTTTATATGTCCACCGTAAGGATATTCTTAGCCTACTCTATGGTGGATTAACTTGATACATTTTTATTCTGCTAATTTCTTTTGAATTAGCCTTTGTTCTCCTTTCCATTGTGTTTTTTTCAACCATGAATCAAAACTCAACAACTCAGGATGTAACTTTTTTAAGGAATCAAAATTTCTTTTCATCCCTATTTCTCTATGAAACTTAAAATGATTCAAAGCATCATGAGCAGGTCCTCCTAGTTTTAAAAATTCTTCATCTGAAATAGGTTCGTACACTGATTTTATACCTGTAACACTTTCAAACTTTTGAGCAATTTCATTGCCAGATACGGTATCAGAACCAATAACTAGAGTTTTTCCTCCGTATTGGGACCTACGGTTTAAAATATAATTAGTAAACCATCCAATATCATCCAAAGCTACCATAGAAAACTTCCCATATTCCCCCAATGGAAGCTTAAATACGATTTCATCTTTTCCTTTGTAAACTCTTTTTTGAGGAACAAAGAAAGACATCAAATTTTCAAAATAAGGAAGTGTTCTGAGCACTGTAACACTGGTAGAATAAAATCCTTTTAGTTGCTTGAAATGGTCTAATGAACGCTGCCAGTTTATCTCTTGTTCTACTATCGCTTTAGAATCAAAATGAGTAACTGGGATTTCTCCATTAGATAAGGTCATGCAGTTTTCTAACGAAGAAAATACAACATGCGCGATATTCTTTTCTTTAGAAATTTCTAAAATCCTATGCATTTGTATTCTTTCGTTTTCTGGATTGTTCACATTAGTCCAAAAATCGGTATTACAAAAAACTGCATCTACACCATCAATAGCACGTTTTAAATCGTCTACATTATCTGTATTCCCTTGAAAAAGTTCTAAGTTTCCATGCGCTAAAAGTGCTTGTGCTAAAGGTGAGTTTTCATTTCTTGTAAACGCTCTAACAGACCAACTTTTTTTATCTAAATTGGCAATTATGTATCTCCCCATTGCCCCTGTTGCGCCAAATACTACTATTTTTTTCATGACTGTTTTAATTTTCTAATTTGATAGGGTCTCTCCAAACCATTTAAAATATGTATTATCAGCTACTCTATTCACCAACAACATCTTCCCTTCTTTGTTTATTACAGCTTCGTCACCAAAATGGCCTTCTCGAACCTCTCCTGTCTTTTTGCTTTTAACTCGAAGATATTCATGATAAAAAATATGTCCTGAATGCACTTCGACTATATGGTTCGCTTCAGCTTTTAAAAACCTTACTTTACTAAAAATAAAGCTCCATGTTTCTTCTTTGCACAAATCTGCAGCTCCTTCTCTTACTTCATCGTTGACGATATACGAAAGTCCGCTATGAAATAGACGTGCCATACGCAGAGCATCAGCATTTATTAATCCTTGTGCATATTCGTATAAAAACTGTTTACCAATAGAATTTTCTGTGATATTCATTACTCTTTTGTTGCTTTTATCTCCTGTAAAAATTGAATCATGTTCCCTTCTGGGTCTTTAATAAAGAAAAATTTCACTCCTAGTTCTTTATTTTGATATTCCCAATCAACAGCAACACTCTTGTTTATTAATTCTCGCTTTACCTTTTCTAAGTTTGCTGTTATAAAACAAAACTGTGTTTGTCCCCAAACTCCAGTATGCCTTTGAGGTGCTTTAGGATTTGTAATTTTCGGCACTGCCTCATAATCTTTAATCAGCTCCACTCGATAACCGTTTAATTCTAGAAATATTAAGTAAGTGTTAAATTCAGGGTACTTTTTTTCTTTTAGCTTTTTAAACCCTAATTTACTCTGATACCAATCTGTCATTTTCTCAATACTCGCTACAGAAAAAGTAATTGAATAAGGTTTTATTTTTGATAATTCTGAATTGCCTTGAGAAAACGATGTATTAATCGTAATGAAGAGAAAAAGCAGTATGTATAAGTATTTTGACATTTGTCCGATAGAATTTTCTAATTGTAATTTGAGTAACTTGTATACCCCTCAGCACCTCCACCGTAAAATGTTTGAGCCTTATCAGCACTAACTTCAGTTAATGGATGGTTGTATTTCATTCGCTTTACTAAATCTGGATTGACAATAAATGGTCTGCCAAAAGCTACCATATCAGCATATTTCTTTTCTATAAGTTTATTAGCAATCTCTTTTGTTAATTGTCCACATATCATAATTGGATTCTGATAGACTTCTTTTACTTTTTCTCTAAATGAAGTTGCTACTGGTCTAAATGTAGCTACATTTTCCGACAAGTGAACAAATACTAAATTATGTCGATTGAGTTCTTTTAATAAGGCTATAGTTGTTTCGGGCATTTGAGAATCAAGCTCCGGAGCTTCTGATACAAAAGGAGACAATCGAATTGCAACTTTATCCGCTCCTATAGCTTCAATTACATCTTCTACTGTTTCAATTGTAAAACGAATTCTGTTTTTAATACTACCTCCGTAATCATCTGTTCTTTGGTTCACATCCGTTCGCATAAATTGGTCGAACAAATAACCGTGAGCCCCATGAATTTCTACCCCATCAAAACCTGCTTCCACAGCATTTTTTGCTGCTTGAACAAAATCCTGTTTAGTGCGTTCTATGTCTTCTAAAGTCATAGCTTTGGGGATGTCTGTTTCAACCATACCTAGGGTTCCATCTTGTAAAGGACCATAAACCTTATCGGATATCTTTACAGCAGAAGGGGCCAAAGGCACAGTTCCTTTTGTTGTACCTTTAGTTGCTCTTCTACCTACATGCCATAGCTGAATGAAAATCTTCCCTTTGTTTTCATGAACAGCTTGTGTTACTTTTTTCCAACCTGCAATTTGCTCCTCTGTATAAATTCCTGGTGTCATACTATACCCTCTAGCTTCTTTAGAAACGGGAACACCTTCGGTAATTATAAGTCCAGCACTTGCTCTTTGAGAATAGTATAAAGGGGCTAACTCTGTAATGACATCATTCTCATTAGACCTAGCTCTAGTCATGGGAGCCATAACTATTCTATTGCTAAGTTTTAACCCATTAAAAGAAAAGGGACGAAATATAGGATCCATAATCGTATAAGTTTTTTAATTATCTGCTCTATTATCATGAGCAAAATTAACTGACTTATGATTGTCTAAATCTTTGATTTCAAATTGAAAATATCAGATTTCAAAGACTACTTATTTTTCCTGTAGGTAATTGGAGTACTACCAGTATGCTTTTTAAAAAAAGCACCAAAATGACTTGGAGAATCAAAATGCAGTTGATAGGCAATTTCTTTAACACTTTTAGCTGTTTGTAACAGTTCTGCTTTTGCTAATTTAAGAATATGAGTATGTATCGTATTTAAAGCTGTCTGCCCTGTAATCGACTTAACTACTGCGTTTAAATGGTTGGGATGAATATTTAAAATACTTGCATAATACGATGGTGAATGAAAGTTCACTTGACCAACTATTTTAGTATCTGGATAAAAACTTTCTTTTATATGCTTTTGAAATTGCGATAATAATTTCAAATCTGTTCTATGAATGCGTTCATTGATTCTATCAACCTCTATTTTTTTATTGAATAATCGTTTAATTTGATTCAGTAATTGTAATACATATACTTGAATAAAATCAAACTTATCTTTATTGTCACTGGTATACTCTTCTTTAATTTTTTTATACAAGGCCATGACCTCTGGTAAATCGTTCTTGCCAATCTTGATAGGAATGGATTCGTCTATTTTTAAAAATGAATAATCGTCTAATAACCTATCAAAATGAAAGGAAGACGCTATAAAATCCTGAGAGAAAATAATATAAAAACCCGACCAATCTTGAGAATGATCCCATGATATAATTTGAAAAGGACTATTGAAGAAAATCGTGATTCCATCAGGAAGGTCTGGGTTGTGCCCTAGAAGAGTTTCCCCCTTGCCTTCAATTTTAACAGCGATAAAATAGAATTCATGACGAAATGGTTCCATTTTTGAAAACACAATCCCCATATTTTCTTCAAAACTTTTTACATCAAATTGAGAATGTTTGGGTACTGACAAACCAATGGCTTTGTAGTAATCCGAAATTGTTTTAAAATGCTGCAATGTTTAGTAAATTGATTAGCTCTAATTAATCTTCTTAAAAAATAGTCTTTTTTTAACAAACCACATCTTAGGATTCCGTTATAACAGTTATTCTTCTGAAAGTTTTAACACAAAACTTACTTCCCTAAAATTTCATTCCTTTCCTCTTCTTACTCCATTTCTTATAACCTTTCTCAAAAAACAGTGTTCCATTTTTAACAACTCTGTAATCTTTAATTTTTGTTTCTTGCTTGCCCCTACTTTGCTATAAGATTTTAGTAATTTATCACCTACTCTTCTATTGACTAAATAGGAGTATTGTGCATCTCTATCGCTGTAATAGACGTGGTTATTATATTAAAACAGTTAGAAATTAAGGCTGTTTCCATAATAAACTCAGCATGGGATATTTTGAAACTATTCATACCGATTCTATCTTCACGCTAAACCGAAAGTACAAGCAGAGTGTCCATCGCCAACTAAAGATATTGAAGTACAAAGCATTCCTTCTAGGTAGCTCCTATCCAATTCTTTCCGTAATTAACTGTACGTAATCCTTTGTTCTTTCTAACTCCGGAAAATGTCCACAGTCATTAAATTCAATAATCTCGCAGTTGTGAATATGCGTCTTAATAGAATTCTTATCCGTTTTACGGTGTGTAAAATCTGCACCTCCCCAAACCAACGTCGTGGGAACTTCATTTAAATACAATTCGGTATGCCTGTCTTTTTTTAGTTCTTGAACTAAAGATGATAAACAAAAGCACCCTCCTTTATGGATAGACGTTTGTGCTATCTCGGTAAAATTAAATCGAGAAGTACTAGATTTAGGCAAGGCATATTGGTACCAGATTCCAGCAAATTTCTTTGCGTATATTGCATTGGCCACCTGACCTATCAAAGGCCTTTTTATTAAACTAGGAATAGATTTTTCGGTCCATGTTAATAATCCTTCAGCAGAGGGAGTTTGGGATAAAAAAATATGACGGAAACGTTCGGGATTATTCATCGCTGCTTTCATGGCATAATAACCATTAGAACATGAAAATAGTAAGGATACTCTTTCAAGCTCTAAAATATCCATTATTTGATTCAATAAATTTGCACCACTCTCAAAGGAATAATCGTATTTACTATTGGGAAATGAAAAACCCAACCCCGGGTATTCAAAACAAATAACTCTGTAATTCTTTGCTAAATTTTGAATTAATGTCGCTTGATGTTCAATGACATTAGGTCCGTCTGGGACATTGATAATAATGGGAAGATTTCCCTTAGTATCAAATACTCTAATTTTGCCATAATCTGTATCCAAATAGCAAAATCCTTCTCCAAATTTAGGAGGTGTTTTCCATTTGTATCTCAAATTGTCGATACTAGTTCCCGTCATACTTTTTTGTAAATTAAATTGAATTATTAATCGATTATTACTATTTGACTTTTAGGTACCGTAAACGCCATGCCTAAAATATTACCTCCAGTTTCATAGATCTCTATACCATTGATTGACCTCCACATGAAACAAGTCTACACAATTTACATTTCCAACCTGAACTCCTCCTACTTTTGTATTTTCTTCTGTAAAAAATTTTCTTATCTGTTCCCTATTTACCTTAAACAATCAACACTTCTAGTACGAGTATCGATACCAACACTACAAAGGCTTTTTCAACACCTTACAGTTAAAAAGGTATTTCTTCTCTATTTCTAAAAAACTTTCCTGTGGGATCTCCATTTTCAAATAAAGCTACCCATACGATTGTATCTGCTCCTTCTTCCGGACTTTTAGTCGCACTATCTCCTCCCATGGCAGTTCGTACCCAACCTGGGCACACTGAATTTACCAAAATATTATAGGGTTGCAATCGATTAGCCAATTGCAGCGTTAAACCATTTAATGCTAACTTAGATAAACTGTAACCAGGTGTTCCTCCTGTCTGTGAACTCAATGATCCCGCTCCACTACTCACGTTTACAACACTGGCACTGGTTGCTCTTTTTAATAAGGGTAATAAGTTTTGCGTTAGTTGCCAAGGGGCTAAAAAATTAGTTTCTAATGTTTCTCTAACTTCTATTAAGTCAGCATCTTCAACAGTCTGCCAAGTATCATAATTTATACCAGCATTGTTTACCAAAATATCCAACTTTCCATAAGTCGATTCAAGAAAATGGTAACAATCCTGAATATTCTTTGGATCGTTTACGTCTAATTGACAATAGACAACATTTCCAAAAGCGGAAAGTTTATGTACCGCTGCTTTTCCTGTTACCTCCGATCTACTTGTAGCAATCACGGTATGTCCCTTTTGCAGCAAACCTTTGGCTATGGCAAAGCCAATACCTCTATTCGCTCCTGTTACTAAGGCTATCTTACAATTTGATTTCATAAACTATATCAAATTTAGTATCGTTGAACTTCATAAACTTTCATTGCTGTCTCTTGAACAAACCAAGGTTCAATTTTTTTAAAAAAAGCAATCATATGTGCTGTTTGTATATGATTTTCTTGTGCTTCTTTGGATTCCCAACGCTCAAAAAGAAACAAATCATTCTGATTCCTAGTGCTTTGATGCAGTTCGTACTCCAAACAGCCTTCTTCTCTATGTACTTCATCAACTATTTCATGAAAAGCATTAATAAAGTCTTGCTTGTGTTCTTGGATTGGTCTTGCTTTTACAGTAAGTATAATCATAAGTATTAGTTAACGGAGTTCTTTGCTATATACCTAACAATCTCTTGATAGTTATAACGCTTTGCCAAATCTAAAGGTGTATCACCCTCGTAGGTTTTTAAATCTAGTCTAGACCGGCATCGATTAATAGTTTGGCAGCCTCAGTATTCCCGTGCCAAATAGCATCGTGTAAGGGTGTATATCCATTGTTCAACCCTTGATCATTGATGTATTTTTGAGCATCTTTATGAGCAACCAACATCTTCATAATTTCTGCATTCCCCATGTATCCAGCTTTATGAAAGGCAATCGCATTCATTAAATATCCTCGTTGCCCAATAGCTGCTCCTGCCTCTAGTAATACCTTTACGGTTTCTGGATAGTTATTACGTGCAGCTACTAATAATGGGGAATGTTTATCGTTACCGCTACCAACAATGTACGATTCGGTATTTACTGACTCACCTGAGGCAATCAGTGCCTTGATCTTTTCAGATTTTTCGTGATCAGATAATTTATTGTCTATGACTACTTGATAGACTTTTTGATTTTCAATCTTCTCCTTTAGTTGTTTTTCGTATGCATCAAAAATAGCAGTAAGTACTGCATAACGCTGTTTTTCCTCCTCCGTTTGGTTTTGGTCAAATCCGCCTATGACATCTCTTGCCATTCTACCTCCAAAAGGTGATTTTGCATAGATATTGATGTCTTTGGCCTTTAATAACTCTTTGATGTTTTCTGCTTTAGAATACCAAGCTGCCACCATTAATGGCGTATGTCCTGCATGTGGTGTATGTAGATTGACAAAAGCACCGTTATCGATTAAAATTTTAATCATTTTCGGATTATCTAACTGAGCGGCTATATGTAAAGGCGCATTTCCCATTCGTTTATCTAACTGATTGATATCAGCTCCATTTTTAATCAGTTCAAGTACTTTTGCTTCATCATTTTCTATTATAGCCTGATGCAAATCAGGTAATTCATTCACCAGCTCTAAGTTTTTAAGCTCTTGTAAAATGGCCTTTCCTACTCCATGTGCAGATTGCGGATTTTGACCTGTTACTACTCTTTGGTCAACGGTGACATGAGCTTGCCAAGGAGCTGAAAATTCAAATTTCGCACCTCTTTCCTTCAAAGCATCCTCTAGAAGATAAGGCACAACTTTATCCAATTTTACTAAACGCTCCTCCTCATTGGTAAAGCCATTTATTTTTTTATCCTGTATTAAATACTTCCCATTACTTAATTTGATATTTAATAACCCAGAAGGCCCATGACAAACGGCACTCACTACTCCGTTATTTTCATAAATTTTAGCTGCGATTTTTGCTAATTCTTGATTTTCTTTAAAATCCCACATAGTACCGTGTCCTCCAGCGTAATGGATGGCAACATAGTCTTCCGGATGTACTTCCTCGGGCTTCAAAGTATTTTCAATTTTTTTTCGATATATCTTATCTTCCCAAAGTTTTTTATTTATAGGATCTTTTAAATCGAATCCGTCAACTGGTGGATTTCCTCCTTTAGGAGAAACAAAATCTATTTCATATCCTGCCTCTGTTAAAACCTCCCAAGGATGACTCACTTCACTTAAATAAAACCCTGTTTTTTCTCCAGTATTTCCTTTTTCTTTATGACTTGTAAGTACGAATAGTATTTTCTGTTTGCCCATCCCAACTTTGACCAACTTCTTTTCAAAAACTTTTACTGAATTTAAGTTTTTAAAACTAAATAGTACCAGTGACAATAACACAACAGTTATAATTTTAGGTGTTTTCATTATATATATTTTATACTTCTTTTACTAAATATTTATGGATTTTTAGACCTCCTTCGTCTGTAACTTTCATTTCCCAGTTTTCTTTTACATGCCTATAATTCGTTTCATTGGTATAGGTTTCTTAATTTTTGTACATACCATACTACAATCATATATAGCGAGTTAAACAATTTACTTTCAATAAATACCCAAATACTCAAATACTCAAATACTCAAATACTCAAATAAGCACAAAAGATCTCTGACTTGAAATTGGTTATATCCTAAACCTGCATAAGCGTCTGCCGGACCTCCAACATTAGTATTGCTTTCATCCCTAAAACAATTAGTTGTACATACAATTTTAAGTTTTAAAAAAAACAACTTTTTATCGTTGTTTACTTATTTTAATATCTCGTTGGCTTTATGAATATCCGCTGTTAATTGTACGGCAAAATCTTTCCCCAATACTTTACAATACTTCCCAAACAAATCAGATAAAGCCTCATTGAGCTTTTCTTTTAATTTCACTCCTTCTTCCGTTGGAAATACAAATACATTTCTGCCTTGTTGTTGACGTTCAACATAACGCATCACGATGAGTTTATCTATTAATCGCGTCATTGTTGATGCCTTTACATTCATTTTCTTACTCAACTCATTCTGTCCCATTCCCGGATCATTGATAAGTAAAAGCATTAAATGTGCATATGATGGCGATAACCCTGTAATTCTAAAGGACTCTTCTGCCATCGCACTAATATGCCTTGACAATGAGTTCACTGTAAAATAAAGACAACATTCTTGAAAGGTATTTTTCGATTCGCTCATCTACATCCTTTTTGAGTACAAATCTACATCTTATTAGTTGTACATACAAATTTCATAAGATATTTGAAGACGCTATTTCGTTAGTAGAGCGGCTAACATCAATAAACGAACTCACTTAAATTATCGAAATCACATATGTTTTTCTCTGTACTGTTTCGGTGTTTCATTCGTATATTTTTTAAAAAAACGCGTAAAATGAGTAGGTTCTTGAAAATTTAATCGATAGGAAATTTCACTTATGTTGTATTCCGAATACAGAAGTAGGTTTTTACTTTCCAAGAAAATTCGTTCATGAATAATCTCTTTAGCTGTTTTCCCTGACACTTCCTTTACAATAGTTGTCAAGTAATTAGGTGTAACATTTAGCGCTATTGCATAATTGCTAACCACTCGTGTCCCTAAATACATTTTGTCTACCAATTGCTGAAATTGTTTCACCAAAATTTGTCCTCTCGACAAGTTGCCTTCCTTCGTTTTGTAACGTTCAAAAATCGCTTTACAATTGTATAACATCGCCACCAACATTGCTTGCAACATTTTCTCTTGATAAGGATGTTCTGTATTGTAAATAGTAAGCATGCGTTCCATGTCAATTTCTAGAGATATTCTCTCTTCATCTGTCATTAAAAAAACACTGTTTTCAGAAAGTTTAAAAAAAGGAAATTCTTTAATTAGATTTTTTTGTAAGTATTCAGGTAAAAACTCTAATTGAAATTGTATGTGGTGCCCTTTGTTTTTGACATCTCTAATCCAAGAAAAAACCTGACCAGGTACCACAAACCACAAAGGACTATCCTGTAAGGTTATTGAATCGGTATTTAAGTTAATTTTACTTTGAGCGCCTATGTTTTTTAAAATGCCTACCTGATAAAACCCTTGACGGTAAGGTGGCATGCATTTTACACTCGAGGGCTCTAATGATTCAATGGTAAATATATCAAACCCGTCAATATGACTTCTGTGATCAAAGCCTGTCGCTGCATGTAATTCATTACTTGTGGCATACACTGGTATTCTTCTTTCTGACATAATTTAAACTAGAATTTACTATTTACGAACAACAACGGCCTGATAATACTGAAAAACGCTAGCATCGTTATCAAACAGTAACTCTAGTGGGACTAGAGTCACTGCTTGTTTAGGACTTACCTTCTCGTTTGATCCGTATGTTTGAGACGTTCAAATTTTTGCGCACTAACTTCTTCACTGATAATCTCCCAACCCCCTCCTAAACTTTTATAAATGGCTATTAAAGAGGTTGCCGTGAGCATTTCACTAGTAGCGAGCTCATGTTCTATCTGTAACAAGATACGATCTGCGTTTAAATAATCAATAAAACTGTCTAAGCCTGCTTTGTATCTTTCACGGGCAAATTTAGCTGATTGAGCACTTGCTGCCGCAGAACTGCGAAGAAACTCTCTTTGCTTGAGTTGTTGTTGGTAATTATTCATAGCGGTTCTAATTTCTTCCAAGGCTGTTAATACAGTCTTTTTATACTGTTGTAGTGCCGCTAACGTCAGTGCATCATCGCGATTAATTTGCTTCTTAACACGCCCTAGGTTAAACGCAGCCCAATGAATATTTGGCATAATACTCCAAGTAAAAGATTCTTGTTTACCAAAATTAGAGAAATCTACTGCTGAAAAGCCTATACTCCCATTAAAACTAATTTGAGGGTACAACGTCGCTACTGAGATATTATATTTAGCTATTTGTTGTTGCAATTTGGCTTCAGCGATTCTGATATCAGGTCTTCTGCGCAGTAATTCAGTTATCCTTCCTGTTAGCACTGTCTTTGGCAAATTGGGCAAATTCTTTTTCGATGTAAGCAGCGCTCCTAAATTCCCAGGCTCCTCTCCTATAAGTATACTAAGACGATTTTCTATGGCTGCTATTTTTGCCTTTAGTATTGGAAGGCTACTTTTTGTCTTTTCCAATTGCGCCTTTGCTCTAGTAGTGTCTAGATTACTACTTCTTCCTACTTGAAACAGTTGTTCTGTAAGTTCGTAAGTTGCTATTTGGTCTTTCAAATTACGTCGTGCTATATCCAATTGGTGTTGGGTTCCTCTCAAGGCGATGTAATTTCTTGCTACTTCAGCAAAAATACTGACGTATACTCTTTGCATATCTGCCAACGCTACTTTCTGAATAGCATATGCTTGTTGCACTTTAGCAGAAACCCCTCCAAAAAAATCGAGCTCCCATGCCGCATCAAAACTCGCATTATACGTATTGAAAGTCGGGTTCACCCCTTGGACAAATACATTTTCACCCAATCGAGTGCGAGTATAGTTGCCATTGGTTGTGAGTGTTGGGTATTGATCAAACTTAGTTCCTTTGAGCAAAGCTCTTGCAGCAAATAAATTTGCCGTTGCTGTATTAATATCTAGGTTATTGATTCTTGCTTTTTGGATAAGCGTATTCAACGTAGTATCATTAAATGCTTCCCACCATGTTGTAATTGGGGCGCTCGGTTTAAATAGTTCATCGCTTTTTAGATAGTTTTTATCTACCGGGATGGCTATTTTTTTCTTAAAATCTCTTTTGGTTATTCCACATGAAAACAGCAACAACGAGAGATTTATGAGTAAAATTATTTTTTTCATTATGAGTATATTAACTACTTCTATATGACAAGTATCAAAATAGAAAGATCTATTAATTTAATATGTTAAGTAAATGCTTTAGCTACGTCGTCTTTTCTTCGCGGTTAATTTTCTTCCTAAGTAATAGAATACGGGAGTTAAAAACAGTCCAAACAAGGTGACTCCTAGCATACCACTAAACACGGAAATCCCTAATGAAACCCGCATTTCAGCCCCAGCTCCTGTAGCTATTGCCAACGGTACCACGCCGAGTATAAAGGCTAATGCAGTCATTAGAATTGGACGTAATCGCAAACGAGCAGCTTCAATAACAGCTGTTTTTAAGCTAGTTCCCTGATCTTCTAATTGCTTCGCGAATTCCACAATTAGAATTGCATTTTTACTCGCTAAACCTACCAGCACGACAAGTCCAATTTGGACTAAAATATTATTGTCCAACCCAGCCATATCAACTCCTATCATCGCAGAAAGTAATACCATTGGAACTATAAAAATAACAGCCAGTGGAAGGATCAAACTTTCAAATTGTGCAGCGAGTAATAAGAATACAAAAACAACAGCCAGTAAAAAGGCTATAAAAGCAGTATTTCCAGCTTGTTTTTGTTGATAAGCCATTTCTGTCCATTCAAAAGATATTCCTTGTGGTAAAATTTCATTCGCTAACGCTTCCATTTTGTTCAATGCTTCACTGGTACTATACCCAGGTGTAATATCTCCCACTAACGAAGCTGCAGGATATAGATTAAATCTGGGGATTCTAGCAGGTCCAGCGATATTTTTTTGGGTGCTTATGGTTCCTAGGGGTACCATTTCTCCTTGATTGTTTCGAACTCTAATTCTCGAAATATCATCTGGTGTTAACCTGTTAGGTGCATCTGCCTGTGCTGTAACTCTATAGGTTCTTCCGAGGTAATTAAACTCATTGACAAAAGCAGATCCTAAATATACTCCTAACGATTCGAATACTTGATTAACAGGAACCCCCAATTGTTGGGCTTTGGTACGATCAATATCTAAATATAATTGCGGGGTTTGGTTGTCAAAAAACGTAAATACATTGTTCAGTGCTGGATCTTCATTGGCTGCAGCCGCCAATTTGTAGGTAGCAGCTATCAAAGCATCTGTTCCTAAGTTGGCTCTGTCTTGTACCATCATTCTAAACCCTCCAGCATTCCCAATTCCTGCAACTGATGGCGGTGGAATAACCACTATAAATGCATCGTCTATTTGAGCCATTTTACTGCGTAGTGTGTTCATCAATTCGTGATAATCGATGTTCTTTTTTTCCCGAACACCAAAGTCTTCTAAAGTCACAAAAATAGCAGCTGCATTAGATGCATTGGTAAAAGAGGCAGCATCAAAACCAGTAAAAGAAATGGCTGTCTCTACACCATCAACCTCTAGCATGATATCTAAAGCCTCATTGATTACCTCATCAGTTCTACTCAAAGATGATCCTGGAGGTAATTGGATGGCTGTGATAAAATACTGCTGATCCATTGCAGGAACAAACCCTGTAGGAACTTTATTAAATTGAATTCCTGTTAGTGCTATTAGCCCTCCATACACCAACATCACAAGGACGCTAGTTCTCAATAACTTACGAACACTATTCCCGTACCTAGAAGCCAGTGTATCCATAAATTTGTTAAACACATTGCCAATGAAGGTAAAAGGTTTTAAGTAAAATGCCGTTTTCTTATTTGTGGGATCCTCATGCCTCATCAAAAGTGCTGCCATCGCAGGACTCAAGGTTAAGGATACAAATACAGAAATGGCCGTTGCTACTGCAATAGTCAATCCGAATTGTTTATAAAACTGTCCAGAAATTCCATCTAAAAATGTAGTTGGTATAAATACCGCTATTAATACTAAGCCTATTGCCACTAAAGCTCCCCCTACTTCATCCATCGTTTTTTTTGCAGCGTCTTGCGGAGAAAGTCCTTCCTTAAGATAACGCTCCATATTTTCTACTACTACAATAGCATCATCTACCACAATACCTATCGCAAGCACCAATCCAAAAAGTGTTAAATTATTCAATGAAAATCCAATGGCCTGCATAACCGCAAATGTCCCTATCAAAGATACAGGAATGGCCAAAATAGGAATAATCGCCGCTCTCCATGATTGTAAAAACAATAGAATTACAAATACCACTAATAAGATAGCTTCAAAGATAGTATGATATACTTCATCAACAGATTTTTGCACAAATTCTGTAGGATTATAGGCTATTTTATACGCAAGATCTTCTGGGAAGTACTGCGAAAGTTCAGCCATTTTTTCTTTGATTTTAGCAGAAGTTTCCAGTGCATTTCCCCCGGGTTGTTGGAAAATAGGCATTGCAATTGCAGGGTTCTTGCCCAGATAACCCTTCGTGGCATAATTTTGAGCTCCTAGCGCTACACGTCCTATATCTTTTACACGAACGATACGACCATCTCCATTGGTTTTTACGATAATATTTTCAAACTCTTCAGGCTGTACTAGTTTTCCTTGTGTTTGAATGTTCACCTCAAAAGCAGTTTGAGAACCAGACGGCAACTGGTTAAGAGTACCACTTGCTACCTGCGCGTTTTGGCTACGGAGTGCCGCCACAACTTCTCCTGCAGTCATGCCAATATTGGCAATTTTATCGGGATCGAGCCAGATACGCATTGCGTATTCGGAAGCACCAAAAATTCGTATTTCTCCCACTCCCTTTATTCTAGATAATTGATCTTTGAGTTGTAGCGTTACATAATTGGCTATAAAGATCTGATCATAAGTTTTGTTTGGAGAGTACATATTGACCACCATTAGAATATCAGGTGCTATTTTTTTCGTAGTTACTCCTAGTCTTCGTACCGATTCTGGTAGTCGAGGCTCAGCAAGCGCTACTCGGTTTTGAACTTGAACCTGAGCCTTGTCTAAATCTGTTCCTAACTCAAAAGTGACCTGAATAGTTACTACCCCATCAGCAGAAGATTGCGAGGTCATATACAGCATATTCTCGACACCATTAATTTCTTGTTCTAAAGGAGTCGCTACAGTTTCCGATAAGGTTTTAGCACTAGCTCCAGGATATGCCGCAACGATTTCTACCGTAGGTGGAGCAACTTCTGGGAACTGCGATACTGGAAGCGAAATATAAGCTAAACTACCTACAATGACTACTAAGATACTTAGTACTGCTGCAAATATGGGTCTCTTTATAAAAATGTGACTTATTTTCATGATTGTTTACTTTATTTTAGGCATCAGAATGCCTGTCTCCGTAGCTATACAGAGATGACTTTATAATTACTATTTGATGTTTAGTTATTCGGTAAGAGAAGAGGCTGTTGGAGCAATCGTCATTCCCGGGCGAATTTTTTGAATATTATTGATAATTAATACATCGTTTGGAGATAAACCCTTTCTAATAATACGAAGTCCATTACTGTGCAAAGGTCCTAATTCAACATTTACTGATTTCACTTTATTTTCTTTGGTTACGACATACACAAAACGAACAGATTGATTTGTTCCAATAACCTCATCGGGAATCATAATTGCCTCGTGTTCATCACTCACTTCAATTTTAGCTTTGCCAAACATTCCGGGTTCTAGCAAGTAATCGTCATTTTCTAAAATTGCTCTTCCTTCAATAGTTCCTGTATTCCTATCAATTTGATTGTCTATAAAGTCCATTTCCCCTTTGTGTTGATAGCTAGTTTCATCTTGTAGTTTAATCAGAACCGGTTGTTCTACAGTACGCATAGCAGTAGTTTTGCCGTTTTTTGATCGACGGGTATACTTTAAAAAATCTGCTTCACTTTCGGAAAAATAAAAGTATATGGGATTTGTTGTTACAATAGTTGTTAATAGTGTCGCATTGGCGGTTCCTCCATTAATTAAATTTCCTCTGTTTACAAAATCTCGACCGACGCGTCCTTTAATAGGGGCTTTGACTTTGGTAAATTCAAGATTTAGCTCCGCAGCCGCAACGGTGGCTTCGGCTAATTGAACATTTGCCTTTGCAGCAGCTAAGGCTTGAGCCCTACGGTCATACTCTTCCAGTGACACCGCCCCAGACTCCTTTAAAGACTGTACTCTATTAAAATTATCTTGTGCTTGTTTTTGTACGGTAAGAATTTGCTCGTATCTCGCCATAGCCTTACGCAATTCAATTTTAAATGAACGTTGATCAATAATAAAGAGCACGTCTCCTTTATTTACAATTTGACCATCTTTAAAATTAACCTTTTCTATATAACCATTTACTCTAGCACGAACCGCTACCTGATTGCTTGCTTCAAACCTTCCTGTGTATTCATCCCATTCCTTGATTTTTTCAAATAGAGGTTTTGCCGTTTTAACGGCCATTGGTTTTTGATGTACACTTGGACTTTTTTCCTCTTTTTTATTAGTAAAAGCTAGTGAAATAGCAGTTAATATTGCGATTACAGTAGCTGTCAAAATTATGAATCTACCTTTTATTGCTGTTCTTTTCATCATTATCGTTTTCTACTTAATAAGTATCTTTAAATTATTTAGACTGCAAAATTATTGTCTCCCTCTCAAGTACAACTAACCATAATCTTCAATAAAATGACCAAAATCTACGATTTATTAAGAAATGATCATAAAACACAATTTTCAAATTTTCATTACTATATGTCTTAAAGCGCGAAAAGGCTTCTCAAAATCCTCCTCGCCAACAAGACTCCTATTCTGGGAGATAAAACCTATTTTTTAGATGGGTTACTATTAAATGGAAATGGACTCTATTTGAATGCCTCCACGCTTGAATTCATCCACTCCTTTACCTCCAAACCAATCAAAATAACAGCTAAACTCCCTAAAAATTTTATACGGATATTCCACTGTAAATGAAAAAACACAGAGTCTTGCTTCCTTAAAAAAAAACAAAAGCCCTACCCTATTCGGTAAAGCTTTTGATTTTTATAAGATTGGGGCACTCAAATAATCGTCCCCTTATTTATTAGGCTATATCTCCGTAATTACAATTGTTCATAGTAGATTGAGTAGCCAAATCGGCAGTGGTAAAAGAACTTTGTCCGGTGTCTGTGTCGTACGAATAGTACCCGTATACATAACAATTGGTAGCATTGTCAAAAACGTATCCTGGCCATGTAATGACCAGTCCTTGTACAGGAGGAGTATCCACACCTCCAGTATGAATAACGACCTGTACTTCCTCTTTGGTCTTAGCATCTTTGGCAAGTACCATCTTTAATGTTGGGGAGCTACTCTCTAAAGGTGCTTCAAAATTATACTTGATCAAATGTTTATCGGAATACTCCAGTTCTCCATCTTCCGTAACAGGTCCGAATTCCAGTTCAACAGTGACAATGCCTCTCGGTGTTTTCTTGTTCTTCTTGTTAACTAGGCTCACAGCAGGTTCATTTGCCTTGGCTTCTGTTGGCAATTGCTCAGCAGTACAACCTATCAGCAAAGTCACCAATACAAGAGCTCCTAAGTGTAAAGTTTTCATGATTCTTTTTTTGGTTAATAACGGCAAACTAACATAAACTACTAATTTCCAATACATCAGCTTTCCGAAACAACGCTTTCAGCTTCCTAAGTGCTTTTTTAGGAACATCATAACACCTCAATAACCCGCTACTTTGCTTAATAAGAGAAATTCCCACAACTTAGGCATCATAAACCATAAGTATCCCCTTCGATACACCTAAAAAGGTACTCTTATTACATTTCATTTTGCTTTGATCCCTAAACATCATACCTTCCAAAAAAAGTTGTTATATGATAATTTATAGCCTATCCCTTTAACATAGGAAACTATAGGATGGGCTGGTTTGGGTAGATTAGAAAATAACCAAGGTACTATTGCTTGGGAAATTTTACTTCAACTGAAAAAGAAGGAATTACAAATACCTAATACTAATATTTTTTAGAATAATTATTCTAGAAAAATACAACGATCAGATTTTGAAATATAATGTTGATTGACCCCATATAGAAACAAGAAGATTTAAGTCATATTAATTCCATTTAGAAACAGTAACAAAAATGCTCAAGCTGACCTAGCTGATTGTAGATCTAACCAATAGAAAGTATGAATAAAAGAATAATTTATATACCACTAATATTATATCTATTCACAGACATTTTTGGAGGATACGCCAAAGAAAACTTTTTTTGGGTTAAATTAACCTTATTCATTTCAATCGTTATTATTGGACTCTATTTTAAAATCTCAAGTAGAGAAAAATAACGTGTATATAACAAGGTATATAAAAATTTGATCTCCTCCCGTATTTAGGAATTTTCCTCCAATAAAATACGCAGAAATCAATTATTTAAGGAGTAGTTCCTAAAGAATTAAAAACAATTGTAATTTTGAGAAAATTCTACAGTTAAGCAGTTCTAACTTGGGGAAGCTTACAATTATATCAAAGAACATTTTCCATTTTTTAGGTATTGGAGAACCTGCAGTTATTAAAATTTATATTTTTGACCATAATAATTTTATGCCATGTATCTAACATTAACTTTTGTATTGACTATTTGTATAATCATTTCAGTATTTCAGCTCTGCTTATACTATTACATTAACTTCCCTAGCTTTTCTAATTTCAAGCGAAACAAACCATATATCAATAATTTGTTAATACTGTTCATTGTCTTAACATTTTATAATTTCATTTTACCAAAATTCTTTTATCCTAAACCAAAACCAGGTTTTACTTATTGTGGGCCTAGTGCAATCGATTTCCATTTAATATTTTTGAAATTTGGTTTGATAAGCTCGTTAACTACCCATTTTACTTGGAGAATAATAACTAAATATTTTCTTAATCGTTTAGTTTGACTACAGTATTAAAGTTCTTTAAAATTGTCTTTGAAGTATTTTTATTAACTAACCATATATCATTATGATTTTTCGGGTTACGAGCAATCATATCTCCATTTTTTGGTTTTCATTTCAGGTTTTCCGACTTCTTTAAGCTTAATATCTAACTCTTTTCGTCGTCTTTCTAATTTTATTGGTTGAATAAATGTAAAGTCAAATAAAGCTTCAATAACCTCAATTAACCATTCAGCTTCACCATGTTCTACAGGAACTATTTCTCCTGTATTTTTATTTTTAGTAGGGTGAGCAGCAATGTTTCCAATATTTCTAACAGCGTCAACAGCATCAGTCAAATGTGTTGCAACTCCATCTAAGTCAATGAATTTTTAAATTTCTTGAGCAAGACTTCTTTCATTAATATTAAGTTCCTCTATTAAGATGTTGTGTAATAACCGTCTGCTTAGAAGGCATTTTCAAAACAAAAAAAACACTGAAAATCAACAACATACACATAAACACAATTTTAATGTCGTTTCAGGTAGCTCAGGATAGATTAACCACATTCCATCACAATAAATGACCAATGTTAAATCTTCTATTCCCTTGATTTCACTTTTGCGAGTAGCTGTACCGCCAGCTTTAAATAAACTTAATACTTCCTTTTCATCTTCTACATCCACAATAGAAGTTATACTTTGTTTCAGTAAACTTAAATACTTATACATATGTTTATACTCATTGGTTTCTATTTCAAAAGATTTGCAAACTTCTACTAAAGATTCTTTTTTGTCTTTAAATACTATTTTTTAATCATATTACAGTTTAAGAATCTATTAATTATAACATTTTACAGTTTTATTTTGTTTTTTTGTATTTTGTTTTATATTTGTACAACATTTTACAAAAAAATAAGTTATGACAGCATTTAAAACACTGAATGAACTTAATGAGTTCAATAAAAAGGGTTTTGAGCCGGTATTTGGGCTGAAAAAGATAGAGCATCCTGAAAGCCCATTCAAAGAAGGCTCTTTTGACAATCTAAAATTCAATGCACGACCACATGAAGTTTTTAAATTAGATTGGAAAACATTTAATAGTATTGATTTTGCGGATAAATTCTTGCCTTACATCAAAAATTATTACAAAGAAAAAGGAATGCGGATGTATGACGGTGCTGAGTTATTTAATGGATTAAAAAAGACAGAAAGAAAATTATTCACTTTTGATGACCATGAATATTTAATTAGCCTCATTAATTACACATATCCAAAAGGTGTATTAGCACAAGAAAGAAAAGACCGTGTAAAAGTTTCCGATAATGAAGTATTAACTTTCATTGAAGTTGATGAAAACGAAACTATTGATGTATCCTTTAAATTTGGAAAAAGATTCAAAAATTATTTGAACCAATCTTTAGAAAATAACGATACAAAGGTATCTATAGAGTCGTTAGAACAGAAAATCTACCGGACGGATAAAAAGATATTTCAAAATTTTTTTAATCAGGAATTAGTTCATGACAGTGTGATGCGTTATGTGCTTATTACTTTGGGAGTTAAAAAAGAAGCAACCGAATTAGCGGAATTCAATGCGCTCTTCTCTAAAAAAGTAACTTCTTTTATGGAAGATTTTACAATTGCAGACAAATACAAACCATATGTATTTATTGAAAAATCGCAAAGGGATGTACAATTAAAGACTGACAACACGATTAATGCAGGGGTAAAAGTAGCTCCTAAACCCAATGAAATTTATATTTGGTTAGTACATAAGGATAGTTCTTTTATTCTCATACAATTTGGGACTAATGTAGCTAAAGATCTAAAGAAAAGAGAGATTACTCAAGAATATCTTGAAGACCTAATAAGTAACCTAATAAAAGTAGAACTAGAAAACCAAAGTTTTAGTAAAGGAAAAATTGATGCTGCTACAAACAAAGGCTTAGGGAGAGCTATGACTTCCCTATATATTTTAGAAGACTTAAAAAACAATAGTGAAAACAAAGAGGTATTTAAAGTAAACCCAGCATTATATTTAGGTTTAAAAGCTACAAAATTCGCTGTTGATTTACTAGATTCTTTCAGGTTTGAAGAATACAATTGGAATCCAAGGATTGAAAATTATCAACCGCTTATTGAGGGAGATACCCTCTTGAATGCACAATTTTGTGGGCTAATCAATGGTATGATTGACCAAGTAAAAGCAGTTCCCCAATTAGCTGCGTTTCTAGCTAAAATGCAATCTCCCCAAGAACTTGAAAAGTTTGTAAAAGCCATAAAGAAAATGTTAGATGAAGGTATTTTTACTACCTTATTACAAAGTTCGACTAAAGAATATCAAAAAGCATTACAAGAAGGTAATGTAGAACGATTATATTATAATTTAGCACATGATATTATTGCAATAATATCGCTATTCTTATTGGTATATCAAATAGCTTTAGGAGTATCTAACCTTATTAATTTTATAGGAAAAAGTGTTACTTTTATTAAACGTTTTGGTAGAAAAGGATTAAATAAACTTAAAAAACTAAATAAAAAGCAGTTAAAAGAGGTTTTTGATGATTTAGACGACCCTAAACATTTGAGAGTAAAACTAAAAACTGTTAAAATGAAATCCAATTATATTGGTGAAGAAACAGGAATTAACAGTTGGTGTGCGCCGAGTAAAGTTAAATACTTTGATGAATTTGAGAGAATTAAGTATAAGTTAACTATTAAAGACGGTAAATTATTTGATAATAAGGGAGTGCTGTTTGATACATCTAAAGCAGGAACAATACATAGTGGAAAAGGTAGAGTTATGTTTGTTATGGATGAAAATGGAATTATTTATGCTTCTAAATTTCAAATCAGAGGGAAATTACATCATTCTAGTTTTCTAGCTGGTAAACCTGTAGCTAGTGCTGGAGAATTAAAGGTTGTTAATGGAATAATAAAAGAAATATCTAGGAAAAGTGGTCACTACAAACCTAGTAAAGCAATAAACAAACAAATTATAAAAGTTCTCAAAACATCTGGTGTTGAGACGAAAAGTATAAAAATAATTAATGGATTTTAATTAAAAAATTATGGATAAATTAAAAAGAAATTTGATGACTCAAATCTGGGAGCTATATGATTTAGACTCTTTAGAAGATGCTGTATTTAATAATGATTCTGCTGAATACTTGAAAGATGCTTATGATTTACAAGAAAGAAAAAACATGTATGATTCCTTAAAATGGGCTGAGAAAAACCCTAGTTTCAAATTTGAGAGTATTATGGAAAATGCTCCTGTTATTGGTAAACTGAAATTCACAAATGAAGAAGTTTATGAGTATCTGATGCTATTCAAAACCTTTATGGAAAAGGAAGAATATAAACTTCTTTTAGAAGATAGAGAGTTAAAAAAGCCTGAAGATTATATTTAAAAGATGTTACAAAGCGAGTTAATAGCAATAGTAGAATAATAAAAAAATAGGGTATTCTCCATATTTACAAGAAGCGCATGGGATTTTATTCTGTGGAATAGATGATAAGTACGGTGAACCTATTTTAGGTTCTGTATCTCAGGTAACAATCCCATGCAAGATAATTAAACATATGTATTTTAATGAACAAATACCTGTTTACAATGATTTTGAAAGTACTGAAGATTTAAATGTTTTTATTCAAGAAAAAGATTAAAGGTACTTCAATAACAAATCTAGAATTGCTAAAGTATGAACTAAACAATATTGGATATAGAACATTTCTAAAACAGGAAAAGGGCATTTCTTATCCTAAAAGAGGTTATTCAGGTGAAGATCCAATAAAAAGCTTAACTATAGATATTAAAGCTTTAGTTGAAGAGGAAAAATTCATTTTCATTGATCGAGAAAAACAAATTTCTTGCAAAAAACATTTGATAATATAGTAGATACGATAAAGTATATTGAGCAAATATATCCTATTCAAAAAAAGAGATTCGAATGAATCTCTTTTTTATAATTTACCTTCATCTGAAAAACTATAATATCCAGAGACTGTAATGACCTCCTCCTATATAATCGAACAGCATAGAATTAGATAATTTAGAGTAAAAAAATGTAGATTTCTTTCTCTACAAATGAATTCGGATTTGTAAGTAACCGCAACGTTTTGGTATGATCCATACTGTTAATTACTACAGAAGCTTATCCAAATACTCAGAAAACAAAAAAGCCTTACTAAAACTAGTAAGGCTTATTGTGATCGCGACAGGATTCGAACCTGTGACCGTCTGCTTAGAAGGCAGATGCTCTATCCAGCTGAGCTACGCGACCATTGTGTCGGGGTGGCAGGATTCGAACCTGCGACCTCCTGCTCCCAAAGCAGGCGCGATGACCGGGCTACGCTACACCCCGATTGGGTCATCTACAATTGTTTGCGGAGAGACCGGGATTCGAACCCGGGCAACGAAAAACGTTGACAGCTTAGCAGGCTGCTGCATTACCACTCTGCCACCTCTCCTTAATTCTTAATTTTCGTTTCCGATTATTGAATTAAAAATTGCGAGTGCAAATATATAACGGATTAACGTATCTGCCAAATTTTTTTGACGTTTTTTTTCGCTAATCTGGATACTCAACACGTAAGTGGTAGATATTCATTAACTTATTCTTTATAATTTTTTTTATTTTTTCTATCTCCCGAAACGTGATATCCGAATTTATGAACTGATTGTCGCTTTTTTGCTTGTCAACTATCTTGTCAATCAATTCGTCGATTTGCTGTGCCGTTGGCTGTTTTAAACTTTTCGATGCCGCCTCCGCAGCATCACACATCATCAAAATCGCCGTTTCTTTCGAAAAAGGTATCGGACCCTGGTATTGGAATTTTTTGATGTCTACCTCCGTGTTAGGGTTGTTTTCCAATTCCTGCTTGTAAAAGTAATAAGTCACATTCGTTCCGTGATGCGTGCGTATAAAGTCAATAATCCGATCCGGTAAGTTGTTTTTCTTGGCAATCTCAATGCCCTTGATCACGTGATCCAGAATGATACGCGCACTGTCTTTCGGCGATAAGTCGTTGTGGGGGTTAACACCCGTTGCTTGGTTTTCCGTAAAGTACATCGGATTAACCATCTTTCCAATATCGTGATACAACGCGCCCGTGCGCACCAACATCGAGTTCGCCCCTATTTCATTCGCAGCCGCCTCTGCTAAATTAGCAACCTGCATCGAGTGCTGAAAAGTTCCCGGTGCCTTCTCATTCAATTCCCTTAAGAGTTTGGAGTTCGTATTGGACAGTTCCAACAAAGTCACATCCGAAACCAACCCAAATAGCTTTTCGTAAAAATAGATAAAGAAAACCGCTAAAAACGACAACAGGCCATTCGCAGCAAACAGTCCGAAGTACAACCAGTTTATTTGATCGGCATTTCCCTCCTTGATAATCGAAAAGGCAAAATAGGTAACCATGTAAATCAGTGTAATCTGACCTATCGAGATAAATAAGTTAGCGCGTTTATATAATTCTGACACCGTTAAAATGGTCACGATCCCCGCAATAATATGCAAGTAAATAAATTCAAAACTGTTCGGAACGATAAACCCGAGTAGCAGCACCGTCAAAACATGCGTAAATAAACCCAAACGAGCATCGAAAAAGGCTTTGAGTACTATGGGTAGGATACTGAGCGGAACGACGTACAAATAGGCTGAATTGGTCTTAACCACCATCGTCTGAACTAAAATCATGACGAATACGTTGAAAAAGATAAAAGTCACTTTGTTGTTGTCGTTGTAAATAGACAAACGGTAACGCTGTAAAAATAACAATAACATGAGCAATGCCAGGGAAACGAGTATGGTATAGCCAAATACAATCCAGTTGTAGTTCGATTTGGACCAAATGGTCGACTGTGACGCCTGCTTATACGATTCCAGCACGCTCAAACGCCTCCCTTCGACGATGTCTCCTTTGAGGATAATCAATTCTCCCTTGGCTACCCTACCCTTGGTATACGAAATCTCGTCTAAGGTCGCTTCTAACTCTTTCTGGGTGAATTTTTCATCGAACCGCACATTAGGACGTGCAATATTGGCCAAACTGGCAAGCAACAATTGCTGATGTCCTAGCGACAAATCTTGAATTTTTTGATGTATGGTAGGGAGTATCTTTTCCGATCGCATTAGCTTGGAGGCCAGCACCTCTTCTGCAGAATTTCCTTTTCGTATTACTATGAGATCGTTTAGGTTTTGCAGGTGATTTTCTACGGTTTCGTTATCGACAAATCCGTATTGATAAATCAAACGTAAAATGGCATTTGCGCGCTTTTCTAAAGCTACCTTTTGACGTATGCGCAACGAGTCGGACAAGGTCCATTGTGTCACCTGATTTTTTAAGGCACTCAGAATTTCTTTGGGAATCTCTTGGTCGTAAACGAAGTACTTTTTAGCCTCGCTCGTCAGCTGTGCTTTCTCTGCTTGTATCTCTGCCTCGGTTTTGTAAATCGCAAAATCAAACGGGGCTATCAGATTGTCGTATTGCCAGGGTTTTCCCGAAACCACATCGTATTTAAACTTCCCTCCTTTCGGAAAAAGATACACTATCGCCACCGCCGTAAATAAGAACAATAGTACTTTGTATACAATTGCATTGTTTTTGTATAACCTATTGATAATTCGATTCATTCTTTTTGATTAAAACGTAAAGATAACCTTTCTATATTATTTGAGTACTTGGCATAAAATAGTTATTTTCGCAAGACTTAATTTAACGCAAATATACATTCAAGATATGAAAGAAGTAGTAATCGCATCAGTGGCAAGAACCCCTATCGGGAGCTTTCTAGGTACCTTATCTTCAGTACCTGCGCCAAAACTTGGAGCTGTAGCTATCAAAGGAGCTTTGGCCAAAATAAACTTAGCACCAGAGCAGGTGGATGAAGTTTTTATGGGAAATGTGGTTTCTGCTGGATTAGGACAAGCACCGGCACGTCAGGCAGCAATTTTTGCTGGAATTCCTGAAACGGTACCTTGTACAACAGTAAACAAAGTATGTTCTTCAGGAATGAAGTCTATTATGTTAGCTGCACAGAGTATTGCCCTTGGTGATGCCGATGTAGTCGTTGCTGGAGGTATGGAAAACATGAGTATGATTCCACACTACCAACACGCTAGAAAAGGAGCTAAATTCGGTCCTGTTACCTTAGAAGACGGGATGCAAAAAGACGGATTAGTAGATGCTTATCAAAAAGTAGCCATGGGTGTTTGCGCCGATGATTGTGCTACGGAATACGAAATTTCAAGAGAAGATCAAGATGCCTTCGCAGTAGAATCATACACGCGATCAGCGAAAGCTTGGAGCGAAGGAAAATTCGCTGACGAAGTAGTCCCTGTAGAAGTACCTCAGCGTCGTGGTGAACCGTTAGTTTTCGCAGAAGACGAAGAGTACAAGAATGTAAAAATGGATAAAATCCCAGCGTTACGTGCTGCTTTTACCAAAGAAGGTACTGTAACTGCTGCCAATGCTTCTACGATTAACGACGGTGGTGCTGCCCTAGTGCTTATGTCTGCTGAAAAAGCTGCTGAGCTCGGAATTACTCCGCTTGCAAAAATCAGAGGATATGCAGATGCTGCTCAAGAGCCAAAATGGTTTACTACTGCACCGGCAAAAGCTTTACCTAAAGCCTTAGCTAAAGCAGGAGTAGCGATGGAAGAAGTAGATTATTTCGAGTTAAACGAAGCTTTTTCTGTAGTTGGCTTAGCGAATATGAAAATCTTAGGACTGACTGCTGACAAAGTAAATGTAAACGGTGGAGCGGTTTCTTTAGGACACCCATTAGGAGTTTCTGGAGCGCGTATCGTGATTGCTTTGACCTCTATTTTAGCGCAAAACAACGCAAAAATTGGAGCTGCCGGAATTTGTAACGGTGGTGGTGGTGCAAGTGCAATGGTGATTGAAAGAATCTAACAACTTGTAAAACTCGTGTCGATGTTCGGAATTTGTAACCTAAGTATTGTTCCCCTACGCTTAGAACCTTCAGACCTGTCTGAAATGGTGAATCAAGTGCTCTTTGGTGAGCATTTCACCGTGTTAGAGCAAGGAAAAAAATGGAGCAAAATAAAATTAGCTTTTGATGGTTATGAAGGCTATATTGACAATAAACAGTACCGTGAAATTGCGGAAACTGATTTTAGAGAACTCGAAGAATCTGCCAAGCATTACGCCGGCGATTTGATCGATTTTATCACGGATAATTCCAATCGTTTAACGACGATTCCACTCGGAGCTCACCTGCCTTTTTTTAAGGACAACAGCATCCAAATCAATCAGCAACGCTATACCTACGAAGGGAAGTTTAACGCAGGTCCATTGCCAAAAAGCGATATCGTAAGAATCGCGTATATGTTTTTAAACGTCCCTTATTTATGGGGTGGAAAATCACCTTTTGGTATCGACTGTTCTGGATTTACCCAAACGGTGTACAAGTTGTGTGGTTACGATTTGCTGCGCGATGCGAAACAACAAGCAACGCAAGGTGAAGTACTGAGCTTTATCGAAGAAAGCGAACCCGGAGACCTCGCCTTTTTTGATAACAAAGACGGCGTAATTACCCACGTCGGAATTATCATGAACGATTACAATATTATCCACGCCCATGGAAAGGTGCGTATCGATAAGCTGGATCACAGTGGTATTTACAATGTAGACACCCAACAACACACACACAAACTGCGCGTGATTAAGCGCTTTTTATAAGTCGTGTTTTGTCAACTTACAACATAAAAAAAAATGGATTGCTGAGGCAATCCATTTTTTTGTTAACTATTTTCTATTCTTCATCAATTTCCGTTCGTGTCTCTTCAGGTTTTTCACCTTTTTCGATACTGATACGCAATCGTTTGGTCTCTGAGTCTAAGTCCATAAAAATAGCGTCTCCTTCTGTTAATTTCGAATTGACGATTTCCTCTGCCAAGGCATCTTCAATATACTTTTGAATCGCTCTTTTTAACGGACGTGCTCCGTACTGCTTGTCGTATCCTTTGTCTGCGATATAGTCTTTAGCTGCATCGCTTAACGTTAACTGGTATCCTAAGTCACCAATACGTTGGAGTAACTTATTCAACTCGATATCGATAATCTTGTGAATGTCTTCACGCTCAAGTGCGTTAAAGATGATCACGTCGTCAATACGGTTCAAGAATTCAGGTGCAAACGACTTTTTTAAAGCCCCTTCGATGATGCTCTTCGCATGTGCGTCTTCTTGTTCTTTCTTCGAAGTCGTTCCGAATCCAACACCGCCTCCGAAATCTTTTAACTTACGTACCCCGATATTCGAAGTCATAATGATAATCGTATTTCTAAAGTCGATCTTTCTTCCTAAACTATCAGTGATATGTCCGTCGTCTAAAATTTGCAACAACATGTTGAACACGTCGGGATGCGCCTTCTCAATCTCGTCTAACAACACTACTGAATACGGCTTTCTTCGAACTTTTTCTGTCAACTGGCCACCTTCTTCATATCCTACGTATCCCGGAGGTGCTCCAATTAAACGAGAAATGGCAAATTTCTCCATGTACTCACTCATATCAATGCGAATCAACGATTCTTCCGAATCAAACAATTCACGAGAGAGTACCTTCGCCAATTGGGTTTTACCTACCCCTGTTGATCCGAGGAATATAAATGAACCAATCGGTTTGTTAGGATCTTTTAACCCTACTCTATTTCGTTGAATGGCCTTTACTACTTTGGTCACTGCTTCGTCTTGCCCAATTACCTTTCCTTTGATCATGTTAGGCAATTCAGCCAAACGGCTGCTCTCCGCTTCTGCAACGCGATTTACAGGGATTCCTGTCATCATCGATACTACCTCAGCCACGTTTTCTTCCGTAACTGTTTCTCGGTGAAGCTTTGAATCCTCTTCCCATTGCGCCTGCGCTGACTCCAAGGCCATTTCTAAATTCTTTTCGTCATCGCGTAACTTCGCTGCCTCTTCGTACTTCTGTCCACTTACAGCTTTGGTTTTGCGATCTCTAATTTCTTCTAGTTTTGCTTCCAGCTCTAATATTTGCTGTGGCACTACGATATTTGTAATGTGAATACGCGATCCCGCCTCGTCCAAAGCGTCGATTGCCTTGTCCGGAAGGTAACGATCGGTCATGTAGCGATTGGTCAACTTCACACAGGCCTCGATAGCTTCATCTGTAAAGTTTACGTGGTGATGCGACTCGTACTTTCCTTTGATGTTGTGTAAAATCTGTACCGTTTCTTCCACAGTAGTCGGATCTACGATTACCTTTTGGAACCTGCGCTCTAAAGCTCCGTCCTTTTCGATATTCGTACGGTATTCATCTAAGGTGGTAGCACCGATACATTGAATTTCACCTCTTGCTAAGGCCGGCTTCAACATATTCGAAGCATCGAGTGAGCCCGTAGCTCCTCCGGCACCGACTATGGTGTGAATTTCGTCGATAAACAAAATAATGTCATCGTTCTTTTCGAGTTCGTTCATCAGGGCTTTCATACGCTCTTCGAACTGTCCTCTGTACTTTGTTCCCGCCACCAAGCTCGCTAAGTCGAGCGATACGATGCGCTTGTCAAATAAAATTCTCGACACCTTGCGGTTCACAATTCGCAGGGCTAAGCCCTCCGCGATGGCAGACTTCCCCACTCCTGGTTCACCGATAAGCATCGGGTTGTTCTTTTTACGACGGCTTAAAATTTGAGAGACGCGCTCTATTTCCTTTAATCGTCCTACTACTGGGTCTAACTTCCCTGACTCTGCCAAAGCCGTTAAATCGCGTCCAAAATTATCTAAAACAGGAGTTTTAGACTTCTTTTGTTGTTTGCTTCGCGATGACTGTTGTCCAAACGGGTTGCTCTTCTCGTCTGCAAACTCGTCGTCTGAAGGCGTTTCCGCTATTGGTGATGAAAAATCGTCCACGTGTAATTCTTTATATAGTGCTTTCGCTTGTTCGTAATCGATATCGTACTTCTGTAACAGTTTTGTTGTCGGATCATTTTCATTGCGTAGGATACACAGCAACAAGTGTGCGGTATCGATAGCATTGCTCTGATACAACTTTGCTTCTAAGAAGGTTGTTTTAATCGCTTTCTCTGCTTGTCTCGTTAGGTGAAGACTCTTCTTTTGGTTGCTACCGATCGCTGGGGTCGAGGGATTTAACTTCTCCAATTTATTACGCACCAAATCGAGATCTACATCAAATGTAGTCAAGATTTCAATGGCTTTCCCATCTCCTTTTCGTATCAACCCTAAAAGTAAGTGCTCTGTACCGATGAAGTCATGCCCCAATCGCAGTGCCTCTTCTTTACTGAAGGTGATCACATCTCTAACTTGTGGTGAAAAATTATCGTCCATAAAATTGATTTGTCTATTTGTAAAGTTAGTGAGTTTTTTCTAATAAAGAAACAAAAAAAATGCCACAAAGACCAATTATGACAAGTTGACTTTCATAAAAAGTCGAGATATTCATAAAAAAATTTCAAACTACTGCGAAAATTGTTAATAACTCTAGTCAATTCACGAGTCCAAACTTTGTGTATGAATTCCCATTATTGTATCTTGCAATGTTTTAGAAAACACGTGCTTTTGGGAGCACTAGAAAAAGGGGTTTTATGGTACATAAAATTCATTTTTTTTTATAGAAAAACGAGTACTAATATTTTAAACAAAAATATATGGCAGATGGTGAAAAGTTGATTCCTATCAACATTGAAGAACAAATGAAATCAGCCTACATTGACTACTCAATGTCGGTGATCGTCTCGAGAGCCCTACCAGATGTACGCGACGGATTAAAGCCGGTACACCGTAGAGTTTTATTCGGAATGCATGAGTTAGGAATTAAAGCTACAGGAGCCTACAAGAAATCAGCGAGAGTCGTTGGAGAAGTACTGGGAAAGTATCACCCGCATGGTGACACCTCAGTATATGATTCAATGGTTCGTATGGCGCAAGATTGGAGTATGCGTTACATGATGATTGACGGGCAAGGAAACTTCGGTTCTGTGGATGGCGATAGCCCAGCAGCAATGCGTTATACGGAGGTTCGTATGCAAAAAATATCTGAAGAAATGTTATCAGATATCGAAAAGGACACTGTAGATCACAAATTAAACTTCGACGACACATTAAAAGAACCTACTGTATTACCTACGCGAATTCCTAACCTACTAGTAAACGGTGCCTCAGGGATTGCCGTAGGAATGGCGACCAACATGGCCCCTCACAATTTAACGGAGGTCATTAACGGTACAGTAGCCTACATAGATAATAGAGATATAGAGATTGATGAGTTAATGCAACACATCAAAGCTCCTGACTTCCCTACCGGAGGTATCATTTACGGATACGATGGGGTACGTGACGCTTTCCACACCGGAAGAGGACGTATTGTAATGCGCGCCAAAGCTTCTATTGAAGAAGTAAAAGGACGTGAATGTATCATCGTTACCGAAATCCCTTACCAGGTAAACAAAGCAGAAATGATTAAGAAAACTGCTGACTTGGTAAACGAAAAGAAATTAGAAGGTATCGCGAGTATCCGCGATGAATCAGATAGAAAAGGAATGCGCATCGTGTACGTGTTAAAGCGCGACGCCATCCCTAATATCGTTTTAAATAAGCTCTTTAAGTATACACAATTACAAACGTCGTTTAGCGTAAACAACATCGCCTTGGTAAACGGACGTCCAGAGCAGTTGAATTTAAAACAACTCATCCACCACTTCGTAGAACACCGTCACGAAGTGATCGTTCGCAGAACGCAGTACGAGCTGAACAAAGCTGAAGCACGTGCACACATCCTTGAAGGATTGATTATCGCTTCTGATAATATCGACGAAGTAATTGAACTCATCAAAGGATCGTCAAATGCTGACGAGGCTCGCGAAAAGCTCATCGAACGCTTTGAACTTACTGAAATTCAAGCCCGTGCTATTGTCGAAATGCGCTTGCGTCAGTTAACAGGACTAGAGCAAGATAAATTGCGCAATGAATACGATGAAATTATCAAAACCATTGCCGATTTAAAAGACATTTTAGCGAACGAGGAAAGACGCTACAACATCGTCAAAGAAGAGTTATTACTCATCAAAGACAAATACGGTGACGAACGTCGATCTGTAATCGAGTACGCTGGTGGAGACATGCGTATCGAAGACATGATTCCGAATTCAAAAGTAGTGGTAACCATCTCAAACGCTGGATATTTAAAACGTACCAACCTCGACGAGTACAAAGTGCAAAACAGAGGAGGACGCGGTCAGAAAGGAGCTACCACGCGTAACGCCGACTTCCTGGAACACTTATTTGTAGCTACCAACCACCAATACATGATGTTCTTTACCCAAAAAGGAAAAGTATTCTGGATGCGTGTATACGAAGTTCCTGAAGGAGGTAAAAACACCAAAGGACGCGCTATTCAGAACCTGATCAACATCGAACAAGACGACAAGGTAAAAGCTTTCTTAGTAACCGCCGACTTAAAAGACGAAGAGTACATCAATAACCACTACGTTATTATGGCTACCAAGAAAGGACGCGTTAAGAAAACTCCACTAGAGCAGTATTCTCGTCCTAGAGCAAACGGTATCAACGCCATTACTATTAAGGAAGACGACGAATTACTAGAAGCAAAATTAACCACTGGTGACAGCCAAGTGATGTTAGCATTAAAGTCTGGTAAGGCCATCCGTTTCGAAGAAGAAAAAACGCGCCCTATGGGTAGAACGGCTTCTGGAGTTCGCGGAATTAGCTTACAACACGACGAAGATGAAGTAATCGGAATGGTTTCTGTTAATGATATGGAGAGCAATATTCTCGTAGTTTCTGAAAAAGGATACGGAAAGCGTTCGAAGCTCGAAGACTACCGTATTACAAACCGTGGTGGTAAAGGAGTAAAAACGTTGAATATTTCTGAAAAAACAGGTAATTTAGTAGCCATCAAAAACGTGGATGACAGTAATGACCTGATGATTATCAACAAGTCTGGTTTGACAATCCGACTCGCTGTTGAGAATTTACGTGTGATGGGACGTGCAACGCAAGGAGTGCGCTTAATCAACATAAAAAACAACGACAGTATTGCTGCTGTTGCAAAAGTAATGCACGAAGAAGAAGAGGAAGAACAAGATGGTCAATTAGAAATTGGCATGGAAATTGAAAACTCTAATGACGAGAACCAAGAACAACAATAAATTTTAATTAAGAATGAAAAAACAAATTTTAGCACTTTCTTTAGGTGTAGCGTCTATGGCAACTTTTGCACAGAAGGCTGAGTTAAAGGCTGCGGAGAAAGCTATTAAGAAACAACAGTTCGCACAAGCTATTAGTTCAATTAACGCTGCTGAAAAGTTAATTGCTAATGCAGATGATAAATACAAAGCTAAGTTCTACTTCTTGAAAGGTAAAGCGTATGCAGCAAAGCAAGATTACGCTACCTCAGCAGCTGCTTTTAATAAGTTATTGGCTTTTGAGAAGGAGATTGACAGAGAGCGTTATACAAAAGATGCAGCTCCTTTATTAAACAAAATGATTCAGGACGTATCTAAAAAAGCAGTAAAAGTTTACAACGAAGGTAAAGACTACGATACCGCTGGTAAGTACTTTTACTTGACCTATCAGTTGAGCCCAAAAGATACTTCTTTTATGTACAACGCAGCAGTAGCCTACACGCAATCTAAAAACTACGAGAAAGCCTTAGGGTACTACAAGGAGTTAAAAGATATGGGCTATACCGGTATCGAAACGCAGTACATCGCTACCAACAAAGCGACAGGTAAAGTAGAGCCATTTAGCTCAAAAGCACAAAGAGATTTAATGGTGCGTTCTAAGCAGTACATCAAGCCTACTGTAAGAAAAACCAAATCGAAAGTAGCAAGTATGGCAAAGAGTGTTGCTTTGATCTTAAAAGAGCAAGGTAAAACTGAAGAAGCGATCAACGCAATGGCTGAAGCTCGTAAGCAAAATCCAAAAGATTTGAACTTAATCTTAAACGAAGCGCAATTATACATTGAGTTAGAGCGTATGGATAAGTTTGGTGAGTTGATGTCTGAAGCGATCTCTTTAGATCCTAACAACCCAATTTTGTACTATAACTTAGGTGTTGTAAACTACAACCAAGGACGTGTTGAGGACGCTAAAAAGTACTACGAAAAGGCGATCGAATTAAAGCCTGATTACTCAGATGCTTACATGAACTTAGCCGTTACTGTATTAGACAAAGACAAGAAAATTGTTGAAGAAATGAACAAAAACTTATCGAACTTTAAAAAGTACGATCAGTTAGCACTTCAACAAAAAGAAGTTTATAAGGAAGCCTTACCTTTCTTAGAAAAAGCGGATAGCTTAAACAGAAATATCGATACTGTAAAAACGTTAATGAACATTTACGAAGTATTAGAAATGTCTGACAAGGCTAAAGAATTCAGAGATTTATACAAATCAATGAGATAATATCACAAAAAAGCTGAGCAAATTGCTCAGCTTTTTTTAATTTTTACACATAAAAAAACAGTCTAAAAGTGGTTCTCTCAGACTGTTTTTTTTATGCTTTCGGTTGTACTACCTTAGTGAAAAGTCGTTTCCATTTGAAGGTAGCCTAAGAATTCTTTCTTGGTGTCCTTTTCTTTAAACTTCCCACCGAATTCAGCAGTAACCGTACTACTTTCGATGTCTTTCACTCCTCTAGAGTTTACACATAAGTGCTTCGCATCAATCACACAAGCAACATCTTCTGTCCCTAGTGCTTCTTGCATTGCCTGTACAATTTGCATCGTCAAACGCTCTTGTACCTGCGGGCGCTTCGCAAAGTACTCTACCAATCGATTCATTTTAGAAAGTCCAATTACTTTCCCATTAGAAATATACGCAACGTGCGCGCGTCCTACTATCGGTAACAAATGGTGCTCACAAGTAGAATACACTACGATATTCTTCTCCACCAACATCTCTCCGTAATTGTAATTATTCTCAAAAGTCGAAGCTTTTGGTTTGTTAGCAGGGTTTAACCCACTAAAAATCTCGTTTACGAAAGCCTTCGCTACACGCTTAGGAGTTCCTTGTAAACTGTCGTCCGTCAAATCCATTCCAAGAGTTTCTAAAATCTCTTTTACATTTTCTTGGATGCGTTCTATTTTTTCCTTGTCCGAAATATCAAAAGCATCGGCACGCAAAGGCGTTTTAGCAGATGTTCCGATGTGGTTTTCTCCTATTTCGTCAATTCTATCTTCGTTCATATTATTATTTAGTTCGAACATTTTTTTCAAAATTGATTTTGCAAAGATACAACAAACAGGTAAGTTAATTTATCAAATTCACTATTTCGTTTACAGTGAGCTCTTTTTGCTCCCCTCCTTGCATTTCTTTGATGGTAAATTTATCTTCTCGTACTTCGGTAACAACAAATTCTATGCCTCTATTGGTTACGTATTTCCATTGTTTCTTTTGTTGCTTGTTGCTCGTAGCTGTATCTGGGTACAATTCGGCATTGATTCCTGCAGTACGCAAAGTCTTTATCGCCTTTACTTTCGCTATATTCTCAGTCTCATCGAAGTTTAAGAACACCACTTTAGGTTTAGGCAATGCTACTTGCTCAAACAACCCGAGCTCCTCCATCACCAAATAAATTCGGTCAAGCCCAAAAGAGATACCCACACCCGACACGTCTTTTAGTCCGAAAATACCTGTCAAGTCGTCATAACGACCTCCACCTCCGATAGATCCCATTTTTACTTGCTCCGGAGCTGCTACTTCAAAAATAGCTCCGGTGTAATAGTTTAATCCTCTTGCTAAAGTAACATCTACGTCCAATTTCGCTGAAGTCAATCCGAGCTCTTCAATTGCCTGTACTATAAAACGCAATTCGCTTACACCAGCCATCCCTTCTTCCGAATCGGCCAACATTCCTTCTAGAGAGGTTAATTTATCAGCACTACTTCCTGAAAAATCAAATAGTGGTGCTACCTTTTCGATGGCTGTTTCAGAAATTCCCTTTGCGATCATCTCTTTTACAACCCCATCTTTTCCTATTTTGTCGAGCTTATCAAGTGCTACCGTAAAATCAATCAGCTTGTCTTTAGCGCCGATCACCTCAGCTATTCCCGCCAAAATTTTACGATTGTTCATCTTAATTGTCGTTCCTTCCAAGCCTAAAGCACTGAAAACAGTATCGTACAACTGTACAAAATCTACTTCTTGCCAAAGCGAAGTACTTCCTACCACATCGGCATCACATTGATAGAATTCTCTAAAGCGTCCTTTTTGCGGACGGTCTGCACGCCAAACAGGTTGGATTTGGTAACGTTTAAAAGGAAAAGTAATATCGTTCTGATGTTGCACTACATAACGAGCAAACGGCACTGTTAAATCGTAACGCAAGGCTTTTTCCGATATTTTCGCTGTCATTTTTTGACTGTCCTTAGCGGTATATAAATCGTCATTTACCTTGCTCAAGTAATCTCCCGAGTTCAAAATTTTAAAGATCAAACGATCTCCTTCCTCACCGTATTTCCCCATCAAGGTTTCTGACTTTTCAAAACTTGGCGTTTCAATAGGTTGAAAACCGAAATGCTCGAATGATTGCTTGATAATTGAAAATATATAATTCCTCTTCGCAACTTCCGTTGACGAAAAATCTCTCGTTCCCTTTGGAATACTTGGCTTCATAGTGTTCTGATTATCTGTGTTCAATTCTCGTACTCAATTTAGCACTCCTCGGTAACAGCGATTTAAGGAAAAATAGCTTCCTAGCCCTAGGCTGGTTTGACAACTGTTCAGCGCTGTGATAAATTGAGCCCACAAATATCAGAATTAATCAGCAGAATCGGAAAGTTTATTTGTATGTTTTAATCGGAAAATCGTAGCGTTCAGTTCGAAGCCTAACAATAAAATTATCGCGTTGAGCCACACAAAAAGCATCAAAATCAACAAGGTTCCAATCGACCCGTACAGTTGGTTGTACTTCGCAAACTCCACCACGTAAATCCCGAATAAATAAAAGGTGAACATCGACACAACAGTGGTCAATATTGCGCCTGGAGAAAAAAACCGCAAGTCTTTTCCCTGTTTCGTCCCATAGCGAAACAAGAGGGATACAATGGTAAAAATCATAATTAAAAACAGCAATCCTCTACCGTAGTAAAACAAATCTAAATCACTGGTATTGAACCACCCTTTCTCATTGATCTTAGCCAAGGCTATCTGATACAGCAAGACAAATACCACGGTGACTATCAAAAAGAAACTCATGAGTAGTGACACCCCTAGCGATATGATATAGGCTCGCAATATGTTTCTGTATTCTTGTACGTGATACGAATATTCAAATCCGCCAAAAATAGCGTTCACTCCATTGGTCATCAAAAAGATCGACGCTAAAAAACCAAAAGATAAAAGTCCACCGTACTGATTGTTTAATATATCGCGTAGCACTCCGTCTACGGCATCAAATGTTTTGGGAGGCAACACCTCTTGAATCAACGAAAAAAGTCCTTCCTGAAAACCGTCGATAGGAATGTAAGGTATGAGCGTAAGGATAAATAGCAAAAATGGAAATATCGCCATAAAAAAACTATAGGCAATCCCCCCTGCTCTCGTGGTCAACGCTCCTTTAACGATGCCCATGATATACATTTCGATCACGTCGTACAACGACATTCCTTCTAAACCAGGAATCTTAATCGTTTTTCCAAATTTCACCAAGATATTGATGATCGGTATTTTTTCTAATCTACTTTCAATAGGTTTGGTCATAGCTCCCGTATTTTAAACTCACTCGACGATAATTTGGTATTTGCGCAACAACCCTTCTAGTTGGTCTTTGGAAAATACCGCTCCCTTGACACGGTTTTTATCGAGGTCTAGGGACAGTCCTTGAGCTGTAACAAAATTAACTTTTTCTAGCTTGGATTCCTCAAAAACAGCTTGATTTAACAAACAATTTTCAAAGGTACTTGCCGTCAGATTTGCTCCTGTAAAATCAACGGCGACAAGTTCGCAGTTTTTAAACTCAAACCCTGCCATGGCAACTCGGTAAAAAGAACTGTAGTTCAACTGACAGTTTTCAAAATCAGCTTTGAATAAAAACGGATCTGCTTCGCTAAATTTGACACCGAGTACTTTACAGGCTGTAAAAGTTACCTCTTTAAAACTAACTCCTCGAACCTTGGTATTGCTCCAATTACAGTCTTCAAATTCACATTCCAAAAATTCTGAACTGTGAATGGCCAGGTCTGAAAAATCACAATGTACAAACCTACAAGCATCAAAGTCAGATTTACTGAGTGCTTCACTCGTAAATCTGACTTTGTGATATTCTTTTTGAGCGTAATACTCATTCATAGAACGCTGCTATTTTAATCCTCTGGCTTTTAACATCGGTGCCGCTTTCGGATCACGCCCTGCAAACTCTTTATACATGGTAGCGTAGTCCATAGTATTTCCTTTAGACAGCACTTGTTCACGGAATTTCTGTCCATTTTCACGTGTTAACAAGCCGTTGTTCTTAAACCAATCGTAGGCGTCATGACTCAACATTTCCGTCCACAAATACGAGTAATATCCTGCGGCATACCCGCCTGCAAAAACATGTGCAAAATACGTTGAGCGATAACGCGGAGGAATTTCTGCCAATTGCAATTTCATTTTTTCCAACGCTTCTTTTTCGAATTTAGCTACATCTGTAACAACCATATCAGTACCGATGGTATGCCAATTCATATCCAAGCTCGACGAACACAAGTTTTCTATGAGTGAATAGCCTTGATTAAAGGTCCCTGCATTTTTAATTTTCTCCAACAAGGCTGCCGGTATCACTTCCCCTGTTTCGTGGTGTAAGGCATAATTGTTTAAAATTTCCGGATGGGTAGCCCAATTCTCATTGAATTGAGAAGGAAATTCTACAAAATCACGAGCCACACTGGTTCCTGAAATCGATTCGTATTGTTGATTCCCAAACAAACCGTGTAAAGCGTGTCCGAATTCGTGGAAAGTAGTTTCTACATTGTCAAAACTTATCAACGCAGGCTCTCCAGCCACCGGTTTTTCGTAGTTACACACATTGAAAATGACCGGTTTTTGATTTCGTTGCTTCGATTGTTTTACAAAAGTACTCATCCAGGCGCCTCCTCGCTTGCTATCTCTCGCAAAAAAGTCACCGTAAAACAATCCTAGCTTACTACCGTCCTCTTCAAAAATCTCATAAACAACGACATCTGGGTGGTAAGTTGGAATATCGGTACGCTTTTTAAAGGTAATTCCGTATAACTTTGTCGCGGCATAAAAAACTCCTTTTTCAAGCACGTTGGTCAATTCAAAATACTGTTTTACCTCATCTTCATTTAAATTGTATTTTGACTTGCGAACCTTCTCTGCATAATGGTTCCAGTCGTAAGGAGCTAGGGTAAATTTCTTACCTTCCTTGTCGATTTCCGCTTGAATTTCTTTAATTTCTGCTCCTGCTTTTTCCAAAGCTCCAGGAATCAATCCAGCAAACATTTCGAATACCTTTGAAGGATTTGAAGCCATAGTTCCTTGTAGACTCCAACTCGCGAAATTATCAAAACCTAATAAGGCAGCTTTCTGCGCTCGCAAGGTCACCATTTTGGCAACGAGCGCACTGGTATCAAATTCCCCCTGGTCTGCACGGTGGATTGATTTATCAAACAGCTCTTTGCGAACGGCTCTATCTTCAAGCGTTTGTAATAAAGGTTGCTGTGTGGTATTGATCAATTGGATTTCATAAGCATCTCCTTTTTTGAGTGCCTTTATCTTTTCGTCTGACAAGCCAGCTAACTGTTCTTTTTGCTGGAGTGTAAGACCTCCTTTTTTACTAGCATCGAGTAATTTTTTACCAAAATCATTTGTTAAGCTCGCCAGTTCAGCATTGATTTCTTTAAGTTGCTTCTTTTTCTCTTCAGACAAATTAGCTCCGGCTTTTACAAAATTCTTGTAATACTCTTGTACCAAATGCTTTGATTCAGCATCCAACTCTAAGCTTTCCAATTGTTCGTAAACGGTTTTGATACGAGCAAACAAGGCTGTATTCAAATAAATCTCATCATTGTGCTCTGACATTTTTGGAGCCAATTCCTTTTGATTAGCACGGATGGTATCATTGGTATGCGCACCTGCCAGGGCATAAAATACCGAACTCACACGGTCCAAATCTCGATCACTCTCTTCCAATGCTAAGATGGTATTCTCAAAAGTAGCTGCTTCTTTGTTGGCTACTATAGCTGCTATTTTTTCTTGCTGTAAGGCCATTCCTTTAAGCATAGCAGGCATGAAATGTTCGTTTTTGATCTTCGTAAAATCCGGTGCTCCGTACGCTAAAGTACTTGGAACTAGTAATGGGTTTTCCGTGGCTATCATAGGAGTGGTATCTTTTGTGGTCTCTTTGGTTTGGCAAGCCATAAGTAATACGAGACCGGCAGTTAAGTTTAGGTATTTTTTCATGTATATAGTAGTTTAGTCAACAGCTTTTAAGCTCAAATCTAAATTGTAAACAGAATGTGTTAAAGCCCCTGAAGAAATAAAGTCCACACCGCATTCCGCATACGCGCGAATCGTAGTTTCATTGATTCCTCCTGATGATTCTGTCAAGCAAGTATCACCGATCATGGCCACTGCTTTTCGGGTATCTTCGTAGTTAAAATTATCGATAAGAATTCGGTATACACCCGGGTTTTGAAGTATTTCCTCGATTTCTTTTAAGTTACGCGCTTCCACAATAATTTTTATATCGAGGCCTTTTTCAGCAAGGTAGCGCTGTGTTTTTTGTATAGCTTGAGTAATACCTCCTGCAAAATCGATGTGATTATCTTTGATCATCACCATATCGTACAAAGCGAAACGATGGTTTTCACCACCTCCAATTTTCACTGCCCATTTCTCGAGGGCTCGGATGCCTGGAGTTGTTTTACGGGTATCGAGCACTTTCGTCTTGGTTCCTTCCAAAAGGTTTGCAAAGAACTTCGTTTTCGTCGCAATAGCACTCATGCGTTGCATCGCATTTAACACTAAGCGTTCTGCCTGTAAAATGGATTGTGATTTTCCGCTAACGTAGAAAACAATATCACCATGACTCACTGGACTACCGTCTTCAATCAAGGTTTCTACTTGTAAATCGCTATCGACATATGCAAATACTTGCTTCGCAAATTCCACTCCTGCAATAATCCCTTCATCCTTTACCAAAAGCTTTGCTTTTCCTTGAGCTTCCGCAGGAATACACGACAGTGATGTGTGATCTCCATCTCCGATATCCTCGCGGATTGCATTGGCAATAATTAATTCTAACTCTTTATTAAATTGTTCTTTTGAAATCATAGTTCGTATTCTTGATGTAAAAATAAGTTTTTCATCAAGAATTGTCTAATTATATCAAAAGATAGTTCACTTTTACAAAAATGTACCTCCGTTCCTTTCAATCGTAGCTACAATTAAATACTTGGCTCGTGACAAATTCCCTTTGATGGCCCTTTGATAAGCAAAATTCATCATTCGACGTACCGAACGATTATTGGGGAATTGCTTTTTCAAGGTGTAAATATAGTAGGCCACCATCAAATCTTCTTCATTATAAGGCACGTTGGTATAGTTTTGAAGATAGGTCAAATACAACATCCCATGCTCTAAGGTGGGCTCTATCTGGGTACCTTCTCCGAAGTCATTCCAAGTAGCAATTTGCAAAAAATCAACAGGTTGTGCTATAGAAGCCTGTAAAGAAGCGTCAAACGCGGTAATTCCGCCGTCTGCAATGGTCCATTCATCGGGTGACGGAGCCTTCCATCCTCCCTCCACATAATAGTCGTTGAAACGCGGATAGGCTACCCCTCCAACGACATTTGTCGAAAAGTCAATCACATAATTGTAATATCCGTTTAAGGTTAACAAGTGATCCTTGTCAATCCAAGCAAATTCACCCGATGCATTTTCTGCACCAATGGTTGCTCTGGAACCCCATAAACTCAAAAAATCAACAGGACTGTTGATAGCACTCAAAATCAAATCCCAATCCGCTTTGTCATCGATATAGGCCGGTCCAAACACCATAAACAAATTCTTATCTACACATTTATAATAATTGGGATGCGCAAAATACTGATTTTCAATATACGCCAAGTCATTCCTAGCTTGCTGTACCTGTAACGCTGTCAATCGTCGTTCCTGTTCCTTAATAACGCGATCTTCATACATCACACAGAACTGCAACGGTGTTTTTTCCAATTCCAAAATAAAGGACTCCACTCCTTGCTTGATTTGATCAAAATCTAGAATATCACGCATGCCATACCAATCAAAAATAACCCCTTCTACCCCGCTGAGCTGCATTAAGAGTAAATGATATTGTTGCAGGTCTTTATCTCTAGTAGCATACGGACCTATCAAAGGGTAATAATGAGAGGCTATTTGTCGTTTTCCTGAAGCATCAACAATATCTGGATTTCTATTCGTCATGGTCCAGTGTTGCCCCCAAGCACCATCGTGCTCTAAACTTCTAAACCAAGGCATATAATGCACAAAAAGTGGCTTCCCTTGTTTTGTGACTTTACGGAAAATACTAACTTCCGTGTTCCGTTCATCAAAGCGTTCTTCTTCTTGTATAATTTGTTCCCAATCAGCAAGTTTTATTTCCGAACTCCAAAGTTCATGAGGGGCTACTTTGTTAGCAGTTGTTTTTAACGGACTGCTGACAGGTTCAATTTCCACATCTTCTTGACAAGCTAAACAAAAGGAGACCAAGACTCCTACAATTAAAAAATTCACTTTTACTTTTTCCATAATACATTGTTTTACAACCACTTAAATCTACCAAAAAAAGTACCTAGACCACTCAGGTTAAATCCCTAATTTTATGGTAATTTTGCAGTCATAAGAACACGATATGAAGATTAAATTACTAGCCATAGGAAAAACAGACAGCAAGCAATTGGCACAATTGATTGAAGAATACCAAAAAAGGCTGCAGCATTATATCAAATTCGAACTAGAAATTATCCCGGACATCAAAAACGTAAAAAATTTACGAGAAGACCAACAAAAGGAAAAAGAGGGAGAACTCATTTTATCCAAACTGCAAAACTCCGATGTTCTCTGCTTGTTAGACGATAAAGGGAAACACTATACTTCCATAGAATTCGCTAATTTTTTACAGAAAAAAATGAATGCAGGAATCAAGCAGTTTGTTTTAGTCATAGGAGGTCCTTACGGATTTTCCGAAGCCGTTTACAAACGTGCCAATGGTAAGTTATCACTGTCAAAAATGACCTTTTCACATCAGATGATTCGCCTGTTTATCACCGAACAATTGTACCGCGGGTTTACCATTTTACGCAACGAACCTTATCATCACGAATAATATAAACCCTACTCATTATGAAACTCGTTTTCGCTACCAACAATCTTAACAAACTGGCTGAAGTACAACAAATGCTCCCTGACAGTATTGAATTAGTGTCACTAAAGGACATCGGTTGTTACGAAGATATTCCAGAGACAGCGACTACCTTGGAGGGCAACGCACAAATTAAAGCCAATCACATCACGGAAACCTACGGATACAACTGTTTTGCTGATGATACAGGTCTAGAGGTAGAAGCCTTAAACGGTGCCCCAGGGGTCTATTCTGCTCGTTATGCAGGAGAACCTAGTAATGCCGATAACAATATGGACAAACTACTCCATGCATTGAACAACGCTAGTACTAGAGCCGCACAATTCAGAACGGCTATTTGCCTCAATTTAAACGGAGAGCAATTCCTTTTTGAAGGTGTTTGTACCGGTGAAATACTTTCAGAACGCGAAGGAGCGAAAGGCTTTGGCTACGATCCTATTTTTAAACCCACAGGACATCCGCGTTCTTTTGCTAACATGACTGCGGCAGAAAAGAACGCCATCAGTCATCGAGGTTTAGCCATACAGAAATTGGTGAATTTTTTAAAAGCCTTGTAGTCTAGTGCTTACAAAAACAACATATCGATGGTATTTTTTGGTACTGGTCATCGCCTTACTGATGCTATTAATGCTAAATATCAGTATTGGGTCGGTCCGCATCCCGTTTGACGATATCTTCGCTGCCCTTACAGGACAAGAAGTCAGCAAGCGCAGTTGGGAAGTCATCATTTGGAACTACCGATTGCCCAAAGCCCTTACCGCTCTTATGGTAGGCTCCGGACTCGCCGTAAGCGGATTGCTGATGCAAACGCTTTTTAGAAATCCACTGGCAGGCCCATTTGTCCTGGGAATTTCATCAGGGGCTAGCCTTGGAGTAGCGCTCTTTATACTAGGATCTGGACTTTTCGGCGGGCTTTTTAGTACCCATATCTTTCAAAACAGCTCTTTAGCTATGGCAGCAAGTGCTGGTTCATTCCTCGTCTTATCAGGAGTCATTTTAGCAGCTAATAGAGTCCGCAATACCATGTCTATCTTAATTATCGGTTTGATGTTTGGCTCCCTTACCTCATCGATTATCAGCATCCTTACCTATTTTAGTGAAGCTACTGAAATTCAACAATACCAATTTTGGAGTTTTGGAAGTTTAGGAAACCTAAGTTGGAAAGAACTCGGTGTATTTTTTGGAATCTACAGCTTGGCAATGATAGGAACCTTCAGCGTTATCAAACCACTGAATAGCTTTTTACTCGGAGAGTACTATGCAAAGAGCCTCGGAATCAACATCAAAAAAAGCAGAAATATCATTTTACTAATAACCAGTTTGCTTACTGGAGTTATCACTGCTTTTGCTGGCCCTATTGCCTTCGTTGGGCTCGCAGTGCCGCATATTGCCAAACTGTTGTTCACGAGTTCTAACCACAAAGTGCTACTTCCAGCTGTGAGCATACTCGGTGCATTGGTATTACTTATTTGCGATACGATTGCCCAATTACCTAACAGTGCTTTTGTACTACCTATTAATGCAATTACTTCTCTTTTCGGTGCTCCCGTGGTTATATGGCTACTACTCCGAAAGAAAAAGATGTATGTCTAACTGCTAAATTCCATCAATTTACACGTACCTTCGCGGTATAATTACCCATAGCAAGAATGAATAAAATGTCAACAGCTGTCGTGAATGCCATAGACCTAACCATTGGTTACCGCTCTAAAAAGCAGGTACACAAGGTGGCTTCTGAACTCAATTTTTCGCTGGGCAGTGGACAATTTATTGTCTTGCTGGGAAAAAATGGAATTGGTAAATCTACCTTACTAAGAACGCTCTCTAAAGTGCAGGCTCCGCTGCAAGGGACGGTACAGCTCAAAGGAAAACCCCTCGAAGCCATTCACGATCAGGAGTTAGCTACGATGCTCAGTCTGGTACTGACAGAACGCCTTCCTCCCAGTCAACTCACAGTTTTTGAACTCGTTGCTCTTGGACGACAACCCTATACCAACTGGCTCGATAATTTAAACAACGAGCATTTAAAGAAAATTCTTTGGGCCTTAGAGAAGACCGAAATCTCGCAGCTAAAAAACAAACGATTTTACGAATTGAGTGATGGACAATTACAACGCGTTCTCATTGCGCGCGCGTTGGCGCAAGATACGGAGCTCATTATTCTCGATGAACCAACAGCTCATTTGGACATCCACCATACCTACAAAGTTTTTTCTCTGCTCAAAGACCTGGTAAAAACTACCAATAAAACCATACTTATCTCCACGCACGAAGTCAACCTAGCCATTCAATTAGCTGACAGTTGCTTACTCCTCACCGAAGGAGGACAGCTTCACAGTGGTACCGCCAAGCAACTCATTGAAACCAATGCCTTTGACAGTTTGTTCCCAAAAGACTTAATAAGTTTTAACAAAACATTAGAACAATTCGTTATAAAGAAAACCTAAATTTGACCAATTGTACCGCTGAGTACGTCAACAACTAATCAACCCAAAACATTAAAAAAGTATTAATGAGAAAATTACTGTATTTAGCAAGTACGGCTGCCTTAATTGCCTGTGGTTCTAGTAAGGAAACTACGGGAATAGAGCCGGACGCATCGGTAGACTACGCCGAGAAATTTGCTAAGAGTATTACCGCCAAAGATCTAGGTAAACACTTATTTGTGTATGCTTCTGACGAATTTGAAGGAAGAGATACCGGTGAGCCTGGACAAAAAAAAGCGGTCAATTACCTAAAAGATTTCTATAAGAGTCAAGGAATTGCATCTCCTTTAGGAGGTGACGATTATTTCCAGGAAGTTCCTTCTGAATATTTGAGTAATAACAGAAGAGGACGTAGCCTTAAAGACTCAGAAAACGTAGTGGCTTATATCAAGGGAACTGAAAAGCCAGATGAAATTGTCGTGATCTCAGCACATTTAGATCACGAAGGTGTTAAAAATGGAGAAATCTACAACGGAGCAGACGATGACGGTTCAGGAACTGTTGCCATCCTGGAAATTGCTGAAGCCTTTAAAAAAGCGGTGGAAGCAGGTAGAGGTCCTAAGCGTTCGATACTCTTTCTTCACGTTACTGGAGAAGAAAAAGGGCTACTCGGTTCAAAATACTACACAGAAAATCCAATATTTCCTTTAAAAAATACCGTTACCGATTTAAATATCGATATGATCGGTCGTGTTGATGATCGTCATAAAGGAAATCCTAATTACGTATATCTAATTGGCTCTGATAAATTGAGTACAGAACTCCACAACATTTCAGAAGCCATCAATACCAAGTACACAAAAATTGACTTGGATTATAAATACAACGACGAAAATGACCCGAACAGATTTTACTATCGCTCGGATCACTACAACTTTGCAAAACACAATATTCCTATTATTTTTTACTTTAACGGAACACATGCTGACTACCATCAGCCTTCAGATACGCCAGATAAAATCAACTATCAATTACTTGAAAACAGAACGCGTTTAGTATTCCATACAGCCTGGGAAGTAGCCAATCGCGACAAGCGTATCGTTGCTGATAAAGCAAAATAATAATAGCAATTGACTATTTAAATTAATCGTTTATAAAAAACTCACCTCATTGTAGGTGAGTTTTTTATTTTCAATAAATGTGTATATTTGCCCTGAAATTGCATTGCTATGGAAATACCTTCACCTTTTTGCTGAGGAAGTTATCCCTATTTGCTTTGCATGAAAATTGCAATCATCAACAACCTATACATTATGACAAGAAAAGAAGATTTGGCCTTGGAAGAAAATCAGGCTGCAGAGAACACCCCTATGGCAACTACGGATACAGCAACCGTTGAAAATCCAGCAGAGAGCGCTGAGGAAGTTACAACGAGGTCTACCTCAGCTAACGAAGAGGATGAACCTTTGAGTTTTGACGAGTTCCTTAACAAACTATCTCCACGTGTGGCAGATCAAATAAAAAGCGAGCAAAACTTTCTCAAAGCAGTTTTTTCAGGGGTACTCGCTGGACTTATCGGAGCAGCTATTTGGGCCGCAATTACCGTAACCACAGAATATCAAATTGGCTATATGGCCATCGCAGTAGGAGCCCTAGTAGGAATTAGCATGCGTTACACCGGAAAAGGACTTGGTCAACATTTCGGTATTGCTGGTGCAGTCATTGCGTTAATGAGCTGTTTATTAGGGAACGTATTTAGCATTTTAGGATTTGTAGCCAATCAGGAAAGCATCAGCTTTTTTAACGTACTGATGATGTTCAACTACGAACAGCTGATACCTATTATGAAAGAATCATTCAGTCCTATTGATTTGCTTTTCTACGGAATTGCAGCTTATGAAGGATATAAATTCGCTTTCCGTACTTTTTCACAAGAAGAAGTACAACAATTAAGTGAACGTTCTTAAAAAATCTACCCCTATAAGCTATTACTTGTAGGGGTATTTTATTTCCTGTATTTTCACAACCTACTTAACAGCAACCTCCCTATTTTAGGTTCTTTTTTAATTTATGCTCATCACCTCTACCATAGTCGTCGCCCTTATAAGTTTTTACTTCGTTCGAAGAAAGAAAGGAGCGAAAAACGAGCCATGGAAAACTCCAAACACAGACTTTCCTGACGAGTGGAAACAAATTTTAAGCAATCATGTCGCATTTTACAATGCACTAGGCAACGAGCAAAAAACCTTATTCGAATACAAAACACACGAGTTTTTATTGAACTGTGCTATTATTGGCGTAGATACTTCCGTAGACACTACGGATCGTCTTTTAGTGGCTTCCAGTGCCATCATCCCTATTTTTAACTTTCCAGAATGGCGCTATCCTAACATTCAAGAAGTTATTTTGTACCCCTGTAGTTTTAGCAAAGATTTTGAGCGCACTGGCGAAGGCAGAAACGTACTAGGTATGGTGGGAACTGGCTACCTAGAAGGAAAGATGATTTTGTCAAAAAAAGCACTGCATTTGGGCTTTGTCAACGAAACCGACAAACACAATACAGCAATTCACGAATTTGTGCACCTCATCGACAAACTCGACGGTAAAGTAGATGGTATTCCCGAAGTGCTCTTATGTAGGCAATATACCATTCCATGGATTGACTTGATGAACAAAAAAATGGATGAAATCTACCGCAACGACTCAGATATCAATCCTTATGGAGGCACCAACCAGGCGGAATTCTTTTCTGTGGTCAGCGAATACTTTTTCGAACGCCCCAAACTACTGGCCAAAAAACATCCAGCACTTTACCGAAAAATGGAACTGATATTTAAACAAGATATGGACGCTATGAACTTACACCTACCCAGTGAAACACAGGTTGGCCGTAACGATCCCTGTCCTTGTAATAGCGGAAAAAAGTTTAAAAAATGCTGTGGAAAAAATTAAACTTTTCCCGTTCATGATTATTTTGTAATTTAGAGTAATGATAAGCTCTACGAGCACTTATTTTTTCCTCTTTTATGAACAAGTTAATTACTTTCATACTGCTTTTAGTTCTGAACCTAAATGGATTCAGTCAGCAAAAACAGTCGCAACCCGCAACTAAAATCAATGTCTTATTTGTAGGGAACAGCCTGACCTATGAACACAAGCTACCAAAACTCGTAAAGAGGAAAGCGCGTTCGCAGGGGTACCGCATGGAAGTAACGTGCATTGCCTATCCCGATTTTTCCATTCGTGATCATTTGAATGGAGGAAAGATTCAACAACTTTTAAAGACAACTTCGTACGATTTCTTAGTCATTCAACAAGGACCTTCTTCTTCTCCATACGGAAAAGAAAGCCTTATAAAAGTAGGAGAAGAACTGCAAAAAATCTGTGCGACTACCAATACGACACTGTGTTATTATATGGTATGGCCTGCAAAAAATCAGCTGGATCGCTTAGACAATGTCATTGCCAATTACGAAGCAGCTGCAAAGCAAAACAAGGCTTTACTCATTCCTGTAGGGCGTTATTGGCGTGATTATATCCGTACGGAAAGCAATTACCTGCTCTACGGAAAAGATGGATTTCACCCATCGCTTAAAGGTGCTAAAATGAATGCAGAAATCATTGCTAACTACTTAGTAAAAGCCTTCCGAGAGCCCTCTCAAACGCGCTAACGGCGACAATTTCTGGCATCTAACTTTTTTTTAGTAAGTTTGTAACTGTATCCCTCATCCCCCCGATTTAAGACTCAATAAAATTTGAGCTTAAGCTAGTACCCGTTTAGCTACAGTTCTGGTTTTGAAGAGTCAATGTTATAAACACATTAAAAAATCTATCTCGTCGGAAGACGGGTACGCTAGCAAATGAAAAAATTAGTTCTTATCACTACCCTACTCACAATCAGTTATTCCTGTAGTTGGAAAGCACCGATTGGAAATTCACACAACAAATCACGAGAGCGGATTCAAAACAGAGAAAACGCCGTTCGGTACGATTTTAAAAACCTCAACTACAGTAAAAGCTTAGAGCTCTTTTCGAATAATGAGTTTATTTTTACTGAAACCCTAAATGGCTCCCTCGGGAACTCAACCGTCAAAGAGTATTTTGGCGACTATCATCAAGATAGCACCTCACTCCAATTATACCCGAAAGAAATTGCCATTAAAAAAATCCCTGAACATGCTAAAGAACATGTAAAAAGTACCTACTTCCCCTATGAAGAAGGTTCAAAAATAAATACCAACTACCTAAAGTTCGCCTGGAATCACAAAGAATACCTGTTATCAGAACAATTCAATACGCAATCGTATATCGATGAAAAAAATGACTTTCAACGTTTTGCAAACTTTGTAAATCAAGGTATAGAACCCGACGACAGCGGTGCTTATTTTACGCGAATTATACAAACCACTTCTCTAAATTCAGATAGTTTAGATTTAAAGCGAATTCCAGAAAAATGGCGTTCTTATTTTATTAAAACTCCCATACAAGCACGGGTTATAGAACACCGACAACACCCGTCTGAAAATCATCATTTAAATAAAAAAATGACCTGTTGGCACGTCACTATTGACAAAGGAACTGCCGATGGAGTACACCAAGGATTGGCATTTACGACACAATACGAAGAGGTTCAAATAAAAATTGACTCGCTCGACAGCGGTACGAGTTACGGGCATTTTAAAAGTATAAACACCAGTCCAACATATATAGAAATTGGAACGGAAATGAGAACTCAATGGTAATACCAAAAAGACCGACCTTCACGTCGGTCTTTTTTTGGCTATACAGTATTTACTACTTCTTAACCTAATGCTCATTTGTGATACGAATATTATTTGTAGCTTTAACCTTGTAAAAAATTGACCCCAATCAACGGGGTGGCTACTAAAAAAACTAACCATGCTAATTCAAAATCTTACGCGCCCTAGGCTCGGCGCCTTGCTTGCGCTATTCCTTATTTTACTGCAGAGCTGCACTACAGTCCGACTTATCAGTGATTACGATGAAATTACGGATAAAACGGTGACTCGTGTACAAGAAAAAGTCACCAAATACTTTGTCGTTCTCGACAGGACCATCGGAACACCAGCAGCTGCCTATGAAAACTTTGTAGAAACCTTTGACGACATCAAAGTAGATTTAAACACCTTAAAACTCAGAACGGCGGCACTCGATAAAAATCGCATTGTTGAAGACCAAATTAAAGAGCTCATTTCGATGGTTGACAACCTAGAAAAATTGCACAAAATAGGCTTCTTAAACGCGGCGCAAATACGCCCTCTTAAACAGCCCTTTGACAGTGCTTTCACCGCCATTATACGACTACAACTCGCTTTAAAAAGAGGAGAAAAATAAACAAACTACCAAACTACAACACCTATGAATTCAATTAATGTCAACGATGTACTACTCAAGATGATCGGAGCTGCCAAAGGCAAACTTCAAGAACACTGGGAAGCCGCTGCTCCCTTTGCGGAACAGCAGTTCAAATCACTAGCCGAAAATTTGGCACTCATCGTTAAACTACAACGCGAAGGCACCATTACTAAAGAACAAGCATCGTATTATCTAGAAATTCAAAAAAGCAGTGTACGCATCGTATTGCTCACCATTGAAGGGCTGGGGCTTTTAGCTGTCGAAGCAGCCATTAATGCTGCACTAGACATCGTCAAAACGGCCGTCAACACCGCCATTGGTTGGGATATCTTATAAAAAAAGCTAGGAAATATTTCCTAGCTTTCTATTTATAAATCAATTTCTTTTAGTGCTCGAATATTGTTGCGCTCTAAAAACGCATCAATGGTTTCGAAATGCTCAATTACTCGTTTGTCTTTAAACTCAAAAACTTTTTCACTCAACCCCTGCAAGAAGTCACGATCGTGCGATACTAAAATCAAGGTACCGTCATAATGCATCAAAGCCTCTTTAATCACGTCTTTGGAACGAATATCTAAGTGGTTAGTAGGCTCATCCAATATCAAAAGATTTACCGGTTCTAGCAATAACTTAACCATTGCCAAACGCGTTCGTTCTCCTCCTGAAAGAACCTTGACCTTTTTATCGATATCCTCTCCTCCGAACATAAAACGCCCTAATATCTTTTTGATCTGAGTTCTGATATCACCTTCCGCTACTTCGTCTACCGTTTGAAATACGGTTAACTCCGGATCCAACAACGACGCTTGGTTTTGTGCAAAATACCCCACTTTAGCGTTGTGTCCCAACTCGCAATGTCCTTCAAAATCAATTTCTCCCAAAATCGCTTTAATCATGGTCGATTTACCTTCACCATTACGTCCTACAAACGATACTTTCTCTCCTCTTGCTATGGAAAAACTAGCGTCTTCAAAGACGGTCAATTCCCCGTAACGCTTCGAGAGTTCTTCGACTTTAACCGGATAATCTCCAGACCTCGGCGACGGTGGAAAACGCAATTTTAACGACGAATTATCCACTTCATCTACTTCAATAGGCACCAATTTTTCGAGCATCCGCTCACGAGAAGCCACCTGGTTAGTTTTTGAGTAGGTCCCTTTAAAACGTTCAATAAACGATTTGGTTTCCGCTATAAACTTTTGCTGTTCCTCGTAGGCTTTTAACTGATGAGCTCTGCGTTCTTTTCTCAATTCTAAGTAATGCGTATAGTTGGCTTTGTAATCGTAAATGGTTCCCATACTCACCTCAATGGTTCTGTTGGTAATATTATCAACAAAAGCCTTATCATGAGAAATTACGACTACTGCTTTCGCCTTGTTTTTAAGAAACTGCTCCAACCAAATTACAGATTCAATATCTACGTGGTTAGTTGGCTCATCCAACAAAATTAAATCGGGTTTCTGCAATAAAATTTTTGCCAACTCGATACGCATTCTCCATCCCCCACTAAATTCAGAGGTCGGTCGGTCTAAATCGGTTTGCTTGAATCCCAGTCCTTTTAAGGCCTTCTCTACTTCAGCTTCGTAGTTAACTTCTTCCAATGCATAGTACACCTCCCCTAACTCCGAAACGCGTTCTATGATCTTCATATATGCTTCTGATTCGTAGTCCGTTCGCGTTTCTAGTTCCTTATTCAAGGCTTCCATTTCTTCCTTCATCGAAAAAATACGCGAAAAGGCTTTTGCCGCTTCTTCCTTCACGGTACAGTCGTCTTCCAACAACAAATGCTGCGGTAAATAGGCGATAACGGTATCCTTCGGACAACGTACACCTCCTTTAGTAGCCTGGTTAATGCCTGCAATAATTTTCATCATGGTTGATTTTCCTGCACCATTTTTTCCCATTAATGCAATCTTATCATTCTCATTGATGACAAAAGAAACATCGCTAAACAAAGCTTTACCGCTGAATTCCACGGTTAACTGATCTACAGATATCATATATATTAGAATTTGTGCGAAAATAGTAAAATCCGTTGTAGTATGGTCAATCCTCTGGGCTTCAAAACACTTCATTCCAACCTAAACAAATCAGCAACAACTTCTTATCATTATATAAATTACGTTAAACGGTTCGGATTATCCGAGCGATAGCCGTACCTTTTAGTAACTAATTAAACTTTAAAACTTAAAACTATGGCTACAAGTACCCAGTACCGCGTTGCTGAATGGCTTCCTTCCGATGCCCTATTTCTTGAAAACTGGCTCACTGAACTCATTGACTACGTAGATCGCACCCCGCAATCGTTGGTTCCTCCTGTTCAAGACCTCAAAAAACTTATCGAAAGTAACAACTATTACCGCACCCTGTTTACAGCTATGTTTACCGAGATCCCCAACAAAGCTCCATACAACCAAACACCCACCGGTGCTCCTCAAGTACGTGACTACGAACACATGCTACTGTTAATCAATGCAATTATGACACAAGCTCCGGAATTCAACACCACCGGGCTCGTAGGCTTTCCTATCAACGCTATCCTAGATTGGCCCATGGGAACCCTTGCCGGATACGTCGCATTTTTGGATAAAAGGGTCAATGAAAAATTCAAGGCCATTTTAAATTATTGGAAATCGTTTTTACAAAGTTCGGATTCTACCTACGTTTTAAATACTACAAGTCAAGGATGGCTCTCCGATGAAGCCCTAAAAGAAATGTGCGACGTTGCTTATGGAAATGGAGCTTCCTTTACCGATATCTTTAACTGCCCTTCTCCTGATGTGCAAAATGCTTTTGGGTTCCAATCTTGGGACGATTTTTTTACCCGAACTTTTAAAGAGGGACTTCGCCCTGTAGCCGGAAAAGACAATCCTGATATCATCGTCAATGCTTGCGAGTCAGCTCCGTTCCGCCTAGAGAGAGATGTCCTTGAAAAAACCAACTTCTGGATTAAAGGGCAGCCCTATTCTTTACGCGATATGCTTGCCGACGACATCTATACCTCACAGTTTATCGGTGGAACTGTATATCAAGCTTTTTTGAGTGCTTTGAGCTACCACCGTTGGAACAGTCCAGTAAGTGGTACGGTGCTCAAAGCCTATGTTATTGACGGCAGTTATTATTCGGAAGATTACTACGAAGGATTTGCCAACCCTGCTGGTCCAGACAGTGCCGCTCCTAACCAATCGCAGGCCTACTTAACAGAGGTAGCAACACGTGCTTTAATTTTTATCGAAGCCGACAATCCTAAGATTGGCCTGATGTGTTTTATGTCGGTGGGCATGGCAGAAGTTTCTTCCAACGAAATCACTGTTAAGCAAGGACAGCGCATTGAAAAAGGCGAACAACTGGGAATGTTTCACTTCGGAGGTTCTACCCATTGCCTGATTTTCCGACCGGAAGTGCAGTTAGAATTTGACTTACACGACCAAATACCCGGATTGAACTCTAAAAATATTCCAGTACGCTCAAAATTAGCCACGGTAAAATAAAACCAAAAACGCCCCAAAATGGGGCGTTTTACTCTATTAGTGCAAGATTTTGAATAATAATTCTTTGAGAATGTCGGCATGAGAGAGCGCGTTGGCCCCTACTCCCTTGCTCTTGACATCAGCATCACGAAGCAGTGCAATGGTTTGCGATACCTTCCGCATTGGATAATTTCTGGCGGCGGTCGCATAATCATCCACAAAATACGGATTTACTCCTAAGGCCCTCGCTACAGACGCTTTTGACTTGTCTTGTAAACCGTGATATAACAACAGCTGCGTAAAAAAACTGTTGAGCAACGAAATGCTCATCACTATCGGATTACTCTTTGGGTTCTGTGCGAAATAATTGATAATACGATTTGCCTTAACCACATCGCGTTGCCCAATAGCCTTGCGCAACTCGAAATTGTTAAAATCTTTCGAGATCCCAATATTTTCTTCAATATGTGAAGGCGTAATAATCGTTTTTGCAGGCAAAATAGAAATCAACTTTTCCAACTCATTGTGAATCTTACTCAAGTTAGTACCTAAAAACTCAACCAACATTTGCGCTGCTTTAGGCTCTATGTTAAATCCTTTGGTACCGAGGCGTTTTCGAATCCAATCGGACACTTGATTTTCGTATAGTTTTTTACTCTCAAAAATCACCCCATTCTTAGCAATGGCCTTGTAGGCTTTTTTACGTTTGTCGAGCTTTTTGTATTTGTAGTTAAAAACGAGTACCGTGGAAGGCTGGGGTTGTGCTGCGTAGGCTTCTATTTTGTCAATGGTTCTACTCAAATCCTGTGCTTCTTTGACAATGAGTACTTGTCGCTCTGCCATCATAGGAAAGCGCTTTGCAGAAGCAACAATCTCTTCGATAGTTACATCTCTACCGTACATCACCACCTGATTAAACCCTTTTTCAGATTCTTCCAAGACATTTTTTTCGATGTAGTCCGATATCTGATCGATGTAAAAGGCCTCTTCACCCATTAAAAAATAAATGGGTTTTATATTTCCACTGCGGATATCCTTAATTAGCTGTACTGCTTCATTCATTGTCCTTGTGCTCGATTTACTCCTTAGCTTCGGAAAGTTTTGCTATTTTTACTCCATGCAAAAATTAAATTTACCTCCCTGTGATTTCAGGCTCAAAAGTAACGAAAATAAGACGCTTATTTTCGATAGTTTGAGAAAAAAATACTTGGTATTAACTCCGGAAGAATGGGTACGGCAGCACTATGTACAGTACTTAGTAGCGCAAAAAAAATACCCGGTAAGTTTAATTGCCATTGAAAAACAACTCACAGTAAACGGTTTAAAAAAGCGAACGGATATCGTAGTATTCTCCCGCCTTGGAGTACCCGATATCATTGTCGAATGCAAGGCCCCATCCGTAAACATCACTCAGGCAACCTTCGATCAAATTGCGAGGTACAACATGAAACTAAACGCCCGATTGCTGGTGGTTACGAATGGCTTACAGCACTATTACTGTACCCTTGACAAAGAAAACGAACGCTATGTTTTTTTAAGAGACCTCCCTGAATACGAACGCAGCGTCTAAAGGCCAGAAATTAACGTATACTTATACCTTTAAATCAACTTAAAACTGTATTTTTGGCCTCTTGAAAATAGCTATCGTCATATTAAATTGGAACGGAAGAAAACTGTTAGAACAGTTTTTACCCAGTGTAGTAAACTACAGTGAACAAGAAGCTGAAGTCTACGTTGCTGACAACGCCTCTACAGATACTTCTATCGACTATATCAAAACGCAATTCCCTTCGGTTAAAATTGTTCAGAATGAGACCAATGGAGGATATGCCAAAGGATATAACGATGCTTTACAGCACATTGAGGCAGATATTTATTGCCTGTTAAACTCGGATATCGAGGTAACAAAAAACTGGTTAACCCCTGTAGTAGACTACTTTAAAAAGCAACCTGAAACTGCGATCATCCAACCCAAATTACTGGATTACAAAGACAAAACCAAATTTGAATATGCCGGAGCTGGTGGTGGCTTTATCGATTTACTCGGTTATCCGTACTGCCGTGGTCGAATTTTTAATTTTTTAGAAACTGATACCGGACAATTCGATGATACCGCCGATATATTTTGGGCCTCGGGTGCCTGTTTGTTTATCCGATCGGAGGTATACCACAAATTAGGAGGCTTTGATGAAGATTACTTTGCCCATCAAGAAGAAATTGACCTCTGTTGGAGGGCGCAAAACGAAGGGTATAAAGTGAGCTATGTGGGAAGCTCAACAGTATATCATGTGGGTGGGGCAACCTTGCAAGAAAGCAATCCTCACAAGACCTTTTTAAATTTTAGAAATAGTTTATTAAACACGGTCAAAAACGTGCCAAAACGCTGGTTTTTGTTTGTCGTTTTTTCTCGACTGATACTCGATGGAGTCGCTGGTTTAAAATTTGCTTTGGAACTGCGTCCAGTGCACACTTTGGCCATTTTAAAAGCGCATATTAGTTTTTATGCTAATTTTTTGAAGTTCTTAGGAAAGCGAAAAAAACTACAGAAAAAGCTTCATTATAACCACTGTACTTCTGTGGTTTGGCAACACTTTATTGCAGGTAGAAAAAAGTTTAAGAATTTGCAATAAGAGCCTCTCGATCTTTGTAGATATACAAGAGTAAAAAGAACACGGCAACGCCGCCAAAGGTATGCCACAACCAATGCGTTCCCATAGGCAGCAGCACTACAAGTGAATCAAGGGTTCTGAAAACTATCGCGAGCGCAAAAAACACCAATCCCAAGCCAATATAATGTACCCTTTTCCACGCTGTTAAGTAAGCGTAATACAAAAAGGGAGCTATGACCGCAATGGCCGTCATCACATATCCGAACGAAATTCGAAACGAGTCGGGCAACGATAAAAATCGGGGAAGTATTGTGGCGACTAAAATTGCTACTAACAAACCAGTACGTTGCCACCAAACCGGAGTAATCTTTCCGATAAAATAAAGGATTCCTCCCAAGCAAACAATCATGATAGGCAACCAATCGAGCACTAGCCAAAACTCGTGACTTCTAGTTCCGTGAAACATAGTGCCACCGATCCAACTGATAAAAATAACTGGAATTGCAAACAGAAAAAAAGGATGCTGCTTAGGATGCTTTGCTATTTTCTGAAAAAAATAAATGAGAATGGCAATAAAAATTAAATTGCTAAACGTATTAAATGGTTCAACAGGCAAGCGCCCTTCGAGCGTTTCCTGATAAATAGGACCGCTGTCATTAGGAAACTTTGGCAACCAATTACAAAACATCTAAATCTCCTTTACCTTCTCTGATAACTTCGGGTTCTTCCGCTGTCAAATCAATCACGGTCGAAGCGTGATTATCTCCATACCCGCCATCGACCACGAGGTCAACGAGGTTCTGCCACTTTTCAAAAATAAGTTCAGGATCGGTAGTGTACTCTATAATTTCGTCTTCATCGTGAATCGATGTAGAAACTATAGGATTTCCGAGAGCTTCCACGATGCTTCTCGCTATATTGTTATCGGGCACGCGAATCCCAACGGTCTTTCTCTTTTTAAAGGTCTTGGGAAGGCTATTACTTCCAGGCAATACAAAAGTATAGGGACCTGGAAGTGCTCTTTTTAATATCTTATAGGTCGGAGTATCTATTTGTTTTACGTAATCCGATAAATGACTCAAGTCATTACAAACAAATGAAAAGTTTGCTTTATCCAGCTTTACTCCTTTTAATTTTGCCACGCGCTCCAAAGCTTTCGCATTGGTAATATCGCACCCCAGTCCATACACGGTATCTGTAGGGTAAATGATAACGCCCCCTTTCTGTAAAACCTTGACGATTTTATCAATTTCTTTCGGGTTCGGATTTTCGTTATAAAGCTTTACAAACTGTCCCATACTCACTAATAATTGTCAAAATCAAAATCGTCAAGACGCTCAAAACCGGTGAAATTATCTCCAAACTCATCGTCGAACTCCTTGTCATCACCTTTCGTTAAATCGTCCGCCTTAAACTCTTTCATAGGAGCCTCGCCTGGAATTTCTCCCACAGACAACACCACTGCTCCGTCATCACCATCGGCTTGCAGGGCTACTAACTCGATGTAAAACGTCCACATGTGCAAAAAATCATACACGTAAATCAATTTGTCATTCACACGTAACAACGTGTCTTTGATTGAGCAGTTTGCCATCGAAAGACCTTCTCCTGCCTCAGCCATATTAAACAACGGTATTTCTTCTCCTTGGTTCCACTCATCATCTGTACGGTAAAAAGAAGCCATTTCCTGACCGTCAAATCCAAAGGCCTTGGCTGCAGCGAAATGCATGTCCTCTAAGGATTTGTTCTCATCGATAACAAAAGTTCTAATTACGTCTTCTTGCGTATCTAATATAGCGCGTACTTTATACATTAGGTTGTTTTTTATAGGTACAAAAATACGTATTTTTGAATGAAATTTCTTTTTGTATTTATGGATTCACAACAATTATTAAACAAACTCAACAGTTTTAATAAAAATACCCTCATGGAAACCTTGGATATTGAGTTTATCGCAATAGGCGAAGACTACATGACAGTATCCATGCCAGTAAACCCCAACGTACACCAACCCTTTGGGTTACTTCACGGTGGTGCCAGTGCAGCACTCGCAGAAACTGTTGGAAGTTCTGCCTCTGCCTTTCTATTTGCAGACGCAAAAACACAAGTGATCAAAGGAATCGAACTCAGCATTAACCATGTCAAAAGTAAAAAAGAAGGAATGGTATATGCCACTGCTCGTCCTATTCACCTCGGAAAAACCACCCATTTGTTAGAAGTTAAAATTGTAGATGAGGAAGACCGATTGATTTCCATAGCCAAACTCACAAATATCGTTTTACCCAAAAAATGAGAAAGCGACTATCAAAAATAATTCGCTATGCCAGCATTAGCTTACTGGTCCTACTCGTTGCACTATACGTGGTATTTGTACGTTTTTCAGCTCCGCCTTCTGACAAGGCTTTGATGGAGCTTTTCCAAACCAGTCCCACCCCACTAACCATCGCTAAATGGCACTTTAAGGATTTTTCATTTCGTGTACTCAAAACAGCCCTCAATCCCGCCAAACCTACACTGGTCTTTGTACACGGGACTATTGGGTCTTGTGCTAATTTTGAAGCCTATATGAACGACAGTACGCTGACCGAGCATTTTAACATGCTCTCCTACGATCGAATCGGCTACAACTATAACGATCCACATCCGGTACAAGAGAGCATTGCCTTTGAACGCGATATGCTCCATAGCATTTTAGACCAACTCCCCAACGACAATACCATACTCGTAGGTTATTCGTACGGCGGCCCCATTGCACTTGCCACTCGTAAAAAGCTAAAAAAAGTAGTACTTTTGGCTCCTGCGGTGTACAGTGCGGTAGAACCAATGCCTTGGATGGTAAACTTGTACCGCTGGCCAATGACACGATGGATGATTCCTAAAGTATGGCAGGAAGCCTCCAAAGAAAAACTATCACATCGTTCCGATTTGCAAAACTTTGAAAAAACGTGGGCTTCAACCCCGAATCAAGTGATTAGCATGCACGGTAATTCCGACTGGATAGTCCCTTTGGAGAATTCGACCTATTTACAAAAACAACTACCGAGCTCACGTTTTCAGTTGATCCCTTTACACGATGCTGGGCACGATTTAGTTTGGAGTCGATTTGAACCTATTAAACAACAACTCTTAAAGCTCAAAGATTGACCTTATTTGACGACATACAAAACGCATTACAACAACAGCGTCCTTTTGTAATTTACAACAAGGCCGGCAGTGACCGACTGAAAGCGATCATACAACAGAATGACCAGGTGTATTACAGCGATGAACTAAATGAAAGCGGATTCGTTTTTGCTCCATTTTTAAAAAATACGGCTCCTATTCTGATTCCCTTAGCGGAATCCATATGTAAGGAGGTACACTTTAATCCACAACAGGTAACCGTTCAGCCTAGCACAATTACTGACCTTAACTCAGCAGCGCAACAACACATACAGCTCGTTAAAAAAGCGGTCGAGACAATTGAATCAGGGGCATTTCAGAAGGTTGTACTGTCGAGAAGTGAGGTGGTTTCACTCCGCAAAGGAACCCTGCTTAGCATCTTTGAACGACTCCTACACAGCTATCCGAATGCCTTTACCTATTTGTGGTACCACCCTAAAATTGGTCTGTGGTCAGGAGCAACTCCGGAAACACTAGTAACCGTCAACAACAAGGAATTCCGCACCATGGCGCTTGCAGGTACTCAGGTATACCGAGGAAGTACAGACGTTGCATGGGGTGCCAAGGAAATTGAAGAACAACAAATGGTAACGGAGTATATTTGCGAGCAATTAAGTTCCCTTGCTCCAGATCTTCACTGCGGGCCGTTGCACACGGCAAAAGCAGGGAGCCTACTTCACCTAAAAACGATGATTACTGGAACTTATGAAGGAGCCCTCAGTACGCTTGTGAATCGCTTACACCCAACACCAGCGGTATGTGGCCTTCCCAAGGAAGCGGCACTCGACTTTATCAACAAACACGAAAACTATTCGCGAAAATATTATACAGGATACTTAGGAGAAGTCGATATTGAAAAACAAACGGAACTCTTTGTCAACTTGCGCTGTATGGAGCTCGAAACCTCTAAAGCCACCTTGTATATCGGTGGAGGTATCACCGTCGACAGCATTCCCGAAAATGAATGGGAAGAAACCGTAGCGAAATCCAAGGTGATGAAACAAGTATTGTAAGTTCCCAGGTAGGGTAACTCAAGTGACATCATCAAGTAAAAACAAAAAAAACCACATAGTGATTAAAGCTAGGTGGTTTTTATAGTGTAAATTGAATTTGAATTGAAATTTTAAGGTACAACAATGAGCTTAACTCAAGCTGTTTCCTTAAATATCATCAAAAGAAACATCGGTAAAACTCTCTGCAGAGGCTTCTACGGCCGCTTCTTCTTTTTTGTAATCTCTTTGATGGCGCTCACTAATAACTTCCTCTCCTTTTTCGCTTACAATGTAATTAGTTGCCTTGTCCAACATGTCCTTAAAGTCAGAAAAATCTTCTTTGTACAAGTAGATCTTGTGCTTTTGGTAGTGGAATGAACCATCATCGTGTGTAAACTTCTTACTTTCCGTAATTGTTAAGTAGTAATCATCAGCCTTAGTTGACCTAACATCAAAAAAATAGGTTCTTCTACCAGCTCTTAAAACCTGTGAAAAAATTTCTTCTTGTTCTACTCTCTCGCTCATAATTCTTGTCTTAAGTAATATAAGTAATAGTTGTTTATTTAAAATTGCTCAACAAATCTAACAAAATAATTGACGTAACAATGCGAAACACTATATTTCTTTTTCCAAAAGTTGCTGATTATACAAATCTTTGTAATATCCTTCTTGTTCTATGAGCTGATTGTGAACTCCTTGTTGAATGATCTTACCATCTTCTAGGATAAGTATCATATCTGCATTCTTAGCTGAGGATATTCTATGGCTGATTATGAAGGTTGTTTTACCACTTGAAACCTTTTCTAGGTTCGTCAAAATTCGTTCTTCCGTTTCCGTATCTACCGCTGAAAGACAATCGTCAAACACCAATATTTGGGGGTCTTTGATAATCGCTCTGGCGATAGAAGTTCGCTGTTTTTGTCCTCCTGACAGGGTAACACCACGCTCCCCTAAAACCGTTTGATACCCTTCGCTGAAATCCATGATATTCTCGTGAATTACCGCATTTTTAGCAGCTTCCTGAATCTCAGTAAGCTCCGCCGTTGCTTTACCAAATTTGATATTGTTCTCTATGGTATCTGAAAACAAAAATGGATCTTGAGGTACAAACCCGATTTGATTGCGCAAATCGTACAAATTGCATTCCTTGATATCCACTCCATCCACTAAAATTTGTCCACCTGTAGTATCGTACAAACGCGAAACGAGGTTGACTATTGAAGACTTTCCACTTCCGGTAGTCCCTAAAATGGCCACCGTTTGTCCTTGTGCTACCTTAAAGCTAATACCTTTCAGTGCGGTGATGTCTGTATCGTCGTACTGCAACCACACATCTTTGAACTCAATTGTTCCTTGAATTTCGGTTCCTGTTTCTACTGTGTTTTGGATTTCGGGAACTTCCTCTAAAAATTCATTAATACGTTTTTGAGAAGCCTCCGCTTGTTGCACGATAGAAGTCACCCACCCGACAATGGCTACTGGCCAGGTCAAAATGTTGACATACAGAAAAAATTCGGCTACGACTCCAATTTGTATATCTCCAGCAATGTATTGCTTCCCTCCGACGTACAATACGATGATATTACTCAAACCTATCAATAAAATCATCAAAGGAAAAAACAAAGCTTGTACCTTGTGTAAGGCAATATTCTTTTCCTTACTGGTATCGGCCAAGTTATCAAAATTAGCAATGACTTCTTTTTCTATGGCATAAGACTTTACCACATTCACCCCCGAAAAGAACTCTTGATTAAAGGTTGTCAGCTTAGAAAGGTACTGTTGGACCACACCACTCTTCTTATTAATTTCTCGACTCAACACAAAAATTGAAATCGATAAAATAGGAAACGGCAGTAAGGTATACATGGTCAAAGTAGCATCGATTTGAATCATTTGAGTAAAGCCCACAATAAACAGTACAATCATATTCAAGGAGTACATGATTGCTGGGCCAAAATACATGCGAACCTTCGACACATCTTCACTAATTCGGTTCATCAAATCACCGGTTCTATTCTTTTTATAAAAGTTAATAGACAGTCGCTGATACTGTTGATATATCTCATTTTTTAAATCAAATTCTATCAAACGTGACATCACAATTATTGTTTGTCGCATTAAAAAAGTAAAAAATCCTGCCACCAAGGTCACGGCAACTATCCATAAAATATTGTACAACAACTCTTGTTTTACCGCGGGTAAATCGGTTGTTTTCCCCTGTACGTATTGCTCTACGACATTTAAAGAATCTCTTATGATTACTGGGATTTTCAGTGCTAACAACTTGGATAATACGGTAATGACTACTCCGACTAGAAGTCGCCACTTATACTTGATAAAATACTTGTTCAGATATTGTAATTCCTTCAAAACTGTTTAAAAAATTTCTCTAATTAAAAACCTATTTCCGTTCTAATTTTGTTAAAGATAATACAATTACAACGGCTTTTTTTGATTATGTTTTAACGATTTCCTATTTTTGCGACCTAATTTTTTGAGATTATCAAAATAAACTCAAATCAAAACACATAACAAATGACATCAGAAATCATTGATACTAAAGATCTTAAAAACGATCCAGTATTTGGTCAATTATCTTTTGACAATCACGAACAAATCGTTTTTTGTAATGACGAAGATACAGGTTTAAAAGCAATAATTGGTATCCACAATACAACTTTAGGACCAGCTTTAGGTGGAACTAGAATGTGGCAGTACAAAAGTGAATGGGAAGCTTTAAACGACGTATTGCGTCTATCTCGTGGAATGACCTTTAAGTCAGCTATAACCGGATTAAATCTCGGTGGAGGAAAGGCCGTTATTATTGGTGATGCTAAGACTCAAAAGAACGATGCCTTAATGCGTAAATTTGGAGAGTTTGTTCATTCATTAAGTGGAAAATACATTACTGCTGAAGATGTAGGAATGGAAACTAGAGACATGGATATCATCCGTGAAGTAACACCTCATGTTACTGGAGTTTCTGAAGCGATTGGTGGATCAGGAAACCCATCTCCTGTAACAGCATACGGAGTTTACATGGGTATGAAAGCCGCGGCAAAATACAAATTTGGAACCGACAATTTAGCGGGTAAAAAAGTATTAGTTCAAGGAGTTGGTCATGTTGGTGAAACCTTAGTGAAGCACATCACTGACGAAGGAGCTCAAGTAATCTTAAACGACATTAGCGAAGAGCGTTTAGCTGCTTTGAGTAAAAAGTACGATGCAAACGTAGCCTTAGGAAACGATATTTACGGATTAGATATCGATATCTACGCACCTTGTGCCTTAGGAGCTACCTTAAACGACAACACTATTGCACAGTTAAACGCAAAAGTAGTTGCTGGAGCTGCTAACAACCAATTAGCAAACGAACTTAAACACGGAAAATTATTACAAGAGCGCGGTATCGCTTATGCTCCTGACTTCTTAATCAACGCTGGTGGAATTATCAATGTATACGCTGAAGTTGAAGGATACGGAAAAGAAGAGAGTTTAAAGAGAACTGAAAACATCTACAATACCACTCTTGAAATCTTTGACTTAGCAGAAAAAGAAAACATCACAACACACCAAGCAGCCTTCAATATCGCACAAGCGAGAATTGATGCTCGTAAAAAAGAGCAAAATAGCTAGGTAAGATAAATAAAAGTTATAATTTTGCAGAGCGTAAGAATTACCATTCTTTACGCTCTCTTTTTTGTTTAAAGTTCTTTCAAATGATTAATAGAAGACATATTCGAGTTAAAGTAATGCAGTCGGTGTATGCGATACAACAAGCGCATAGTGATGACCTAGTTAGAGAAGAAAAGTTTTTAAAACACAGCATCGACAAGATGTTTGACCTGTACGTTTTAAACTTACAATTACTGGTTGAAGTACAAAAGTTAGCTCGAAAGAGAATTGAGCTCTCTAAAAAGAAAATTCTCGCCACTAAAGAAGACTTAAACCCCAACACAAAATTTATTGACAACCGCTTACTCAACCTGTTAACAGACAGTGTGAGCTTAGAAGGCTACGTGGAACTCAACAAACTTAATTATTGGGATTTAGACGACAAGTACGTGGAAATTATTTTCGAGGAGCTCTTGAACAGTGAACTTTACAAAAAGTATATGGACACGGTAGAAGACTCTTATAACGTAGACCGTAGCTTTGTGATTAATTTCTTTAGAGACATCATCGCTCCAAATGAAAAGATTGCCGATTACTTTGAAGATAAAATGATTTCGTGGGTAGACGACATGCCTTTCGTGAATACTTGGGTCCTCAAAACCCTCAACAAGCAAACACCTAAGAATCCTTTTGTTTTAGGTAATTTGTACAAAGATCAGGACGACAAAGATTTCGTTGGAGCCCTCTTTACAAAAACAGTACTTAACCAACATAAGTACGGTGATGATATCAAAGATAAAACTCCGAATTGGGAAGCAGACCGAATCGCTGATATTGATCTTATCTTGATCAAAATGGCCATCACTGAGTTCTTGCACTTCCCATCGATTCCGAGCCGTGTAACCATCAATGAATACATCGAACTTGCCAAAGACTATTCGACCAACAAGAGTGGATATTTTATCAACGGAGTGTTGGATAAATTGGCAAAAGAATACTTGGCTTCCAATGCCATGGTGAAAATTGGAAGGGGATTATTGTAAGATTTTGTATTTTTACCAAAACATAATATCAATATGAAAAAAATAGTATACGCAATGGCCATCGCTGCCGCTAGTTTTACGGCTGTGTCTTGTTCTAATGGAAATGCAGCTACCAAGATAAAATCAGAAAACCTAGCCAAAGCTGCAGAGCGCGATAAGACGATCAATGTCGGAGCTCCTGAAATTAGTTTTGATAAAACCGAATTTGATTTTGGGACCGCTACAGATGGCGATGTCATTAAAACTTCTTTTATCGTAACGAATACTGGTAAGTCAGATTTGATTATCTCAAAAGCAGACGCTACTTGTGGTTGTACTGTACCTGAATGGCCTAAGGAGGCTATTGCACCAGGAAAAACTGGAGAGATCAAAGTGAGTTTTAATACGAGCGGTAAGGTTGGTAAACAATCGAAAACGGTAACCCTACGTACCAATACAGAAAAAGGTATTGAAACCGTAAAGATCGGTGGTATGGTAAAAGCGAAAAGCAAAGAATAATTCGATATAATGTTAGCACAAACTCTATTTTTACAGGCTAATAATAGCCTTATGCAAATGGTGCCTTTCGTACTTATGTTTGGAGCCTTATACTTCCTAGTCATAAGACCGCAAAGATCGCGTCAGAAAAAAGAAAAAAAATACCAAGAAGAATTAGCTAAAGGAACCAAAGTGGTGACGACAAGTGGAATTCACGGTAAAATAGTTGAACTAAACGATAATGACAATACGGTAACTGTAGAAACCGGAGCAGGAAAAATAAAATTTGAGCGCTCGGCAATTTCTATGGAGTTGAGTAAAAAATATCAAAAGCCAACTGCAAAATAACAAAAGTGAGCTCTGCTCACTTTTTTTTTGCATCGCATTATTTTTGTGGAAAAAAAATTAAACATACCCAAAGTATTTATCGGTTTCTTATCGGCATCGCTCCTTTTTTGGTTGCTGATGAACCTGTCTAAAACGTATACTACCACCGTTCGTTACGAGGTAAAGTATCACAGTTTAGCACAGCACCGACAGTTTAATAAGGTTCCCCCAAAAGAACTGGCAGTAATTGTAAAATCTAGTGGCTTTAATCTTATTAGCACCCAATTAAGACAAGCTCCCTTGACTATTAGCTTGGGAAAACTCTATAAGAAAACACCCAATTCTTATTATATTTTGACGAGGGAATTAATAACGCCCTTGCAGAAACAATTTGCTTCAGGACTTTCGGTTGTTCAAATTCCACAAGACAGTTTATTCTTTAACATCAGTGAATTACAATCCAAAAAAGTTCCAGTTGTCTTTACACACAGCCTTCCATTAAAAAAAGGCTTTGATCTCGCTGCTCCCCTGCGTATTTCACCTGACTCAGTTACGATATCAGGCAATGAATCGCAGTTAAAAGCTATTAATGAAATCAATACAAAACCTATAAAAGGCCAACAAATTACTGATGTGTACACAGAGGTTGTCGCTTTGGATATTCCGTCGGGTATTAATTCCAAGCAACGAGAAGTTAGCCTGGAGTTAAACGCCGTCAAATTTACCGAAGGTGCTTTAAAAGTTCCTGTGACCTTGATAAATTTACCCAAAAACAAACAGCTCACCATCTTTCCCAAAGAAGTGAGTATCCGTTACAAGGTAGGATTGGCAGATTTCGATAAAATAACCCCCGCTTCTTTCGAAGTGTATTGTGATTATCAGCAATCGGCATCCAAAGGATTGCCCTATCTTATCCCCGTGGTCAAGAGAACTTCCAACATGGTATCGGCCGTGCGCATCACCCCAAAAAAAATTGATTACCTAATACACAAATAATGATTATTGGACTTACTGGAGGTATCGGTAGTGGCAAATCTACCGTCGCCAAGATGTTTTTAAAATTTGACGGTGTCGTTCTGTATCACGCAGATGAAGAAGCCAAGCGACTCATGAACAACGATGCGGACTTACGCGAGCAACTCTGCGCCACCTTTGGAGACGAGACCTATACAGCTGAAGGCATTTTAAACAGGCAGCACCTAGCATCCATTGTATTTAAAGACGCTTCTCAACTCGCAAAGCTCAACGCCATAGTTCACCCGGCTGTCCACCGTCACTTGCAGCACTTTATAGCTAGCCACCAAGAGGCCACCTATATACTCTACGAGAATGCCATACTTTTTGAAAATGGCAGTAGTGGTTTTTGTGATCGTATCATCACAGTTACAGCTCCAATAGCAACCAGAATTGAAAGAGTAATGCAACGCGATCAATGCAGTGCGGAAGACGTTCAAAACAGGATGGACAAACAATGGGCTGAAAACAAAAAAATCCTGCAATCCAACTATATAATTAACAATCAGGATTTAACAAAAACTGCGGAGCAGGTTTTAAGAATTCATAATTTTTTAACAACGAAGCCGAATTAATTTAACCTATGTTATAATTTTTTCTTAAAATTTTCTTAAATTTAAAAAACGATTGTTAATCTACGTTAAAAGAAAATTCCACTTCGTTCGAATAATTTATTTTTGACTAATGGGCAAGAAAATCTTTATCATTATTGTTGTCTTAATGAGTATTTCACTGATAGGAATTATCTCTGTTCAAGTGTATTGGATTAAAGATGCACTAAAAAACAAACAACAACAATTTGAAAGCGATGTTACAAAAGCGTTGGCGAAGACTTCGGAACATATCAAAGACCGAGAATACCGCGAATTTGTATTGACACACGAACAATTTTTAAAAGATAATAAATTACGCACCAATGCGGAGATAAAAAACTACTTATTCCAACGAATCGATACGACGAACAAACAGAAGTTTACGTTTGGGGCGACGATTTTAGAGGAAAATTTTAAAATTCCATCAAAATTTGTCGACAATGACTCCATCGTAATCAAGCGATTTACTGGGAAAGAAGATTTTTACTTCTCCAAAGAAGTAAGTTCACAAGACCGAGACTTTGCAACGATGATAGATGAAAATAGGTTTTCTACCTATAAGACCTATTCAAAGTGGCAACAGTTACAGATGGAAGATATATTCAGGCAGAGCCAGCAATTTACGCCAATACACCAACGAATTAGCAACAAAGAGCTGAACAGAACCCTGAAAAAAGAATTGGCAAATCAAAACATTCATCAAGACTTTAAATACGGAGTATACGAAGACGGTTTTGCTACGCGCTTAAAATCTGGATATTTCAATATTCAATTGAAGGATAATTTTTACTATCCTTTGCTGGAAGATGAAAATGGAAATAGCAAGTATATGCTGTATATCAAATTTCCAAACAAACGGGAAAACCTCCTGTCGGGCATGATGAAAATTTTATTGCTGTCATTGCTCTTTATTGGTATAATTATTGCAGCTTTTTCAACCTCATTATACCAGCTGGTACGTCAGAAAAAGATCTCTGAAATAAAGACCGATTTCATCAACAACATGACCCACGAGTTTAAAACGCCAATTGCTACGATAAACTTAGCTCTGGATGCGATCAAAAACCCGAAAATCATCAGTGATGAAGAAAAGGTAAAGCGTTATGTTCAAATGATTCGAGATGAAAATAAGCGCATGCACGGACAGGTAGAAAATGTATTGCGTATATCCAAACTCGAAAAGAACCAGATCGAAATTAGTAAGGATGCAGTAGATGTTCACGACATTATAGAAGAGGCTATTGAACATATACAATTGTTAGTCAGTAGTAAAAACGGTTCTGTTACGACACATTTTCAGGCGATTTCTACAGAAGTTCTCGGAAATCAATTCCACCTGACAAACGTCGTTGTCAACATGTTGGAAAACGCCGTAAAATACTCTGAAGAGGCCCCTAAAATTGAGGTATTTACCGAGAGTACCAACAAGTACTTTATCTTCAAAATAAAAGACGAAGGTATTGGTATGAGTAGAAATGCACAAAAATATGTTTTCGATAAATTTTATCGCGAGCACAAAGGAAATATACACAATGTAAAAGGACACGGTTTAGGATTGGCCTATGTAAAAGAAATCATAGACAATCACCAAGGTACCGTTTACGTTGAGAGCGAAAAAAGTAAGGGAAGCACATTTACAGTTAAATTACCATTAATATAAAATGAAAGGATACAATGGGAAGTAAAAAGATTCTATTAGTAGAAGACGATCCAAATTTTGGAACCGTTCTTAAAGATTATTTAGCATTAAACGATTATAATGTAACACATGCAAAAGACGGAATTGACGGATTGATTATGTTCAAAAATGCCGAATATGACTTGTGTATTTTAGATGTAATGATGCCCAGAAAAGACGGTTTTTCTTTGGCAGAAGATATCAGAACCACCAACAAGGAAATTCCAATTATTTTCCTAACTGCGAAAACCTTAAAAGAGGACGTTTTAAGAGGTTATCAGGTGGGGGCCGATGATTACTTAAATAAGCCCTTTGATTCGGAAGTACTTTTGCATAAAATAAAAGCTATTTTACAGCGTAAAGAAAGCGAAAAGTCTACCGAAAGTGAAGAATTCGAGTTCAAGATTGGAAAATTCGATTTCAATTCAAAGTTACGTCACTTGACTTTTAACGGTGGAGAGCCACAAAAACTATCGCCGAAAGAAAGTAAGTTGTTGCGCATGTTAGCCATCCACAAAAACGATTTGATGCCTCGTGAATTGGCATTGACAAAAATTTGGAGAGATGACAACTACTTTACTTCTCGTAGTATGGATGTGTATATTGCCAAGCTACGTAAGTATTTAAAGAGTGATGAAGATGTAGAAATCTTAAACATCCACGGAGAAGGATTCCGTTTGATTGATAAATCATAAACCTCAATATTACAACCACTAAGCTTCCTAATTTTAGGGAGCTTTTTTTTTGTAACAAAAATTCCTCATCTTCGTCTTATCAGTATAACTCTCAAAAAAAACTAGCTTGGAAACAATCTTATCTATTAAAAACCTGCATAAAAACTACGGAAAAATCCAAGCCGTTAACGATTTATCTTTTGACATTCAAAAAGGAAATATTTACGGAATTCTAGGTCCTAACGGAAGTGGTAAATCTACCACGCTTGGAATTATCTTGAACGTAGTTAACAAAACCAGTGGTTCTTTTAGCTGGTTTAACGGAACTAGCACTACTCATGACGCACTAAAAAAAGTAGGAGCCATTATTGAGCGCCCAAATTTTTACCCGTATATGACGGCTACTCAAAATTTAGAGCTCATTTGTAAAATTAAGGGAGTGTCTCGTGAAAATATTGACGACAAACTAAAAACTGTCAATTTGTACGAACGCCGTCACGACAAATTCCAAACCTATTCATTAGGGATGAAACAGCGATTAGCCATCGCTTCCGCCTTGCTCAACAATCCTGAAATCCTGATACTCGATGAACCCACGAATGGACTAGATCCTCAAGGGATTCACGAAATCCGTAAAATCATTAAAAAAATTGCCCAAGGGGGAACCACAATTTTACTGGCTTCTCACCTACTTGATGAAGTAGAAAAAATATGTACCCATGTAATCGTGCTCCGCAAAGGAGAAAAACTGTACAACGGTCGCGTAGATACGATGATTGCTTCTAACGGTATTATCGAAGTGAAAGCTGCAGAAGACAGCTCCGAAGAAAATTTGATCAACGCCTTAAAAAACTATCACGAAACCGCTAGCGTCAACAAAGAAGACGATTTGCTCATCGTGCAATTAGAAAATGACATTTCGGCAGCAACGCTCAATCGCTACTTGTTTGAAAACAACATTGCTGTCGCCCACCTCGTGAAGCGCAAACCGAGTTTAGAAGAGCAATTTTTAGATTTAACCCGCAACAACTAACCTAACTATGTTACGATTACTAAGTATAGAATACCACAAAATACGATACAATACAGCCAGTAGAGTACTCACCTTTATTTACTTTGGGCTACTGACTTCTATCGCACTTATTGCCGCTATCAAATTCGATATCGGCCCCGTAAAATTTCATTTGGCTGAACAAGGGATTTTTAATTTTCCGTACATCTGGCACTTTAACACCTTCGTTGCCTCGATTTTTAAATTCTTTTTATTGCTCGTTATTGTTTCGATGGTCGCCAATGAATACAGCTACAAAACACTAAAGCAAAACCTGATTGACGGTTTGAGTAAAAAGGAATTTTTACTTTCAAAGTTTTATACCGTTCTCGTGCTTGCACTAATCTCTACAGTTTTTGTCTTTGTCACCTCTTTAATTTTAGGGTTAGTTTATTCGGACTTCAATGAGCCTGCTATCATTTTCTCAGACCTCTCCTATTTAGTGGCCTTTTTTGTAAAACTCGTTGGGTTTTTCTCATTTGGTCTGTTCTTAGGTATGCTGATAAAGCGTTCTGCCTTTGCCGTTGGTGCCATGATCGTTTGGGCGATTATAGAAGGGATTACTAAAGGAATGTTGTACTGGCAATTCAGAAATGTCGAGGGAAGCACCCAGGCAGCTGTAGACCAGGTAATGCAATTTTTCCCGCTAGAAGCGATGTCTAACTTGATTAAAGAGCCCGTTACTCGTTTAGGCGCTGTAAAAACAGTAGCCAATCAAATCGGAGAACACATTACCAAGGACTATTCTGTTAGCTTGTTATCGATAGTCATTGTACTTGCATGGACGGCTATATTTATGTTATTATCGTATAGATTGTTAAAAAAACGTGATTTATAGAGGGTTTTAAGTAGTTAAGTTGTTTTATATTAGCAAGAAATTTATTTTTCTATAGAATGAAGAAACTACTTATACTACTTACAACATTTCTATCAATAGCTAGTTATGCTCAAAAAGAAGCAAACGTCTGGTACTTTGGAGAAAATGCTGGGTTGGATTTTAACACCACCCCTCCTACTGCATTAACCAACGGACGTTTAAGCACCCTTGAAGGATGTTCTTCTTTTGCTGATGCCTCGGGTAATCTGTTATTTTACTCAGATGGTATTACGGTTTGGGACAAAAATCACAATGTGATGAACTACACCAACGGTAACCCAGCAAATGATTTGAAAGGAGATCCTTCAAGTACACAATCAGGAATGATTATTCCAAAACCGGAATCCTCATCTATCTACTACTTATTTACCGTAGATGACGGACCCTCAGCTAGTGGTCCTGCAAGTGGACTCCACGTATATACCATTGACATGTCATTAAACGGAGGTGCTGGTCAGCTTATCGATGAAGATAAAGACGGCGTTTTCTTTAAAGACTTATCCGACGGAAAAGCGAGTCAATGGACTGAAAAAGTAGCCGCTGTTCGCGGAAAAGATTGTAACACTTATTGGGTTGTATCGCCAACACAATCGCAATTTTACGCGTACAAAATTGATAAAACTGGAATCATTAGCACTCCTGTAATCTCTACCGTAGGTGGAGGATTCACCAATAGAGGAAATTTAAAGCTCTCTCCTGATGCTTCGAAAGTCCTCATTGCGAATCAAAGCAACAATCAAGCGACACTTTTTTCGTTTGACAACGCTACAGGTGTGGTTGCCAACGACGGGGTTAACTTATTGAGTTTTGCCGATGGTCAAGCCTATGGGGTTGAATTTTCGAGAGATTCTCGCAAAGCCTACGTATCAACCACTCGCTTTTTCACAGATGATCCCTCGCGTCCAAGTACCTATAAATTGTTCCAATTTGACTTGACCAAAACCGATATTCGCGGTTCGAAACACAAAGTAGTAGAACAAAATGGATTTAGAGGTTCGCTACAGTTGGCTCCAGACGGGAAGATTTATGTAACCATCCCACAAACCTATAGCAATCCTGCTGGTTTTGCCACGCACTTAGACGTAATCGAGAACCCGGATGCCGATCCTGTTGACCTGCGTTTTAGAAAAGATTATATCGATTTAAAAGGAAAAAAATCAACACAGGGATTACCACCATTTATTTCGTCTCTTTTAATCCCTATTGAAATTAAAGATCAAATTTCAGGGCTTCCTGTAAATAATAAAACACTGCAGTACTGTATTGGTGAAAGCAAGACCATTGCTCCTGATCCATTAAGTGGTACTGGGGTGACCTATGAATGGACCTTTAACAACGGAACCACGACGACGACTATATCGAATTCAATTTCAATCACCCTAAACAACCTCACGCTTGCCAATGCCGGAGAATACCGCCTAAAGGTTACTTTGACAGATAGTTGTGGAAACAAGGTTATTCGCGAAGGAGTTTTTAAAATCGAAGTATATCCTGCGACCTCGGCAACACAACCTAGCGACATCAACTTCTGTGATGTTGACAATGATGGATTTAATGTATTCGATTTACAGAAAGACGTTACTCCACAAGTACTCAACGGTCAAGACCCTGCTATTTTTGAAGTAGTGTACTACCTCTCTATGGCAGATGCTACCAACAATACAACTGCTAATGCCTTGGCAAATCCATATAGAAACCCAACGGCCTTTAGCAATCAAACCATTTATGCCCGTATGCATAACAAGGCGGCACCTGAAGCTTGTGCCGATATCAAATCGTTCAAACTAGTCGTTACCGGAAAACCAGCTCCGACCAAACCTGCGGATTACGTTTTTTGTGATGATGCGACGGTTGGAACCGATACCGACGGAATTCACGAATTCTTACTCAATACAAAGGACAGTGAAATACTAGGTGCTTTAGACCCGGCTATTTACATCGTATCGTACCACAAAACCTTGGTCGGTGCACAGTCAAATACTGACGTAATTAACAAAACTGTTCCTTATCGCAATGAAACGGCAAACAACCAAACGGTCTATATTCGCGTTGAAAACAAAAACAACGTAGCTTGTAACGACACTGCCACTACCTTACAGTTGGTGGTTAATGCTTTACCGACGATTAACAATGTCGTTGAATTAAAACAATGTGATAACGATACGGATGCTTTTTCAGACTTCAACTTAGAAGAAGCTCGCGGAAAAATTTCAACGAATTTCACCAACGAAACATTTGTCTTTTACGAATCATTGGCCAATGCCCAAGCGGCAACCTCGCCAATTGCGAATCCGACAGTATACCGAAATAAAACTGCGACTTCTGACAAAGTATGGGCTACAGTAACCAACAGCAATGGGTGTCGACGCATTGCCGAAGTAAACTTAACTGTTTCAACGACGGGAATCCCAAGTACCTTTAGTCGTAGCTTTAGACAATGTGATGATTTTCGTGATATCAACGGACTTAACAACGTAAATAACAATGATACCGATGGTATTAGTAGTTTTGACTTTAGTTCGGTAGATGCTGAAATTAAGAACATGTTCACAGCAGTAGGACAAAAAATTAACGTAACCTATTACCGCAACGAACCAGATGCCTTAGCTGAAAAAAATGCTATTACAGACATCACCAACTACCGTAATATTGGATATCCGAACACACAACAAATTTACGTGCGTGTGGACAGTGATTTAGACAATGATTGTTTGGGATTCGGACCTCATATAACACTTACGGTTGACCCGGTACCTACAGCAGCTGCGGTTGCCAACATAGAACTCTGTGATGATTTTAACAGTGGTGCTTTTGACGATGGTATCAATACCAATATCAATTTACGCAACTATGCGGCTACAATTTTAGGAAGCCAATCTGCTGCAAATTTCACCGTTACGTTCCACAAATCGGCTGCAGATGCCAACTCAGGGGCAAATGCTATTCCTAATGACAACAACTATAAGAATACTACTCGTGACCGTGAAACCATTTATGTTCGCGTAAGAAATAACGCTACTGGATGTTTTAATGACCACACCAAATTTGACATCATTATTCACCCTTTACCAACCATTTCAAACACAATCCCGAACTTAGAAGTTTGTGATGTTCCTACGGCGAGTGACAGTGATTCTAGAAACAGAATTGCGCAAAATATTCCTTTGGGAGATCGCGATGTAGACGTATTGAACGGTAAAAATCCAGCGCAGTTTGAGGTGAGTTATCACAAAACGAGAAATGATGCCATTAACGGCGTAAATCCATTGTCGAAAACTACCTATGCGAACGATCCAACAACGACTAATTTCCCGGCGAGTTTGGCAGGCGATGATCCAGCTACAGAGATCATATTTATCAGCATGCTCAACAAAACTACCGGTTGTCGCAACGGTATTGCTACTTTACAAATCATTATACATCCAGAACCTAATATCCCAGTAAACATCAATAATTATGTAGACTGCGATAATACTTCTGACAGTGCTAATGACGACACCAACTCTATTAACGGAGATATCACGCTCAAAAATAAAGTTCCGGAAATTTTAGCCAATTACCCGGTAGCTGATCACAATAAGTTTGCTGTGACCTTCCACGCTTCACAAACAGATGCAAGATCAGGAGCCAACCCGTTAAATGAAAACACGTATCAAAATACGGCGAATAATCAAAAAGTATTTGTTCGCGTTGTCAACAACCAATCGCGTTGTGTAAACAGCAACCTATCGTTTGATATTATTATCAACCCACTTCCGTTCTTTACAGTGAACACGCCAGTAATTGTTTGTTTAAACAATCCTCAAACGCGTTTAGAGCCTATCAACCCATTGGCGACCTACTCGTACGAGTGGAAAGTAAAAGGCAGCACTAGCACATTGAGTACAGCAAATTACCTCGATGTCACAAAAGGAGGAACTTATGTGGTAACAGCTACGATGCAAGACGGAACGGGATGTCAGAGAACTCGTGAGATTGTCGTAAACGAATCGAACAATCCAACCTTAAAAGAAGAGGATATCATTATCGTTGACGATACGAATAACAACCGACTCAACACCTATTCTATAAAAATCGTCACGGAAAACAACAATTTGGGTATTGGTGATTATCAATTTGCCCTCGTTGACGAAAAAGGAGATCAAACACCTTTCCAAGACGAGCCACTATTTACGAATATCGGTGGAGGAATTTACACCGTATTGGTAAATGATAAAAACGGATGTGTTCCTGATGCGAGTTTAGAAGTTTCGGTAATTGAATATCCGAAATTCTTAACACCAAACAATGACGGACACAACGATACTTGGAAAGTAAAAGGAGCGAACTCCAGTTTTTATCCGAGTAGCAACATCTACATTTACGATCGCTTTGGTAAACCTGTTGCCACGATTCCTGTAGATGGTGAAGGCTGGGACGGTACCTACAACGGAAACACACTCCCTTCTAACGACTACTGGTTTAAAATAGAACTCGTAGATAAAAAAGGGAAAGTTCACCAACACAATGGTCACTTTTCATTACTTAGAAAATAATCACTAAATTAGCTAGTAGGAAACTACTAGCTAATTTGTTATGAGACCGGCACTTACACTACTACTACTACTAACCTTTGCATGGCTATGCTACGGCCAAAACGAAACTAATCACTGGTATTTCGGAGAGGAAGCTGGTATGAATTTCGTTCGAGGTAAACGACAAATTCTTACCGATGGAAAGATGACTGCTCCAGCAGGATGTACCAGTATTTCTGATGCGAATGGAAATCTACTCTTTTACTCCGACGGCAATACCATCTACACCAGCGACCATCAAGTGATGACCAATGGTGACAACCTTCAGGGAAATGTCAACCACTTTCAGAATTCTATCATCATCCCCAAACCCAAAACACCTGGGGTGTATTATTTATTCTACTCAAAAAACTTTAATCCTCCGCCCAACTCAGGGCTATTTTATGCAGAAATTAAATTTGACGCAGCCAATCCGAAGGGAATTGTAACTAGCAGGAGTTCCTTGTTACGCAGCTTGAGTTCTCATCGAATTTCGGCGGTACATCACACCGACGGTTCTTCTATATGGCTGGCAACACTGCATCAAAATCCATATGAAAAAAATGCCGTCAACCGATTTTCGGTGTTTAAAATTGACGACACCGGAATTATTCAACCTCCCGTAGTTCATACAGGTAAAACCACCGTATCGAATACTGGAGTCATGAAATTTTCACCTGACGGTACCAAACTGGCCGTCGCTGATTACGGACAATCTGATATCTTTTTATACGATTTCGATGCGAGTACCGGAAAACTCGCACACAAAACCACGATTTTTACGGATATGATGATTTTCACTCCGACAAATCCACTCGGACTCGCCTTTTCTCCAGATTCAAAAAAAATCTATTTTTCAGCACGAGAAGTCATCACGCGAAGTGCCATCACACAATACTATATTGACAAGCCACCGACAACACCCCCTACTCTTGACGAGAAAAAACGAATTTACACATCGACAGATGTGCACTTTGGCTCGTTACAATTGGCAGTTGACGGAAATATTTACGTTTCAATTTTTGAGAATAACCGTCCGATCGATTTGGAAGATGGCATCGTTAGTCAATCTGAACTCGGTGTTTTAAAGTTCCCAGACGACGAAGATACTCCTGTGCAATACGAGCACCTGTCCGTTTCCTTAGGAGGTAAAAAAGCGAGTAAAGGCTTGCCTAACTTTATCCAATCGTATTTCAGAAATCGCATCATCGCTAACGACGAATGCGTTTTTGAAAATATCGACTTCAAAGTAGATGGCTATACTACCATTAACGCAGTAGCATGGGATTTTGGTGATGGAACAACAGCTAGTGGTTTGCAAACAAACCACACCTATACCAGTCCTGGTAACTACACCGTTTCAGCGGAAATCACTTTTAATGGAAGTACAACTACCGTTTATAAAGACCTCAACATATTTGCCCTTCCCAACCTAGTTCCCAACCAACGATTGGTACAATGTGATCCAGATAACAACGGTACAGATTACTTTAATCTCACGCAAATCACGAGTAAAATCACTAGCGACCCTTCTTTGCAATTTACCTATTACGAAAGCTTAGCAGATGCCCAAAGTGCTAGCAATGCACTGAGTAATCCACAGGCCTACCAAAACAAACAAAACCCACAAACGCTCTACATCCGAGCTGTCAACGAAAATGACTGTGTACAGATTGCCGCTTTTGAAATTGAATCCGTTTTTGTGTCGGTACCTTCGCTAACCCCACTGATTGTTTGTGAAGACAGTGATGGTGTCGTTGCCAACAGTCAAGGAACTTTTGATTTAGCAACCTACGCCGCGGCTATCAGAAATCAACTAAGCCTAGCTCCAGCCGCTGTACTGAATTTCTATCGATCACAAACAGATGCACAGACCTTAAACAACCCTATACCTGCGAGTTTTACAAGTCCGAGTACCACCGTCTGGTTGCGCATCGACTTACCTACTGGCTGTGGAGGAATTCAATCGAGTCAGCTCATTGTTAATGCAACACCGGTAATTAATTTACAAACGGAATACACCTTGTGTATCGACCCATCAAAACATCCTCCTGTTATTTTGCAAGGCGATCCTTCTAACGATCGTTTTGAATGGCGCGATGCTCTTGGACAAGTAGTCAGCACTCAGGCTAATTTTCAACTCCAACGAATTGGTAAATACAATTTAACCGTATACAAAACGGAAAACGGAATTCTGTGTTCAAACAATCGCGACTTTTTAGTTGTCAATCCGAGTATTCCCAGCATACAATCGTGGGAAGCTACAGCAACTGGTGATGCTACCTTTGATGTTTTAATTGAAGTTTCCGGAAATGGAAATTACGAATATTCATTGGACGATCTCAGCTATGTTGGAAGTGGTAATAGTCATAATTTTCAAGGAGTTCCTCCTGGCATCCAAACGGTTTATATTCGTGATATTAGCAGATGTGAACCTGCCATTCAACAGGAAATTACCTTACTGGGATTCCCTAGCTTTTTCACTCCGAACAACGACGGACAAAATGATGTTTGGAGAATAGCGGGAGCCCAGCCGAGCTTTTTTCAAGACATCGACATCAAAATATTTAATCGTTACGGTCGTCTTTTACATCGCATGAACACCTACACCGCTGATTTTGGGTGGGAAGGTATATTTAATGGTAAAGTTTTGCCTCCTGATGGTTATTGGTATTCTGCGAAACTAACAGACTTTAAAGGAAAAGTAATTCAAAAAACTGGAAACATTTCATTAGTGAGAAATTAACCAGAAACTATGTGTATTTTTGTTATATGAATTTCGAAATACAATCCGCATTTAAACCTACAGGTGATCAGCCAGAAGCTATCAAGCAACTCGCAGCAGGCATTGAGAATAACGAAAAGTATCAGACGCTTCTCGGTGTTACAGGGTCTGGTAAAACATTTTCCGTTGCCAATGTCGTAGCAGAGGTTAACCGCCCTACCCTAGTGTTAGCGCACAACAAAACCTTAGCAGCGCAATTGTATTCCGAATTCAAACAGTTTTTCCCGAACAATGCGGTAGAATATTTTGTATCCTATTACGACTACTATCAACCCGAAGCTTATATTCCCGTCACAGGAACCTATATAGAAAAAGACCTCTCTATCAACGATGAGATAGAACGACTCAGAATTAGCACTTCGTCTTCTTTACTTTCGGGGCGTAGAGATGTTCTCGTCGTAGCTTCTGTTTCCTGTTTATACGGTATTGGGAATCCGGTAGAATTTAAAAAGAATGTCATTAGCATCGAACGTGATCAGCAGCTATCACGCACCAAATTTTTACACCTGCTCGTGACCAGCTTATACGCCAGAACCGAAGTTGAAATCAAAAGTGGTACGTTCAAAGTAAAAGGAGATGTCGTTACCATATACCCATCGTACGGGGACAGCGGTTATCGTGTTCACTTTTTTGGTGATGAGATTGAAGAAATAGAAACTTTTGATATCGAAACCAATCAAACGGAAAGTCGATTAGATCGCCTAAATATTTATCCAGCAAATCTCTTTGTTACCTCTCCTGACGTATTGCAGGAAGCCATACATAAAATTCAAGACGACCTAGTTAAGCAATGTGATTATTTCCAAGAGATAGGAAAACATCTCGAAGCAAAACGCCTCAAAGAGCGTACGGAATTTGACTTAGAAATGATTCGAGAATTGGGATACTGCTCTGGTATCGAAAATTACTCGAGGTATTTAGACGGTAGAGAGGCTGGAACCAGACCTTTCTGTTTACTAGATTATTTTCCAGACGACTTTTTAATGGTGATTGATGAGAGTCACGTTACGGTTCCTCAGGTACACGCCATGTACGGAGGAGACCGCAGCAGAAAAGAAAACCTTGTGGAATACGGTTTCCGCTTACCGGCGGCTATGGACAATCGTCCTTTAAAATTCGAGGAGTTCGAAGTATTGCAAAACCAAGTTATTTACGTTTCAGCGACACCTGCAGATTACGAACTTCAAAAAACAGAAGGACTGTTCGTAGAACAGGTGATTAGACCCACGGGGCTATTGGATCCTGAAATAGAAATTCGTCCTAGTGAAAATCAAATTGACGACCTTATTGAAGAAATTCAAATTCGCGTTGAAAAAGACGAGCGTACTTTGGTGACTACCTTGACCAAGAGAATGGCAGAGGAACTCGCCAAATACCTAACGAGAATTCAAGTACGTTGTCGTTATATACACTCTGATGTCGATACACTCGAACGCGTTGAAATTATGCAGGACCTTCGCAAGGGACTGTTTGACGTACTCATAGGTGTAAACCTACTTCGTGAAGGACTCGATCTACCCGAGGTATCCCTTGTGGCAATACTCGATGCGGATAAAGAAGGTTTTTTAAGAAGCCACCGTTCGCTTACGCAAACTGTAGGTAGAGCCGCTAGAAATGTCAATGGGAAAGCCATTATGTATGCGGATAAAATTACCAATAGCATGCAAATGACTATCGATGAAACTGCTAGGAGACGTGAGAAACAAATGAACTACAATACAAAACACGGCATTACTCCTACACAGATTAACAAGAAAATTGACAATACGCTCTCGAAAAATGCCATTACAAGTCATCAATACGAAGCGGCAACTCAAAAAGTTGCAGAACAAGACTTGACCTACTTACCCAAAGAAGAAATTGAGAAACGTGTTCGCGAGAAAAGAAAAGCGATGGAAACTGCTGCTAAAAACTTAGACTTTCTAGTAGCTGCTCAATTACGCGATGAAATTAACTTACTAAAAGAGCAACTTAAATAAACTTCAAAAGGCAAAAATATTTATATTTGCGCCCTGATTGAGAATATTAAAAAATTTGCTTTGCTATGAAACAACTACCTGAGGTATTTTCGGGTGTGGTGATGCTGTAACCTGCTATCCCATATCGCCTTGAACGAATTCAAAGAGCATCAACCTTCTGGTTTGATGGGTACTTCTGTGTGCCTACTCTTGAACTATCAATAAACCGAATACAAGCTCTTTGAGCTTGCATCTAAACACTTATATACATTAAATTAACTTTATTATCGCATGAGAACTCAACTATTGCTATGGATGTTACTCTTTTTAAGTTTACAATCCTTTGCCCAATTACATTTTGAAAAAGGTCATTTTATCACTTCAAAAGACAAAAAAATTGACGCCTTTATCCTCTTTGAAAACCGAAAACACACTCCTTCGGAATTTCATTATAAGCTTAGCTTAGACGCACCAACACAGCTCATGGAAGCCAAAGACCTCAAAGCTGTTCAAATTGGCGAATTGGCCAGATACGAAATTCACATCGTTCGTATCGACAATTCTACCACTAAAAGTAGCGAGCTCAGCAACACCCGTTTATCTGTTTTTAAACACAAGCGACTCGTATTAAAAGTACTTATCGAGGGCAAAGCGACCTTGATGAATTATAAAAGAAATTCACTGGAACGCTTTTTTGTCCGAACTGGAACTGAGGTCGTTCCTTTAGAATTCAAAAAATACGTTACTAGTAAAGGAGAAGTAAAATACAATCGTAACTATCAAAAACAACTTCGAGACTCCTATAGCTGTCAGGACCAAACATTAAACACAGCTATTGGTTACCGTTCAAAGTATCTCGTCCCTTACTTTAAAAACTACAACCATTGCTATGATGAGCCCATTAAGGAATACCCGAAAAAAGGAACAAAAAATTCCACCGCAGAAGGCATTGCCAAAATCAGAATTAAGGCTGGGCTCTCGAACTTTGTCGTAGGTTTTGACACACCAACATCGAGCCCAACAAGTTCTACCTTAAACTATCATATAGGTGTTGAACTCGAATACAAATTCCCTTTTAACAACTACAAACTATCCATGTTTACAGAACCAACTTATCATTTTAATATCAAGGAAAACGTGCCCTATCAAATAGGAACTAAACAAAGTTACCCCAACGGTCCCTATGTTTCCGTATTTGAAAATGCAGTAATTACCTACAGTGGATTGGAAGTCCCATTTGGAATTAAAAATCATTGGTTTCTAGACGATGTCAATTTCCTCAACCTTCACGCAGGGGTATCGTTTAACATCCCTATGAATAGCACTATAAAAAGTTCTCCCAAAATCAAAGGGGAAAAAATTCGATCTTTTACCTCTACCTTTATCGGTCTGGGTTATGAAAACAACAACAAATGGAGTATTGATGTGAGGTACTATCTACATCCGCGAGTACTTTCTAATGATCTCGGACCTATAATTTATAACAATCTGAATTTAAAAGTTGGATATACACTATTCTAATAGTTACTGTAGTTGCAAAACCCTGACTTCCTATCAGGGTTTTGCAGCTCAACGGTTCTTACTACCAATAAATCTGTTAGCAAAAGGCCAGCACAAAAAAAATACACGAAACGCACTTAAAGCACCGATTCTTTAAATTAAATACAATTAAATTATCTATATTCGCGCCCTGATTGAGAAAAGTTAAATAATTGCAACACTTAAAAAACCATTTTAGCCAGGAAAAAGCCTCTAAATCGTACAGTTACCATGTACTAGTCAGGTCTTTTATCTTACAAACGGAAAACTACCATAAGATCGGTCCTGTACATCAGTAATGCTACTCATCTTTTGCTGTTGCTGTAACTACTATTATGACTACAGGAAACGACTATCTATAATTACGCCCGAGTCTACTACTCGATTTTCCCATTAAATTCTGAACACTATAAATTAAACTATATTATGAAAAACAAATTATTGCTATGCTTATGGATACTGACCAGCGTCAGTGCCTTTGCCCAATTAAACTACGAAAAGGGATATATCCTCAAAAAGGACCACCAAAAATTAGAAGGGTTTTTACTTCACGATGACGTCTATGAGATTCCTTCAGAATTTCACTTTAGAAAATCACTTGCTGATGAGCGCAGTACCATTCCTTCAGCACAGGTAGAAACTGTCTATATTGCTCCAAATCTCAAATACGAAAGGCATACGGTGGCCATCGATGATTCCAATACTAAAACCGGTAAATTGAGTGACACTCGAATTTCAAACTTCCAACAAAAATCACTTTTACTAAAAGTACTAGTTGAAGGAAAGACCTCTTTGTTAGTATATAAGAAGAATAACATCAAGCGATTTTTTATCAAGCAAGGAACAAAAGTTACTGCCTTAGAATACAAAAAATACGCAATTGGTGAAACCAAAATTGGATACAATCGAAACTATCAAAAGCAATTGAAAGATTTATTCCACTGCGGTCCTCAAAACACCTTAAAAGTTCGTTACCGAGAGAGTGACTTAATTGACTATATCAATCAATACAACAGCTGTAAAGGAGAACAAGCTATTGACTACAGTCAAATACGACTAAAAAAGCATACCAAAGGGCGTTTATTGTACAAAGTAAAAGCTGGAGTTAGCAGTACTACTCTCGGTCTTCAAGTTTATAAAAGTAATTCGACCGCGACAACGTTTTCTACCCAGTTAGGAGTTGAATTGGAATACTTACTTCCTTTTAACAGCCAACGTTTTTCTCTATTTTTAGAACCTACTTATCACCTTAATGCTGCTACAGATGTAAAATACGCCGCTGGTAGTGGGACTATTCCTTCTTCAGGGCAAGTGGTAAAAGTATACCAAACGGGGAATGTTAGCTACGAGGGTATTGAAATCCCAGTAGGTATTAGACACTATTGGTTTTTAAATGACACCAGCAGTTTAACGCTTCACGGGGGAGCTGCCTATCATATTCCTACCTCGAGTACGATGCAATTCACGGTTAAGGATGCCCCTAAAACACTAGAGAGTAAGGTCTCATTCTTTGCGGGTATCGGATACGATTACCACAGGAAATACAACCTAGAACTTCGATTCAATCTCAAAAGAGACATGAGTCATGAAAATGTTGCCCTGGCAAATTACAGTGCAATTGCCTTAAAATTCGGATATACCTTATTTTAATACTAGAATCTCCGCAATAACTTTGACATCAATCGGGTGATTGCGGAGAAACTATTGGAAATCAAAGAATACTACAACGAGCATATACTAGGATAATAAAATAAGACATCCCTAACAAAAGTCTGTTTATATTAAACTTTATGAAAAACAAACAACTATATTTGTACGCTGAATAAGAAAAACACAATAATTGCAACACGTGAAAACTCGTCATTTTTCCGATTTCTCGGATGGTAATATTTCAGCATTACGGCTCGAAGCAGCCAACACCTATTCGTCGCTATTGATTGTAAAACTGCAGCGAGTAATGAGGACTTACTCAAACTGTAGGGTCAACTGCGAACTTCTAATAACTAACAGCCGATTCAAGGCTTACTCTACACTATACTAAATTAAACTACCCTATGAAAAACAAACTATTGCTATGCTTATGGATACTGACCAGCGTCAGTGCCTTTGCTCAAAAACACTATGAAAAAGGACATATTGTAACTGTTGGTAACAAAAACTTTAAAGGCTACTTACTTCATGAAGATCTCTTTCATACCCCGACAGAATTTTACTTTAAACAACAGCTAACCGACAAAAGAAAAACCGTTAGCGCCGAGGAGGTGAAAACAGTCGTTATTAACCCCAATTTAAAATACGAAAGACATACGGTAAAGATTGATCTCTTTAACAATCAAAACAAAACGCTAAGCAATTCGAGAATTTCTAATTTTCTTCCGCACTCACTTTTATTAAAAGTGCTTCTAGAAGGAGACATCACATTACTCAGTTACGAAACCAGTAAAATCAAAAGATTCTTCGTAAAAAAAGACAATAAAATTATTCCTTTAGAATATAAGAAATACATAATTGACAATAAAATTCACTACAATCTAAACTACCAAAAACAATTAAGGGAGTCTTTTGCTTGTCAGTTACAAGATCGAGAAACTCCGAGCTATTCGGAAAAAAAACTCGTCAACTACTTCAAAAAATACGCGAAATGTCATGACTTAAGAATTACTGATTTAACCGCAATCAAAGTCAATAAAGTACGAAAAGGAACTTTTAATCTCCGCGCTAAAGTAGGGGTTTCTAACTCCACATTCTATACAGATATCTGGGGGAGAATAGACTCACAAAATAGTGCTGCAAACGTTCAATATGGAGTGGAATTTGAATATGTATTCTCTTATAATAACCACAGGTTTTCAATATTTGTTGAACCCACAATACTCATGAGAAGAAACACCTCTGTAACCTCACCGATTGACCTTGAACATTTTCAATATATAATTCCACCTGACTTCGAAGATTTCGATTACAGAGAATTTTCTTATCGTGGATATGAAATCCCAATAGGCCTAAGAAACTATTGGTATACGAGTGACAAAAGTGCCATCACTTTACACGGAGGTATTTTGTTTAACATCCCTTCTGGTGACTTCATTAGATATCGAGATGATCACAGCACCTCTTTTGCAACCTCTAATCAAACATCCATGTTTGCAGGTATAGGCTACGATTACTACAAAGTATTTAGTATCGAATTTAGATATAATTTCAAACGAAACCTAGTTGTACGTACATTAGAATCTTTTCAATACAGCGATGTTTCTCTAAGACTCGGTATTAACATATTATAAATATCAAATCTCAAATTAATTCAAAATGAAAAACAATTTTTTAATGATCATTTGCTGTATATTCAGCATGTCAGTACTAGGACAAAATAGCTACCGTAAAGGTTATTTTATTAACCAACAAAACGAGAAAGTAGAAGGTTACATCATGGACGAAGACAGTTTTTTTACTCCTACGCAGTTTTTGTTTAAAGCGAGTATTGACCAAGCTACCCCTACGAACTTGAACATTGACAATGCCTCAGAAGTCGTTATCAACAACATTGCTACTTATAGCCGACTAGAGGTTTCTGTTGATGAATCGAGTTCACAACAAGAGCGTTTAACACGTTCTCGTATCTCGTCATTCGTAGCTCGTACCCTATTTGCGAAAAAACTGACACAAGGAACGGTAGCGCTATACGAATTGTCGACAAGTGAGTATCAGCGATTCTTTGTTGCAAAAGACGGGAGTGTCACTTCACTAGAGTTCAAATACTTTCTCAATTCAAAAATGAAAATCGGTAAAAACCTCAACTATCAAAAACAACTAAAAGAAAAATTTTCTTGTGAGGGCACCAATAACCCAACGGCCATTGCTTATGACAGACGTTCTTTGGTACAGTATTTCAAAAACTACAGTCGTTGTAAAGGGTACGATTTCAAAACTTTAAAAGAAGACAGAAGTGAATACGTCAATGCACTGTACAAGGTGAAAGCCGAAGTAGCGCTCGCCATGAGTTCTTTTTCAAGTACTTCCGGAACAGAGGTAGAAGGGATAAGCGCTACCGCCCTCAAAGTTGGGGTTGAACTCGAATACGTATTTGCCTTTAACAACAACAAGTGGTCTGTTTTTGTCAATCCTGTTTGGAGCAGCCCTAATGAAATAAAAATGGTAACGGAAGCAGGAACCATTGCTGGGCCTCCTTCAAGTGGTGGAGTGAGAATTCCGGTATACGATACGAGTACTGTATCCTTTTCTATGTTTGAACTTCCTATAGGTGCGCGTCATTACTTGTTTATCGACAAACAAAATGCACTCTTCTTAGAAGGTGGACTCACCTATAGCATGCCTATTTCGGAAAGCGTTGTAAAAACCGTAAACTATAAAGACGAACTTATCCATGAAAGTAAATTGCGTTCCACAACCAATTTCTTTGTAGGTGCTGGATATACCTTTAACAGAAAATTTAATGCTGCCCTGCGTTACGATCTCGTTCGCCCACTAAAGGTAAGAGATTTAACCGTAAATCAGAATACGCTATCACTTCGATTGAGTTATAGCATCTGGTAAGCAGTGACGAGCTTTTAATTCCCAAAGTACAGTCCCTAACTGTGCGAAAACAAAAAGCCCTTAAGAAATTAAGGGCTTTTTTCAAACAATTAGAATCGCTTTTGAGCGGCGTATTCCATCGCCTCTCCTTTACCAAAACCAAAACTTACACCGAGTGTAAAAAAGCGTCCTCTTGCCCTGTTGCTCTCCGAATAAAACGTTGGTTGATCTGTTATCGAAGCTCTTCTTCGGGTAGCAAATACATCGCGAACTCCTAAGTTCACTATCAACTTACCCTGCAACAGTTTTTTTCTCAGTCCTACGTTTACAAAACCGTTCGATTTTATGGTACTCTGTGCAGTTTTATAGCTCGACTGGTAATTCCCTGTCATTTCAAAATCAAACTGTGCCGGAAGTTTCAACTTTGCGGTTGCCTTTGTATCCCAACGCGTCCCGTTGAAGTCAAAATTATTAGCAGCATCAAACTGCCCTTTTCTGTTAAACCAGTTGTAATTTACATCTCCATTCACGGTTAACCACTTGGTAATTCCCCAACGGTAATTCGCTTCTAAACCAGTAATGGCATTGGTCCCGAAATTCTCCGGTCTGCGCGTAGTTACGTTCGTCGTGGTATTGTAGAAACTCACATCCTCTATAACATCTGTGGTATAACGATGGTAGAGCCCGAAATTGACACTGGCCTTTCCTATTTTATGAATAGATGTTAACTCATACGAATCTGTAAACTCTGGAAGCAGGTTTGGATTTCCCGTAAAAATATCGAAGGTATTTCGTATGTTGAAAAAAGGATTTAAATCCCACAATCTAGGTCTAAAAATACGACGAGAATATCCCGCTTGCAGGGAAAATCCAGTACCTACCTTATAAGAAGTATGAACGCTTGGAAAAAGATTGGTATACTGTTGAGTATGCTCTTGATTGGTCGTTTTTAATACGGTACGTAAATCTGTGTTTTCTACTCGCAATCCGGCTTTAATTCCCCATACATCTCCTTCATAAGCAGCGGTTGCGTAGGCTCCTAACACATTTTGATAGTATTCAAAAACATTGGTTAATCCTGGGTTCCCAATCCAATTCCCTCCGATCAACGAACTAACGGCATAATCATTACTGACATCGTTTAACACGTATTGGGCTCCCGTTTCGATAGTGTACTGATCGTTTAAAGGGTGCACGTAATCTAGCTTAAACGTATATCGTGCCTCTTTAAAATCTGTTCTCGTTCTTTGAGAGTTCGAAGCCAAAGTACCGGCGGTAACTTCATTAGAAAACGTCGAAGATTGATCTTTACCAAAAAAGCTTCCTAATGCACTAAATAATAAGTACTGTTCTTTGTGGCGCTCAAAATCCTTTTTGTACTGCAGTTCGTACTGGTACTTCGGGTTGGTAGCCTCCGTTACTTCTGCACGCGTGTAGGCAGCTTGCAAGATGCGATTGGCGTATTCTTCAAAACGCATATTCGAATCCTCATCTTCTATTTCGTATGCCACATTCCCTGACAGGGTAATGACATTTTTATCATTGATGTGGTAATCCGTTCCCAATGATAAATTGTAAAACTGTTCGTGTTTGTTTCCCTTCCCTGAACTGGTAATTTCATTGTTTGCTACCTTGTTTCTATTCAAGGTACTCACGGTATTTGGAAAAGTCCGCTTCCCCACTCCTAACTGTCCGAAAAAGTTAAATTTCTGGGTTCTTTTATTAATACTCAAACCTATACTGTGGTTGTTAGGACTTCCCGTATTCAATGTCACGGCGCCATTCAAGCCTTTCTTTTCGCTTTTCTTGAGTACGATGTTGATGATCCCTGCAGTTCCTTCTGCTTCGTATTTTGCAGATGGGTTGGTTATCACTTCTATCTTTTCTATCTGCTCAGCAACAATTGTCCCGAGGGCATTTCCTTCTTGGCTGGCAATGACAGAGGGTTTTCCGTTGATTAAAATCTGCGCTCCTTGTCCTCCTCGCAACGTGATAGCTCCCTCTATACTGACGTTTACCGATGGTACATTGTTCAGTACTTCGATAGCGCTGGCTCCGGCAGAAGTCAAATCTTTTCCGACGTTAAAAACGCGTTTATCCAATTTAAACTCTGTAGTAGATTTTTCTGCCCTTACGACTACTTCTTCTAACTGTTCCGCATCTTCTTCGAGCCACAAAGTACCCATATTCACATAGGCATTCTTTACCTCAGGTTGTAATCGCAAAGATTTAAATCCGATAAAACTTATTTCGACCAGAAAATTTGTCTTTTTTACTCCCAAAACAAACGTTCCATCTACTCCCGTGGTAGTTCCTGTTAACGGTTGCTTACTTTCGGCATCCAATAAAATCACCGAGACAAATTCTAGTGGCTGCTGGCTGGCCTTATCCTTGACCACTCCAACAACCTTAGTCGACTGTTGCGCGCAAACGCTCCATGAGACGATCATTAAAAGTAGCCATACTTGCTGTATTAAATATTTCATTTGGTCTTTGTTTAGATCGCAAAAATCTCTCAGATCACTGGATCCGCCCAAAAAAATCTTTCAACTACCAAAACAGCTGGATGAACAACTCAAGTCGTTTGTCCCGCTAGTTTTGTCGATTGCTGATTATTTACCTAGGCTTACAGAAATTCGACTACCTTTATACTATGAACAAAAAATCGACCTTCACAGCGTACAAGGAGTTTATTTATCAGCTTGTATTTTTAAGCATCTTATTCCTCTTTTTCGCCTTTGACAAACACGATCCTCGTCTTGAAATTGACAAAGTGGTCTTTTTCTTACACTATGTAAGTGCCGGACTTTTTATCAGTTATTACCTACTTCCAAAGTACTTTTACACCAAAAAATACGTTGCCTTAAGTGTAGCTCTTTTGGTACTGTGTGGTGTCGTTTATTTTTTAGAAGAATTTGTTTTTGAGAAAATTTTCTTTCCCGGAGAGCGTGGGCAGCACGTTTCGAACGTCTTTCTTACCTTGGTCAATATTTTACCCTTAATTTTTATGATTGTCGCCTTTAAGCTGGCTTGGGACGCCTCTGTAAAACAGCGCGAAGTCAACGAACTTAAAGACCTTATCAAAGAAAGTGAATTGCAGTTTCTAAAGTCTCAGATAAATCCGCACTTCTTATTTAACAACCTGAACAATCTCTATTCTTATGCATTGGACAATTCTCCTAAAACCCCCTCCATCATTTTAGAGCTCTCCTCTGTATTGCGCTATATGTTGTACGACTGTAAAGAGAACTTCGTGCCTTTAGCCAAAGAAATCAAACACCTTAAAAACTTTACTGCTTTAAACGAACTTCAAATTGAGGACCGTGGCAGTGTGCGCTTTGAAACGGAAAACTTAGGAGGAAATTACACTATAGCCCCCTTAATTCTTATGGTATTCATAGAGAACGCCTTCAAACACAGCACGGCAAGTCAATCCGATGCCATAGCTATTCATATTGCTGTTCGTATAAAAAATGATACCTTGTACTTTGAATGTCACAATTCCTATCTTGAAAATACCAACACCCAGAGCTTAGCTCATGGAATAGGCTTGGCGAATGTGCAGAAGCGACTCAAACTATTATACCCAAAGAAACACGATTTAAAAATTGAGCAGTCCGATGCTAAATTCAAGGTAGTGTTAACCATAAAACTTACATAACCAATGAAATGCATTATTGTTGAAGATCAGCCCCCCGCGCAGCGCATTCTGCAGAAGTTTATCGCAGAAATCGATTTTTTAGAATTGACAGGAACTTTTTCTGATGCCTTACAAGCCTTACAATACTTAAAAACAGCTCCGGTAGACTTGCTGTTTTTAGATGTGCATTTACCCAAAATTTCAGGCATTGACTTTTTAGAAATTTTAGACAACAAGCCTCAAATCATACTGACCACAGCATTTTCTGAATACGCTCTCAAAGGCTATGAATTGGACATTGCTGACTACTTACTCAAACCTTTTTCTTTTGAACGCTTTGTAAAAGCTGTAAACAAAGCACAACAACTGGCACTGACTACAAATACAAACGCAATTATGCCAGAGCCATGCGATTTTATTTTTGTCAAATCGGGCTATGAACATCTAAAGATTTACTTTTCTTCCATTGATTATATAGAATCCTCTGCCGACTATACGGAAGTATATACGGGAACCAGCAAGACTCTGACGGCTATTTCCTTAAAAAACTGGCTTTCTAAGCTTCCAAAAAACAACTTTATTCAAGTACATAAATCGCATATCGTAAACACCCATCGCATACAGAAAATTGCAGGAAATTTACTGTACCTCGACACTGGGAAGCAACTCAATATCGGTAGAGCGTATAAAGAAGAATTCAACAAAAGGTTTCTCTAAAAATAAAAGCCTCAACGAAAACGTTGAGGCTTTTTATATCTAACTAAAAATTAATTGCGGTACAAGGTGCTTACGCTTGTAATACTTCTTGTACTTTATCAGCAGCTTCTTGGAATTCAGTGGCTGAAATAATTTCCATTCCGCTATTATCAATTAATTCTTTTGCTTCTTGTGCATTTGTTCCTTGTAAACGACAGATGATAGGCACATTGATTTTGTCTCCCATGTTTTTGTAAGCGTCTACAACTCCTTGAGCAACGCGATCACAACGTACAATACCTCCGAAGATATTTACTAAAATAGCTTTTACGTTCGGATCTTTTAAGATGATTCCGAAAGCAGTTTCAACACGTTGAGCATCAGCAGTACCTCCTACATCTAAGAAGTTTGCTGGATCTCCACCTGCTTGCTTAATAAGGTCCATAGTACCCATTGCTAAACCAGCTCCGTTTACCATACATCCTACGTTACCATCTAAATCAACATAGTTTAATCCTGCAGCTTTCGCTTCTACTTCGATAGGATTTTCTTCTCTCAAATCTCTCATTTCAGCGTAATCTTTATGACGGTACAAAGCGTTTTCGTCTAAAGTTACTTTTGCATCTACTGCTAAGATTTTATCGTCAGAAGTTTTTAAAACTGGGTTGATTTCAAATAATGAAGAATCAGACTTCACGTATGCTGTATACAATGCAGCTACGAATTTAGTCATATCCTTAAACGCAGCTCCAGACAATCCTAAATTAAAGGCAATCTTACGAGCTTGGAATGGTAACAATCCAGTTGCAGGATCGATTTCTTCAGTAAATATTAAGTGAGGAGTCTCTTCCGCTACTGCTTCAATGTCCATACCTCCTTCTGTAGAATACATGATCATATTCTTACCTGATGCACGGTTTAATAAAACCGACATATAAAACTCATTCGGCTCACTGTCACCTGGGTAATATACATCCTCAGCTACTAATACTTGATTTACTAATTTACCTTCAGCTGGAGTCTGAGGAGTTATCAACATCATTCCTAAAATGTCATTAGAAATACTTTTAACCTCATCTAAGTTTTTCGCTAACTTTACTCCTCCACCTTTTCCACGACCACCTGCGTGAATTTGCGCTTTGATTACATGCCAACCAGTACCTGTTTCTTCAGTCAACTTTTGTGCTGCTGCAACAGCTTCTTCTGGTGTATTTGCAACAATTCCGCGTTGTGTACGAACGCCAAAACTGCTTAAAATTTCTTTACCTTGATATTCGTGTAAGTTCATTAGATAAGAATGTTTTTAAAGTCGAACAAAAATACAAATTCAATTGATAATACCTTGTATTTTACCGTTTATTTTAATGTTAGTTCGTTAATATTTGTCTACACCCCTTTTTTTTACTGATTACCATTTGTTAACATAAAAAGTGTCACTACTACATTTTTAACATGTCTTTTAGGTAATTAACATGAATTTATGAAATCTTATCATAAGGCATAAATAATTTAGCACTTTGATAAGAGAAAACAACCCGAAACCTATTACACTGCACTATGCGTACAAAACTAGCCCTGTTGGCGCTGTCTTGGCTGCTGTTACCTCAAAAAGCAGCTGCACAAGGAGTTAACAGTAACCGAAAGAAATTACCGGCCATCCGCGTCACGGACGCACCTAAAATTGACGGTAAGCTTAATGACCCCGCTTGGGAGCTCGCTCCTACAGCAGATCAGTTTGTGATGATGCGTCCCGACAACGGACAAGCTGAACCCAATACTCATCCCACTAAAGTAAAACTCGTTTACGACGATCAAGCTATTTACATCAGTGCATACATGCAAGCGCCCGATCCGCAGAAAATCCCTGCAGAATTCACCAATAGAGATAATATCGGAAATGCCGATTTCTTTCTCATGACCGTGAATCCAAACGATGACGGCCAAAATCCTTTTGAATTTATCGTGACCAGCTCGGGGGTGCAGGCTGATGCCAAAATTTCAAATGGCAACGAAGATTTTAATTGGAGTGCCGTTTGGGAAAGTGAAATTTCCATTACCGACAAAGCCTGGATTGTTGAAATGAAAATTCCCTATCGCGCACTGCGATTTGCGAACCTTCCAGTACAATCATGGGGGATTAACTTTCACCGACGCGTACAAAATTTAAATGCCCAGTTTTCATGGAATTTTATCGATAATAAACAAGGAAACTGGACCCAATACGACGGTTTGTATGAAGATTTCAAAGATATCAAACCTCCCACTCGACTGCTATTTTATCCGTATGCTTCCGCTACAGTTAAAAATACTTCAAAAGAAACTACCACCGATTGGAGTGTAGGAATGGATATTAAATACGGAATTACTGAAAATTTTACGCTCGACGCTACGCTGATTCCTGATTTTGGACAAACAGGTTTCGACAATGTGCAACTGAACCTAGGGCCTTTTGAACAACAATTTACAGAGCAACGTCAGTTTTTTACCGAAGGAACTGAATTGTTTACAAAAGGGCGTTTGTTTTATTCGCGTAGAATTGGAGGACGCCCAATTGATCAGTTCAAAGTTGCCAACCAACTGAGTAGTGATGAAGAGATCATCGATCGCCCGAACAAAGTGGACATGCTAAATGCCATCAAAATTTCAGGACGCACCAAAAACGGACTCGGTATTGGTTTTTTTAATGCGATTACCGATAAAACCGAAGTGACCATACAAAACAAAACTTCGAAAGAAACCCGTAAAGCTGTGATCAACCCCTTTTCCAATTATAATATTATGGTCTTGGATCAGCAGTTTAACCAAAACTCAGCCATCACTTTAATCAATACGAATGTAACCCGCATTGGTGACTTTAGAGATGCCAATGTTACCGGATTGCTTTGGCATGTGGAGGATAAGAAAAGTCGCTACAATATTGATGGGTCTTTTAAAATGAGTACTATCTCGGATGACGCTAGCCAACCCAACCTCGGCTATACTTTTGATACCAGTATTGGAAAACACGCTGGGAACTGGCGAGGAGAAATCGGATACAATGTGGAAAGTAAAGATTTTAATCCTAACGACCTAGGAATCTTGTTTAGCAATAACGAACAGACCATCTACAGCTTTTTAGCATATCGAATTTTACAACCCAAGGGGATCTTTAATAACTACCAGATTCGCATGTACTACAACATGAATTTCCTGCATACTCCCGGAACTTATGTCGGTACCAATGCTGGTTTGAATTTTTGGGCATCGACCCGAAAGCGTTTTGGTTTTGGGGGAAATCTAAATTTTAGCACGCCGCGAAAAGATTTCTTTGAACCACGTCAAGGTTCTACGAGTGGTATCTTTTTTAAGGCTCCACTCCGTGTAAACTTCAATCATTGGGGCTCTACCGATTACAGAAAAAAGTTTGCTGTAGACTACAATTGGTACTACACCTTCTTTAAAGACAATCCAAGGGAGAGTTACGGATTTCGCTTTGCTCCTAGATATCGATTTAATAACCGATTCTCGTTAATTTACGCATTGCGATACAACAAAACCAACAGAGAACAAGGGTATGTACGAAAGGTAAATCAGGATTACGTAAATAACAATCCTGGTACGGCTAATTTACTCGACCAGATCATTTTTGGAGAACGCGATTGGACGACTTACGACAATTCATTGACCGGAAAATTTAGCTTTAGTACCAAAGCTTCCTTATCACTTGCCTTCCGACACAACTGGAGTAAGGTTCCTTATCACAATCAATACTACACCTTACAGAAAGACGGAAGTTTGGTCGCCAATAATTATCAAGACAACCACGATCGAAATTTTAATAGCTGGAATTTGGATTTGAACTACGTTTGGCAATTTGCTCCTGGGAGTCAGCTCATTGCTTTTTACAGAAACTCCATCAATCCTAGCCATAACTTTGCTCCCGCAAACATCAGTTTCTCGGATAATATTAATCGACTTTTTAAAGAAGATATGCAACATACCTTCTCCGTGAGACTGGTGTATTTTGTCGATTACAACAATCTAAAAAACATATTATAGTCCCTCACCTAAGAAATCAGATTCCTCCCATGCCGAGAATCTGATTTCTTTTTTATACATTCGTTTTTCTAACTCATTTCCTATGATAGTTGCTAAGAATATTCACAAAAGTTTTGGAAGCGTCAATATTTTAAAAGGCCTTGACCTACACATCAAAGAAGGAGAAATCATCGCCATCGTCGGTCCGTCAGGAGCTGGAAAAACCACTTTATTACAAATATTGGGTACCCTTGACCAACCCGACACCACCGATGCTTTTAGCTTGCACATTAATAATGCCTCTGTTACAGGGCTTACTGACAAGCAGCTCTCACAATTCAGAAATCAACACATAGGATTTATTTTTCAGTTTCATCAGTTACTGCCTGAATTCACTGCCTTAGAGAATGTTTGTATTCCTGCCTATATAGCAAAAAAAGGCAAAGCTGAAACCGAAAAACGCGCTTTGGAATTATTAGATTTCTTAGGGCTGAGTCATCGTGCTAGTCACAAGCCTAATGAACTCTCAGGTGGTGAACAACAACGCGTTGCCGTGGCCAGAGCACTTATTAACAAACCTTCCGTAGTATTTGCTGATGAACCGAGTGGAAACCTCGATTCCAATTCGGCCCAAAAACTGCACGAACTCTTTTTTGAACTCCGCGACAACTTTGGCCAAACCTTTGTCATTGTCACGCACAACCAAGAGCTCGCCAATATGGCCGACCGCAAGCTAGTAATGAAAGACGGACGCATCGTAGAATCCTAATGAAAGTATTTGTAACCGACCTTTTACGCTTTCTGCGCAAACCGCAATACACTGCACTGCCTGATCACCTGAGTACCTCAGAAAAATGGTTGTTTTTTGGTCGTATGTTCAGTGTTGCATTGCTCACAACCCTTATACTAAGTCCGATATTTAGTCTCGTTGAGTCTCTCGATTGGATATCTCTGGAGAATCACGCAGTGGAACAAGTTTTGGAATCACAACCAAAACTGACCGTTTTTTTACTCATCGTACTACTAGCCCCCATTATTGAAGAACTCCTTTTTAGAGCTCCTCTCAAGTTCACAAAAGAGAGCCGTATTTTTCCATTTTGGTTTTATCTGTTTAGCGCAGTCTTTGGATTTGTTCATATCACCAATTATCCGTTGAGTGTAGAAGTACTCTTACTGAGTCCGTTACTCGTAGCGCCTCAACTAATTCTCGGGTGTTATCTAGGGTATATTCGCATCAAACTCGGGCTGCTTTGGGCCATCTTATTACATGCATTGTACAATGCTTTCTTTATGTTTGTTACCTTTGCCGGACAATAAACCGGTATGACACAAAAAGAACTCAACGAATTTTTAGACCACAAAGTAGTAACGTATAACAACCCTGATTTTATTACCAGTGACCCTATTCAAATTCCACATTTGTTTGCGCGAAAAGAGGATAGCGAAATTGCGGGTTTTCTTGCCGCAACAATAGCCTGGGGAAATCGTACGATGATTATAAAAAACGCCCATCGACTTATGGAACTCATGGGGAATGTTCCTTTCGAGTTTGTCATGGGACATCAGGAAGCCGATCTAGAGCGATTTGACGGTTTTGTTCACCGAACTTTTAACGCTGACGATATACGTCACTTTGTTCGTTCCTTGCGAAATATTTACGAGAACCACCAAGGGCTTGAAGCCGTGCTAAGACCTTCTGCTCAAGAAGACAATTACCAACAAGCCATTCATCAGTTTAAAAAAATCTTTTTTGAGATCCCTCACCTCGATCGCAGTTTAAAACACGTGTCTGATCCGCTTAAAAATTCGGCCTCAAAACGCATTAACATGTTTTTACGCTGGATGGTTAGAAACGATAAAACTGGGGTCGATTTAGGCCTTTGGGAAAGCCATAGTCCCGCAAATTTACACTGCCCTCTGGATGTACATTCTGGAAACGTAGCTCGAAAATTGGGTATTTTAACACGAAAACAAAATGACTGGAAAGCCCTGGTTGAACTCGATACAACCCTGCGTAAATTTGATCCTAAAGATCCTGTAAAATACGACTTTGCCTTGTTTGGTTTGGGGGTTTTTGAGAAGTTTTAAATTGACATTTCCTGATTTTTACCTCACTGTAAGGGCCGAACTCCCTTTCTGAATTTATTGTACCAACGTATTCCAATGGATTTTTACGAATGGGGATGCTCGTTTTTATTTATCTTTAAACCGCTAAATTAAATGACTATGAAACCCAAACGTCCCGACGTAAAAACCCTAGATAGCTCTTTAGGTGTTAGAGCCTTTGCCGCACTTATGATTGTCAGTGCTTTAGGAGTATTGTTCAAGTTCCCGATAAGCTTACCCAATCAGCTATTTTTTAATCGAGATATTGCCTATACTAGCACTCATTACTCCTATAAACCTGGACAAAGCGGAACGTCTTACGATTTCTTTATTCAAAATTCAGACGGCCTTTATGCAGCACTGCCCTTAGTGCTCGTTCTCCTACTAGCTTTTTTATTTTACTTTGGAATCTTCTCGGCAATAGCCGCATTTATAGGATATCGAAAAGGAACAACGACTACCAAACGCGATACTCTTTTTTCATTACTCATCGCAGCTATTTTTATCAGTCCTCAATATTTACCCGTTTTCGACTACTTGAATATCGATACAAAGGGCGCTTATTGGACTAAGGAACGAGTAGTTATTTCACCGGAAACCATGTATGAAATTGGAATCCAAAAAATCCGTGGTGTTCATATCAATGCTGACCACGTTGCTAGAAGCAGTGACTCCAGTTTTGCAGTTCTCAAAAAAATACAAGCGGATAGCAATCGGATTATTTTTGCCGATAAACTAAACATATCTGGGAGTAACTTACATACTGCCGTTGGAAAAGATACCCTTTGGGTTTTTGAAAAAAAATCGAACTATCTAAAAGCATACAGCATGCGTCAACAAAAAGTGGTTGTTGAAAATTTGGATGCTTTAGGTCCTTCACTACCAGGAACCGCAGAGGCAGACATTGTAAGCTTTGACTACTCAAGCAGTAGCAAGGTACTGAGTATACGTACAGACGATGGAAACAAATACTACTTCAATCCGAACACGAACACGTTCAGCTCCCGAAAAACCTATGCGTATCCGTTGTTTTACTTTAGTAACCTCAATAAACACAGAAAAAAACTACAACTTCGTACCGGAACACTCACTGCCCCCTGGAACACGAAGCGCGTTTTTCTGGATGCTAGCGTTGTAGCGAGCAATGCAAACCTACTCATTATTCGCCATCGTCCTAATATCAAAGAAAAAACAAAGCACCTCATCAGTGCCTTTGACTTGGAAACCGCTACTTTAGTCTGGCAACTCAACGAAGCTGACTATTCGTTTTTACAAACTATTTACGGTAATCCTAGCGTACGAGCTAGCATGGATCAAACGCATATCGTTTTGCATTTCTATGACAGTTTTACTTTAAAAGGATCTGTTATTTTGAGTCCACAAGGAAAAGTACGTAACATCATCGAGGCCACACCCACTATTTTCTAGGCATTTATTTCTATTAGAAAAAGCAATAAAACAACAAGGGTAGCAGTAGATAAAACGCGTGTCATTGTTGATGAACATTTACAGAGTAAAAGCAAAAAAAAAGACCGCCCGAAGGCGGTCTGTATACAATTGATTATTTAATAATCAATTTTCGAGAAAGGGTTTTCGATGCTGTTTGAAGCTTATAGATGTACACTCCCGATTTAAACGAGGTTGCCTCATCTTGTAAGTTCCATTGAACTTTGTGTAAAGTTCCTCCTTTTACTTCCTCTGCTACAAAGGTGTGTACGCGTTGTCCTAGCACATTGTACAAGCTCAACTCTACGTATTCATCTTTTGCCACTTGGAAAGTAATCTGCGTTCTATCTGTCATAGGGTTCGGTTCATTTTGACCTAAACTGTAGGCAGTATCTAACGCATCCACCAACGCATCTGGCTTCGCAGTATGTCGTAATACAAAAGGATTTTCAACCGTTCCTACATGCGCCGAACGTTCAAATTCAAGTGCATTGTCTAAGCTGACGATGCTTTCTCCATCGTACAACTTAAAGCTGATTGCTCCTTTGGCAAATCCTCCAATTCCGACAAAATAGTGGTAAGCGCCGTCGATTAACATCGGCTTAGCTATCCCGCTAATTTTTCCGTCAACAAACGCGGCAACCACGTGCTCTCGTTCTAAGTCAAGCGTTTCCGAATCTAAGGTAGCTACCATATACATAAAGCTCGGGTAGGCATTGCGATCAACTTTCCAGTTTAACTTCGCAGCTTTATCGAGGTAATCCTCCACAGCGAGTGCTGCATGGGCTCCTCTTGCAGCTGGTGCTGGAGTATTGGCAATACCACTGTAATTTAACACCCCTGCTCTAGATGCTCGGTAAATATATCCTAAGGTTGGCGTCATATGCGTTAAACTTCCTTTCCAACCGTCAGCGGTGTACTCTGCTTGTAAACCACGACGCTCTATACGATCACCTATACTTACTGTAGTTGAGTTTAATGAGCGTAACGCTATTGGTAAGGTCTGTAAATCCGTTGGGAAATACGGAATTGCAGTATCTGCATTTGCTAGTACAGGGATATCGGTATCTACAGGAACGTGAATTCCTTCAATGCTTATCAGCTTTGCTCCACTCGCTTTTACGGTGTAGGCTTTACGTGTATCTAACTGGTTCGTCGCTCCTGAGTTTAAAATAAAGCTACCATTAGCTGCAACGGTGGCTAATAAAGTTCCAGATTTCGTATCGTAAATCTGATCTCCTGCAGTCAAACCTTTAATAGCTTGTAGTGATAAATTCATCGATGCTCTATTATCACGTAGGTTAAAACTCAACTCTTGGAATCCAGTTGCCAGTGCTATGCGCTTAGAAATTTTACTTCCAACCGTCATGTTCACCGGTGCACTCACCGATCCAATACGAGAACGGAATGCATAATTGTACGATTCTACAATTCCTTGGTACTCGGTACATGCAGAAGCATCCCATACCTTAAAGGTCAGTAGTCCTGTTTCTCCATTGTTTCCAAAAATACTCAAGTTGACTAGTCCTCCGGTAGTAACCGTGGTTTGTCCGCGGAACTCTTCATTTAGATAAGCCGCAACAATATCTCCAGTATCAACAGACTTTTCACCGTTGATTACTAAGTTTCCACTGATACTCATGCTACCGAAATAGTTGTTGGAGTTAAAATTCCCTGCAAAATCAGGTGCTGCACAGGTCACCTCTACTTCCAAATGGAAAGCTTCTACTCCAATCGGCACATCCTTGTTGTTCACTCGTTGGATCACTTCGATATAAACATCCGTAGCATGAACTCCTGGATTTAAATAAGGAGCCACGACGAAATCTAAATCGCGCTCAACAAATCCGGTAGCCAAATCTTGGAAGCTATTCTCTTCGACAGCAGTACCATTTTTTTCAACTGACAACCATGATGGCAATTGCTTAAAGCGATATTTCACAGGAGTTCCTCCTTTAGAATTATCGAGGTCTATCGTCGAAATCTTTGTGCTCGTTCCTTGAGCTTGAGTCACACGGATATTATTTTGACTCCAGCCAATGGTGTTTTTATTCACCACAAATGACCAAGCTTTTCCGGCTATCTTATTACGAGATGGGTCTTCTAAACGTCGGTTTAAAACCATTGCCGTTAACTGAGCTCCCTCTACAAACGAAGCATCAAATACTGGGGTTAGGTGCACTTGTGTGTCGTTGTGAGATGTCGTTACTGTAAACTGTAAGTCCTTCGCCATTCTCGTAAGATCTAACGGTGCTGCATTTGCACTTCCACGAACAAAACTCAATCCTGTTTGCGTAGTTGCCAAAGCATTTCCGGTATAATCTCTAATCGCCTCATCTGGTGCTCCATTAGCTCCTTTAAGTGGATTGTCATCAAATACAAAGTAGGCTACTAAATTCAGTTCATTACCAATCAATTGCTCGTCCATTTTGGCAACGATGTCTGTTGGTGTTCTCTGAATGGTCCAGATACGTACTTCATCTAACTTTCCTACATACGAATTACCACCTTCATTTTTAGCGATTTCTATCGGATCAGCATTCGTCGTTAAAGCTGTAATGCTTCCTGAACCTGCCGATACTCCATTGTAATAAATAGTCGCTGTTTGGTTACCGTCATACGTTACTGCCACATGGGTCCAGTTAAACGGTTGTAATGAACGTGAGCTAACTACCGTATTATTCAACACGATATTACCTTGAGCATTTAAACCGATATTGTAATTCGACCCTTTTTTAAGAATCGGAACTACGGTTGCACCTGTTGGCAATGAACTTGGATTTACCCACATTTCAACGGTAAATGCCTTCTTGTTCTCCAAATTGAACTCTTGCTGATGTGGGATGGTCACCACGTCATTGACATTATCAAACTCTGCAGAAATTAAATCTTTTGGTACTCCACCTAAGATTCCTCGTAAAGAGAAACTGCTATTTACTGCCGTTAACGGATTGATGGCTCTGTTAAACTCAGCGGTAATTTGTCCTTGCGTTAACACCCCTCCATTTACTGGATTGGTACTGATAATCGTAGGTGCCGAGCGCGCGATTCGCCCTGTCACATAAGTTGTTGGATTCTTTCTACTCGCCGGTAAATTGGCGCCTCCATCATCACAAACAGGAGCAATTCTAAAGCGATACTCTCCGTCTGATAGTCCAGATACATCGGCTGTATAGCTGATAAAGCCAGTGGTCGCATCCATATTTTCCTTAAGCTCTGTCAACGATAACTTTTTCAATTCAAAAGTTTCACTATTCCCTGGTAAAGCGTACTCTAAGGCTACCGTAAATTTCTCATCTACTTGGTTGTTTACCACCTCTGGAATTCTAAAACGGAATTTCAATTGATTCTGACTCGTATTGTTAACCACCCAGTTGTTGGCTGGCAAATCTGGTTGAATTTCACTAACACACGCTCCTTTAAAGTGCGCCGTTACAAAAATCTCTTGGAACGGTACTACCCCTACTTCGTTGTACTCATCAACTCGGTAACTTCTGTACCCATCACCTGCTTGCTCACATGCCGAGTAAATACGGATTCCAATATTTTCATAAGAAATTTCCTCTGGTGCATCCATACCTCTTGCAATGCGCAATTGAGCTTTCACTTCTCGTTGTACTCCTGTTGGTGAATTTCCATCCAAGCCAAAGTTTATTGGAGAAGTCGTTGCAGGCTCAAATATTGGAGATTCGTTTAAGAACACTTGTGCTCCTTTACTATTCGATGCTCCATTCATTCCTACGATGTACACTTTACGAGTGGCATCATTCGCAATTTGTGTATTTCGCAAGGTCAAATTATACAAGATAGACTCTCCTCCAGTACCGTATTTTACAGCACTATCAACAGTGATTTCTACCCCTTCTCTAGGCACTGTTCCCGATTCAAACGGACACACACTTTGCCCGGCAACCGTATAAAAAACAGGTGTATCGTAGACCTTATCACGTGCAATGCGTACGCTAAACTGATCTCCTACATCGCCGTCTGACAAGGTAAAGCTATCTACACGTCCATTCGTATTCGCATTGTTGTCACTGGCCTCTACAACTCCTAAGGTTTTGATATCTGTTTTAAGACTAAAGGCTACACCAGCAATATTAAAACTATTGTTAAAGGTTGTACCTCCACCAAAAGTCGATCCTCCTGAATCCTGATTACTAGATTCTCTCCCTCTAGTTAACGTATAGGTAGTAGAAGTACCACCACTAAACGATACTTGTGAATCCAATTGCGTTACTGAGCTTCCTAAACCGCTACCCACTGCTTTTAAATCGGCAGTAGTACTTGCAAATGTTTTGGTTTGCTCATTCATATACGTCAATTGTTCCGCTCTAGTTTTGCGTTGTACTATTTGTTTCCATCGGTTAATTTGGAATACGTAGTTAACCAAAGCTCTGTCTGTTTCTGGTGCTGCAGAATTGATATTGAAAGCATCGATTGTAGCTTGGTAATTTAATGAACTACGCTTTGCTATCTCCTCTGCTGTTGGTGGGAAAAGTTCGTCGTGTTTTTTAATTAACAAGTCTTGTAAATTTCTAATGATACGATCTTCAATATCTTGACGGGTATAGACAAAAGGGGTCAATTTATCTGCTGTCATTACCTTCTTATCTGTATCGATAACTGGCATACAGTTCGAATCTACGCGAAGCGTCATTCCCGTACCAAAGGTCAATACACGTGATGCTCCGATAAATACATCGGCATCAGCTCCTACAATATCCTCTGCTGAAGAAGTACTTATTGATTGTTCTAACGAAACGCTCGTACCGTTTTGCTCAGTGTGACGATAGGTGAAGTTCGCATCGATATTTCCAGTAAACTTAGACTCCTGTTCTACCACAGTATAAATGATCCCCTGTCCGATCCCAACTCCTAATGGCGCTGCGATAGCCAATGATACCATCTGCGTTTCGATATCAGACCCTACCGTAATTTCCGTAGCTGTATTTAAATCTAAACCACCTCCTACAGATTTACTAAACGAATAGGTAGCACCTCGTGCTAAAGTCGCTGAACTCGCATCTCCTGGTGGATCGTACAATACAAACCCAACTGTCGGATCTGTTAAGGTAAAATCTTCATTACCCCTTCTGGCACCAGTAACATACGCCGACTTGGTTACCGTTTTAGTACGGTTGTTGTGGCTCACTACTATGGCCATGTTACGCAAATAATCTCCGATAAAATTAGGGTTTCCGGCAAAGGTCAAAAACGATTTCTTCCCGTTATCTCCAGTTTTACCGTTGGTAGGTGCGATAATTAAATCTCCGTTAAGATTCACAGTGGCATTATCAACAGGACATTTACTTCCGTTGTAGTCCTCGTATACCGAAACTACCGCAAGGATGCTCTTTCCTGCTTCTAATTTATAAATAGACTGATCAGCACCACAGGTTGGATTGATGCGCTTGCTCGCAAGTTGATCCATAGAAGTAATTCCTTCCACCTCTTCTTTTGTAACACTGTACAAAGCTAAATCAATTTCTAAATCGTTGCGATAAGGGAAATCATAACTCTTGTTCCCTGTACGCAAGTCAATAATCGACGACTGCACCTTGTCGGTAGTTCCTTCTCTCGTAATTTCTACGCGGTACTGCCCAGGCAATAAGTCATGTACGGTAAACAAGTTATTCTCATCGTTAAAATTACTCGCTGTAATAGCGCGTTCATAGCGCGGAAACTGTACGTCAGTACGAATAATTTTACCTGTCCAATTTCCTACATTGTTATTACACGGAATTACTACATTTCCTACAAAAGAACGACGTGTAATGTTCTCAAAATTGATATTTCCGGTAGGCTCTGTTAAATTAAACAGGTATTCCTTATCATTTTTCGGATTTACCAAGGCTGCTGCATCTCCAGACTCAAAAGCCTTGTAATCAAAAGCAAACTTTCGAATGTAATTCGCTCTCGACTTATTATTAAAGTAGGCTCCTTGATGTAAACTCAGATAGTTGTTAGCAGTTCCGGTACTCAAAGCAAGGTTTACAGCTCTCGTTCCAGAGGTATGCTCAAAATTATACGCTAATTTTAAGTGCTCCTTATCTTTCGCTACCACATTACCACTTTTAATTTCACTGAGTTCTTGACTCGTATAATGGCTGTTTCTATACTCGATTAAATCGATGTTCGCGATCGCGTGATTACTCATTTCTGTCGGGCTCACATAACTCGCTCCCAAATACAGTTTGCTATCAATTGCTTCTCCTGTATAGGCATGTGTTTGATAATCGTCATTAACCCATAATCCAATAACGTTATTCGTAACATCCTTTGTGATTCCGAAGAAATTGTACTGAGAGTTTCCTTCGATAGCCTTTGATAATAAATCAGCACCTTTCGACATTAATACCAACTCATTATTGTTGCGGAGTTCTAGTTGAATAGCTCCCCAATGCAATACAGTTTGCTTAGCAGGAATAGCGCTGCTTCCGCCAGAACCCACAGTAGGTACATTCGCGTCTGGTTTTACAAATCCAGTCCAAGTAAATCCTTCATCAGCTGCATTGGCAATGTTGGCTTTTGAAACGGCGTACCCTTTCGATTTGAAATCCAAACTTATGCGATCGATAGCGACACTTGACTTTTCTAATTTAGGCTGCCCTATAGAAATTCTGTGTTTTCCTGGAGCACCAGAAATACGGAATACTCCTTGGTTGTTTGTACGCACTAACGATCCTACTTCCGTACTCGTTACTTCTGTACCGTCTAAAAAGACACCAGTGTTCTGTACTGTTGGAAACTCAACCTTTTCAGCTTGTCCAGGTACTGTGGTTACATACACTACCTTTCCTGAAATATCATACGATGATATATTTGTGAAATTTGTTGGGTTTGGCTCACCGGGAGCCAAGGTTCTCTCGATATTTTTACGCTCAGATTCAGGGGAAAATTCGTTGTTAGGCTTGGTCGGTTTGATGCGATAGGTCAAATAATTATTCGCAACATTTGCATCTTGACGACCAGAATTCAAACTGGTAAAACGATACAATCCTTCACTGTTGGTATACACTCCATAATGAATAGGTACTTGGGTTACTGCATCCCCGTCAACGATACGTTGATACGGTTGTGCAACAGTTTTTAGCGGACTTCTCGAAACTCCTCTAAAACGCCCTAAGGTCGTTCCTGCTTGGTTATATACATTGCGTGGATCGTTCATATCAAAACGGTAGTACGCCAAGAGATCCGTAGCGGTATTCGCTCCTAAAATATACTGCCAAAATTTAAAAATTTCCGTTGCATTCTTTTTAGTACTCCAAATACGAACCTCATCCATTTCATAGGTAGTTGTCGCCTTTGCGTTGAAAGAAAACAAAGAGGTACGCGCTAATCCTACTACAAACGGTTGTGCTGTGGTCGCATTGGCAACTATAGGTTGCTCTTTGTTTGTCGGTTGTTTCACACCTCCATCGATAAATAAGGCTCCTCCTGTTGGACTAAACGTCACTGCGTAGTGATGCCAATGAGTATCGTTTGGTTTTGCCGCTGTTAAATACGTGATGGTACTTGCTGGGTTTTGTGGATTTCTAGAAATCACCTGAACCTGTGCTTCAGAAATTCTGATTTCACCATCACTTAACTTAAATACGGTGTTCGTTCCAACTCCTTGCGCAGGCGTACGGTACCAAAACTCAATAGTTCCTGTTCCTTGAGCCTGCTCAAACAAGGAAACATCATTGATTTGAATTGGATTACTGTTTTGCACAAACTGTAATGCCTTTCCTGGAATAACTCCTGAGTTTGCTGTCGCCGCAATCAATACATCTTGAGTTGCGATACGCTTTGGAGTTTCTACACTTCCTTTTACAACGCCGTTTGCAAACACAAACCCGTTATCTTTACCGGGTTTACTCCCAGTAACACCTTCTGCTTTTACCTGATACTCATAGAGCTCATTCGGTAAAATTCCATTGTCATCGTAAGTTAAATACGACGAAACTGCATTGTTCGATGTTGGTGTATAGGTTTGGATATCCGAAAAATTAGACAAAGGGTCTGCTAAGTTTCTCCTAGAAACTATATAACTGGTGGCTCCAGAAATGTGAGGCCAACGCAAGCGAACCACGGGTTTTCCTGCCGAAGTTCTTCCCTCTCCGTCAGAAGCGTATAACAATACGTCTTTTAAACTGTAGATAGGATGGTCTGCATTGGTGGTTAATTCGGCCAACTTCAGGTCGTTCCCCCCACTTTTTATAATGCTACTGGTCACCCTTGCTGCCTTTGGTACATCAGCCCCAAGCGATGCATTGATCATGTTGTTCCAATGCGTCTGCATCAATGGCAAATTCGACACACGCGACTCTACCGAATTGTCAGCTGCATAGGCTACTACCAGTCCGTTAGACCCCAAACGGTCTAAATTCGAACCATTTTCATTCGAAAATGTCAATGCCTTGCTATCTGCAATTTGTTGTAAGGTTCGCACGCGGTTCCAAGCTCGGTATTCCGCAACACTCAACTGATCGTCAGCAGTAACCATCATGTACAATTGCTCTGGATGGTAGTCCGCTGCCGGGTACACCAAGTTAGCGCGCTGCACTCCATCGACGTATAAGCGAATGGTTCCGGCTTGTTTGTTAATGGCAAAAGCAACGTGACGCCAAGTGTTGTTCCAAAATCCATGAGCACCTTCAAGTGCAATGGTTTGACTTGTGGCTCCAAGCTTTACCGTGAGTTGACCGTCGGCTCCTTCCAAAGAAAACTCCTCGGCTCCGGTTTGTAAATTTGACAACCTCCACACTCCGTTCGCTCCTTGACTCGGTAAAGATTGCGTATGAGCTTTCATTACCCAAAACTCCACAGTTCCTTGTCCTTGCGTTCCCGCATTTAATAACTGGGTAGTAAGCTTGTTTTGTGTATCAAAATGAGTTGTGTACTCATTGGCCCCTCGTAAAATTAACACGGGAGGTCTTGATTGTGCCTTGGCTCCCCATACCGTTAAGTATAAGCAACACAAAAGCATTATTTTTTGTATGTATAATTTTGTATTCATGTACTAAATTTTAAAACACGTTGGTTACTCGCTCCAAGCGAAATGAAAAATTTTGATCAACTTTGGCGCCTCCTGGAGTAATTCTGTTCGCTACTTTCGGCGCATTGTTTTCCATTTTTACCGCAAAGCGATTTTTCGCCACTGTTTGCAGCGCTATTAAATTCACGTCCGTTTCACTATTCAATATGATTTCCCAAGTAAAAGGAGTCAGGTTCTCACCTGCATTGATCTTCGCAAACTGAACAGTATTGGTACTGCTATTGAATTTCAGAAAGTATTCTGGTGCCTTGGCAGAGGCGATCAATACTTTTCCGTCTTGGTTCTCGAGTTTTTTTAAGATAAACGCTTGAAGGTATCCTGCCTGCTTGCTAAACTGTTCTGATTGCAAGTTTTCAAATACTGCTGTATGGTCGGTACTATTGTGTACTAAGGCTTTTTTAGGTCCATCTGAAGTTGGCTGATACACAAACCTGAAAAGTTCCGTCGTGTTCTGAGCTTGTAATTGCACGCTTAGTCCCAGCAATGCAACTGCAAAAAGACATAGTATTTTCTTCATAAATTATTCTTTAGATTTTAACAATTTCTCAAGTGCTTCTAAACGCGCTGTCAAATTCTCTATCGCCTTTTCTTGTTTAGAAATTTTCGTTTCTTGATCAATAGTATACAAGGTGAGCTCTTCTACTTTCTCCACCAATAACGTATTGATTTGACCGACGTTCATACCTTGAGCTACGACTTCCTTTTCGGTAGGCATATTAGGCAAGTGCTTGTACTTTTTAATAAACTGAGCTACTTTTAACAATGGCATCAACTTGTACTCTTTCGCAAAAACGTAATCGGGAAAAGTACTTACGTTAAGACGCACTTGATCTAAGGTTAAAACACCGTCTTGTAAGCGAGCCATCTCTGCATTGGCACTATTCTTAAAGGCTATAAAATCATCACCTGAATTGTTGGTATCCGGACGTAAAGTCAAGGAACCAGGTGATTGAATAGTATTCCCGCCATTTAAGGTCAAAACTCCGTCGTGGATTTTTGCCATTTCTTGATTGGTACTGTTGCGGAATGAAATAATATCGTCACCGTTATTATCCACATCCGGATGCAATACAACCGCTCCCCAACTTTGGTATTCACCACCGTCTACACGCACGTGTTTGTTTTTTACGTGCAATCCAGCAGCTGGGTTAATTCCGATTCCTACATTGGACCAATGTGTCGTATTTCCGGAAACACTAAACGCTCCGTACACATTGGTATTTCTATGAAAGTGTGTTTCGGCATAAAACCTACTCACATCATTCGTTATCAAACCTTTTTGGAAAAAGGACAACACGTGAAAAATATTATTACTCGGATTAAAATCGGCTAATTTCTTATTGGCCGCATACATTCTAATTCCTTCCAAACCTCCACGAGCATCGGTATCGGCTTTGATATCGATTCCACGTACTGTTCCAATTACATGCTGAGCATTCGCAGTGAATGAAGCCGTTCCTAAAGCCATTAACAAGGCTATTTTAATTGTCTTAATTTTCATTTTTAAATTGTTTTTTTGGATTACTCTATTCATTTTTTCTGCTAATTGGGATACCGCTAAACTACCTGCTAACAGTTGTTTAATTCGGTATCTTTTGTTACAACTAGTTTCAAATTTGACATGAGTATCCCCGTACCACAGTGCTCAAGCACTTGGTATGGTAAGCATTTGTTAAAAAATTAATTTGGAGTTACCTCAATACAGAATTATTTATTCGAGGTCTTTTTGAGCGATTCAATTGCTTTTTGTTGTTGGTCTAACTGCTTTTGTAATTGAATGATGTACAGCGTAAGTTCTTCAACTTTTTCTACGAGTTTGATATTTACTTCCCCTACATTCATTCCTTCTTTTACCACTTCGGCTTCGCTTGGCATATTTGGCAATCGCTTGTTTTTTTCGATATAACTCGCTACCTCTTGAATAGGCATCAACTCATACTCTTTAGCGAATACGTAATCAGGGAACGTGGTTACATTCAAACGCACCTGATCAAGACTCAATACACCGTCGTGCAATCTGGCCATTTCCTCATTGGCTCCGTTGCGAAAAGAAACGATATCATTAGCTGTATCCGAAGATCCCGCTCTCAATTTCAACATTCCCGATGCCTGTAAAGTACTGTTAAACGACAAGGTCATTGTCCCATCGGTCAAATTGGCCATTTCCTGATCTGTACTGTTTCTAAACGAAAAAATATCATCTCCTGAATTGTCGACATCTGCGTGTAAAATCATCGGTCCCCAACTTTGGTATTGACCGTTATCTAGACGGATGTTGGCATTTTTTACATGGAGCTTTTCTAGAGGTGCATCGATACCTAATCCAATGCGGTTCCCTAACAAGTTCCCATTAAAGCGCGCCACACCACCAAAGGTAGCATTGTGTGCTGTTAATGCAGCGTTGTTGTTTAAATGTAAGGGTTGCTGCATGTACACAGGCACTGAAAAATGCGCGGCTGTTTTGGTAAGCTGCAATTTGTAATGATCTAAATTACCATTTTGACCTACTTGAAATGATATCGGCTCATAGTGGTTAGAATTGTCGTGATTGGCTCTAATGATTACGCCTCGACCACCATTAATGGGTACGTCGTACGACTGCGCGTGGGTTTGATGGGAATAGCATCCCATAGCCATTAGTATGGCTACACTTAAGGTTCTCATGTTCATATATATTGATTTTAAAATGTTTCAAAATTTAACTTCACGCTAAGCTCATCCTGTCCAAAAAGTTTACGACTTCAGGATAGGGTATACTAATGCCAATAGGGAAATGGCCTAGTTATGCAAAACGTGGGTGAATTTCTATGAAAACAAATGAGTGCGTGATGCTACGAACATCACAAATAATTTAAGAAGAGTGGTAAAGCTACGACACAGGGGCCAAACGCGCCAATTTCAGAAGTCCTATAACGCGTAATAGGATAAATTCTGGAACAAAACGCTCAACTTCTGCGGGGCATCTTTACCTGATTAGCTCCTAATTTTCAGGAGTATGGGCTGTTTAAAATTGGGGAATAAATAGCAGAATATCGTGTTAGTTATAAGTTGGTTAATCATATTTTGAAGGGTTTATATAATCTTGCTTTATAAGGGTAAGACCGTTATTTTTTTCTTATACCCTTTTACAAACATATTTTTTTTATTTCTTTAATCTTTATACTTCTGGTGCCGAATCAATTAGTATTCGCAACTATTCAATGAAACACCTTTCTTTCTTCTGTCAAATTATATATAGCCTGTGATTTGTAGTGCTGTGCTTTTCTTCTGTGCTCTCGCCGCTACAATCAAATAATTAATTTGCCCTAACTAAGACGATTTAATATATTTAGCCTTACAACTAAATTCATTTTTTCAAAAAAAAGTTACAACCATGAAGAGGTTCTTAGTATTCATCCCCTTTTTAATTGTCTTTGCAACTCGAGCTCAACATGCAGAAATTCCACTAGATACAGTGGTTACCAGCTTTCATTCGACCGTGATAAAAGGAACTCCTTTAAAGTACAAAGCGCAAACTGGAACGATGCCTTTGTTTGATAAAAACGGAAAAGCCAAAGCGAGTATTCATTATACCTATTATCAAAAAACTGGGGTTAAAGACTTAGGAAAGCGTCCCATTGTACTCTCGTTTAACGGAGGCCCAGGATCCGCTTCCGTTTGGATGCACATCGCTTATACAGGTCCTAAGCTACTCGCCATGGATACCGAAGGCTATCCGGTACAACCCTATGGCATCAAAGACAATCCGTATTCTATACTCGACGTCGCCGATATCGTATTTATCAACCCTGTAAATACAGGGTATTCGAGAGCCATTCGCGACGAAAAAGGAAAAATAGATAAGAAGTACTTTTTTGGAATCAATGCAGACGCCAAATACCTCGCTGAATGGATTAGTACTTTTATGAGTAGAACCCAGCGTTGGACTTCTCCGAAATACATTATTGGAGAGAGTTACGGAGGAACTCGTGTTATGCAGTTGGCCTACGAATTACAAAATAGTCAATGGATGTACCTGAACGGAGTGATTATGGTTTCTCCTGCCGACTATCTGCTATTGCGCACAAAAAGCTCAGAGGATTACGCAGTCAACTTTCCGTATTATACCGCTGCTGCATGGTACCACAACAAACTTCCTAAAGAATTACAAGAACAGCCCTTAGAAGAAATATTGCCGAAAGCTGAAAAATTTGCCCTGCGTGAATTACTTCCAGCCTTAGCACAAGGAGCGTATATTACAAAAGAAGAGCGACTTGCTATTGCCAGCAAAATGGCCCATTATTCAGGTATTTCAAAAACTGTGATTCTCCGTCATAACTTAGAGCTTCCCAATACGTATTTCTGGAAAGAGTTACTTAGAAACGAAGGAAAAACCATCGGTCGTTTAGATAGCCGTTACATTGGTATTGACCGAAGGGAAAGTGGAGAAAAAACGGATTTCAATCCAGAAATCGGTGCCTGGCTACACGCTTTCACCCCTGCAATTAATTACTACAACAACCGAGTTCTCAATTTCAAAACCGATGTCAAGTACAATATGTTTGGCAACGTACATCCTTGGGACTTTAGTAAAAATAATGCACGAGAAAATTTGAGGAAAGCCATGGCACAAAATCCCTACCTACAGGTTTTTGTCCAATCGGGATATTTTGACGGAGCTACTACCTATTCCGCAGCCAAGTACACCTTAGGTAAAATTGATCCGAGTGGAAAAATGCGTCACCGCCTGCATTTTAAAGCCTACAAAAGTGGTCATATGATGTATTTACGTGCGGCGGATCTTAAAAGCGCCAATGACGACCTCAGAAATTTTATACAACAAAGCTCCCAAAATATTGGAGCTGCAAAATATTAAGCTATGAAAACTGCCAATCACCAAATGCTCAGTTACGACATCTTTTGCAATCAGCATGCTGATGCACTGCAAACCGACAACAAGGACGCTGCCAGAAATACCGGTACTGTTATAGCTCCATTAAAAAGTTGGGATATTCACTGCGAGCAATTACAACGTCTGTACGCAAATCTTAGCCTTACCAAGGAACTCGGAGAGCTAAACCTGCTCGCTGGCAAATTCGGTTGGAAAAACGACCTATACACCATATTAAATTCGCAACACTACGAAGCACTTGTGGTCACCACCCTTGACAAGCACATACTATGGGTTAACCAAGGATTTACGACGATGACTGGCTACAGCAAAAAATTTGCCTTACACAAAAAGCCAAGCTTTTTACAAGGCAGGAAAACAAGTGATTCAGAACGTCAAAAGATCCGTAAAAAACTAGCACTGCAACAACCGTTTAAACAGGTATTAACCAATTACAAAAAGGACGGAACTCCGTATGCTTGTGAGCTGCATATTTTTCCTTTGTACAATGACACTACCACACATTATTTAGCTTTGGAACGAATAGCGAGTTAATTTTTTGAGCTAGGACTCCATATTTTTTTGATTATCAAAGAAATCATAAAGAATTAGTTCACTTTTTTTAGTATCTTAACAAGAGAAAAACTTGCTTTATGTTTATCGAATCTACCAACTGTAATGAAATCGCCCAACGTATCGCTGCGAAAGCTGTGGGGAAAACGGCGTTGCTTTCCATGGGAGAGCATACGGAAATCGAAGTTACTGAACTCGTTGAAGCCTTAAATCAGCAAGAAGTTCATTTTATGGGTGCTATTTTCCCAAAAGTGATTGCACATAATGAGGCTTTTGAAAAAGGTATTGTGGTCGCTGTTATTGATCAGACCAATGAAATCTATACCGTTCGGGATATCAGTAAACGCGAATACACCATTGCTCCCTATCAGTTTGAAGAAGCCCTAGACTACAGTTTGGTAACTTTTGTAGACGGACTCACCTCACATATTTCTAACTATTTGGGAGCCCTCTATGAAAAATACGGAATGAAAACCAACTATTTTGGCGGTGGCGCGGGTAGTCTGAGTTTAGAACAGCAACCTTGCGTATTTTCAAGCGAAGGATTTTTTGAAGATGCCGCCGTGTATTGCTTAGTTCCGATGAAATCTGCAATCGGAGTAAAACACGGTTGGAATAAATTAGAAGGTCCCTATATCGTTACAAAAGCAGAGAAGAATACCGTGGAAGAAATTAATTGGGACACCCCATTTGACACGTATAAAGACATCGTTGAAACCGATACCAACACCGCTTTTAATGATGATAACTTTTTTGACTTGGCCAAGGGCTATCCTTTAGGTATTATTAAACAAGGTGTTGACTATATTATTCGGGATCCGTTAACAGTAAACAAAGAAGGAGCCTTGGTGTGTATTGGCGAGGTTGAAGAAAACACCTTAATCAACATCATGAAAGGCGATCAGACTTCGCTATTGCAGGCTGCAAAGGATGCCGCTAACGAATGTCTTTCCAAAGCACAAAACCCAAAAACTGGAATTATAATCGACTGTATTTCCAGAGTTTTATATTTAGAAGATAACTTTAAAACAGAATTGGAAAACATTTCAAATACCATCCATGAAAAATATCCAGAACTTTCAATGACAGGAGCACTCACCCTAGGTGAGATTTCTTCGTACGGAAACGGATATATAGAATTTTATAACAAAACCATCGTAGTAGGCCTGTTTGAATAAATGGAGAAAGAAAATCAAATTTTAGATATTTTACGGCTTTACGAATACGCGATGAGTATAGGTAAATCGTTGAACTATCAAACTACTTGTGACGATTTTTTAACCCTGCTGCTCAAAAGGAGAAACCTAAATGCAGGTTGGATACTCTCAGAGCACGACGGTCGTTTTTTTAAAGAGTTTTCTATTCCTCAAGGAACTACACTTAAAAAAAAACTCCCCAAAGAACTCGAGCGCTTTTTAAAAGATATTAAGAAATACACCCTGGTGGATTACGAAGATCACTATGCAGAAGTCTGCCCAATTACCATAGAATCGGGTAGTTTAGCGATTTTTTGTCTGGGCACAGAAGGGTATTTATTCCTCTATGCCAAAGGGGGAATCATGAATCAGAAAAAACTAGGTCAGTTACTGCCCGTAATCAACAAGTTTGCCGTTACTTTAGAGGCCTGTAAAGCACATGAAAACCAACAATTTTTACTGAAACGCCTCGAAGAACGCAACAAAGAACTCAACGACTATGCACATATCGTTTCGCACGATTTAAAATCGCCCTTGCGAAATATCGATGCCCTTGTATCTTGGGTACAGGAAGATCACGGTGATGAACTCAGTGAAGGAGCACTCAGCTATATCAATCAAATTGGCGATCACATTCAACGAATGGAATCTTTAGTTAGCGGAATTTTGGAATACTCATCCATACGTTTTAAAGATTTTAAAACCTCGTTGATCGATTTAAACAAGGTCATTGAAGGAATTATAAAACACACCCTAGTACCCCAGCACATCCGTATCGAGGTTCAGAAAAACTTTCCGATCATTCAAGGAGACCTCTACAGAACACAGCAGCTCTTCCAAAATCTCATTGGCAACGCTATCAAGTACAATGACAAAGAACAGGGGCTTATCAAGGTGGGATTTACAGAACGAAATAACCGTTTTGAATACTTTGTTCAAGACAATGGTAAAGGTATTGCTCCCAAGTACCACGATAAAATTTTTAAAGTATTTCAAAAATTAGACAACAACAAAGACTCTACAGGAATCGGACTATCCATCGTACAAAAAATTGTAAGTGGTTACGGCGGTGAGATTCGTTTAGAAAGCGAATTAGGTAAGGGAACTACCTTCTATTTTACGCTGCGTCCCAACAGCTAAAATTGCCCCAGTGAACACTGAGGCAATCACTGAATTTATCGTTTCCAAGGCGGCATAAACAACCGGCGTTCTTCTTGTAAATACGCTTCCATAATCCTAGGCTTCCGATTTAGTATTTCCGTCACAGAATTGTCGCCCTTCTCAGGGTTCTTAATAGCCAATACTTCTATTTCTGCCAAGTGTCTCGCCAACCAATCTGGAAGGCCTACTTGCTTGGTTAACCGCTTCAAAAAAACAGCCCTCGTCAAATTTTCATATTGGACTTTTCTACCCGTCACTTCTGATAGCAATGCAGCCACTTCGTAATGCGTATAAGCTTTAGGGCCACGTATAGGCACCACTAGTCCGTTGTGGGGAGAAGGGTCTAACAAATATTTTGCCGCTATTTCTGCCACGTCACGAGCGTCGACATAACAACGCGCTGCCTGCTCCATAATCCCGGAGAACTTTCCAAAAAACTTAATTGGAAACGCTGTTCTTGACCAGTTTTGCATAAATGAACAGGGCTGTAACAATACGTAATTTAATGGTGATGTTTCCAAACGTTTTTCAATCATCCGATGCCAATCACTCACCTCTACATGGATAGTACTCGGAATATCGGGTGCCGACAACTTTACCAAAGTTCCTATGTTCAGTTCCTCACAAACCGAAATAACAGCTATTTCGTAATCTACCTGCCTAGGATCGGTAGCGGTGAGTAAAAAAACAGCATCCGATGCTCGACAAACTGCCGCAATACTTTTCTTACAATTCAAATCCACGGCCACTGTAGCCAGTAAATCGCCATAGTCTAGCCAAGACTTAGGCAATTTTCTCCTCGGATTGCTCAATACGGCACGAACTCGACATTTTTGTTCTAGTAGGTATCGTACTAAAGGGCTCCCCACAGTTCCAGTGGCTCCAAATACCACCACGGTTTTACCTTCTGCTATTTCCTTTTTCATAGCCTTCTTAATTTTAACAAACACAGTACTGCTCCTATCGTGCTCGAGAGGAGTATATCTAGGGCCATTGACCACCAATTCATAACTTGTATCAACAGTATTGCTCCTCCTAAAACTGTAAGGAGTATACTCAATAGCAAAGGCCAGCTCGCACGTCCATTACGATAATAATTGCGACAGCTATACAACAAAGCAAAACTCACTACTGTGGCAACTAACGACGGTATTGCGATACTGGTAACACTTGCGTATAGCAACGCAGAATTCCCAGTAATCCAAGCTCCACATCCTGCCGAAATGGCTGGAAAAAAATAGGCTGGAATGCTCATTTTCAAAAGCTGATTTCCTCGAAACTTCTTTTGAATTAAAACGGATTGATTTTCTGTTACCATTGAAACGGATTATAGGTGATACCAAAACTGAGATAAGTGGCAAAGGGTTTTACCATTCGACGCACTATCGTATCATCGGTTTCCTTCCAGTGATATTTTTCATACACAGCAGTGGTTCCTTTTACCTGAAGTCCAAATTTCTTACTGAGCCAATAGGTATACTCCACTCCTACCGTTCCCGAAGTAAAAATAGTTTTACGAGCCACGGATTTTCCAGCGACATTTGCAGTTCTATATACGCTAATATCATTTAAATCACCGACCGCTCTGACACTGTGTTTCGGATGGAAATTATAGCGGATATAACTGTGAGGAACTCCGATTGCAAAGGACAGTTTTTTCGAAAAACTTCCCGCAATATTCAGCACTGGATTTACGGTAGTTTTTCCTTCTAAGGTCAGATAGCCAACACCAAAACTCACTATAAAGTATCGATCGGAACGTCGTGTATTAAAGCGTTTCTCCCCGAATAGAATTCCATTAAATCTCAAATTGTCGCGTTGATAGGCTTCCTGAAATGCTCCGTTAACATGAGGCAGTACCAAGGCATTGATCGACCAATTTTTGGCTACGGAATAGCGAAGTAATCCGCTGTAGTTTACCGAATACAAAGAGGCATTCGAAGTAAAAGGAGTTGTCGTTGCAATATCGGGTAAACGATGAATATCGGCTCCTACGGTACTGTACCACTGAAATTTCGCTGTTCGAAGGGCTGGGAGACCTATTTTAGTGCTGTAGCGTTGGTAGTTTTCAGTAGTTGTATTGTCCGTATCGGAAAACGGTGTATAATGTAAGTAAAACAAGGCCCGGTCTCTGGGTAAGCTAAAAAGCTCACCGGTTACCTGAGCATGGGTAGCTAGGCTAAAGAAGGCACATAAAAGCCCGATAATTCTCTGTATCATTTTGGTAGTATTTTAAATTCACTACAAAGATTTATCAAAATCCTCCTGTGAAAATTACCAAATGATAATTACGTAGTCACGGCTACTTCTGTGCGCTTATTTCCTTTCGAATACGACTCAAAGACTGGGGTGTGATTCCTAAAAAAAATGCTAAATCTTTAAGCGGAACCCTAAAAATCAAATCGGATCTCTTGAGGAGGTCCAAATAGCGTTCCTTGGCCGTAAGCGTTTGAAAATTGTGAACTCCACGGAGTACACTCGCAAAGGCATCTTCCCATAAAAGACGGCCAAACTTTTGCCATTTTGGATACCTATCGTACAAGCGTTCCATTTCCTGATGGGAAATACTATAGACCAAAGTATCTTCCAAGGCCTTGATGTACGACGAGGAGCGCGTATGGCTTTTAAGCCTAGAAATGTCACCGATGAACTCATTTTCAAAAGCTAAATACCGCGTGTATTGAACCTCCTGAATAAGTTCGTAAATAATAAGCCCTCCTGAGGCGATAAAGTAATACTCCGTTACCACCTGCTCCTTTTTCATGATAAACTTATCTTTTGCCAGTGATTTCTCTTGAAAAAAAGAAAGGATATCCCTGAGCTCTTGCTCTGGAATATCCACGTATTTTAAAATAAATGCTCTTAATTTGTCCACTCCTTACGGGTATTTTTACCCGCTAAAGTTACGACTTTACAGGAACACCATACAAGTCAAAATCACCTGCATCTACAATTTCAATATCGATAAACTCTCCGAGTTTGATATAGTGCTCCTTGGCATTTACAATAACATCATTATCCACATCTGGTGAATCAAACTCTGTCCTTCCGTAGAAATATTCTCCGTCTTTTCTGTCGAACAAACAACGATAGGTATTTCCGATCTTTTCTTGGTTTAATTCCCATGAAATTTGCGATTGTACCTCCATGATTTCATTTACACGACGGAACTTGACATCGGCAGGAACATCATCCTCTAGATTGTAGGCCCCAGTATTTTCTTCATGCGAATATTCAAACGCTCCTAAGCGTTCAAAACGCATTTCTTCTACCCAATCTTTTAACTCTTGGAACTGCGCTTCCGTTTCTCCTGGATATCCGACAATCAAGGTTGTTCGAATGGCCATATTAGGTACGTATTCTCTGAATTTTTTGATTAAGGCAGTCGTTTTTTCGTGGGTAGTACCACGTTTCATCGACTTTAGAATCTCTGTATTGATATGCTGTAAAGGAATGTCCAAATAGTTACAAACCTTAGGTTCGTTTTTCATCACCTCCAGTACGTCAACTGGAAACCCAGTAGGAAAAGCATAATGCAAACGAATCCACTCGATACCATTTACTTTTACCAAAGCTTTTAACAGGTCAGCTAAGGCTCGTTTTTTGTACAAATCCAACCCGTAATAAGTCAAATCTTGAGCGATTAGCATGAGTTCTTTAATCCCCTTTTCCGCGAGTTTTGTCGCTTCAATCACCAACTCTTCGATCGGTGTTGACTTGTGTTTACCTCGCATCAATGGAATTGCGCAAAACGAACACGGGCGATCACAACCTTCGGCAATTTTTAAGTACGCATAGTGTTTTGGTGTAGTTGTCAAACGCTCACCGATGAGTTCGTGTTTGTAATCTGCTTCCAAATGTTTCAATAAGTTAGGCAAATCATGCGTTCCGAAATACTGATCCACATTCGTGATTTCTTTCTCTAAATCGGGCTTGTATCGCTCACTTAAACACCCCGTAACAAAAACTTTATCTACTTGTCCAGCTTCTTTCTTTTGCGCGTAGTGCAATATCGTATCTACACTCTCTTCCTTTGCTTTACCTATAAAACCGCAAGTATTAATTACAACGATGTTTCCTTCATCATTCTCATCCTCGTGTACTACGTCTTTACCATTGGCTTTTAATTGTCCCATCAACACCTCACTGTCGTATACATTTTTAGAACAGCCTAAAGTAACCACGTTAATTTTGTTTTGTTTTGTTGTTTTTGTACGCATCTTATAAAAAATTCGGTTTGCAAAAGTATGATTTTTTAATGACTTAATTAGAAGCCAACTCAATAGTTTTCAGGAATACTTCTCCTTTGCGTTCCTCGTTCGTAGGCATATCCGAAGGCCAGTAAAGATCTTTCTGTAAATCCTTTCCCTATAAAGGTCAATCCCTGAGGTTCTCCCGTACTCTTAAGCCCAGAAGGAACGGTTAAACAGGGAAGGTTGGCAACTGCAGCTACTCCGGAATGCCAATTATTTACAGAGATAACGACATCTACCTTTCCAGAAAGCAAGGCCTCAAAGTACTGAGTTCCCACAGCTCTCAGCTTCTTTTTAATCGCGTTTAATTCATCATCACTGGTGTTATCTTCAACGATTCCTTCTAATAGTTGCTGTCCATAAGGCGCACGGATCGTCAAATCATCGCGGTTAAATGCAAGTATTTCTTCAACGTTTTTCACGGAGACTCCCGCTGCAGCACGCGTAGTTAGATACTTAGGTAAATCGCGTTTCATATCTGCGGTCAGCCACGTCAAAAAGCCGTCAAAGTCTGGATTCTCTGGAGCCAAAACCACGAGTTCTGCTCCTTGTCTTTTGAAAAAATCCGTTGCTTTCACATATAGCGAATCCGATAAGAGCCCTTTTAGCACTCCGATTTTCTTTCCTTGAAGAAAATCTTCAGATTTCTCAAAATTACTGTACTTCTGCGCCCCCTGTTCCTCCATGCTTTCGTCGGCTGTATCCAACCCTTGCATGGCTTCAAGCCCTAAGGCTACATCCTCGACACAGATCCCCATGGGGCCTGGGGTATCTAGATCGTGAGATATCGGAACGATTCCCGTTCTGCTCAAAACTCCTATGGTCGGTTTCAATCCAACAATACTATTCTGAGCAGCAGGTGATATAATAGAACCTGACGTTTCGGAACCCACTGCCAACGCAGCGTAGTTCACTGCCATTGCTACGGCACTTCCAGAACTCGACCCTCCTGACTCAAATTGACCTCTACCAAAAGGATTGAGTGTTTGCCCACCGACGGCACTGTAGCCCAGAGGACAATTTTCACAGAAAAAATAAGCCCATTCACTCAAATTTGCCTTTCCTAAAATCAGCGCTCCTGCCTTCCGTAATTGTCGGGTAATAAACGCGTCATTTTCGGTCGTATTACCTGCTAAAACTTCCGCTCCTGCAGTAGTTGCCGACCAATCCGCCTCTATATTATCCTTTAACAACACGGGGATTCCATACAGTAGAGGACGCTGTTTCATACTTGCATAGGCCTGATCTTTAGCACGGGCTTGCGCTAATACTTCTTTGTTCAGGGAAATTATGGCTTGTAATGACTTTTTTGCATCCGTTTCATAAAGCTGAATTCTGTATAAATACACTAAGGTCAGCGCTTCATAGCTCAATTTCTTCTCTGCTACAGCTTGCTGAATTTCTGAGATACTCTTTCCTATCACCAATGGGGCCAGCTGTTGATAATCTTCTGCGGTAAAGTCTAATAAGGCCTCTTCAAAAGGAATCAACTCATTACTAACGGCATGGCTATACGAATGAACTAACGCAAACTGCAATCTCGGATTCTCTTGCGTTTTAGACCTTGCAATCAGTAAGGAATCTGTTGTTGAAAAAACCTTGTCTTCAATTACTTCTTCTTTTTTGGCTTTACATGCCACCATCATCGACAGTAGCACTGTACCTAAAAATAAAATTCTCATGGGTATTAAATTGATACTCAAATATAAAACAAAAAGAGCTGTGCTACTGCACAACTCTTTTGTCTTTTATTTCTTGTTAGATTTTTACTATTTAAAAAAGCTATCTACAAATTCAAACTTATTAAATACCTGTAAATCATCAATACCTTCTCCGACACCGATATACTTTACGGGAATTTTAAACTGGTCAGAAATTCCGATAACCACACCTCCTTTTGCTGTACCGTCCAACTTAGTCACGGCCAGAGAGGTTACCTCAGTTGCTTTTGTAAATTGTTTTGCTTGTTCAAAGGCATTTTGTCCGGTAGAACCGTCCAAAACGAGCAATACATCATGTGGGGCATCAGGAATTACCTTTTGCATCACGCGTTTAATTTTAGAAAGCTCATTCATCAAATTCACCTTATTGTGTAAACGTCCAGCTGTATCAATAATAATTACATCAGCATCTTGATTCACACCCGACATAACAGTATCATAAGCGACGGACGCTGGGTCAGAGCCCATTTCTTGACGTACAATTGGCACTTCGGTTCTATCAGCCCATACTTGTAACTGATCAATAGCGGCAGCTCTAAAGGTATCTGCAGCTCCTAAAACTACTTTTAGTCCTTTTTTCTTAAACTGCGAAGCTAATTTTCCAATCGTGGTTGTCTTTCCAACTCCATTCACACCAACCACCATCAACACATAAGGCTTGGTTTTGGCAGGTACTACAAAATCCGTTTCATCACCTGTGTTGGTTTCAGAAAGCAATCCTGCAATTTCTTCACGAAGTATTTTATTCAACTCATCGGTTCCCAAATATTTATCACGAGACACGCGAGCTTCAATACGATCAATAATTTTTAAGGTGGTCTCAACCCCTACATCAGATGATACCAATACTTCCTCTAAATTATCTAAAACATCATCATCTACTTTCGACTTTCCTGCAACGGCTTTTGATAACTTAGAAAAGAAACTAGACTTCGTCTTCTCTAGTCCTTTATCGAGGGTTTCCTTCTTCTCTTTTGAGAAAATTTTCTTAAAAAAACTCATGTTTAAATTTTACTATCGCTTCTAATAGGTTAAAAATTATACCAAAAACCACGTAAGCGCCAAATTGTCATTTATCGACCGGTACTGAGCGTCACTGTTACATAACTGAGAGCGCATTCATACATTTTCCGACAGACCTGACGTCCTTATGGGTAACGTCCAAAAATACAGTTTTTTAACACATAAAAAAAGCTACTTTCAAAAGTATTGAAAGTAGCTTTATTCTAAACTGTTTACAAGATTACTTTTTAGCTAAAAAGTCATTTACTTGTGTAGGATCCATAATAGCTTCAACAAATGTGTAAGCTCCTGATTTTGGAGACTTTACCATTTTGATAGCTTTGGTTAATCTCTTTGAACCTGTTTGTAAAGTTGCTACTGATTTCTTTGCCATGTCCTTATAAGGTATTTGTTTTTAATATCAAATGCACAAGACATTTAACCATTAAAAATCGGTAATTATTTAATTTCTTTATGAACTGTCATCTTCTTCAAGATTGGATTAAATTTCTTTAATTCCATTCTGTCCGGAGTGTTCTTCTTATTCTTTGTAGTGATATAACGTGAAGTTCCTGGTTGACCAGAAGCTTTGTGCTCAGTACATTCTAAAATTACTTGAACTCTGTTTCCTTTTTTTGCCATCTCTCTAAAATTTTATCTAGTAAGGAATTATTTTGTTAAGAAACCTTTTTCTCTAGCTTCTTTGATAACAGCAGAGATTCCTTTTTTATTAATATTTTTTAATGCAGAAGCAGACACTTTTAATATTACCCATTTATCCTCTTCTGGAATATAGAAACGCTTAGTCATTAAATTAGCGTTAAATTTTCTTTTAGTTCTATTTAAAGCGTGTGATACATTGTTACCTACCATCGCTTTTTTTCCTGTTAATTCACAAACTCTAGACATCTTCTTGACAGTTTTTAGTGTTATTTCTAAACGAGGTGCAAATATACGAACTTTTCGCAGAATTAAACAAAATATTCTGTATTAATTTTTTAGAATCTTTTTTTGCAAGAGCTCTAAAGACTTTGTCACCGTCCTATTTATCACCTTTTCACGAGGTTGACCAAAGTTAAACTCCTGTACCTCAACCCCCTCTTTATTTGCTAGTGCAATATACACCAATCCTACACTTTTATCATTGTGATCCGTAGTAGGACCCGCATTACCCGTCACGGCAATTGCATAATCCGTTTTTAACACCTTTAATGCCCCTGTAGCCATCTCTGCTGCCACTTCTTTACTTACCACAGTAAAAGTGTCAATAGTAGCTTCTTTAACGTCCAGCAATTGCTGTTTTAACGCCGCCGTATAGGTAATCATTCCTCCTTTAAAATAAGCGGAAGATCCCGGTACCTCAACCAGGGTAGCTGCAATTTTACCTCCTGTTAAACTCTCTGCTGTCCCTAAGCTTTGCTCACGCTCTTGTAGTAATATCCCTACTTGCTTTTCCAATGACATACCATTCTCACTCCCCGCAATAATATCTGATAACATCGAAGCTAACTCTTCTTGCTTTTGCTTCATCAATGTGCTGAGTGTTTCCTCATCCTTGCTTTTTCCCGTTAAGCGCAAACGCACCCTTCCAAAGGAAGGCAAATACGCCAATTTGATCTCCTGAGGCAAGGCATCTTCCCAAGCTTCAATACGCTCCGCAATAATGCTTTCCCCTGTACCATAAGTCATTAAGGTAAAATTTTGAATAAAAGGAAGGTCAAAACGCTGTTGTAACCTCGGCAGGACTTCATAGGTAATAAGTCCTTTCATCTCATAAGGGACTCCCGGCAGTGAAACAAAAACAGTCTCCGCTTCCTCAAACCACATCCCTGGTGCTGTTCCGAAACGATTCATCAATAAGGTCGCTTTTGACGGCAACTGCGCTTGGTAGCGTTGTACCTCGTTAAAAGGGTGCTTTACCTTGTTCAAGATCCTTTTGATGTTTTCGATGACCTCTGGGTATTCCACAACTTCGGTATCATTAAAGTAGGACGCAATAGTCTTTTTTGTGATATCGTCTTTCGTCGGACCCAAGCCTCCTGTAATAATGACAATATCCGCGCGGGATTGCGCTTCCTCTAACGCGTTTAATATGTGAGTTCGATCATCCTGAATAGACGATATTTGAAATACCGACACTCCTATTTTTGTCAACTCACCTGCAATCCAATGTGAATTGGTATCGACAATTTGACCGATGAGAATTTCATCGCCAATAGTTATAATTTCTGCTTTCATCTTTATGACTTTCCTATTTCATTAATATTAGGCTCACGCTGTTTGGCTTGCCTTTCCCATTACTTTCTAACAAATAATACGAGAGGTAACAGAAAGCTATCTCCGCTGACATCACTATTAACGCATAGCCAGAACCACTGGTTCCCTCTAAAAACTGGGAATCGAATACAAAGGCAATCAGGCCCAGAATAATTCCTAGTACCAAAGCTCCCGCATAAAAAATGATTCCTAAAATAGCCGCTCACCACCTAGGTTTGTGACAAATTTTAGCTATGTCAAAAAATTTCTTACTGATAAACAGGAATAGTACTAACCCCAGTGGCACGCTTATTTGATTTTAATCGAAAATGCTTCCTTTCCGTCTATGACACCTTTTAGAACATCTCCATCTTTTACAGGACCTACACCTGCCGGAGTTCCCGTAAAAATAATATCGCCTTTTTTCAACGTAAAATACTGCGAAACATAACTGATGAGTTCATCTATTTTCCACAGCATATTTTCGGTATTTCCGTCTTGAACTACTTCGTCGTTCTTCCATAATTGGAAAGGCAACTTTTCGAGATCAAAGGCTTCTTTTGGAAAAAATTCACCAACCACTGCGCTTCCGTCAAAAGCTTTTGCCTTTTCCCAAGGCAATCCTTTAGCCTTGCATTCACTTTGCACATCGCGAGCGGTAAAATCGATTCCAAGACCAATGGTATCGTAATACTTAGGGGCAAATTTCGGAGAAATGTGTTTTCCGACTTTGTTAATTTTCACAAGTACCTCTACTTCATAGTGTATATCTTCAGAGAAAGTAGGGATGAAGAACGGCATTTTTTTAGGTAAAATGGCCGAATCGGGTTTTAAAAAAACCACGGGATTTTCTGGTCGTTCATTCGCTAATTCAGCAATGTGTTTCGCGTAATTTCGACCTATGCATATAATTTTCATTCGTATCTTAATTAAGTATCGTCTCAGTTAAAAAAAGAACCTTGTAAACACGTTGTTTACAAGGCGATTTTATATCTGCTATGGAATCCACTTTTTCTCAAAGTTAGGCTTGCGTTTTTCTAAGAACGCATCTCTACCTTCTTTGGCTTCCTCTGTCATGTAGGCTAATCGGGTAGCTTCACCTGCAAATACTTGCTGTCCAACCATACCATCATCTGTCAAATTCATAGCGAATTTCAACATTTTAATTGAAGTTGGAGATTTCGCTAAAATTTCCTGTGCCCACTCATAGGCCGTTGATTCTAATTCATCGTGAGGAATTACGGCATTGACCATTCCCATTTCATAAGCTTCTTGGGCAGAGTAATTTCTACCGAGGAAAAAGATCTCCCTCGCTTTTTTCTGTCCTACCATTTTCGCTAAATACGCCGATCCATATCCAGCATCAAATGAAGTAACGTCCGCATCTGTTTGTTTAAAAATAGCCTGTTCTTTACTCGCTAGCGTCAAATCACAAACCACGTGTAAACTGTGACCTCCTCCTACTGCCCATCCTGGAACGACACAAATAACGGCTTTGGGCATAAAACGAATCAATCGCTGTACCTCCAGGATATTTAAACGATGGTATCCATCTTGTCCTACATATCCTTGATGACCTCTTGCCTTCTGATCACCTCCAGAACAGAAACTCCAAACACCGTCTTTCGTAGAAGGCCCTTCTGCTGATAATAACACAACTCCGATAGAAGTATCTTCATGTGCATCCTTAAACGCATCTAACAACTCGCTCGTCGTGTGCGGACGAAAGGCGTTTCTGACATTGGGTCTGTTAAACGCAATTCTAGCAACACCGTTTGATTTCTTGTAAGTAATATCTTCATATTCCTTTACTGTTTTCCAGTCAGGTTGTATCATAATTTTAAACTATTATCGTTATAGAAAGCAAAAATAACAATATAACTTAATTTCTTTTTTATATTTGACCATATAAACGAATCCCTATGAAATACCTATCCCTCATATGTGCGCTTTGTGTTTCGGTGAATGTGTTTTCTCAGAAAGTCATCACCAAATCTATCGACTCTAAAGAATTAAAAAGAAAGCGCAAGGTAAAAATATATCTACCCAAAAACTACGACAAAGATTTAACGGCTAACTATCCAGTTGCCGTTGTTTTAGGAAGCGAATACTTATTTGATTTGTACGTGGGTAATGCAAAACTCTTTGCCAATGCCGACAAGGCACCACGTCAGATTGTGGTAGGAATCGACATGACCGGAACCTATGCAAAGGACGTTTCCATAGTTCCAGCGACCAATTTACTCACTTCGCGTTCAGGTCATTTTTACAACTTTATCAAGCACGAACTCCTTCCGTATATGGAGGCTAATTTTAAAACCTCTCCATTCATGACCATCGTAGGGGAAGGAAAAGGCGCTAACTTTCTTACGCATTACCTGAAAGAAGCCCAGCCTATTTTCAATGCCTATATCTGCGCTACACCTGAATTTGCTCAATTCTCTCCAGAAATTATTAAATCGTATACCCTAAAGCGCTTGGGTAGTATTGACAACAGTTACTTTATTTATGCGAGTAACTCCGAGAAACAAACTACAAAAGAGCTCTATGATCGTTTTAACAACATCGGTACTTACCTCTCGTCTTTTGAATCAGAAAATTTGAAGTTTACCTTCGACAAGTTTCAAAGCTCCCCTAGTTTTTTAGCTACCATCAGTGAAACTATTCCTAGGGCATTCACAGAGATGTTTGCACTGTATTCAAAAATCACCAAAGAAGAATACGAGACCAAAGTAAAAGACTTAGATCCGCTTGACGCTATTAAATACTTAGAAAAAAAATATCTTGACATCCAGTATTTATACGGTTCCAATATGAATGTCCGATTGGACGATGTCTATGCTATTGAAGGTATTGTTATCGATAAACAAAACGGTGATTACCTTCGAGTATTGGGTGATTTTGTGATGATCAAATACCCTGATTTACATTTAGGAGATTTTTATATCGGTAAATTTTATGAAATAGGTAAAGACTACGAAAAAGCTGATTTTTATTACAAGGCCGCCTATGGTAAAATGGACCCTTCTGATCCTAACGCGAACGATTTTTACGAAAATATTATTCGTGTTAACAGTTTATTGGAAAAGCAGAAAGCTGCGGATCCTGAATTGGCTCCCGAAGAAACCCCTGAAGAAGAAGAAAACAATCCGGATGAAGAAGAAGGTGGTGACGGCGGTAACCGCTAGTCAAATCGCATGCACGAGTCAGCGACCTAAGTCGCTACCCCTATGCTGCTAGCTTTATTTTTGTATCAATCGAATACAATCTTTTTCCAAAGAAATTACGCGCTGTTTGTACAGCGTACCAATAGCTCTCTTGAATGCCTTTTTACTCATTTGTAGTTGAAACTTAACGGCTTCGGGAGAGCTTTTATCTGTCAAGAGTAATACCCCGTCTTTTTGCTTTAATTTTTCTAACACTTTCGTGACGTCCGCGTCGATTACATTTTTAAAGCCTTGGGGTTGTAACGATACATCTACTTTTTCATCTTCTCGAAGTTTTTTTACGTATCCTTTGACGTGCATGCCCTCTTCCAATTCGGTGAACACTTCGTTTTTGTAAAGTAGGCCCTCTATTTCTTCGTTGATCAATACGGTGTATCCCAAGTGGGTACGTACTCCTATGATTAAATCAACTTCTTGTCCTTCTTGTAACATGTTATAAGTTTTTAAAATATTTTTTTAATAGTTCATCATTGACCTCCGCAGGCGTAAAAACCTCCAAAATCTGGGGTTGTACTGAGGTGACATAAAAATCGTTCAGCACCTCTTCCAAACCTTCTTTGGTGCTGGCACTACGGTAGCCAAAGCCATAGGTCATTGCCAAATGTTCAGCAGTCAATGAATGCGGTGTTTCAAAGTATTCCAAGGCATTGGTCTTTTTCGGACCGGGAATAATTTTAAAGATTCCTCCTCCCGAATTATTGAGGATTACGATTCTAAAACTCGCTGGAATGTATTGATTCCAAAGGGCATTACTATCGTAGTAAAAACTCACATCTCCAGTAATTAATACGGTTGGTCGGTCAGAGGCTACTGCTGCTCCAACCGCTGTAGAGGTACTTCCGTCAATTCCACTAGTTCCTCTATTACAAAAAACGGTAAGCGTATCGTCTAATGAAAACAATTGCGCGTAGCGTATAGAAGAGCTGTTGCTAATTTGTAACTGCACCTCCTTGGGTAACGAAGATAAAAGCTCTTGAAACACCCATAAATCGCTAAAAGGAACTTCCGCCATATAACGTTTGTGCTGCAAAATGCGTCGAGCCTTTTCCGCTAACCAAGTTTGTTGATACGATCCTTCCATCACTAGAGATACTCCACCTAGTAATTTCGGAAAAAATTCCCATGGATGCTCTGCTATGTGCTGTGTTAAACAAAAGTAGGTATCCAAAGCATTTAAGGCATCAATATGCCAGTGTAATTTGGGCTTATAAGCTCTTAAAAACTGTTTAATCCTCTTAGAAACGACAAGACCTCCCATCGTAACTAACAGATCGGGTTCCAGGGCTTTAAAAGCCTCCTCATCTAATGGAGTTATCAGTTGATCAATACTATTGATAGTCCCATCAGCCGCAATATTTGAGGTTGTCTCGGTCATGATCAGTACGGAAGGGTCCTTCTTTAACTCGTCAATTACGCGCTGGAATTCTGCAGAGGGATCATGGACACCAATGAGTACCAGTTTCTTTTTTGACGAAGTCCATACAGACGCTACCTCCTCCCAATCAATAAGCTCTTGGCGAGTCTCTTGATCACGAGTTTCCACGTATTGGGCTACCGTTGCCATGACCTCAGTATCTATTGCAGGTACTGTCGTATACAAAGGCTCATCAAAAGGCACGTTGATGTGAACGGGACCTCGCTGCTCTTTAGCAATTCTCAGTACGCTCATCACTTTTTGTGCATTCGCTTCATCCGTACCTTCTCCTTCCTCCAAATTTGCTTCTGCTAAAATGTGATTTGCGAAGACCCCTTTTTGACGAATGGTTTGTCCATCTCCTCTATCGATGAGATGTGCTGGTCGGTCAGCAGAAATCACCACCAAAGGGATTTTACTGTAAAAAGCTTCGGCAACTGCGGGGTAATAATTTAACAAGGCTGAACCAGAAGTACAAACTAATGCTACAGGACGTTGCTGTTGTTGCGCGATTCCCAAGGCGAAAAATGCGGCACAGCGTTCATCGACCACACTGTACGCTTGAATGTCAGGATGGTTGTGAAAGCCCACTGTTAACGGGGCATTTCTAGAGCCTGGAGAAATTACGACCTCGGCAATGCCACGTTGTTGGCAAGCCGCAATTACGATTTGTGCTAAAGGTTTTTCTGGATACATTTCTTCTGTTTACAAAGGTACGAACTTCCTCGTTTAAAACCGACTGTTTACAAGGACAAAAAAGTCAGAGGTTCCAATCATTACATTGGAATTCCCTCTGACTTTAAATTTATTTGATTTGGAAAAACTAGTTTCCTTTTTTGTAGTCTGCTAAGAATTTTTCTAACCCAATATCCGTTAATGGGTGCTTTAACAATCCTGAAATAGCGCTTAATGGTCCAGTCATAACATCTGCTCCAATTTTCGCACAATCGATAACGTGCATCGTGTGACGAACAGAAGCTGCTAAAATCTCAGTATCAAAAAGGTAATTATCATAGATTTGACGGATTTCAGAAATTAAATTCAATCCATCTGTTGAAATATCATCCAAACGTCCGATAAATGGAGACACGTAAGTAGCTCCAGCTTTTGCAGCTAATAAAGCTTGTCCTGCAGAGAATACTAAGGTTACGTTAGTTTTGATTCCTTTATCCGAAAAGTACTTACAAGCTTTCACTCCATCAGCAATCATTGGTAACTTCACAACGATTTGAGGATGTAAGGCAGCGAGCTCTTCTCCTTCCTTTACCATACCTTCAAAATCAGTAGCAATTACCTCAGCAGAAACGTCACCTTCTACAATTTCGCAAATTGCTTTGTAGTGATTTTTAATATTCTCTTCTCCTGTAATTCCTTCCTTAGCCATCAATGATGGGTTGGTAGTTACTCCATCCAAAATTCCTAAAGCTTGCGCTTCTCTAATTTGATCTAGGTTGGCCGTGTCTATAAAAAACTTCATATATATTATTAATTAAGTTGTGTTCAGATTTATCTATTTTTCAAGTGGCAAAGATACTCAGCTAAAATCAATTACTTTAAGTATTTTAAAAGAATAATCGATATTTTTTTACGGAGTTCCTCTATGACAAGACTATAAGTTATAGTGGTTCATCAGGAGTTTTTCGTATAGGCGGTCAGGTAATATTCTCTTGAGCACAATGGAGAACTTTTCCATAAACCCACCAACCTTGTAATGAATTTTCCCTGATTTTTTGGTAATCACCTCGTGAATCGCAGCTGCCATCATTTTCGGGTCCGCTCCCTCATCGACATGAGCATCCATCAAATCCAAATTTTCGCGATATACCTTTTTATAAGCCGAATCTTCAAAAACAGGGGTATGATAACGTCCAGCCGCAATATTTGTAGCGAAATCACCTGGTGCAACCGAAACCACGCGAATGCCAAATGGTTTCACTTCCATACTCAGTGCTTCAGTGACCAATTCAAAAGCGCCTTTACTCGCTGAGTAAATACCTCGAAAGGGCAATCCCATATATCCCGCTATTGAGGTCACGTTGACCACGACCCCACTTCCTTGTTTTCTCATAGCAGGAAGTACCGCCTTTATTACGTCGATAGCACCGAAAAAATTCGTTTCAAAATTAGATCGCATCTCATCCGTTGGCGTATCTTCAATGGGTCCGGTAATTCCTTTCCCAGCATTGTTCACTAGCACGTCTATGCGTCCTTCTTTGGCTATCACTTCGGCTACAGCGGTAGTTATCGTCTCTTTTTTAGTTACGTCTAGTGCAACCATGGCAAAAGGAAACTCCCCTCCTTTTGGATTTCTACTCGTTCCGTAAACGACGTAAGATTTTTCGTGTAGATAGCTCGCTATAGCACGTCCTATTCCAGACGATGCTCCGGTGATTAATACAACTTTTGACATCTTTCTAATTTTCAGCAAATATCTAAAAGATAAAGTCAATATAAAAGACTAATTAAAAACTTATATTAGCTGCGAAATACTAAGACTATGATCAAAAAACTCATTGCTGCACTGTTACTTACAAGTTCCGTACAGTTCAGCGCAGCGCAAACATCACTCTTTGACCATCAAACGAAATTCACAAGACAAGACAGTTTACGAGGGTCTATTACCCCGCAACGCGCTTGGTGGGATTTACAATTTTACCATTTAGACATTCGCGTCGATCCTGACACCAAATTTATCATTGGAAAAAATGACATCCGATACGAAGTACTGAAACCTCATCAAGTACTTCAGGTAGATTTACAGCCTCCCTTAAAAATTACAAAGGCAGAACAGAACGGGAAAACACTCGAAGTGATTTCAGAAGGAAATGCTCATTTTATCCAATTACTCGCTCCTCAAAAAAAAGGAACGACTCAAACCGTAACTGTTCATTACCAAGGACATCCTAAAGAAGCCAAACGCGCACCATGGGACGGTGGATTCTCTTGGAAAAAAGACGAAAATGGGCAACACTTTGTAGCCACTTCTTGCCAAGGTTTGGGTGCCAGTGTTTGGTGGCCCAATAAAGACCACATGTACGATGAAGTAGATAGTATGGCCATCAGCGTACGTGTGCCGAACCCTTTGATTAATGTATCAAACGGACGTCTAAAGAAGGTAACCCCTCATAAAGACAATACCACAACCTACCACTGGTATGTTAAAAACCCTATCAACAACTACGGGGTCAACGTCAACATCGGTGATTACATCAACTTTTCAGAAAAATACCAAGGTGAAGGCGGTGTATTAGATATGGACTACTACGTACTACGCCATCATTTAGACAAAGCGAAAAAACAGTTTACCGACGCTCCTAAAATGATGAAAGCCTTTGAACACTGGTTCGGGAAGTACCCTTTTTACGAAGACAGTTTTAAACTGGTAGAAGTGCCTTACTTAGGTATGGAACACCAAAGTTCCGTTACCTATGGCAATCAATTTAAAAAGGGATATCTCGGTAACGATTTGTCGGGAACAGGATGGGGATTAAAGTTTGACTTTATCATTATTCACGAGGCCGGACACGAATGGTTTGCCAACAACATCACCAACAAAGACATCGCGGACATGTGGGTACACGAAAGTTTTACCGCCTATTCAGAAAGCTTGTTTCTCGATTATTACTACGGAAAAAAAGCGGCTTCAGAATACGTTATTGGGACCCGTGCAAGTATCCGAAATGACATTCCTATCATTGGACAGTACCACGTAAACCACGAAGGTTCAGGCGACATGTATTACAAAGGAGCGAACATGCTACACACCATCCGAACACTCCTCAATGATGACGACCAATGGCGCAGAACACTAAGAGGGTTGAACAAGACGTTCTTCCACAAAACCGTTACGACCAAAGAAGTGGAAAACTACCTCATCAAACAAACCGGGCTTCCTCTTGAAAAAGTTTTTGACCAGTATTTGAGAACCGTCAAAATCCCAATATTAGAATATAAAATTTCAGGAAAAGAACTCGAGTATCGCTGGACTAATGTCGTTGATGGCTTTACCATGCCAGTAAGCCTCAACGTTGCGGGCAAAAACCTCGCTATACATCCCACAGCGACATGGCAAAAACTCCGTCATCACAGCCCTTTGAAAAAGGTTAGCGTAGACCCTAACTACTACGTTCGATCAAAAAGAATAAATTAAATCACTGTATATGTAATATTTATAGGTTTTAGCATACTAATAAGTAAAAAGACTTTAGTATGAAAAACTTTTACTACAAATTACAGTACTACTTCGGCATCCCTTTACTAGCTTTTGGACTTTTCATAGCTTGTAAAGGGGAAGCCAAAGAAACAGAGCAAGTTGGTGATTTTAAGATCGAATTACTTTTCGAAAAAGACGGATGTAAAATGTACCGGTTTAAAGATGGCAAACGCTATGTTTATTGGAGCGATTGCCGAGGTACCACTTCGTACGAAATTACTTCCTTAAAAGGCAAGTCTTCTGGAAATCAAATGAGCATCACTACTGCCCCACCAAACCTTAAGTAACTAGCGACGAATCCATTTTCAGTATTTTTCTTACATTTAAAAGCTGCTTCGGCAATACAAACAACTAATCGATACTAACTATGGACAGAAAAAATTTTCTTAAGTCAATTCTGGGGGCTTCTGCCTTCGTATCCCTTCCGCTAAACAGCTATGGGTTTTCACAAGAGCTGTTAAGCGAAAGTATGAACAGCGTGGAACAGACTACTACTGGAGCACTCTTCGGGTTTGCTGATGCCCCGATAAAAAAGGTACGAGTCGGAATTATCGGACTTGGTAATCGCGGGACAACCCTGTTACAAATGTTTGAATGGCTTATTAAAAATGGGCATTGCGAAATTGCAGGACTCTCGGATCTCCAAGAAGCCAAGGTTGCTAAAGCGGCCGAACAATTGGCTCAATGGCAATCGAAAAAACCCACGCGTTACCACGGAAAAAAGGAGGCTTGGCAGCAACTCGCCGCTCAAGACAATATAGATTTGTTACTCATTGCCACCCCATGGGAGTTACACACCCCAATGTGTGTTTACGGTATGAATAATGGCAAACACGTGGCCTGTGAAGTCCCCGTCGCCTACACCTTAAGTGATTGTTGGAAACTCGTAAAAACTGCCGAAAAGACCAAACGACACTGTATCATGATTGAAAACTGTTGCTATAATGAAGAAGAGCTCTTTGTTTTAAACATGATTGAAAACGGCGTCTTTGGAGACATCACCCATACAGAAGGTGCCTATTTACACGACTTAAGAGCCCATATGCTCAGCAATGAGTATTACGAAGATCAGTGGAGAATAAAACACCATATACACCGAGATGGAAACTTTTACACCACCCACGGTCTAGGCCCTATTAGCTTTTATCTGGGCTTGGGCAGAGGAGACACTCTCGATCATTTGACATCGATGAGTTCGAGAGAACGCAATTTAAGCGACACAGCTAAACGCTTAAACAGCCCTTATACCTCGTTTAAGTGCGGCGACATGAATACAACACTGTTAAAAACGGCAAATGGCAAATCTATCATGTTGCAATTTGACGTTCATACGGGACGCCCATACTCACGTATCAACAAAGTGGTTGGCACCAAAGCTACCCACGACGGATATCCTAGTAGGCTGTATATAGACAAAGAAGAATTGGCTTATTGGGGCCATCAATGGTTATCTGAGGAAGCTTACCAACAGTACAAGGCGAAATACACGCATCCTATGATTTCAAAACTCAAAACCATTAGCCAGCAGTTTAAACAAGGCCACGGTGGGATGGATTTTGTTATGATGTACCGTCTCATCCGCTGTTTGAACCTGGGACTCCCTTTAGATATCAACGTGTACGACAGTGTTTTGTGGAGTGCTGTTACTCCGCTATCAGAACTCTCTGTGGCCGCAAACAGTCAGTCCATACCAATTCCTGATTTCACCAATGGGCAATGGAAAAAACAACGCTCCTTAGAAATTATGAGAACCTTATAAAAGCAATTATGGCATTAACATTAATCGTACTGGCAGCCGGTATGGGCAGTCGTTTCGGAGGCTTAAAGCAGTTGAGCCCTGTAAACAGTTATGACGAAACCATTATCGACTATTCAGTATACGACGCTAAAAGAGCCGGATTTACTAAAGTGGTTTTCGTTATTCGAGAGGAACTCGATGAAGCCTTTAAATCCAAAATAACCTATAAATACAAAAACCAAATCGAAACCGCTTTTGTGTATCAAGACACAGCAACACTTCCGGTACCTGCTTCTCACTACCCCGATCGGACAAAACCCTGGGGTACTGGCCATGCCATCTGGTCGTGTAGAAAAGTAGTTTCTAACAACTTTGCCGTTATCAACGCCGATGATTTTTACGGATTTGAATCCTTTCAAATATTGGCCAACTTTTTAAGAAAAATTCCACCTACTCAATTGGACACTCAAGCCATGGTCGGATTTGAACTTAAAAACACCTTATCGTCAAACGGAAGTGTATCGAGAGGAATCTGTATTCAAGATAAAAACGGCGTATTGAGTTCCATCACGGAACGCACAAATATCGAAAGGATAGACAAGCGCATTGTTTACCGAGAAGATAGTAATCTCATTGAACTCCCATCCGAGGCCATCACCTCGATGAATATGTTCGGATTAACTCCGGCTACTTTTGAGGCCTTTGAAAAAGACCTCATAACGTTTTTAACTCATTCAGGAAACTCACTTACTCGCGAATTTTACCTACCTAGTGTCATGAATAATTTAATCAAAGGGCAACACTGTAACATTCACGTGCTCCCCACAAAATCCCGTTGGTTCGGAATGACGTATAAAGAAGACGCAAAAACAGTTAAATCTGCCATCGATACTCTGACAGCAGCAGGTACCTACCCTTCAAAACTCTGGCAACGCTAATGGAGGTAGCAGATATCACAGCATTTTTTGAACTCAAAGGAAGGTTTGTAACGGCAACCCCTATTACAACGGGGCATATCAATTCGACGTATAAGGTACAAACCACCCAAGCCAATTACATCTTACAAAAAATCAATTCGGAAATTTTTCAAGATATAGAGGCTCTGACCAGCAATGTATTGCGAATCACCAAACACCTCGCTCAAAAAGCTTCAGAAACATCCAATTTTACCTTGCGTGCACTTCTCACCAAAGATCAGCTCGGTTATCACAAAACTGCCGATGGTAGTTACTGGAGAATGTTTGACTACCTCAACAATTCGGTGAGTTATGAAGTACTAGAGCATCGTGAACAAGCTCAAATTTTAGGAAAGGCCTTTGCCACCTATCAAAAACAGTTATTAGATTTACCTGCTCCTCAACTTCAAGAAACGTTGAAAGACTTCCACAACACCCCGCTTCGAACCACACAATTGCGCGAAGCAATCCAATACAACCTCAGTGGACGTAAGAGATTTGCTCAGAATGAAATTCACGCACTGCTCAAACTTGCACCAGAAATGGAAATCATCAGTTCATGGGGAGCTAAAAACAAAATTCCATTACGAAGTATCCATCAAGATGCAAAACTCAGTAATATTTTATTTCACAACGCAACTGCTGAGTACTGTATCATCGATTTAGACACGACCATGCCTGGCTATCTCTGCTACGATTTTGGCGACGCGGTGCGTACTGGTATGAATACCGCTGCAGAAGATGAGCAAAACCTGACCGCCGTTGCACTAGACCTGGCCTTATTTAAGGAATTTACTCATGGTTATGCTTCAGTGGCCAAAGACTTCATTACCAAAAATGAAATAGACAGCTTGCTACTCGGAGTTAAAACCATTACCTACGAACAGGCCATTCGTTTTTTAACCGATTTCCTCAACGGTGATCGCTATTACCGCGTTGACTATGCAGAGCATAACCTCGTTCGAACTCGTGTACAACTCAAATTTTTACAAATCATTCTGCATCGTTACGACGAATTGGCTACTGTCATTCAGCAGGCATTTTACAAATAAAAAAGAGGCTATAAAAAGCCTCTTTTTTTACTTTGTCACCTTGCATTTTTTCATCACTTCCAAGGCTCGTTCTTTACCCCACTTCGGATAAAACTGAACAACCTTTTCCGTATCAAATAACGTTAATGCCTTTTCGACATCCTTGCAATAAGGAGTAATGGGCTGTCCAAAAAACTGAGCACTTCCCATATCCCACTCTGCCTTTCCTAACAATACTCTCGGATTTTCAGGTGCCAATTTCAGGGCTTCTTCATACAGTTTGGTATTTTTTGCCGACAACAACATCCCATAGCGCTGTCCGTCAAAGGCGATATAGGCAGTATGCAACAGGGCCTGCGTTATTAATATTTCTGGATTATTCTCTGAGTTGGCACTGGCCATATCCAAAAAGCGCTGGGCCTTCTTTAGCTTGGCTTCTAAAACTGCCTCGTCTTTAACTCCGAAGCTCGTAATAATTTCTATGGTTGCGACATAGAACGGTGGTAACCAATTGTCTTTTTCTACCTTCGCGATTCGTTCAAAGAGCTGGGCTGCTTCGGTTGTTTTGTTAGCCCCCCACAATTCCATTGCCTTTGACATTCCCTTTTCGTACTGAGACTGCCCCATCATCAAGGTAGTACAACTCAGCAACATCCATACTAATATTTTTTTCATAATTGTTTAGTTTTATTCGTTTATCGTTATTGTTAGTGATCGGTTTTCATTCAATGTAAATTTGGCGTCCTTGTATTTTGGAGGTCCCATAAACCCTTTCGCATCATTTGAAACGCCTATGGGTTCTTTTGGAATCCCCCAAAAATTCGTATCCAACTGCTTATTGTCATTCAGATCGTAAAAACACGAAATGGCATAGACACCAGCGGGAAGTTCCAATACTGTTGAAGCCTTTAAATTTTCAACCTTTACCACCATTCCCTTTATTCGCTTCTTTAAAAAATCTGCTTCGTTGTCATACACGGCGACATACAACTGATGTTGATCCGTTTTCATTCCTGTAAACCCAACGTTTATTGTAAATTTCTCTTGAGCTTTTGAAGCCCACACCCCGCCAAAAAACACAAAGGCTAACAGGGTAAATTGTAGTATCGTTTTCATTTTTTTTCGTTTTGTTATTCAAATATCATCGATTTAGCGAAGGAGCTAAAAAAGAACTTACCGAACTGTAACATTTTAGAGCTGAATTGCAGTTTCTTACAAATTGTCTAATTGATTCGACTTCCCATCATCGCTAATAGTCCAGAAAAACCCTACAAAGAAAAACCTATCAGCCGCCGGAGTAATGGCTTGCCTATCGAAAACTCCTTGCGTATTAACCTGATTTTTATAATTGTAGCCAAACACATTTTGAGTTCCAAGTACATTATTCACCGAGAAGTACAAGATTTTTTGCTGACTGATGAGATAAGCCCAGTTAAGACTTACAGAATTGTAATTAATAGTTTTCGCATTTAAAAACCCTGACTGATTCGGATTGGTATAGGGGCGTCCAGAAGCAAAATTGTAACTCATTCCCACCTGACTTTTCCAATCTTTGATAAAGTGCTTTACAACGAGTGACAAATTATGCGCAGCTGCAAAGCTCGGGGTTGCTTTTACCGGATAATTTTTATAATCTCTTTCAGTATCTAAATACGAATATGACATCCAATACTCCGTATTTTTTATAGTTTTTCCATCTCTCCAAAAAACATCCACTCCTCGGGCAAAACCACTTCCAGTATTGGAGAAATTAGCATAGGGAACCGGTGTTTGCGTATCGAACTTTACCAAGTCATCGTAATTCTTCACATAACCTTCCACTCTGAAAATCTGACGGTCTTTTACATACTGATAATTCGCTATCCAGTGGGTTGCATTTTCAGCCTTCAACTGAGTTGAAAATTTTAAATACTCGTTTTTAGGATTTTGAAAAAACTTCCCATAGGCCAGGGACACCTGGGCATGGTCACTCGTTTTGTAGGCCAGTGATACTCTCGGTGACAGCGTTGATTGCTCCAACAAGCCTGAACGTTCAAATCGCAGTCCAACTTTTGATGCTAACTTCTTAGAAAAATGGATATCCATCTCGGTAAAGGCACTGGTAATATCATTGCTAAAACGAGTATCGAATGTTTGGGTTGTTGAAGAAAAGTCTTCCTTAAAATCAGAACGCAAATATTCGGTACCGAAGCGCAATTTCAAACGTGAATTGAACCTTTTTTCCAACTTGACCTTTGCGTGAACGGCGTGCTCCGTGTCTTTGATATCATTTTCCAATACACCTATTGACGATCTATCATTGGTATAACTCAATCCTCCTGAGATTTTCCAATTTCCACCCAAGCGTTGTCTGTACGATCCGTTAAAGTACAGGTTGTTGTTTTTCAATGCAAAATTGAACCCTTGAGGTAGGTTGATATCCTCTTGAATCATGTCAAACTGGGTATGGCTGAAAGCCCCGTACAGTTTGAGCAGCCCATCCGAATTGGTACGGTAGCGGTATACCATTTCTCCATTTGCTGCCTGGATGGGTTTGTTCCATTGATTTCTGTCAGGATACAAAGCCAAATACGGTGCTAAGTTGATATAAGACGTATTGATGCTAAACGAATTCTTACCCCATATTTGCGTATTTCCAACACCGGCTCCTACCGTCATCAAGGAAACATCTGTCTTCTCCTGATCGGGTTCGTCAATCGTATTCATGGTCAACACTCCAGACAATGCTTGCCCGTACTCTGCTGAGTACCCTCCTGTAGAAAAGGCAAAACCTTTAAACAAGAACGGTGAAAATCGTCCACGAGTCGGAATGTTTCGAGCGGCCGGAGCATAGGGAGTAAACACGCGAATACCGTCAATAAAAATCTGAGTTTCTTCCGCCTCTCCTCCTCTTACAAAGAGTCGTCCATCTTCGTCAACAGTTGTGGTACCTGGTAAGGTTTGAATGGCTCCTACAAAATCACCCAGCGCACTAGCAGTCGTCACGACATCCAAAGGTTTTAAGGCCGTTACTTTCGCATTATCACCCGCTTCAAACGAACCTGCATTGATGGTCACTGCATCGAGTGTATTGACATCTTCACGCAACTTTACCGTTAGCTGTGACATGCTTCCAACCTTGGCATTCAACACAAAAGGTTCAAAAGAGATAAAAGAAACGACTAAGCTTTGCTCTCCTTTCGCCGTGGTGGTAAAGCTGAAGTTTCCTTGATGGTCAGACGAGGTTCCGTCGTAGGTTCCTTCTAAATACACGTTTGCTCCTTCAATAGGCTGGTTACTGCGGTCCGTAACCTTTCCGGAAATTACCGTTTGGCCAAAGACCAATGCGTTTATAAAAACGAGTGCTATAAAACTTAAATACTTTTTCATGATGATTGTAATCGATAATTGGTTTGTTCGTGTCAAAAGTCCTAAGCTTCTAGGGTATTTAATAAAAAGAAATACCGAACTGTCAATTTTCCGAGACGAATTGTTTTTCAAAATTAAGGGGCAAAGAGGCCGAAGAAGGCTACATTTCTTGCGATAATGTTTACAAATCTTGCTAAAAATCGTACCTTTACCACAACTATTAAAACACGAATGGCACACGATTTAAGTGACTATAGAAAGTCGTATGAAAAGCAGGAATTGTTAGAAAAGCACTGTCCTGAAAACCCAATCGAACTATTTAGAGATTGGTTTATGCTTGCCGATGCCACAGACAATGTAGTTGAAGCGAACGCCATGTCTGTCGCCACCATAGGTAAAGATGGATTTCCAAAAACACGTGTAGTACTGCTCAAGAAATACACGTGGGAAGGTTTTATTTTTTACACTAATTACCAATCTGAAAAAGGAAAGGCTATCGCGGAAAACAACGCCGTTTGTTTGTCTTTCTTTTGGCCTTCCTTAGAACAGCAAATCATCATTAAAGGTCGAGCGGAAAAATTAAGCGAAAACTTATCCGACGGTTATTTTGACTCACGTCCCGACGGGAGTAAACTCGGTGCATGGGCTTCTGAGCAAAGCCAGGTCGTGCCCTCGAGAGACGCCTTAGATCAGCGCTTACTCAGTTTTGAGCAACAATTTAAAGATACCGAAATTCCAAGGCCAGTGCATTGGGGTGGGTACTTAGTCAAACCTGAATCTGTTGAATTTTGGCAAGGACGTCCGAACAGAATGCACGATCGTATTCGCTATACGCTGAACGAGGATTTCACTTGGAATATTGAGCGCTTAGCTCCTTAATTTTTTTAGAATTATTACATCCATACATGAAAACACTTTACATTGTTAGACATGCAAAGTCGTCTTGGAGCTACGACAGCGTAAAAGATATAGACAGACCACTGAAGGAGCGCGGTATCAATGATGCGCACTTGCTGTCTAAAATATTGGCGAAGCGCATAGAAAAGCCAGATGTTTTTATTTCGAGCAGTGCTAATAGAGCTTTGCATACCAGTGTAATTTTTTGCGAGAACTTTGGCTACCCGCTTTCTACCTTGCAAATTAAAAAGCAACTGTACAGTTTTAGCGACGGCTATCTCGTAAAAACTGTCAAAGCTTTAGATGACAGTTTTAGCAGTGCTATAATTTTTAGTCACGATCACGGAATCAACACCTTTGTAAATAAATTTGGTAGTCAACCCATAGCTCACGTACCTACCTGCGGGGTTATCGGTATTCAATTTAGCGAGAAGCACTGGAAAAATATTAAGAAAGGAAATACTATCTTAGTGGAGTTTCCAAAACACCATAGATAAAACAACTTATTTTGAAAATAACGAAATACGGAGCCATCGATATCGGTTCAAATGCAGTACGATTATTAGTTTCAAATGTAATTGAAGACAAAGAAAAAGATCCTCAATTCAAAAAGTCATCCTTGGTACGTGTCCCAATTAGACTTGGTGCAGATGCTTTTGTATTGGGTGTTATCTCAGAAGAAAATATCAACCGAATGATCGACGCCATGCAGGCTTTCAAACTCATCATGAAAGTGCACGGTGTGAAGCGATATAAAGCCTGTGCTACTTCTGCCATGCGCGAAGCCAGTAACGGAAGTGACGTTGTAGCTCAAATCAAAGAGCAAACGGGTGTTGATATTGATATTATTGACGGAAAAAAGGAAGCTGCAATCATCTCTGCGACTGACCTCAACCAACTAATTGAAAGTGACAGTACCTACTTATACGTGGATGTAGGAGGTGGAAGTACCGAATTCACGCTTTTTTCTCACGGTAAAATCATTAACTCTAAGTCCTTCAAAATAGGAACTGTTCGTTTGATCAACAACAGCAAAGCTGAGAACAAGGCAAAATTTAAAAAAGTACAGCAATGGATTGAAGAAAACACCAAGCAGTACAAACGAATTGCTCTTATTGGATCAGGAGGAAATATCAACAAACTATTTAAAATGTCGGGCAGAGAACCCGGTAAACCGATATCTTATATTTACCTCAATGCTCAGTATCAATTTCTAAAAAAGATGTCTTACAAAGAACGGGTTTCAGAACTCGGTCTCAATCCTGATAGAGCAGACGTTATTGTTCCGGCTACAAAGATTTATCTTTCAGCCATGAAATGGAGTGGCGCACGTAAGATATTTGTCCCTAAAATTGGACTTTCTGATGGAATTATCAAAAGTTTATACCTCAATAAATTATAATATCTGTACTAGCTTGTGACTTTTTGATACCGAAGGGGTCAAAAGAATAGCTAGTTGGTTTTGCAATTGTATTGCACAAAAAATTTCAGCAACCCTTAATAGACGTTTTTTATTAATGCTGCGCTGACCAAATAATTTGTTAATTACCAACTTACTACTTACTTCTAACAAAGTAATCAAAAGAAAACCGAGCAGTAGCTCGGTTTTTTAATACCTATTAAAAATTAGGGAAAACCCTGAGTCAACAAATAGGGATTATGAGTATTGTATTTCTCATAAAAACATCTTAAGTTTGGCATCCTTTTTACAGGATAACACCCTGTTTAACAAGCAAAAAACCTTGATTAAAATCAAAATTATATACTTACATTTACTCTAAATTAAATAAAAAATTAGAAGTAAATATGAAAAAACTTGTTACACTTTGGGTCCTTCTATTTGGTACAGTATTATTTGTTAATTGTACGGATAACTCTTTAGAAGAATTGAAAAATAATGAAAAACACAGCCATACAAAACAAGGATCAAGCGAATACATCGACCCAGGAGCTGACGGAAGCCTCGACGACGAAGAGGAAGAAGAAGACGGTACTGCCTACCCATAAAAAAGGATTATTTTTAGGCATGGTAGCTTTTTTTGTAGTTACCATGTCTTTGTTACATATTTTCTTTCCCCCTTTTTCTAACGAATATGTCGCTCATAGAAAAACCTACAAACCTATCATTAGAAAGCGAGATAGTACAAATTTAGCACTACTCGAACAGTTTACGGATAAAATAACAACACAGGCCAAAGATTCTGTAGTGACTGAGCTTTCCAAACAATTGATCCTCGAATACAAAAATCACTTAGACAAAGCCAACCTTCGCCTTCAGCAATACACCAAGATAAAAAATGAGCTCGTGCAAGCACAGTCCTTTCGCGGACGTTCTAGTTTTCGATTTTGGATTTTCATGTTTGGCCTAACGACGCTCAGCTTATTTTTTAGTTGTAAATCACTCTTTGACGATTTGTCAAAAGGAAGTTCCTACAGATTTCAATTGCTATCGCTCTCAGGAATTTTTGTAAGCCTGTTTTGGATTACACACCTCTTGTTTCAAACGGAAAAAGACTTTGAGCAAAACACCTATGTTTTTGCCATTCTCCTCGTTGCTCTGCTAGCGAGTATATTCACGTATTTCCTCATCAAGAACTACACCTACAAAGACGACATCATACTTCGACAGCTCTCCCTAATTGATCGAATAAAAACCATACACTACCCCAAGGTGGCTATTAAAGCCCTGTATTCTGAACGCAATGATAAAGCCATGCTTTCGACAGATACAGTACGTGAAAATGCCGACGCATTTGACGATGATATTGTTAACACCCTCAAGGAAATTTAAAATCATGAAATCCCTCATCCAATTTTTAAAGAAAATCCTTCGCAAAAAACGCTACTCTTCAAAAGAGCAATTAAAAAATCGCGAAAAAAGAACTATTATTGAAATTGCTAAAAAAGTAATTGAAGAAGAAAAGAAAACGAAGAAAATCAACGATCGGCTCGACCAAAAGATGAGCGAGTTTTTGACTAAAAAAAAAGCTTACCTTCTCAGTAAGCAGTCTTAAAATTGTTAACAATTTCACTCTTTTAGTAATTCTTCATAGCGGGCAATTTTATCATACATCTCTTCCATTACCCGTTGCTGTTTAAAATTTGAGAACAACGCTACTACTGCGTCTATTTTAGGCTCTCTTCTAAACACTTCTACATTGGCCAATATCAAGTCGAGCAACGGTTCTGGATAAACGCAGTCGCCTGCCAACAATTCTGCCTGTTCTAACTTCCCGTGAAACATACTCCCACGTCCAGTTAACAACCAGTTTGCATCCACATCGGGAAAACGCGCTACGATGGCTTGAACATGAGTTGCTGTCAGTACATTTTTCCCTTCAAAAACCTCAGCCAAACTCCCTTTCTCTTCTCTTAGTTCGGTCTCGAGCTCGGCTACGGTAATACTCTTTGCCGCAATAATTTCTTGAATTCTTTTGATCATAGTTGGTATTGGTATAAATAAAGTTCCCAAAAGATTGGGGTATCTAACAAAGATACTTATAATAACAGGGAAACACCTAAGAGTAAAACGAAAGATTATTGCAAATATTACCAAAAAACTCCTTCTTTCGAAGGAGTTTACTGTTTAATGTTTGATCGCTATTTTTTTGATGGATAATTGTTTTTGCATCCATAGTTGCAATTCCTTTTCTTTCTTTATCCTGTCTGCCTCCGTTACTTTTTTATTCCAAGTAACCTCGAGCTCTGGAATGGTATCCACCTTAATAAAATCATTCGTACTTAAGGCCTTTGCAAACTGAATAGAAGTCAATCCGTTGTAACGAATTTTTGCTTCTTTCATGAGGTCGTTAAATGGCACAGCATTTTTATCCCTTACCTGTGCATCTGCCTCTATGCGTTTTTGCAGTTGGTCGATCGTCCCTTCTAACTCCTCAATTTGTTTGTGTAATCCTTTGATGACATTGTCTTTTTCGTCCAATGCCACTATCGCTCTGTCGTAAGCATCTACCACTCTATCAACACTTCTCGCTTTATTTTCATTGATATGCAAAGCAAAAGCGTCAATCTTTGGATAGTTTTTGAGTTCATTCGATAAAAAACTCTTCGTAGCATCATCGACATCACCGTTAAAAAACAGACTGATTTTTTTATCATCCATCTCCATTTTTTCACGTTGTAACCACAAATTTGGATTGGACAATATTTTTTCTTTCAAATACTTCTTATAATTCGCTTTGGTGATACTCTCTTGATACACGTTAATAAAGGTAAAAACCGCAGGAATCATTACCAATATGGCCAACAGAGAAGCAAAACGTGCTATGCGCTTACGCTTTACGGAATTCACGTAGCGAATCATCGTAAACCCTAATAACTTCAAGACTAAAAATGTTGCTAGTGCAATAAAAATAGTATTGATGGTGAAGAGATACATCGCTCCTAAAAAGTAATTCCACTTTCCTATAGCTAGTCCATATCCAGCTGTACACAATGGTGGCATCAAGGCTGTGGCAATCGCCACTCCGAAAATTACTGATGCTATAGTTCCTTTTTTGGTACGGGCAATAATTAACGCCATTCCACCAACGAAAGCAATCAGTACATCTCGAATATCAGGTTTTACACGACCTAATAACTCTGAAGTCTCTTCCTTTAACGGAAACAATAAGAAAAATAAAAAGGCCGTTAGTAAACTCAAGACAATCATCGTTGCCAAATTGATTAGCGACTTTCGCAGGGTATCAATATCGTTAATGGCTATAGACATTCCAATTCCCAAAATAGGCCCCATTAGTGGTGATATTAACATGGCACCAATAACTACAGCCGTAGAATTTGCATTTAGCCCAATAGAAGCGACAAAAATTGAACAGATTAAAATCCACGCAGTTGCTCCCTTAAAAGCGATATCTCCTTTAATTGCCTCTATAGTGGCCTCTTGATCTGTATCGTGTCTAAAATCTAAAAGTTCTACCAAAAATTTCTTAGAACTCTGAAACAATCCTTTTGCATCCTCTTGAACCGCTTGTTTCGATTGCTCTACCGACTCCTCATTCTTCAATTTTTCTTCCATATGTAGTGATTTTTTGTTACAGCTGGAAATATACAAAAATCTCTGCGAGAAGTGATGCTTGCCCCCAATGAAAAAACCCAAGAGCGAGTCTTGGGTTTCTAGCTTTTAAGCAGTATTTAACTACAATTTCAATTGCTGTTTCATCGGTTTTGACAAGGCGTCTTTATGCATCAATACCGAAATTGTTTTTAATTTAAAATACGGTACAGACATGTAAATGTAACCGCCATTTCCTCGTGCCGATCCCCATGAGTTCTTCACTTTAAAGTACACCGTACCACGTTGATCTTTAACAATTCCCACGATATGCATCAAATGGTCATCTGTCGTGTGGAAGTTTTCAAATTCTGCTTGGCGTAATTCAGGTGTAATTGTACGTTCTTCCACTATTTCTTTCAGTCCCTTTTTTCCTTCTGATGAGCTCGCAGGAACAATCGCCACACCAGCTTTCGATGAGAACGTCTTTTCTGACACGTCACAATCCAACGCGATGGTATACCCGTTTTCCAAGGCTCTTTTCGTTGCAGCTACTAACTCATCAACAGAAACATTATAAAAAGATCCATTTGAAAAATTATCAGGAATGGAAAGGATAAACGATTTGTATAAAGGCTCATTCGCAAAAGAACTCAAAGTCACGTAGTTTTCTGGAACAATTTTTAAATGTTTCGCAAACGATTCAGGTGTGTATTCCTTACCTTGAAAAGTAAAATTCTTAGGATTTGCTCCTAAATAAACATCCAACACTTTTTGCACCGCCATTTTCCATTTTGGACTCAACGTTCTTGCTGGGTTCTTAATATAAGTATCGAGCATACTTTTTAATACAGCCACCATTTCGGCGTGGTTGTGCACCTCTTGTCCTAAATCGAGCCCAGAAAACACCGTTCTCGGCACCAATCCGTAGTCTTCTACAGAATTAATAACATCATGCGCTAATCCTCCTTGACTAAACTGGGCTTTCCCCTGACGGTAAAGGTAATTGTAAGCCTTTTCAACATAGGTGTTTCTCACCGTGTACATTTCCGATAAATCCACGCGTTTTCCCGTAAGTCTAATGACCTCTGACTCCAAAAAAGAAGTTGTCGAAAAACTCCAACAAGTTCCTGTTTTACCTTGACTTTTTACTTCTGTACTTTCAATATCTACCACGGGGGTAAACTCGTATTTTTGCGCTTGTACCCCAAGGCTCAGCCCTAGCGCTAACAAGGCTCCTAAACACAATCGTTTCATAGTTATTCTTATTTTATTCGGACAAGGTACTACTTTCCCTCCCTTTTAAAAAAATAAACCCTACCAAAAATTTAGAAGTCGACGATCACACCAATCCTAGGAATTGCTCTTCCCGAGGTACTCCCAACTTCTTCTAATAGATAACGCGACGCGTCATTAGGATCAGTTAAACGCACGCCATTAGCATCTTCTTGAGGTAACAAAAACGGTTGTCTATCAGCAGTACTGGCATATACATTCTGTACATCTACATATAAGTTAATCGCCATATTTTTTAGGTACCATACTTTATCCACACGAATATCTAACTGGGTATAAGTACCGAAACGAGCCGAATTCAAACGAGCGAAATCTAATATTCCTCCATTGCTGATATTGTAATTTGCCTTCACTGCTGAAACATCGTAGTTATACGGAGTATACGGGCGGCCACCTACCAAACGGAATTTGGTTCCTACCTCCCAATTCTTTGCTAGCTTTTTCCCTGCTGTGATGGTCAATAAATGCCTGTTGTCCCAAGTAGAAGGGATATAAGCACCTAGGCGATTTTGAAACTCACTTCTTACAAATGTATAGGCGGCAATACCATACACACCTCCATATGATTTTTTTTGCGCCAGAATTTCGAAACCATAGGCTCTTCCTTTAGAATTCGAAACGACTTCTTCATTTCCGACCACACCGAAATCTGCACCTAAATTGGCCAAACTGATTTGGTCACGAACCGAAAATGGGTAATCGCGATAACTCTTGTGAAATCCTTCCAAACTCAACTTGGTAGTCTCGTCTGGTCGGTACTCAAAACCACTCACAAAATGTTCAGAAGTAATGTACTTTACGCCTTTTTTGTTTACCAACACATTGTTGGTATCGCGGTACCCTAAAATTGTATAGGACGGTAACTGTTTGTATATGGCCCACGAATTATTCCACGACAACTTATCACTCAAAGCAAAAGTGGTAGCAATCCTCGGAGAAAACTGATTCCATAAATTTTTCATATGATCGTTATAATCGATACCGTCGAATCGAAATCCAAGAGATACTCCTAGCCTCTTTTGAAACAAAGAAGTCGAATATTGCCCGAACAACCCGTATTTGACAAAATCAACAGTCGAGAAAAAGTTGCGTTCTGCAATACTCTGGGTGTTCACTATTTTCTGAAAGGTAGCATTGGTGTATTTCGCCAATTCGAGGTTAAACCCTAAATTCAACGTATGCCCCTTCATTTTCATCGTATTTTCAAAACGAAGTTTATTCTCGATTTCCTTCGAATTGTAATCTAATAATAAGTTTTCACGACGCTCTTGCTCGTCGTTCATAAAGTACTTAACCGCTTTGTTCTTCCACTCATTTCTACTAAACACCAATTGCTGAGTTGCGTTTTCACCAAAGTGCTTGTACGAAAGACCAACGGTATAATTCCATTGGCTGTTTACGGGCACCGTATTTAAAATCACCTGATTTCTCTTCAGCGTTTCTTCGTCGGTAACGCCATCGTTCACCTCCTTGTTAATTTTAAAATCATCAATGGCACCCAGCCCAATAAACGACAATTCACTGCGCTCGCTTAGTTTGGTTTTTACATTGAACTGAAAATCGTTATAGGTAGGTAAAAAAGGAAGTTTTATCAGTTTAAACAAAAACTGCAAATACGATTGCCTTACCGAGACGATATAGGTCGTATTTTTACCAATCGGACCGTCCATGGTAATCCCCGCATCAGAAGTACCGAGGGTAGCTCTTACATTTAAGCGATTCGGGTTTCCGGTTTTTTGCGTAAACTCTATAATGGAACTCAAGGTATTCCCTCTATTTGCTGGGAAGGCCCCGGCGTAAAAGTCAACCTTGCGAATTAAATCTGTATTCATGATTCCCACCGGACCTCCGGTTGCTCCTTGCGTTTGAAAATGATTAATCACCGGCACCTCTATTCCATCTACATAGAACTTATTTTCGGAGGTTGCTCCACCTCTAATAATGATATCATTTCTAAAGCCTGGATTTGACGCTACTCCAGGAAACGATTGAATAACTCGTAAAACATCGCGATTTCCCCCTGGGTTGCGTTCGATCTCTGCAACTCCTAATGACTGCAAAGACAAGGGACTCTCCAAAGATTTCTTAAACAACTTTGAACGCACTTCTACTTCCGCTAACTGGGTTTGATCTTCCGACAATTCCAACACGACAAACGGAACTTTTTCCTTGGTCACCAAATAATCGTCAGAAACTACCGTTTTATAACCGAGAAAAGATGCTTGAATTCGCAGGTAGCCCAGCGGTGCATTTTTAATCTCAAAACTTCCATCTTCTGCAGTGGTCGCCCCTCGGGTCGTCCCCACTATGGTCACATTTACAAAGGGCAACACCTCTCTGCTTTTTGCATCAATTACTTTTCCTTTTACAACTCCTGACTCCTGAGCCATACTCAAAGTAAACTGAAACAGTAATATACATATAGTTACTAATCTCATCTTTCGTTAATTTACACAAATATACGTTTTGTTTAACAAAAAAATAAAAAAACTAAACATTAATAAACTGTTAAGTCCCGGCTATTCAACATTATTTTTGGACTATTTACACAAAAGTCATTGGAAAATTCAATTAATTTTCTACTACGAAAATTGCAGTAAAAAGACAAACCTCCAATCCCCTAGTTTCTCTACCTCACAACCCCTATCCCCTCCCCTCCCTACCCCTTAGTTTTACTAGGGATACACCGCATAGAACAACTAGGAAATCTCCTTATTTTACGGAGGAAATAGATGCGCTAGCTTTGCCTGGGAAATTAAAAAACTTTTATCCAGTGAAACAAAAAATTACACTTTTCACACTTGTATTCCTATGCAGTTTAGGAAACCTATTTGCCGACCCTGTCGACAAAAAAACAGCAGTAAAAGCTGCTGCTCTTTGGATGCAACAAAACGCGCAACAAAGAAGCTCACACTCACAAAAAATTCAAAACATCAAGGAAGTTTACTTTAACAAAAGCAAAGTATACTACATTGTTAATTACCAAGAAGGAGGTTATGTTATTGTATCGGCGGACGATGCTACACAACCCGTTTTAGCGTATTCAGATCGCGGAACTTTAGAGGCTACAGAGCCCAACACTCAACACATATTAGCTGCCTATAAGTCATTCGTCTACGAAAGTGCCCAAGTGCAAAAAGCCGGAAAGCAAGCGCGTAAAAACAACCGATGGAATGCTTTAAAGCAGGCTTCGGGGAGCCGTACCAAAGTGGTCGCTCCTTTTATGGATGACATCTTGTACACCCAGTCTAGTGGGTTTAACAAGTACTGCCCTAGCGATGCCGATGGTCAAGCTATTGTGGGTTGTGTTGCTACCGCCATGGCACAAGTAATGCGCTATTGGGAATTCCCTGCTCGAGGGCGTTCACAACACAGCTATACCCACAACAAGTACGGAAACATCTCTGTAAACTTCGCTAACCAATCATACGATTGGGCAAATATGTCAAAAACCAGAGCAGATGACGAAAATGCCAAGTTATCATACCATTGTGGAGTTGCCGTATCAATGAGTTATGGTACCTCAGCAAACGGAGGCTCAGGAGCGTATTCAAGAGATGCCCTTGCTGCGTTAAAAAAATACTTCAAGTACAACCAATCAGCACAAATGATCTACCGATCTCGTTACTCTGATGCCGATTGGAATGCTGTTATTAAGCAACAGTTAGACCAAAAGCGCCCTGTATTATACTCGGGGAGAAGTAAGAACTTACAAGACCCTAACGCCGGAGGTGCAGGACACTTGTTTGCGTTGGACGGTTATGACACCACTGACCAAGGAGACTATTTCCACATCAACTGGGGATGGGCCGGAAGAAGCAACGGATACTTTTACTTGACAGAAATGATTACCCACGGCGGGAAGTACAATTGGATTGACAGCAATGCCATCATGATCGACGTTTATCCTACCAACGTAGCTCCGAGCTTTGTATCTACTCCGAGTAACTTTGTACGTATCGACCAAGCCTATACCTATAACGTACAAGTAATAGATGAAAACAAAAGAGACCAAGTAACCTTAACCCTTACGCAAAAACCAAACTGGTTACAGTTCAACAATACTTCAGGAAACTACACGCTTAGCGGTACTCCTACCGAGGCAGATGCTGGGAAACACGAAGTTGTATTAACAGCTACTGATGGACAACAAACTACAGAGCACCGCTATACCTTATATGTATTGACAAACAAAGAAGTCGTTGCAAATAAAATTATCGATTTCGAAACTGCCGATTTTAGCCAAGCTAACTTTGCTTCCAATCAAACACACCCTTTCGTTATCGGAACTGAAGGAGGAAATTACAGTATTTCTAAAAACATACAAGACAACCAAAGTTCTGTATTAGAATTAACTCAGGCCTTTGAAACAGCGACAGAAGTTCAATTCGATTACGCCGTATCATCAGAAAGCGGTTATGATTATTTAATTTTTGCTATCGACGGTAAGGAACAAAATAAATGGAGTGGTGAACAAGCTTGGACCACGGTTAGCTTTACAGTACCAGCAGGAAACCACAAACTAACTTGGACCTATCGCAAAGATGCCTCTGTAAAGAAAGGTAAAGATCAGGCTAAAATTGACAATATCCGTTACCAGTACATCACTACTGATACTGAAAAGCCGAGTATTCCTGCCCAGTTAACAGCTGCTGATGTTACCGAAAACAGCCTAACTCTACAATGGCAAGCGGCTACTGACAACGTTAAAGTTAAGCACTACGAAGTGTACCAAAACAACCAATTGGTTTCGACTACGAGTAAAGTAAGTCTTCCTATTAACGACTTAACAGCCAATACCGAGTACCAGTACACTGTTAAATCAGTAGATTTCGCCGGGAATAGCTCTGATGCTTCGAATGCACTTACCCTTACCACACAAGGATCACAACTCAACTACTGTGATGCTAAAGGGCAACGCGTATCATACGAATGGATTGACAGTGTATCATTTGGAGCTATGACAAATACTTCTGGAGCTAATGGTGGTTACGCAGATTTCAGCTCTATGGTAGCAACCGTTACTGCAAATAGCGAAGTAACACTTTCATTAAAAGCAGGATTTAGTAGTAGTACTTATAAAGAACACTTCAGCGTTTGGATTGATTACAACCAAAACGGAACATACGAAGCTGAAGAACAGATTGTGAACGACACGACCGATAATGCTAACAGCAAAACGTACGCCATTCAAATTCCTTCTGGAGCCACTTTGGGAATGACTAAAATGCGCGTTGTTATGCAATACAACCAAGCGCCTGCTGCCTGCGGGACCTTTGTTGATGGTGAAGTCGAGGATTATGCAGTGAACATAGTTCAAACTGCGGCGCGTTATGAACCCAACCAACACCAAACATCTCAACCAATGATCGATTTACAAGTTTATCCAAACCCAGCAAGTCATTTTGTTAACATCTCTAGTGATTTTAACCTACAGAATGCACGTTATGAAATTATAGATACCAACGGACGTATTGTCAAAAGCAACAGCTTTAGAGCAGCCTCGTCTATCGATATCAGAAATTTACCTATTGGAAGTTACTTTGTAAAGGTCTATAACGACACTATTAGCTTTTCAAGAACCTTATTAAAAACTAAAAGATAGTATTTCTAGTCTTTTGTTATCGTGAATGCAGAAAGCGCTCGGGAATGATTTCCGGGCGTTTTCTTTGTTTAATAGCTTTGATAAAGGTAAAAACAAGGAAAGTACTTCATTTATAAAGGATGCTAAAAAACAAAAACCTCAATCGAAATGATTGAGGTTTTTGTGGGGAGAGCAGGATTCGAACCTGCGAAGTCGAAAGACAACGGAGTTACAGTCCGTCCCATTTGGCCGCTCTGGAATCTCCCCAAGAGCTTTTTATTTACTTTTATTTAAAAAAGTTTTTCAGTGACCGGGCTGGGGCTCGAACCCAGGACCCTCTCCTTAAAAGGGAGATGCTCTACCAACTGAGCTACCCGGTCATTGTTTTTTGCTTTAGCATATCTGCGTTTGCGGGTGCAAATATAGAAGCTTTTATTGATTGCACAAACTTTTTTTGCGATTATTTTACAAAAAAAATGAAAGTTTTTTTTACTAATCTCATTAACAAAAAGTTAAGTTATAGATTATTTAAGTAGGCTTTTCGCACTTTTTTGAATAAGTTGGACGAATACACAAAATTCACTACTGCTTCATTGTCGGTTTTGAAAATTTCTTGGCTACTTCCCTCCCATGCTTTGTATCCATTTTGCAAAAAAACAATCTTTTCACCGATCTCCATCACTGAATTCATGTCGTGGGTATTGATCACCGTGGTTATTTTATACTCATCCGTGATCTCCTGAATTAAATTATCGATAACGATGGCCGTTTTCGGATCGAGTCCGGAATTGGGCTCGTCACAAAACAAATATTTCGGATTCATCACAATGGCTCGTGCGATAGCCACACGCTTTTGCATTCCTCCTGATAACTCTGCCGGGAACTTCTTGTTGGAGTTTTCCAAATTAACTCGTTTGAGTACTACATTAACTCTTTCTAACATTTCCGCATCCGATTGCTTGGTAAACATCTTTAGCGGGAACATCACGTTTTCTTCCACCGTTTGTGAATCAAACAAAGCACTACCTTGAAACACCATTCCCAATTCTTGACGAAACTGCCTTTTATCATCTATGCTCATTTCTGTATTGACACGGCCATCATAAACTATAGATCCTGCTTCAGGGGTGTGTAAGCCCACCAATGATTTTAAAAAGACGGTTTTTCCCGAACCACTCTGTCCAATTATTAAACTCGTCTCCCCTGGATGAAAGGACGTCGTTATTCCTTTTAAAATTTCAACCCCATTAAATCCTTTATGTAAATCCTTTACTTCTATCATACCTAAGTTAATAACATTTGAGTGAGAAAATAATTCGCTATTACAATAGTAACTATTGTCCAAACCACTGACTGAGTACTGGCTTTCCCTACTTCTAAAGAACCACCTTTTACATAATACCCGTGGTACGATGGTACGGTAGCAATGATAAAGGCAAATACAACCGTTTTAATTAAGGCATAGGTAATGAGAAAAGGTTTAAAATCCATCTGTACTCCGGTAATAAAATCGATTCCAGAAAACAATCCTGATAATTCCCCTGCTACCCATCCTCCAAAAATTCCGAGAAACATTCCCAAAACAATCAAGAAAGGATAAAAACAAACAGTGGCTATAATTTTGGGGAGTACCAGATAATTCAATGAATTAATCCCCATCACTTCCAAGGCATCAATCTGCTCCGTCACACGCATTGTACCAATACTCGAGGTGATATAAGACCCCACTTTACCCGCCAAGATAATGGAACAAAAAGTAGGTGCAAATTCTAAGATCACTGATCGTTTTGCTGCGAATCCAATCAGGGATTTCGGTATAAACGGACTCTCGAGGTTCAAGGCCGTTTGTAAGGCAATAACTCCTCCGATAAAAAAAGAAATAAAACCAATAATCCCGATAGACTTATGTCCTAACTCCTCAAGTTCTCGCAATAGGGCTTCTTTAAATACGCGAAATCGCTGTGGTTTAGCAACCACCTGTCCAAGCATGGAAAAATACTTACCAATATGCTCTATATAATTCATGAAATGAAAAAATTTTCTTTTGCTAAGGTATAAAAATACCGTTAAATGTAACTATAAATATCCCCCTTCGCTTTCTTTTTAATTACCTTTACAGGGTATTAATTTAGCACACAAAATGAAAAACATTATTGCAGCATTGTTCCTAACAGCTAGCTTAGGAAATGTAACCCAAACAACTGCACAGCAAAAAAATACCAACCCCAAACTCGTTGTAGGTATCGTGGTAGATCAGATGCGCTACGATTACTTAACGCGATTTTATCACCGATATGGTGACGGTGGATTTAAAAGGTTGTTAAAAGATGGATTTTCTTTAGAAAATGCACATTATAACTACATTCCTACCTATACTGCGGTAGGGCATACCTCAATTTACACAGGAACCACACCGTCAAATCACGGAATCATCGGAAATCACTGGTATGACAAATACGCTAAAAAATCAATTTACTGCGTTGACGATGCCAAGCAAACTACCGTTGGTAATTCTGGTAAAGGAGGACAAAAATCACCTTATCGACTCGTAACAACGACCATTACTGATCAGTTACACCTCGCACAAAACATGCAGGGAAAAACCATCGGTATTGCTATAAAAGATCGCTCAGCTATTTTACCTGCCGGGCATACTGCCAATGCTGCTTACTGGTTTGACGGAGGGCAACGCGGAGAATGGATTTCTTCTAGTTATTACATGAAACAACTGCCAACGTGGGCACAAAAATTCAACGCAGCTAAAAAAGCTGACGCCTATTTGAGTACTCCATGGAATACCTTATACGATATTAATACCTATACAGAAAGTATTGAAGACGATAATAATTTTGAAGCTACTTTTAAGGGGGAAGATAAACCTGTATTCCCACATGACATCCCTAAGTTAAGAGCGAGCAATAACAATTATAGTATTTTAAAAGCAATCCCTGCGGGGAATACCTTTACTACGGACTTTGCCAAAGCGGCCATTATTGGAGAGCGATTGGGGAAATCGGCACATACCGACTTTTTAGCCATTAGCTATTCATCTACGGATTACGTGGGGCACCAATTTGGGGTTGCTTCTAAAGAAACGCAGGACACGTATTTGCGTTTGGATCGAGATTTAGAAAGTCTTTTAAAGTTTTTAGACAAACACGTAGGAAAAGGAAAATACACAGTATTCTTAACAGCCGATCACGCGGCAACTCAAGTTCCTTCGTACTTGCAATCTGTAAAAATACCTGGTGACTATATCAGCATTAAAAAACTCCGCAACTACCTCGATAAAAGTACCAAAGCACAATTTGGATCAGCGGCATTGATTGAAAACATTTCGAACTTCCAAGTGTTTTTAGATCACGATGAACTTAAAAAGAACAGCCTTAAGGCAAACGAAGTTGCTCAGTTCATAGCAGATGAAGCTATTAGATACCGAGGAATTTACAAGGCCGTTACCGCAGCAACGCTTCAAAAAACGACCTTTACCAACGGAATTTTAAACTCACTGCAAAACGGTTACAATCAAAAATTTTCTGGTGATGTTTTACTCATACCAAATCCATCGACGATTAGTTATATGAAGAAAGGAACTACTCACGGATCTGGATATTCATACGATACGCACGTACCTATTATTTTTTACGGGAATGGAATTCGCAAAGGACGTTCTAAAAAGAAGTACGAAATCATTGATATCAGCCCAACCTTGGCCAACTTTTTACAGATTGAATTTCCGAATGGAACTTCAGGAAAAGTCATCGATGAAGTTTTAAAAAGATAAATCTTCGCAATAAAAAAATGCTCACCGAAATCGGTGAGCATTTTTTTTATTTTTCTGTTTCAACAGGCTTACACTTTTCTTTCGCCTTTTGAAAACATTTATTGCTAGCTCGTTTCTTCCTAAAACGCAGGGTTCCGTTTTCTAAGAGTGCCGTAGCCTCCTTTTTAGTCAGACGTTGCTTTGCGCGTTTTTTTCGCTTTTTTATGTTGGCTTGCTGCTCTTTGTTCTTTTGAGCTACCATTTTTAAATCCAGTGAATTTGCATCTTGCTCTTCCACACCGTCGGCTAAGTATTCTACACCGTTTTCAACGACTACTTGTTGTGCCTGAACAACCATGGATGATAAGCAAAACAAGGCTGCGATTCCAAATCTTTTTAATAATTGTATTGCTTTCATATAGTATTACTTTTTTGTAGCTAGTGTTCAATAAATTTGACACTTTCTCCTATAAAAAGTCACAAAAACAATCAATTCCTTACAAAAAAAGCAATTAATCTGGATTATTGAGAATCACCAAAGCACCAATTACTCCCGGTACCCAACCACAAAGGGTTAATAAAAAAACAATAATTACAGAGCCACATCCTTTCCCTAATACGGATAATGGAGGAAATAAAATGGCCAATAAAACTCGTAGTAAACTCATAAATCTTCTAATTCTTTACTTAAAAGACGAGTAATACTGAATATTGTTACATCAATTTCCCGAAAAATACGGCATTCATAAACAATTTATTCGTTCCGTACCAAAAAGCTCTAAAGTTGGTATTGTCTGTAAATCCAATCACTCTTCCTTTCCCCAATCGCTGAACTTTAAAAGGCACCGATCCTTTTAGTAATTCGAGATTCTCTTCAGAAATATACCCTGAAAGTAGCGGAGTTTGTGTATACTGAATCGGATTGTTGTAGCTCTTTGCATCCGGAGCCATGAATACTGTCGTGTTTCTAAACAGAGCCAAATCTTTATTTTTATATCCAAAAGCTATGGGATGAGAACGATCGAGTGCCGCCTTAAAAATGGCACCACCGATGACCTGAGCCCCACTTTGCAGTCGTTTATTTTCAAAACTAACTCCTGTTACTTGGTCGTTTTTAGGCTTTTTAAAGGTTGCCTTAAAAAGACCTCGCTGCTTCATCCAACGCAAGGAATTTCTGAAACCAATCAACACCCCTCCATTTTTAACCCAGGTCTTTAATTTTACGACTGCTTCTGGAGACAGGGATCTCGAATTCGGAACTACTATTGTCGTATAACGACTTAGGTCTACTCGAGTCACGTAATCTGTTGAAAGTTTTGTCAATTTCATACCGTAGCGTCTGTCTAATAAATGCCATATCTCTCCGGCATCATTGCTAGAGACCCCATCACCTACGAGCATGGCAACCGAAACTTTTTTTACCCTTTTAAAGCGTCTACTTCCCAAATCAATACCTCCGTTCAAACCAGTTGAAACCGCTTGCAGCGCTACGCCCGATTCAGCTACTAGCTCTTTTAAATAAGCGTACAAGGCCTCTTTTGACAGACATTGGTTTTGTACGGGAATAAAAATTGTTCCATAATCATAGGTCCTATTGTTATTCGTAAATTTTTTCATTCCGACAAATGCGCGGAGCTCTTTATTTAAGAGGGCATTCAATACTTTAGGTGTGTAGTACTCATTCCAAGGCATCAAGTATCCCAGCCCACTCTTTGCCGATACTGTACCGCTGTTGTTAGAAGGTGTTACTATTTCATCACCTAATAGCTCTAGAGAAACGTTAGCTTCAGCATCCACCCCGAAGGCGTGATCAAATGACCAAGCAGAAACATCGTAAAAAAGGCTGTCTCTAAACTGAGTTCTCTTGTCAAAAATAGCCTTAACCAATCGCGATTGCTGCTGCTTGTAAGGTACAACAAAACTCGAAGTACTCGAGTACTTCTTTCCTGATTTCACAACATCCTTCTTTAATCGATGTACTTTTATCTGATGTTTTTTTAATACGTTCACCAAAGCCAAGGTTTTACTTTTGTCTTTAGCATCTCCAAACAAAATTCCTTTATTCGCGCCTTCTGTTCTTGCTTTCTTAAAAAAGTTTCGTTGGTATTGCAGCAGTTTCACACGCATCGCTTTGGCCGCTTCCAATGTCGACAAGGCTGCCGTAAACTGATTGCGGATGGTAAACGGAAACCTCAGCACTCCGTGATCACTCTCTTGCGCATGTCCTCTGGAACTCCCTTGTTCGAATAAAATACCAATTCCCCCATTAATATCCGGAAACGTAGATCCTTTTCCGTAATAAAAATCATCGAAATCCTCTTCCGAATAATACAACGATCCAATGGCATCCAGTGCCTTGGCATGATAGGTTCCTATCTCACGAGTTAATTCTTGATTTAACTCAGGGGTTAGTGGGTGGGTTCTTTCAGGAATACCTGGTTGAAAAAAGAAGGTAGAGTTGGTACCCATTTCATGGTGGTCAGTCAATATATTGGGTTTCCATTCATGGAAGGTTTTAATTCGAACCTTACTTTCCGGTAACTGCACAGGTAACCAATCCCTATTCATATCAAACCAATAATGGTTGGTTCTTCCTCCGGGCCATACTTCGTGATATTCACGATCGTTTGGATCTGGGTTGATTTCTGAAGCTTTGTGAATATTTGCCCAATATGCAAAACGTTGCAAGCCATCTGGATTCAACGACGGGTCGAATAGTATTACTGACTTGTTTAATAGTTCTTGAATTTCAGGTCCTTCAGCAGCCGTAAGGTAATACGCCAAGGCCAAGGCCGCATTGGAACCACTCGCTTCATTACCATGAATAGAAAACCCTTGGTATACCACCACTGGTTGTTGCTCTATATCAACCTGTTCTCCATTGACATTCGCCAGGTGATTACGGCGAATTTCCGCGATGTTTTGCAAATTCTCAGGACTGCTAATTTTTAGTAAAATCAAAGGGCGACCTTCAAAAGTTTTTCCTCTTTTTTCTAATTGAACTCTATCGGAAACTGCAGCCAAGTTTTCCATGTACTGAAGCAATTTGTCGTGGGTTATATGCCACTCCCCTACCTCGTGTCCTATAATTGATTTGGGTGTCGGAATTTTTTCGTTGTAGGTTACCCCTTTCGGGAGGTAGTACGACAAATCTATCTTTTGTGCATTGATTCCTGTGGACATCAGGAACAACAAGATCCATAGAGTTTTCTTCATATACTAATACGTTTAAAACTCTAAAGATACTTAATAGGCTTCTCAATTAAAATCCAACCATCACTTTAACGAAATTTTAAGAATACCTCCCTCCGAGTTCTTGAAACGTTCTCGTCGAAAATCCCACTTTCGCAAACTGTTGTAATAGACGTTCTATTTCAGGGTTTTGCAAACTTTTCCGGTGATATCCAATACCTACTTCACGGTGATACACCGGACCTTCAAAAGGACGTACCTCAAAACCGTACCATCCATCGATGAGTCCTTCTGGTAAAAATGTCAAGCCTACCCCAGCCATGAGTAAGGAGAGTACCTCTTCTTTTGAATGGCAGTTCGCCACTGTTTTGGGCGCTTCTCCTTGGGCATTTAACAGGGATAAACACTGCTGATGAGCTTCGCAGGGAGGGCAGTGAATAAAAGGTTCTCCTATGAGATCTTGTAAAGCAATAGCATCCTTTTTAAGCAAGGCGTGTCCTTCTGGAATACAGAGTACATAGGCCTCTTTCCACAAAGGTTGAAATAACGTACCCTCGAACTTCCATTCCCTGACCAGTAAATTCAAATCTCGGTCGCGGTGTATTTCTCCAACTTCCCATTGAACTGACCCTAATACGGCATTGCTCTGCCTAAAGAATTGCTGTTTTTGCTCCTGCGCTAAACCACTGGCAATTCCAATAGTAATTTCGCAAGTAAAGTCAAGTGTTTTAAACTGTTGAGACAAGTCGTTTAACTCCGTAACCAAACGCTTCGCTCTCGGGTATAATTGATGCCCCTCAGCAGTAGGAACAACTCCCTTTTTACTTCGGTGAAACAACACCACACCCAATTGGTATTCTAAGTCCTTTATCCCATTTGACACATTGGGTTGTGATACAAAATTTCGCTTTGCTGCTCTGGTTAAGTTCTTTTCTTCATATACCGTAACAAAAAAGCGCAACAACCTGCTATCCATAACTAAAACTTATACATTCAATACAAATATAGTATTTTGAAACAACACACTTGTGTAAATACCTTTGCATTCATAACTAAAAAATATAGTAAGTAAACCCATGTCAAAACCGTTACTAATTATCACAGGAGCGAGCTCAGGAATTGGTGCCGCCACCGCTGAGCTTTTCGCACAACAAGGACATCCTCTTTTATTGATTGCAAGAAGACTCGAGAAACTAGAAGCGCTTTCCCTTCCCAACACCCTATGCAAACAAGTAGATGTTACCGATTTTACAGCTCTCACTCAAGCTATTCAAGAAGCAGAAGCACTGTTTGGACCTGCGGATGCTATTATCAACAATGCAGGAACTATGTTACTAGGCGCTATTGATACGCAACAGCCAGAAGAATGGAAAAAAATGTTTGATGTCAATGTACTCGGAGTATTGCATGGTATGCAAGCCGTGCTTCCTCAAATGAAGCAACGACAAAGAGGGACTATTATCAATATCAGTTCTATTGCTGGACGAAAAACCTTTCCAAATCACGCGGCCTACTGCGGAACAAAGTTCGGCGTTCACGCCATATCGGAAAACACCCGTGAAGAAGTCGCCTCTTTTGGTATTCGCGTGGTTACGATTGCACCGGGAGCGGTCGAAACTGAACTCCTCTCACATACCAGTTCGGATAGTATTAAAAATGCCTACGAAGAATGGAAAAACACGATGGGTCAGGTGCTGCATCCAACAGAAGTTGCTCAGTCAATACTCTTTGCCTACCAACAACCTCAACACCTTAACATTCGAGAAATTGTGCTTGCCGCCACGAAACAAGAAGCCTAATAACCAACTGATTGAACTCATAATTCAATCAGTTTTTGTAACTTGGAGAGATCAACTAACATCGCTCTATGTACATACAAAAAACCTTTCCTTTGAAAGCCATGCTTCGATGGACACGACGTTATACCTACCTCTTTTTTTTACTCAGCATCATCCCCGTTGTTTTATTCGATTTGCTGCGTTGGAAATGGCTATACGTTCCTTGGTTACCACTGGGAGTTTTGGGAACTGCCGTTTCTTTTATCATCAGTTTTAAAAACAACGCCTCATACGACCGCCTTTGGGAAGCGCGAAAAATTTGGGGTGGTATCGTGAACACCTCTCGTTCCTTTACCGTCATGGTCAAAGACTTTGTACAGAGTGATCAACTCACTGCAGCGGAACTCCATACAATCCACAAAGAGCTCGTATATCGCCATGTGGCTTGGTTAACGGCATTGCGCTACCAAATGCGATCAGACAAGCCTTGGGAAAACCACTTAAAAAACAATGCTTCCAATCGGGAATTTCGCAGAGAGCACCTAGAGGTATTGGAAGACAAGATCCCCTTAGAAAAAGAACTGCTCCCTTACCTAACTGAAAACGAATTGCAGACAGTACTTCAAAAAGGAAACCGAGCATCACAACTCCTAGGAATTCAATCGACCCGACTACGTGAACTATACCAAAATGGCTGTATTGATAACTTCAGACATATGGAACTCGAAAAATCATTGACGGAACTGTATACCTTACAAGGAAAATCTGAACGCATCAAAAATTTCCCATATCCTCGTCAGTTTGCAACTCTCAATTTTATTTTCGTTTGGATTTTCATCATCTTACTTCCCTATGGCATGATGCAAGAATTTGAAGCTCTAGGAGATCGCATTTTAAAATCTCTAGCGCAACACGAAGTAAAAACCGCCATAATGCACCAAGTTCAAGTATTTATTGCCCGACATTTTGAATGGTTTTCCATTCCTTTTAGCGCGCTGATTTCATGGGTATTTTTCACGATGGAAGCTATAGGAGAAAATTCGGAAAACCCTTTTGAGGGAGGGCCGAATGACGTTCCGATTACTGACTTGGCTCGAGGCATAGAAATTGATATTCGACAATTAATTGACGACGAACAGATTCCAGAACCCAGAATTTGGAAAAATGATATCATCCTTTAAAAAACCTATCATTTACAAGCTATTTAACAAAAAATAACACAATAAAATCACTATAATTTTGAGAAAAGTTCAAAATTAAAAGTAGGGTGATTTAAAACTTAACTGTCATTAAATAAAGCAAAACATTAAAACAACAATGAAAAACACATTACCCCTACTGTTTGGTGCTTTTATGATGTTTCCTAGCTTAACGGAAGCTCAAGAAAGCAATTGGAGGTTAGCTCCAGTTCAAGAACAAAGTAACTTTTTTGAAATCGTAAAAAACGAGAACAACAAGTTACAACAAGCGCGTTCTAGAAGCGATCGCAAAAGCAAAAAACAGGTAAAACAATTTGAGCGTTGGCAAAACTTTTGGAAAGACCGCGTATTAGCCGACGGTTCGTTCATGCCAGTATCACACGATTACAACGAGTGGTTAAAAGAAAATCAGCGCCATGCTAAAATGTCGAGAAATCGCGCAGCTAGCGCTCCTAAATGGACACTCGTTGGACCAGCAAAGCCACCAAAGTCGAACGTTGGATTCTACCCTGGAATGGGACGTTTGAACACTGTTGCCTTTAATGGAACCGATTTAAACACTTTGTATGTTGGAAGTCCAGCAGGAGGTGTATGGAAAACTACTGATGGTGGTAAAACATGGGCTCCAAAAGGAGACAACTTTCCTAACCTAGGAGTATCACACATTGACATCAGTAAAAAAGATCCGAAAATCTTGTATTTAGCTACTGGAGATTTTGACGGAGGACACACCCGTTCATTGGGGGTATTTAAGTCTGTAGATGCTGGGGAAACTTGGAAACCAACAGGACTTAGCTATACCTTAGCTGACAGAAACTTAATGGCTAAAGTATTGATTGACCCTGCAAATCCAGACATCGTTTTAGCGTGTACTAAAAGTAGTATTAAAAGAACTACTGACGGTGGTAAAACTTGGAAAGACGTGCATACCGAAGCCAATGCCTTTTTTAACGATTTACAATACAAAACTGGAAGTAGTACTACAGTATACGCTACTACCTACCGTGGAAAATTCTTAATTTCAAAAGACAACGGAGCTACGTGGAAAGTAGCAAGTACTCCTTCAACTGCACGTTTGGATATGGCACAAACTGCCAATGACCCGAATTTAATTATGGTTGTTGATGCGAACGGTAAAGTGCAAAAATCAACGAATGAAGGAACTTCATGGTCTACCGTATCAACCATTGCTCAGTACTCTTCGCAAGGAGGATACAATATTACCATTGCGATTTCTCCTAAAGACAAAAACCTTGTCCTCGTTGGAGGTGTTGAAGGATGGAGATCTAAAAATGGAGGAACGACTTGGGAAAAGTATTTAGACGGATACTGGGAACCAGGAAGAGCGTATTTCTACGTACACTCTGACCACCACGATATGATGTTTGTACCAGGTACCAACACTGCAATCTCTGTAAACGATGGTGGAATTTTCAAAGGAGATGCTTCTTTGGATACCAAATGGACAGACTTATCTTCAGGATTGGCAATTACTCAATATTACAATGTATCTGGAACTCCTAAATCAGCAGGAAAATTGATTATGGGAGCACAGGATAACGACATCGCCATCTATGACGGTACCGAGTTTAAAGGTGAAAATGCAGGAAGTGACGGAGTAGAAGGTCTTTGGGATTATTCAGATTCTAACTACGCATGGACTTGTAGTCAAAACGGAATCATGATGCGTACTACTGATGGATTCAAAACTGCTGCTCGTAGACTTAGAACACCTGCAGGAGCTCCTTTCGTTTGGGAATTGGAAATTCACCCTACAGACCCTAAAACCATTTATGGTGGATTTGGAGACATCTATAAGTCTACCAATCGTGGAGATACTTGGAAGAGTTTAAATTCAGGTGTTGGAACTATTGAATTCATCTCTATTGCACCTTCTAACCCTAACGTAATATACGTGTCAAGTGGAAGTAATGTAAAAATGACTACCAACGGAGGAACTTCATGGACGAATGTAAACCACCCTCAAATAGCTACGGTAAAAAGTATCGAGGTACATCCTACTAAACCTAATGAAGTGTATATCGCTTATACTGGATATACGGCTGGAAAGGTATACAAATCGACTGATTCAGGTAAAAACTGGTCAAACATCACAGGTTCGTTACCAAACATTCCTACCCATAAAATCATTTATAAAACAGGAACTAGTGATGGTGAATTGTTTTTAGCTACAGATTTAGGAGTATACTACAGAAACAACACGAAAGGTGACTGGGTACGTTTAGGACAGGGGTTACCAAATGTTATCGTATACGATTTAGAAATTCACTACGGAACCAATAAATTAAGAGCTGCAACTTACGGAAGAGGACTTTGGGAAGTTTCTGTCGCTGCTTCAGTATTGAGTACGGAAGAGACGAGCTTGCCTACGAACGCAGTAGCTCTTTATCCAAACCCTACGTTAGACAAGAGCTTTACAGTAAAGTTAGCCAATTTAAATGGTGATAGTACTATTTTAGTATACAACGTAATTGGAAGTGTGGTAAGAGAAATCAAAACCTCACAAAAAGAAACTCAAGTGAGCTTAAATGGATTTGCAAAAGGTATTTACTTAGTTAAAGTAACTAATAATAACAAGAGCACAACCAGAAAATTAATTGTAAAGTAATTACAAACGACAAAAGAGGTTAAGCCAGTGGTTTAACCTCTTTTTTTAATCTATGCATTTATGAAAAAAGCCATCCCCTTAGGTCTTTTCCTCGTTTTTTGTTTGGCCTGTAAATCACCTGTAGTCATTGATACTGCTATCAAACAAATTCGTTATGGAGGACGTGCTGGTGCCCAGCCTATTACTTCCTTTCTCATCGAATTTAAGGTAACCAAAGATATCTTGGTACAGCTTGACAGTGCCGACGTTGTTACTAGTGCTCAAAAACACCGTGTTCAACAACAATTAAGCGCTGCCAAATCCAATACCTTGCTCAGCACAATTCGCAAAAAAGGCAGTTACTTATTAAGCCTTGAATTAAGTCCTGACAACATCATTACAACAGTACCGGACGCACGTACAAACGATCAAGTAACACTGTACTATCGCATCAATAACACGCCAAAAAAACTCGTTCTTGAAAAATTCATAGAAAAGCAAAAAACGCGACGTTAATATTTAAGAGATTTCTAATTAGAAATCTCTTTTTTTTTCAATTCATCAAAATTTAACATTTTTATAAAATTCTAACATTACTTTAACAGCGTAAAGTAGCGCACTGTGGCAATCCGTTCTATTTTTAATAGCCTAAAAAAATAGCACGAATTATCTATGGATTCTATCCCAAATTTTACAACTTCGGACTTCAAGTCTCATTTTTTCACCCCTAATTCCGACACCGATTCACTGTATGGGCAAGATCCTGAAAATTTTTTAATCGCACCGTTTAGTGCCTTTAAAGACCTGATGAATTTACCCATCCCTCTCTACCGGCGATCCGTTACCCAACTCTATGTCATTACCCGAGGAAACATGATTAAAACCTGTAACTCTAACTCCGTAAGCATCAAAAATAACCAGGCTCACTTTTGGTTACAAGACCAGATTACCGGACTCGAATATTTTTCGGAAGACGTCGATGGCTTTTATTGTCATTTTACTACGGAATTTTTGGTACAATCCAAGTTTACCACTATGGTTATGAACGATTTTATCCCGTTGAACTCGCATATGGAGCAACAGGCCGTAACACTCCCGAATGCAACCGTGTCATTACTCATCAACAATTTAACTCGTATGCACGAAATTTACCTCCAGAACTACGATCCAAAATTATTGAGAACCTATCTCCTATCTGTTCTGTATGAAATTAAAAACGCGCTACCAGAGTTCAGCCCACTACATAGTAATGACAATCGACAAGCAAAACTGGTCAATGATTTCAAGCAATTGTTAGCTGACAACATCACCAGAGAGCAACACATTCAATACTATGCTGACCGGCTAAACGTTTCACCGAATCACCTCAACAAAACGGTAAAACAGCTCACGGGAAAAAGCACAAAAACTTGGGTCAATGAAACCTTAATTTTAGGAGCCAAAATACTGCTCAAACAATCGGATTTATCCATTCAAGAAATCGGATACACTCTCGGTTTTACCGATCCGTCGTACTTTACACGCTTTTTTAGAAAACACACCGGACTCGCCCCTTCAAATTTCCTCAAAACCCTTGAAAATGATTGAATTATACTAGTCAGTGATTACTTTGTGAAAGCCTGAACACTGCGAACATTCTATTTTTGAGTATTGTCAAGTATAAGGGTTTTGACAGGTTCACACAAACGGGTTTTAAGGACCGTTGATTTTAAAAAGTTTTCCCCTTTTTTTAACCGCTCTATCCTCAAGTACTCGTAGAAAAAACAACAATGTACACAGGCAACTTAACAAAACACCTGTAGATACCCGCTAGTAATCTTCTCCAAAAAATTACCGTTGTTTTCATAACAACCGGATAGGTCAACCTGTGATATCAATTGAGTAAGTAGTATTGACGTTGTTCTCCAAGGCAACCTAAATCAGTCACTTTCCACCTGTCTGCCTCCTCGAACTCCCCGTCAATTCTCAAACTGTCAACAACCGCAACCTATACCTCCTCATTGTTCGAGATTGAATAATCCCATTTTTAGATTGAATTTTAAAATCGCTCCCCACGGTGCTTCGCTAAGTTTGTAAAAAAGAAACAGATGAGAAAATTAAAATTATTCACCACCTGGGCCCTCGCCTTTTTACTCTTGGCTAGTTGTCAGGACAGCAGCCCTGCAGACCATCCTGATCCAGGGCAACCTGCACCTCCGCAAGTCCAAGTTCAATTCAATAAAATTGACCTACCCACTGAACTGCCACTGCGAAAAATTCAATTTGCCTCTTCCCAAATAGGCTATATCGTAACAGGTACCAGTTATCCCTCAAACAAAGGGAGTATTTTAAAAACTACGAATGGAGGAAAAACATGGAATACTGTATTTGAAAGTGATTCCTTTTATTTTAACGATGTAAGTTGTAAAAACACCACCACAGTAGTTGCAGTGACCAACAATGGTACCATCCTTAACTCGAAGGATGGCGGTCAACAATGGTCAAAACTCGAAACCTTTACCGATAAAGGATATTACATGAGTTCTGTAAGCCACACCAAAAACGACGAATTGTATATCGTTGGTCAAAAAGGGGCGTTGAGTAAAGGGTTTATTTTACACTCTACAGACTCAGGAAGCAGTTGGAATGATCTTGAAAAAAACAATACCAATCCCGCATTAGATTACGCTACACTCTTACACAATAATATACCGACCTGTATTGCCTACCACGCTCCAAGTGATGCCTTAATTTTTAGTGGCGGCATTTGGTCCGAAGGAAAGGTTGCTATTCAACAGAACAATTTCTGGGATGTTTACAATCCGAAGCAACCCGTTCGATTTACGGATTTAGCAATGAAAGAAGGGTTTGTTATAACGGTAGGCAATAACGGTCAAACAGGTTCCGGTGGCGAACGAGGAGCAATGCATACCTATGACTCCCAAACTAAGCTTTGGACAACTATCGATTACGGCTTCCAAAACAAATTAACAGCAGTTGCCTTGCACAACCAACAAATTATCGCAGTTGGTGCCAATAACTCCAACAACCTCATCGATGGAGAATTCATCATTCATTCCGCCGATCAAGGAAAAACTTGGCAACGCCTCAAACATTCTTTTGTTACGGCTGGATGGGAAGATGTATACGCCTATGACCATCGAACATTTTACGCACTGGGGTACAAAGGCCTCTTAGTAAAATTAACGGTAAACTAAGGTCGTCGTACACCTAAAAGATTAGGGTACCTGTGTACTGCTAACAACTCCATCAGGAACCCCGACACTCCCAATGGAATCCATTGACAGCAGTACCTTGTGAACGTACCGATCAACTCCTCAATAACAGCACTGTTTAGAGGAGTTTCCTTACAGAGAATTGGCCAATGATTTTCTCTATTCGTCTGATCAAAATCAGTTAAATAACTACTAACGATTGCTCCTAAGGCCAAGGGAGCAATTTTTACCATTAACACAAGCCTCTAATGCCAAAAATAACCACCATACACAGCCCTAACTGCAATGCTCAATTGTTAAAGAAGATACTAGAAAAACGCTTCATTCCACTAGGCTACGAAGTAGAATACAGCAAACTTCACACTTCTGATGTTCATGTAAAAACAAGTGAATGGATTGCTACCAACCTAAAAATATCGCAGACAAAAGATAGTACCGAGTTTATCGTAAACAACTACATTCCTAACCCAGTCTATCGATTACTGGCAACTGGGCTCTTGAGCTATCTCGTACTCAATACAAAATGGAAAGTACTCGAAGAGGAAATCACAGACTACCTAAAGTCGGAGAATTTCGTTAAAAAGCTAGCTACTGAAAAAATTACCAACCCAATAAACTAAGCCCAGTTATGCGCGTTTTTCTCAGCTCCTCGTATTCGGATGTCGCCTCCTTACTACCGGAGGTATATCGTGAGTTTCGAACAGGTCTCACGGTAACACGTATTGTCCTTTCGCACAATTGCGAAGCAGGTAAGGCCTGCGGTTCGAATGACCAAGAAGTGCTCTTAGCACAAGGATTCAATATTGACGACTTAGACATTACAACCAGCGATCAACAAACAATTGAAACGGTTATTGAACGTAATGACGCACTCTTTATTTCGGGAGAAAATGCGTTCTTGTTGTTACAAGAAGTACAACGTACCCGAGCTGATCAGTACATAAGTAAGCATATACGCAAAGGGAAACTGTATATTGGTGTGTCAGCAGGTGCTGTAATTACCACTCCCAACATCCATTATGTACTGGGTATAAACAATCCTGCAAAAGCGCCATTACTCAGTTCGTTTCGAGCGCTAAATGTCATTCCGTTTTATCCGGTGCCCCATGTTAACCAACCTCCCTTTACTGAAAAGGTTGCCGACATTATTCGTAAATACGAACACCTTTTAGAGCTAATTCCCATTCAAAATTCAGAAGCTATATACTACACTGGCAAACGCTGCACGGTAGTTGACAGCATCGAATTTCCCCAATAGTAATAAGTACCGTTGTAGCAGCCTTACTCAAAATAATTTTTCCCCCGCTACAACACTCGTGCTTATTGTGAATTTTAGCACCCTAGTTAAATAGAAAAACAGCCAAGCAATGCTTGGCTGTTTTAAAAGAATAGACCTAATATGCCTATTGTAATTTCATATCAGTACTCTCGAAAATTTTATCTGCTGAACCTGCGATAAACCCTGAATACAATTGACCGTTACTCATTGGGTGACGGAAAGCAAACTCGTAATAACACGAAGTAATTTCCTTAGTAACTTCTTTAAATGCTACTGGAATTCTATCGGCTAAAACACTTGATTGCTCTAACATTTGCTCTGGAGTTCCTTTGATTTCTCCTCCAGAAGTATTCATTTTAAACCCGTTTTCTTTTAAAAACTCGTTCACTTCCTGTAAAGAGCTAAACGTGCTTAATTTATTCACATCAACAGTAAAGTGGTTAGAGCAGAATCCGTTTACGTACAACCAAGCTGCATATTCACTCTCTTGCTGTAACTTTTCGTATACATCAAAACTCGGTTGTTCCCATAAGCGCCCTTTAAACACTAAAGTACTAGCATCTAAATCAGCTGCTGGAATACTGTCGATCATCGCCTTTACCTCTGCTTGTAATTCAGCAGAAAACTCTTTTGTTTTCAACTGACTGATAAATACACGTGGTGCATTTTTATCCGTAGCATGCTCAAAGTGTTTTGCGTATAACTTTTTAGCTTCAAATACGTAGTCTCCTTTTTCAACATACCCCGCTTCAATGAAAGGCTTAGCCAAAACTTCAATATTAACACGCTCATCATCAAACGTTCTGAATGCCACGTGATCATTGAAAACTTCATTTCCCTGATTACTAAATAATTCCTTTATTTTTTGTGCAGAAGGAGTACGCTCTGTATACTCGTTCCATAACTTATCAAAAATTTGTGTTGTGTTCATTTGAGTTACATTATTTTGCTACAAAAATAAACCGATTTTCTTTTAATAACGCTATAATATAGTTAATTTTACACCCACAACAACTATTTTGTAAAAATATAACTCAAATAACAATCAATAAATATCATATTGACATTATTGAATTAAAAATCACTCTATGGATAATCAATTTGATTATATAGACAAACAAATTCTGAACATTTTAAGAACTGACGCTCGTAAAGCCTATTCTCAAATAGCTGAAGAACTAAAAGTTTCCAACTCGCTCATCCATCAAAGAATTAAAAAGCTCCAACACGAAGGTGTTTTAGGCAAAGCAGAATTCATTGTAGATGAAAACAAGCTCGGTTATAAAACCAAATCATATACAGGGATACGCTTGCGAGAAGCTCGATTTGCGAAAAGTGTGATGAAAGAATTAGAAAAGATTGAAGAAATCGTTGAATGTAACTTTGTTTCTGGGAATTATGCCATATTTATTCTCATCTTTGCCAAGGATAACGAGCACTTGCAAAAGATTTTATACGATGAAGTACACCTCATCAACGGCGTTGCCGGAACCGATACTTTTATCTCTTTTGACACTTGCTTTAAACGTAACATACTTATTAAATAACAACAATGAGTAACAACAAACTACACAACCTACACCTATCATTAGAAGGGGAAGTTCACTTCGATGATTTACATAAAAGTATTTACGCAACCGATGCTTCGGTGTATCGAAAAATACCTTTGGCGGTAGCCTACCCTAAAACCCAAGAAGATTTAAAAAAATTAATCGCCTTTGCCAACGAAAACGAGGTGACGCTCATTCCGAGAACTGCAGGAACCTCCTTAGCCGGTCAGTGTGTAGGCGAAGGAATTGTTGTGGATGTTTCTAAGTATTTCACCAACATCCTTGCTTTCGATGAAGCCAATAAAACTATTACGCTAGAACCCGGAATTATTCGCGACGACTTAAACCGTTTTTTAAAGCCTTTTAAGTTGTTTTTCGGTCCGAATACCTCTACCTCTAATCGCTGTATGATCGGTGGTATGGTAGGAAACAATTCCTCTGGTAGTACTTCTATACGCTATGGAGTAACCCGTGATAAGGTCCTTGCCATAACGGGAATTTTGAGTGACGGAAGCGACGTTCATTTCGGTGAATTAAGTTCAGAAGCCTTTAAACAAAAACGCTTCGAGCCCACACTTGAAGGTCGCATCTATAAAGATTTATACAACGAGCTGAGCAATACAGCAGTACAGCAAGAAATAAAAAAGGAGTTCCCAAAAGCGAGCATTCACCGAAGAAATACGGGCTATGCTGTAGATGAATTTCTGAGTTCTGAATTATTTGGGGGGACAGAAACTACCGTGAACCCAGCCAAATTCCTATCGGGAAGTGAAGGTACCTTAGTATTTTCAACGGCAATTACGGTTCAACTCGATGATTTACCACCACCGGTAAGTATTATGGTTTGCCCACATTTTACAAGTGTTGATGCTAGTTTAAAAGCGACAGTTACCGCCATGAAACACCGATTATTCGCCTGTGAATTGATGGACAAGGTAATTTTGGACTGTACGAAAAACAACCGAGAACAAGCTAAAAACAGGTTCTTTTTACAAGGTGACCCTGAAGCTGTTCTCATGCTAGAAGTCAGCGCCCATACCCTCGAAGATGCAGAGCGCCAAGCGGATGCTCTTATCGATGATTTGAAAACCCACGGGCACGGGTATCACCACCCCAAGATCTACGGTGCAGATATCGCTAAAGTTCATTACCTCCGAAAAGCCGGTTTAGGTTTGCTAGGAAACATGGTGGGTGATATGAAAGCCGTTGCTTGTATTGAAGATACGGCTGTAGCTCTAGAGGATCTTCCCGATTACATCGAAGAGTTTACTGCCATCATGACCAAGTATCAGCAAGAAGCAGTATACTACGCTCATGCAGGTGCTGGAGAATTACACCTACGTCCTATATTGAACTTAAAAAAACAAGCCGATGTAGTACTCTTCAGAAAAATCACTACGGAAACTGCAGAGCTCGTCAAAAAATACCAAGGGAGTTTCAGTGGAGAGCACGGAGACGGTATCGTGCGTGCAGAATTTATCCCGTTAATGATTGGTGACAAAAACTACCAATTACTAAGGCGTTTAAAAAAATCATTCGACCCGAACAATATCTTTAACAAAGGGAAAATTACCGATGCCTATGCTATGGATGAAAACCTGCGCTATACGGTAGATCGAGAAGAACCACAAATCGAAACCCTTCAAGATTTTTCAGATAGTGAGGGCATACTAAAACTCGCCGAAAAGTGTAACGGTTCTGGAGACTGTAGAAAATCACCTGAAGCCGGCGGAACCCTATGCCCTAGTTATAGAGCCACTCGAAATGAAAAGGAAACAACTCGTGCAAGAGCCAATACACTCCGCGAAGTATTGACCAATAATACCGCAAAAAACAAATTTGACTCTAAGGAGTTAAAACAAGTTCTCGATTTGTGTTTGAGCTGTAAAGCCTGTGCAACAGAGTGTCCTAGTAATGTAGACATTGCCTCTATGAAAGCCGAATTCCTATACCAATACCAAGAAACCAACGGATATTCATTTCGAAGCAAGTTGTTTGCCAACAATGCTAAGTATAATAAGCTCGGAAGTAAATTTCCTGGGCTCACCAACTTTATGACCAATACGAGCATCGCTAAGAAAATTTTGGGAGTAGCCATGCAGCGAGAAGTTCCGAAATTGGCCAAACAACCGCTAGATGCTTGGTTGCGTAAACACCCGAGACAAGGGCAAAAAAACCCCGTAAAAACGGTGTATTTATTCAATGATGAATTTACCAATTTCTACGATACAGAAATAGGAAAAGACAGTATTTGGGTACTCGAAAAATTGGGATACAACATCGAAACCATAGCTCATGAAGAGAGTGGTCGTAGTTATATTTCAAAAGGATTCCTCGGAGAAGCTAAGGAAATCGCTACAAAAAATGTGGCCTTATTTGCACCATTAATCAATGAAAACACGCCACTTATTGGTATTGAACCTTCAGCTATTTTGAGTTTTAGAGATGAATATCTCCGATTGGCAGATGACAAACAAGCCGCTCAGGAACTCGCTAAACACACCTTTACCATAGAAGAATTCTTAGCCAAAGAATACGACCGCGGCAATATCGATACCAGCCTGTTTACTGATGCTCAAAGAGAGCTAAAAATTCACGGACACTGCCATCAAAAAGCGTTGTCAAGCACGCACGCATCCTTTACAGTGTTAAACATCCCTAAGAATTACAAGGTTACCATCATGAATACAGGTTGTTGTGGAATGGCTGGTTCTTTTGGGTATGAAAAAGAACACTACGACGTAAGTATGCAAGTAGGAGAAGATACGTTGTTTCCAAAAGTTCGCAATTGTAGTGACCAAACAGCAATTGCTGCAGCCGGAACGAGCTGTAGACATCAAATTTACGACGGTACCAAACGACTCGCACAGCACCCAGTTAGTCTGTTGCGAGAAGCTCTTACCAAATAAACACGAAGCACCTCCTCCCGAGGTGCTTTTTTTGTCAAAAATGACACCATCCGTACACAGTTCTGTACCTTCCACCCATTAAAACAAACTATATAGTTAATTTACAACTACTTATACAAAAGTATTTCGTATTTTTAAGTAACATTAAAAAACAGTACGTATGTCGTCAAACAAAATTATCGTAAACAATGCTTTACTTATTTTTGCGGGCATCACTGGGTTCTTTTTTTTCATGAAAATTCTAGGATTAGACAATGTCTCTGAGTTAAGACTATTGAATTTTGTTTTTGTATTTTGGGGTATTAACCGAGCTATAAAAACAAATATTCACAACAACCGAGAACTCGTTTATTTCCAAAATTTATTGATTGGAGTTGGAACTTCCATTATGGCCGTTGGCCTCACTATTTTGGGGCTTATTATTTATGTAACTTTTTTGGATGCTGCCTTTATTGAAGTATTAGAAAATTCTTCTTTTTGGGGCAAAGACCTCAACCTGTCACTGGTTGTTTTTGCACTCGCCATTGAAGGCATCGCCTCCTCTGTAGTTTGTGCATTTATTTTAATGCAGTACTATAAAAATTACAAAATTAACACTACCGCTGTTGCCTAGCATACAGTATAAAAGTCCTTTACCTCGAACTCCTTCTCTGTATGATGGTAAAGGGCTTTTTATTTTTTTAAAAGGGCAGATACGGCTCGAATTACACCTCTTTCTTTGTAAATATCATGACCTCCCTGATTCCAAAGTTGGTAGTTATAAGGGTACTGTGTCATCCACTGATCATCAGGCCTGAAAGGATCATTCACTCCAAATATCAAAAAGTGTAACTGGATATCTTTTGGCAATTCATAACGCAATCGCGTGGTAGATATACACACTACACGGAGCCTCGATTGCTGTAAAGTACTTAATCTCCAAGCTATATATCCTCCTATACTCAAGCCAATTACCGATAATCCCGGAATCAATTGATGAGCTAAATGCTCCAAACATTGATCAATTCCGTATTCAAGGTAATACTCGTGCATCGATTGCTCGTCCGTGAGATTCTTTGGAATTTGCGCAAGTGTTCGCACATCGATAAAAGACAGTTCAAAATACGGAGCGAATTCTGTTAGGTATAATTCCTTCCACAGCGCATTCGACCAGCCCCACATATCCGATAAAATCCAAAGTGGTGGTTTACTATTTTGCGCTGTTTCCATATACTAACTTACGCGTGGTCTTTAGGTAAAAAGACTTCTGCCATCATACAACGGGCACTCCCTCCTCCACAGGTTTCAATCGTTTCTAACGAACTGTGAACAATACTGCAGTGTTTTTCAATCGCCGTACGTTGTTGTTGTGTAAGAGATGCATTTGCAGCACTACTCATGACTAAAAACAACCTTCCTTCGTCATTTTGAACCTGAAGCATGTTGCCGGCAAACTGTGTTACTTGATTTTCTGAAATCGCCACAACCTCTTTACCATCAGCTTTTAAATGTTTGAGTAGATTTTTCTTTTCTTTTTTATCATCAATGGCATCCAGGCAAACAACGGCAAAAGTTTCGGCCACACACATCATAACATTCGTATGATAAATGGCTTCTCGGTTACCAGCAACTGTTTGGTTGGCTGTAAATACAACTGGAGTAAATTCAAAATCTTCACAAAACTCAATAAACAATTCTTCATCGGCTCTTGGTGACAATGCACAATAGGCCTTACGATGCTTTCTGTCTAAGATCATACTACCAGTACCTTCCAAAAAGATACCTTCTTCTTCCGCTTCTGAATAATCGACCACATTTTCAATTCGCAGTCCCTGTTCTTCCAGTAGGTCTAAAACATCCTCTCGCTTTTCCAATCGTCGATTTTCAGCGAACATCGGATAGATGGCTACATCTCCATTTTCGTGGAATGAAATCCAGTTGTTTGGAAATAGCGCATCAGGGGTATTCGGTTCTTCTGTATCTTCAACCACAATAACGGTTACTCCAACCGCTCGTAACTTAGCGACAAAAGTATCAAATTCTTCCTGGGCTTTGGCATTGATAGTGGCAGGCAATAATGCGACTTCCTGCTGGTAGTAGTTATTTACCGCCGTTTGCTCGTTCATCCTAAAACTGGCAGGACGAACCATAAGTATCGTATTAGTTGTTTGCTTCATACTGCGAAGGTAAGGAGATTTATCGTTTTAAACTACGAGCGCTATTCGACGATTGCTCCACACTATGCTTGAACTGCATCCATACCTCCGATAAGATTGTAAACCTCTAATTCAGGACGAAGCTCTTGAAGTACAGCCATCGCGTTAGAACTGCGACCTCCCGATTTACAATAGACTACCAAAGGTTGATCCGAAGGGATTTTCTGATGCTCGCTGCGCAATGCTGCCAACGGAATGTGTAAGCCTCCAATATTAAACTGATCGCGTTCCCACAAAGCTCTCACATCTAATAATTGAAAAGACTCCAAACGCCCTTCAAGCTCCCCCCAACTAATCTGTTGTTCTTCTTTTGAGGTGGGGATACCACAAAATACGCGGTAATCGTCTAAGAGTTCTGTTACCACTGCTTCAGCGGTTTTCTGGTACTTTAACTGGAATTGTCGCTGGTTTAAGACATCGTACATCAACAAGGTATTTGTCAATACCCTTCCGATACCACAAATGATTTTAATCACCTCGTTAGCCTGTAAACTACCGATAATGCCTGGTAACACCCCTAACACCCCAATCTCCGAGCAATTCGGTGATTCTTCAGGGTTTGGAGGAGTAGGATACAAACAACGATAACTGGCACTCCCCTGATAATTAAACACACTAACCTGTCCTTCAAACTTAAAAATGGCACCGTAGACCAATGGTTTCCCAGTGAGCACGGCAGCATCATTTGTCAGGTATCTCGTTTCAAAATTATCACTTCCATCAACGATGATATCGTACTTTTCAAATAACTCCAAAGCATTTAAACGACTCAATTGGGCGACGTGTACTTCAAAATTGATATAGGGATTTAATTTTGCCAATCGTCGCTGAGCGGTCAGTGCTTTGTACTCACCAATGTCCTCCATTGTATATAAAACTTGACGTTGTAGGTTTGATTGGTCAATACGGTCGTGATCTATTATTCCGATGGTTCCGACACCTGCAGCTGTCAAATACTGCAGTATCGGACAACCCAAGCCTCCAGCTCCGATAACCAATACCCTAGCTTTTTTTAACTTTAATTGCCCAGCTTCCCCAATGGTATCGAGTAGTATGTGTCGACTGTATTGTTTGTATTCTTCTTTCGATAATTCCATACTCAAAATTAACTAAAATGTTCCCAATCTTTCCAAACGACTTCCAATCCTTGCGACTTTAACATCGCTACGATTTCCTCAGTACTTCGTTCGTCCGAAATCTCAAACTGCTCCAATGACTGTGGTTCAACACTGTAGCCTCCTGGATTGGTTTTTGATTCAGCACTCATCGATGTTGCTCCTAGATGGACTATGTGGTTTCTGAAAAGTTCACTCTCTCGGGTAGACATCGACAATTCAACATCCTCATCCAGTAAACGAAACGCACAAATTAACTGTACTAAATCGGCATCCCCCATAGCGACCTTCGGTTCTAAGCCTCCTGAATGCGGTCGCAATCTTGGAAAGGATATCGAGTACTTTGTCTTCCAATACGTTTTCTGCAAATACTTTAAATGCAAGGCCGTAAAAAAACTATCGGCTCTCCAATCTTCCAATCCAAATAGAGCCCCCAGTCCTATTTTATGAACTCCGGCTTTCCCTAAACGATCGGGAGTATCCAGTCGGTAATAAAAATTTGATTTTTTCCCTTTAGGATGATGTTTTTTGTACTCCTGTTGATGATAGGTTTCTTGATATACCAAAACAGCGTACAATCCTTCCGCTACAAGTTCATCGTACTCTTCTTTATCCAAAGGCTGTACCTCAATAGTAATGTTAGAAAAACTAGCTTTAATGAGTTGTATCGCATTTTTTATATACGGAACTCCTACAGTCCTATTTGCTTCTCCTGTTACGAGTAAAATATGATCATAGCCTTTTTCTTTAAGAAAAGCTACCTCTTGCAATATCTCTGCATCGGTTAGGGTTCGTCTGGGAATTTTATTCGTCAAACTAAACCCACAATAGGTACAAATATTCTGACATTCATTACTCAAATACATCGGAGCGTACATTTGTATCGTATTCCCAAATCGCTTTTTTGTCAAGGCGCTGCTCAACTGTGCCATTTGTTCGATATAGGGTTTTGCGGCAGGAGAGATCAACGCTTTAAAATCGTCTAAGTTCCTTTTATCTGCACGCAGCGCTCGTTCTACATCCAGCGTTGTTTTGGTTAGTATGCTTTGGAGCTCTCGATCCCAATCATAGGTATCGAATACTTCTTGAAATCCTCCAACTTGTTTGTTATTTTTAGCATTCATTGCTGCCATTGACTTTGTAACTTCGTACTTTAGCTTATTCCATTTGACTTAAAAAAGAGGTCAGTGGGCTACTCGCCTCTGCGTGTTGCTTTACGGGAGCCAACTTGGCTTCGTAGGCCATACGCCCTGCTTCTACTGCCTTTTTAAAGGCCTTCGCCATTGCTACAGGATTTTGAGATACTGCTATTGCGGTATTTACCAATACGGCATCAGCACCTAACTCCATAGCGAAAGCGGCATGTGACGGTGCTCCTATTCCAGCATCTACAACCACTGGTACATTTGACTGCTCAATAATGATTTCCAAAAACTCCAAGGTCTTGATTCCTTTGTTACTACCAATAGGTGCTCCTAAGGGCATAACGCATTGCGTTCCTACTTCTTCAAGGCGTTTACACAAAACAGGATCCGCATGAATATAAGGCATTACCACAAACCCTTTCTTCACCAAGGCTTCTGCTGCCTTTAGCGTTTCAATTGGGTCGGGCAATAAATATTTCGGATCGGGATGAATTTCTAGTTTTATCCAATTAGTTTCCAGTGCTTCTCTTGAAAGTTCAGCTGCAAAAACAGCCTCCTTTGCCGTTCGTACGCCTGAAGTGTTAGGAAGAAGGTTTATGCGCTGATGCACCAGGTGATTTAAAATATCATCTTCTTCACTTTGTATATCTACGCGTTTTAGTGCAACGGTTACCAATTCACTTTCAGATGCCACAAGTGCCTGCTCCATCAATGCTGAGGAGCTGAATTTTCCCGTTCCAGTAAACAATCGCGATTGGAAGGTTTTATCTGCTATTTGTAATGCTGTCATAATTTAAATTTTATATACCTGATCATGGGTACTATTTGCCTTTAACATCGAATGGAATGACGGAATCGCACTGAAGTTCTCAGTAATCTCTCCTGACACTGCCACTCCGTGAATTCCTGTTTTCATCAATGCTGTAACGTCTTTAAGGGTTATCCCCCCGATAGCAACTACCGGAATCGGCTTTGATAATTGTCCGAGTATTTCTCGGTATCCTTCTAATCCTAAAATTGGACTCAATTTCTTTTTGGTTTCGGTAAATCGAAACGGTCCCATACCAATATAATCGACGTTTTTAGCAATCAATTGCTCACAGTCATCAAGGGTATTGGCAGTACCACCGACAAGTATCCACTTTCCTAACATGGCTTTCGCTTTGGCCGGACAAAAATCCGATTTTCCCAAATGAACCCCATCGGCATTTACTTCTTTGGCTACCGTTACGTAATCGTTTATAATCAAACGCGTTTGAAAATGCGCGCTGATTGCTCTCGCTTCTTTGGCGCATTCCAACACGGTTTTCTCCGGCATATTTTTTAACCGTAATTGCACCCATTCCGCACCGTAAGAGCAGGCTTTTTGTAAATTTTCTAAATGCTCTGCTGCGGTTGCTCCTTGAGTTATGTATTGTAGTTTACTTATCATTATCCGTTATTTTATGCGTGTCTTTTTCATCGTAGTCATGCAGTCCTAGAGCCCTGGTACTCGAATTTAAAAATCGCTCTGTATATCGCTTGGCGCGCTCACCTGCCTCTTGCACCTCATATCCCAGTGCTAAATTCGCAGCTAGTGCTGACGACAATACGCAGCCACTTCCGTGTTTTTGATGCACTTGAGCCACCCCTGGCGGAATCTTTATGAGCGCTCCTGACTCGGTGTAAATTTCATCCCACCCAAGCTTTTCTTTCCGATGCCCTCCTTTGAGGTACAAGGTGGTTAACTGCTTCAAAATTTCAATAATTTCGGGCAATGCGACTCCTGGGAACAAGGCAAAAATCTCTTCGTAGTTCGGTGTAATCAATGCACAATTACGCAATACTTCTCGAAGAGCTTCCGATTGTTTTTGCTCTCTAAAATCAAAACCTGCACTTGCTTTAAGTACGGGGTCCAACACTATTTTTATTCCAGGTTTGAGCTCTTGTAAGTACTGTTGGATCCCCAACAAACTTTCCCAAGACTTCACCAGGCCAATTTTTACAACTGCAATATCATAGCGCCTAAAAAGCACCTCCAATTGCGATAAAATCAGGGCCTGCTCTACCCATTGACAGCTTTCAAATTCGCTATCATTTTGCACCGTAATTGCTGTACAAACTGCCAAACCGTATAAACCGTGTGCTTCAAAGGTTTTTACATCGGCTGTTAACCCAGCTCCACTACAAGGATCAAAGCCTGCGATGGTGAGTGCGTAAGGCAATTGCTGTTGGTCTGGTAATTTCATCTCAAAAAATTAGCCTACTTCTTCTGTAAACTTCGCAAACTCCTCGCGAATAGCTGTAAAGCTCTTCACAGGATGCGCTGCATTCCATACTCCTCCTAACACTCCTACTCCTTTAAATCCCAATGCTAGTGTTCGGTGAAGGGTCTCTACTTGTATGCCTCCCATACCGATGACTTTTTTAGTCAGGTGATTGACATCAAACCCACGTCCTTCATATCCTTTTTTAGATATGGAAGCGAACACTGGGCTCAGTAAATGATAATCAAAAGTAGCCTCTACAGCTTCCAACTCGTGCAATTCGTGAAAAGAACTACTCACTGTCTTTCCTTTGATCTGAAAACTCTCGACATAAGATGTCAACTGCTCTCCTAGTGCTATTCGCGGTTGTTCTTGTAAGTGTACTCCTTTTAAATCAAAATCGTTTAGCAATTCGTGATAGTAGTGTACCACTATTCTGGAATGGTATTTACTGTCGATTTGATTTAAATACGCTACGTGTTCCTCGTAGCCCTTAAACGGCTTACGCAGGTGGTAGTAGTCGAGTCCTTTTTCGAAAAGACCGTGTAATATTGCTATTTCTTCAGGTAAATCTTGTTCTGGAGCTATTAAAACAATCATGGTTATGTTGTATGTATCGGTTCACATGGAGCAGTTAACCACGCCATGTGAACCTTATGAATTTTATAAATATACTTCAGATCCTTTTGTTTTGAACTCTTCTGACTTCTCTTTCATACCCTCTGAAATTGCTTGTTGAGAATCTAACTCCTTCTGTGCCGCATAGTCGCGTACCTCCTGGGTTATTTTCATCGAACAGAATTTAGGACCACACATCGAGCAGAAGTGGGCTATCTTTGCTCCCGCTGCTGGCAAGGTCTCATCGTGATATTCCCTGGCCAATTCTGGATCTAAACTCAAATTGAACTGATCTTCCCAACGGAATTCAAAACGCGCCTTACTCAAAGCATCATCTCTGTGTTGTGCTCCCGGATGTCCTTTTGCTAGGTCAGCGGCATGTGCTGCTAATTTATACGTCACTACTCCTGTACGTACATCGTCTTTATTTGGTAAACCTAAGTGCTCTTTTGGCGTCACGTAACACAGCATCGCTGTTCCGTACCACCCGATCATGGCCGCACCAATACCCGAAGTAATATGATCGTATCCTGGAGCGATATCTGTTGTCAAAGGTCCTAAGGTATAAAACGGAGCTTCGTCACAGGCTTCGAGTTGTTTTTCCATGTTTTCTTTAATCATGTGCATAGGTACGTGTCCTGGTCCTTCAATAAAACACTGAACTTCGTGCTTTCGCGCTATTTTCGTCAACTCACCCAAGGTTTCTAATTCTGCAAACTGTGCTTCATCATTGGCATCTGCAATACATCCTGGACGTAATCCATCACCTAATGAAAAGGCTACGTCATAAGCTTTCATGATCTCACAAATTTCTTCAAAATGAGTATATAAGAAACTTTCTGTGTGATGTGCCAAACACCATTTCGCCATGATAGACCCTCCACGTGAAACGATTCCTGTTATTCGCTTGGCAGTCATAGGTACATAGGCTAATCGCACTCCTGCATGAATGGTGAAGTAGTCTACTCCTTGTTCAGCTTGTTCTATCAAGGTATCTCTAAAAATCTCCCAAGTTAAATCCTCAGCGATTCCGTTTACCTTTTCAAGGGCTTGATAAATAGGCACTGTCCCTACAGGAACCGGAGAGTTACGAATAATCCATTCACGTGTTTCGTGGATGTTTTTTCCGGTCGATAAATCCATGATATTGTCTGCTCCCCATCGACAAGCCCAAACAGCTTTTTCTACTTCTTCTTCAATGGAAGAGGTCGTTGCTGAGTTTCCGATATTTGCATTGATTTTCACCAAGAAGTTACGTCCGATAATCATCGGTTCGGCCTCTGGGTGATTGATATTTGATGGAATTACAGCTCTTCCGCGTGCCACTTCATCACGAACGAATTCCGGTGTAATCTTCTTGGGGATACTCGCACCAAAATCCTTTCCTGGATGTTGTTTTGACAACCTAGTCATCTCGTCTATTCGCTGATTTTCTCGGATAGCGATATACTCCATTTCAGGAGTGATAATCCCTTGCTTTGCATAGTGTAACTGGGTCACATTACTCCCTTTTTTTGCTCTGAGTGGCTTTTGAAGGTGGTTAAATCGCATGTGATCTAAACTAGCATCATTCAAACGTTCGTTACAGTACTCTGACGAGAATGAATCTAGCTGTTCCACATCTCCTCTATCCATAATCCACGATTCGCGTATGCGCTCCAAACCATTATGGATATTAATGTCTTTATTGGGGTCTGTATAAGCCCCTGAGGTATCGTATACGGTTAAGGGTTCGTTTTTTGTTTTTTCTTTGGTTGTGGCATCGATGGTATCGCTGAGTTCAATCTCACGCATGGCCACTTGGATTTGCGGGTGTATGGTCCCGTTTACATAAATTTTCTTAGAATTCGGAAATGGTTTTCTCGTAATACCATTTTTTGGTGCCGTGTCTTTTTTCTTCATAAGTACGTATTGTTAGTATCAGAATTTTGTTTATGACCGGTAAGCATCACTAGCCTCCTTGGGTAGACTTGATAATGAGTACTTCGTCATTTTGTTGCAGATAGGTTTCCGACCAGTGATCGCGTTTGGCAACGGTTGCATTTACGGCAATAGCAATTCCTCTCGAAGAAATTTCGAGCTGAGCTACTAATTGCTCTAAATTAATTGCCTTTTCAAATTGATGTGCTTGGTCGTTTACTTTTATTTGAATCATTTTTCACTAATTAAAGTAAACTATAGAAGAAGTTTTAGCAGGTACCCGAAGTTTCCCATACTAAAATACGATTTATGACTTTTCCCTACGCAGGTGTTAACCCAACAGGTTCCAAGGATATTTCTCAAACTAGTTTCCTAGCTACTCCTAAAGCTTACAGTTACAAATATAAAAGATTATTCGTTTTGAGCCTTTCTAAATTAGCTTTTCTCTTCGCGGATTTCTCAACGAAGACCAATATACCTTCCTTATCCGCAATGAGCTGATAGCTTTGTAACCACACTTAATACTGAAATAACAGAATTCATACTCAAAGTAATCACTTTTAAGGATTAAACCTACAACTGTGTACAAAGGCTGGCTACCTTTAACCTCAGGTGGAGCAGTCCCCACCCTAAAAACGACTCTGTTTCGCGGAGGTAATGAGCGAAAGGCGTTTACCGAAAAGCCATATGAGTAGGAACCAAACTAATAGAAGATGGAAACGAACACTTTAACTGAAAAGCACCTAGGGGTACTAGGAGGATGGACTAAGTACAGAAAATTAAACGATGAAGATTTAGCCGTTTGGGAGGCAACTCCAAAACCTATCGGCGTTAACTATGCTCCTTATGAGGTAGCCTCACAAGTAGTGAGTGGAATGAACTACAAATTTAAAACGGTGGCTTCTATTCCGCACGCAGATGTTGAATGGCCAGCGATCGTAGAAATTTACAAGCCACTTGACGAACCTCCTTATATTACAGGAATTACAAGATTATAAAAACAACAAACGAGCCTTAACAGGCTCGTTTCGTTTTGCATTTTATTTTGGTATTTTGTTTACACACTTAGGCGTCTAAACTTTGTATTTTAGTTGTTACAGCATCTAAAACGTCAAATGCCGTCTCAGCCATTTTATTTCCTTTCAAATCCAGTAGTGGATTTACTTCCACAAACTCGACACAAGCTACTTTTTGGCTGTCTAGTAACTGCGAAATAATATCGATAATTTCGAACTGATCGAATCCTTTAGGCACAGGAGTTCCCGTTCCGTAAGAAATCATATCACAATCCATAGCATCTACATCAAAAGATACGTAGAGTACGTCACAATGCCCTAATTTTTCAAGTGCTTCTTGTACACATATCTCTAAGCCTCTGTAACGAACTTCGGCCACCATATAATTTTTGATGCCGTGTTTTTCCATTTGCTTATCCTCTGGTTCTTCGGTATCACGTACTCCAAAAAACACTATATCTTCCGGGTTTACCTTTTGTCCAGGAACACCAATATTTTTCATGCGCTCCCAAAACTCGGTAGTTTCTCTGTCTACATCGTTGATTTGACAATCGAGATTATCATCAGCAATCGCTGCAGCTAGTGGCATTCCGTGAATATTACCTGATGGAGAGGTATAAGGTGAATGCAAATCGCCATGAGCATCAATCCAAATCACACCAACTCTTTTTGTAGCATTTGCCGCCTTTACACCACTAATGGTTCCTAGTGCTGACGAGTGATCCCCTGAGAGTACCAACGGGAACTTCCCTTCTTGTAAATTCACTTTTACGTGGTTTGACAATCGCTTACATTGATTAAAAACATTTTCAATACGCTTTGCTACTGAATTGTTTTCTTTGTTGTAGATAGACTCATTTTCCGTAATTACATCTTCGTACTCAAAACGGTCAAAATAATTACTTCCTTTATTGATTGCCGCAATTTCTATGGCATCAACCCCCATATCAGACCCCCGGGTTCCGGCTCCAATATCCGATCTGTTTTTTATAATTTTTACTTCTTTCATCGTGTTGCTATGAATTCAATAAAAAAATGTCATTTGAAATCAAATGACATTTTTGATATGCTTATTATCTCTTGTTAATCTTTACAAAAGGACGGTAGTTTTCACCAGTATATACCTGACGTGGTCTACCAATAGGCTCTTTGCGTAAACGCATCTCTCTCCACTGAGAAATCCAACCTGGTAAGCGTCCTAATGCGAACATTACCGTGAACATCTCAACAGGGATTCCTAAAGCTCTGTAAATAATTCCAGAGTAGAAATCTACGTTTGGATACAACTTACGCTTAACGAAGTACTCGTCATTTAATGCTTCTTGCTCTAAACCTTTAGCGATATCCAAGATTGGATCTTGAATTCCTAAATCGTCTAATACTTCGTCTGCTGCAACCTTGATGATTTTAGCACGTGGGTCAAAGTTTTTGTACACGCGGTGTCCGAATCCCATTAAGCGGAAAGGATCTTCTTTATCTTTCGCTTTCCCCATGTACTTTTTCGTATCTCCTCCATCTTCTTTAATCGCTTCTAACATTTCTAGAACGGCTTGATTAGCTCCACCGTGTAACGGTCCCCACAAAGCTGAAATTCCAGCTGATAAAGAAGCGAATAATCCTGCGTGAGACGACCCTACTACACGCACTGTAGACGTAGAACAGTTTTGTTCGTGATCTGCGTGTAAGATTAATAATTTATCAATAGCGTCCTTGATAATAGGATTGATTTCATACTCTTCGTTTGGCTTTTCAAACATCATTTTCATAATGTTTTCAACATAGCCTAACTTACGAGATCCGTAGTGTAGTGGTAATCCCTTTTGCTTGCGCATAGTCCATGCAACCAACACAGGGAATTTACCCATGATTTTTACAATAGCATTGTACATATCCTCTTCTGAATCAACGTTCACAGAACTAGGGTTGAATGCAGTTAATGCAGATGTCAATGATGATAACACTCCCATCGGATGCGCATTCTTTGGGAAGGCATCGATGATTTTCTTGATATCGTCATCTACAATAGCATTGTCTAAAATGTCATTGTAAAATTTATCCAATTGTTCTTTGGTAGGTAACTCTCCAAAAATTAATAAATACGCTACTTCTAAGAAGTCTGCTTTTTCAGCCAATTCTTCGATTGAGTATCCTCTATAGCGTAAAATTCCCTTCTCTCCATCTAAAAATGTAATAGCACTTTGGCACGAACCTGTATTTTTGAAACCTGGGTCGATGGTTACAACTCCCCCTGTCGCTCCTCTTAAAGAAGCTATGTCTATTGCTGTTTCTTTCTCAGTACCCTGAATTAATGGAAATTCATAGGTGTTCTCGCCAATTTGTAATTTTGCTATATCTGACATTTTATATCTTAAATTTATAATTTGAAGTGAGTTGCGAAGATACCATTTTTTATAAAATTTAAAAAGTCCGAACTGATAGAATTTTAATATGAAAAAATAAGTTAATTTTATTTTACAATTTGGTAATACCACAACGTAATTTGCCCGCTAAATGTCCAAATGTTGTCTTTTTAATTCATCCCTATTGCTAGGATTAGCTCATAAAAAAACCCCGCAGTCAAACTGCGGGGTTTTCAGCGTAGAGCACGCTTTATTTTTTAATCTTAAAGGCTTTTTCCTTTGGATAAAAAGCCACATCTCCTAAGGCTTCTTCGATGCGTAACAACTGATTGTATTTCGCCATTCTATCCGAACGAGATGCCGAACCGGTTTTAATTTGTCCGGTATTCAAGGCCACCGCTAAATCGGCAATGGTATTGTCTTCAGTTTCTCCCGAACGGTGACTCATCACAGAAGTATATCCTGCGTTATGTGCCATGTTTACAGCGGCAATAGTCTCTGTCAAGGTACCGATTTGGTTTACTTTAATAAGAATTGAATTCGCAATTCCGTTGTCAATTCCTCTCGACAAACGTTCAACATTGGTTACAAATAAATCGTCACCTACTAACTGAACCTTATCTCCAATTTTCTCCGTTAGGTACTTCCATCCTTCCCAATCGTTTTCATCCATTCCATCTTCGATAGAAATAATTGGGTATTTTTCAGCTAATTCAGCCAAGTAATCCGCTTGTTCTTTACTGCTTCGTACTTGTCCTTTTGCTCCTTCAAATTTCGTATAGTCGTAGTTTCCATCTACAAAGAATTCTGCAGCTGCACAGTCAAGGGCAATCATCACTTCGTCACCAAAAGCATACCCTGCGTTTTTAGTTGCTAAAGCAATTGTTTCAATGGCGTCTTCCGTCCCTTCTAAAGTCGGTGCAAAACCACCTTCGTCACCTACTGCAGTTGACAAATTTCGATCGTGTAACACTTTTTTAAGGTGGTGAAAAATTTCAGAACCTACTTGCATGGCTTCAGTAAAATTCGCCGCTTTTACCGGCATTACCATAAACTCTTGAAACGCGATTGGTGCATCAGAATGCGACCCACCATTGATGATGTTCATCATCGGTACTGGTAAGGTGTTTGCTGATACTCCACCAACGTATCTGTACAACGGTAGGCCCAATTCATTTGCTGCTGCTTTTGCTGCTGCAAGTGACACTCCTAATATAGCATTGGCTCCTAAGTTCGCCTTGTTTGCAGTTCCGTCTAAATCGATCATAATCTTATCGATCATGTTTTGTTCGAATACAGAAACTCCTAATAATTCTTGAGCGATTACTGTATTTACATTCTCTACAGCCTTTAACACTCCTTTACCCATATAGCTTTTCTCTCCATCACGTAATTCAACTGCCTCGTGCTCTCCTGTTGAAGCTCCTGAAGGAACAGCTGCTCTACCTACTATACCATTTTCAGTAGTCACGTCTACTTCGATAGTAGGATTACCTCTTGAATCAAAAATTTGACGTGCGTGTATGTTGATAATAATACTCATAGTTATTTTGTTTGTTAGAAATTATTTCGGTAGCCAAGTTACAAAATACTACCCTCTTATTTTTTTTTAATTGCGAAAACGTTTTAAAAGCCAAATTCCCGCATAAACGCGGGAATTTCTTTAGGCTTTTACCTTTTTTATTAAGTCGATAAAATCGTCGAATAAATACTCAGCATCGTGTGGTCCAGGGCTCGCCTCTGGATGGTACTGTACTGAAAATACATTCTTGTTTACCATACGAATCCCTGCTACCGTATTGTCATTGAGGTGCACGTGAGTGATTTCCACATCTGGGTGTGCCTCTGTCTCTTCTCTATTGATGGCAAATCCGTGGTTTTGTGACGTAATTTCACCTTTTCCTGTCAATAAATTCTTTACAGGGTGGTTAATTCCACGGTGCCCGTTGTGCATTTTATAGGTTGAAATACCATTGGCCAAAGCGATTACTTGATGTCCTAAACAAATTCCAAAAAGCGGTAAGTTGTTTTCGATAATTTCCTTGGCTGTTTCCTGTGCTGCTGTCAGCGGCTCTGGATCTCCAGGACCGTTAGAGATAAAGTAACCATCAGGATTAAAACTCTTGAGATCTTCAAAGCTCGCATCGTACGGGAATACTTTTACATAAGCTCCGCGTTTAGCGAGGTTTCTCAAGATGTTTTTCTTGATTCCGATGTCCAATGCTGAAATCTTGATAGGCGCAGTTTCTTCTCCGAAGAAATAAGGCTCTTTGGTTGACACTTTAGACGCCAACTCAAGTCCTTCCATATTCGGTACCTCTGCTAATTTCGCTTTCAAAGCATCGATATTATCTACCTCCGTAGAAATAATTGCGTTCATCGCACCGTTGTCACGGATATACGAAACTAACGCACGCGTATCGACATCTGAGATTGCTACGAGATTGTGTTTAACAAACCAATCTTTTAAATTACTCTCTGAATCTGGGCGTGAATGAGTAAAACTAAAATTTCTACAAATTAACCCGGAAATTTTAATTCCATCTGATTCTACCTCTTCGTTATTCACACCGTAATTTCCGATGTGCGCGTTGGTAGTCACCATTAATTGTCCAAAATAAGAAGGATCTGTAAAAACTTCTTGATATCCTGTCATACCGGTGTTAAAGCAAATTTCACCAGTAGCAGTTCCTTCAATTCCTATAGATTTCCCATAAAAAATAGTTCCGTCTGCTAACAAAACTAAGGCCTTTTTTCTCGACTGATATTTCATTTAGTGTGTTGTGATATTTGTTTGCAAAAATATTTAAAAAAAAGGGATAAACACTAAGTGTTCATCCCTTTTAATATGATTGATAGAATAACGCATTCTATTCTTCTTCTTGAGTTGCTTGAGTTTCAACAGCTGCAGGAGCGTCGGCTTTCTTACCACCTCCACGACGGCTACGACGTGTAGATTTTTTAGCCTTGTTTCCTTTAGGGTTGTACAATTCGTTGTAATCAACTAATTCAACCATTGCCATAGGAGCGTTATCTCCTTGACGGTTTCCTAACTTGATGATACGAACGTAACCACCTGGTCTGTCTGCTACCTTTACAGAAATCTCTTTGAATAATTCAGTAACTGCGTACTTGTTTCTCAAGTAGCTAAATACTACACGACGGTTGTGAGTTGTATCGTCTTTTGATTTAGTAATCAAAGGCTCTACGAACTTACGCAACGCTTTAGCTTTCGCTTCTGTAGTATTGATACGCTTGTGCTCGATTAACGAACAAGCCATGTTTGCTAACATAGACTTTCTATGCGCAGTTTTTCTTCCTAAATGGTTAAATTTCTTTCCGTGTCTCATGACATTTGGTTTTGGCTTTCATCTTGCTCAACTCTCTTTGAGGAGCAAATTATGAAAGATTAATCTCTATCTAATTTGTATTTGCTTAAATCCATTCCGAAATTTAAACCTTTGTTATGCACTAACTCTTCTAATTCAGTTAATGACTTCTTACCAAAGTTTCTGAACTTCATTAAGTCACTCTTATTAAACGATACTAAGTCTCCTAAAGTATCTACTTCTGCCGCTTTTAAACAGTTTAAAGCACGCACAGATAAATCCATATCTACCAATTTGGTCTTTAACAACTGACGCATGTGTAATGACTCTTCGTCATAAGTTTCCGTCTGTGCAATTTCATCTGCCTCTAAAGTGATACGCTCATCAGAGAATAACATAAAGTGGTGGATTAAAATTTTAGCAGCTTCAGTCAACGCGTCTTTTGGATTAATAGACCCATCCGTATCGATATCGAAAACTAACTTTTCGTAATCAGTTTTTTGCTCTACACGGAAGTTTTCTACTGCGTATTTTACATTCTTTATCGGAGTGTAAATAGAGTCAGTAAAGATGGTACCTAATGGCGCTCCAGCTCTCTTGTTTTCCTCTGCAGGAACAAATCCTCTTCCTTTTTCTATGGTAATCTCAGCGTTTAAGTTTACTGATTTGTCCATATTACAAAGTACTAAGTCTGGGTTCAATACTTGGAAACCAGAGATAAACTTTTGTAAATCACCTGCTGTTAATTGCTCTTGACCAGAAATCGCGATAGAAACAGTTTCTCTGTCCGATTCTTCGATTTGCTTTTTAAAGCGCACTTGCTTTAAGTTCAAGATAATTTCAGTCACATCCTCAACAACTCCTTCGATAGTTGAAAACTCGTGATCTACACCATCCACGCGTAATGATGTAATTGCAAACCCTTCTAAAGAAGATAACAATACTCTTCTCAAAGCATTACCTACTGTTAAACCAAATCCTGGTTCTAAAGGTCTGAACTCAAATCTACCTGAAAAATCGGTAGATTCAACCATAATTACTTTGTCTGGTTTTTGAAAATTTAAAATCGCCATATGTTTTTCTTCGTTTTGATTGTTATTTGGTTGCGCGGTTTAAAAGATTGAAGAAGTTCTGACAAACCCTTTGGCCAAATACCAATATGATTAATTTATTACTTAGAGTATAATTCTACGATTAATTGCTCTTTGATATTCTCAGGAATTTGTAATCTTTCTGGAGCTTTTACGAAAGTACCAGACTTTTGCTCAGCATTCCAAGTTAACCACTCGTATACACTGCTGTTAGAAGCTAATGCATTTTCGATAGCGTCTAAAGATTTAGACTTCTCTCTTACTGCAACAACGTCTCCAGCTTTTAATCTATAAGAAGGAATGTTTACGATGTTACCGTTTACAGTAATGTGACGGTGAGAAACTAACTGACGAGCAGCTCTACGAGAAGTAGCAATACCTAAACGGTATACTACGTTATCTAAACGAGACTCACATAATTGTAACAATACCTCACCAGTAATTCCTTTAGAAGCTGATGCTTTTTTGAATAAGTTAGAGAACTGACGCTCTAAGATACCGTAAGTATACTTAGCTTTTTGCTTTTCCATTAACTGGATAGCGTATTCAGATTTCTTTCCTCTTCTCTTACCAACTCCGTGTTGTCCTGGAGGGTAATTTCTTTTTTCGAAGTTCTTATCGTCTCCGAAGATTGCTTCACCAAACTTACGAGCAATCTTAGTTTTTGGTCCTGTATATCTTGCCATTTCTATTAAATTTAGTAGGGATTATGAATTAAGGCGTACTCCTTCGATAATCTAGATCCTACTGAGTTAAAAATTTTTACTTTAAAAAACAAAGTAAAAGTATAAACTGAACGGATGTTCAGCTTATACTCTTCTTCTTTTAGGTGGACGACATCCGTTGTGAGGAATTGGAGTAACGTCAATGATTTCAGTTACCTCGATTCCAGCATTGTGGATAGATCTGATTGCAGATTCTCTACCGTTACCTGGTCCTTTAACATATACTTTAACTTTGCGTAATCCAGCTTCTTTAGCCACATTAGCACAATCTTCAGCTGCTAATTGCGCAGCGTAAGGAGTGTTCTTCTTAGAACCTCTAAAGCCCATTTTCCCGGCAGATGACCAAGAGATAACGTCTCCTTTTTTGTTCGTTAAAGATATGATGATATTGTTGAATGATGCAGTAACGTGTGCTTCACCTACTGATTCAATTACAACTTTACGTTTCTTTGTTACTTTAGACTTTGCCATAATTCTTTACGATTAGTAAAAATAATCTAGCGATTATTTTTTCTTGTTAGCTACAGTTTTTCTCTTACCTTTTCTCGTACGAGAGTTATTCTTAGTTCTCTGACCTCTTAAAGGTAACCCAAGTCTGTGACGAATACCTCTTTGACATCCGATGTCCATTAAACGTTTGATGTTTAACTGAACTTCCGAACGCAATTCACCTTCGATAGTGTAAGTTCCAACTTGCTCACGAATTGCTGCAATTTGATCATCAGTCCAATCTTGAACTTTGATACTTTCATCGATGTTTGCAGTCGCTAACACTTCTTTAGCTCTGCTTCTTCCTATACCAAAGATGTAAGTTAAAGCGATTACGCCTCTTTTATTCTTTGGAATGTCAATACCTGCGATTCTTGCCATAACTACCCTTGTCTTTGTTTAAATCTAGGATTCTTCTTATTTATTACATATAATCTGCCTTTTCTGCGAACGATTTTGCAGTCGGCACTTCTTTTCTTTAATGATGCTCTTACTTTCATCAGTGTTGTTTTTTAATATCTGTAAGTAATTCTAGCCTTCGTTAAATCATACGGGCTCATTTCTAACTTTACCTTATCTCCAGGTAAAAGTTTAATATAATGCATACGCATCTTTCCTGAAATATGAGCCGTTACAATATGCCCATTTTCTAATTCTACACGGAACATAGCATTGGACAATGCTTCCGTTATCGTTCCATCTTGTTGAATTGCTGGTTGTTTAGCCATATTATTTCAATGATTTTCTGTTACTATTACCAGTTTTCATTAAACCGTCATAACGACTGTTTAATAAGTACGAGTTAATTTGCTGAATCGTATCAATAGCTACCCCTACCATAATGATTAATGAGGTTCCTCCGAAGAACATCGCCCAGTTTTGAGTTACTCCAAACTTTACGATAATCGCAGGTAAGATTGACAATGCTGCTAAGAACAACGATCCTGGGAAAGTAATTCTCGACAATACAGCATCTAAGTAATTTGCAGTTTCTTCACCTGGCTTATATCCAGGAACAAAACCATTACTTCTCTTTAAATCCTCAGCCATCTTGTTTGTAGGAATAGTAATTGCCGTGTAAAAGTAACTGAAGACAATAATTAAGATAGCAAATATAACGTTATACCATAACCCGAAATTATCAGCTAAGCTCTTCATCTCTGGATATTTTTGCCCAAGTGCTACCGGTATAAACATGATAGCCTGTGCGAAGATGATAGGCATTACCCCAGCAGCATTCAACTTTAAAGGAATGTACTGACGCGCTCCATCAACGTCTTTAATATCCGTTACTGCCGTACGACGAGCGTACTGTACAGCAACCTTACGAACAGCTGTTACTAATAATACAGTTAACAAAATTACCACAAACCACGCGATTAACTCGATTAAGATCATCATGATTCCACCACCACCAGCATTATCCGTTTTAGAGATAACCTCTTGGATAAATGCTACTGGGAAGTTCGCGATAATACCAACAGTAATTAATAATGAGATTCCATTACCAACTCCTTTGTCAGTGATACGCTCTCCTAACCACATGGCAAAAATTGTTCCTGCAGTTAATAAAATCATTGACGACACCCAGAATACTGGTCCTTGTACTAAGAAAGCAGCCTCGGTTAAACCGAATTGAGTTTTGATCGCCGTGATATACGTAGGTCCTTGAACCATGGTAATTAAGATCGTTAACCAACGAGTTATTTGAGTAATCTTTTTTCTACCACTCTCTCCATCTTTTTGTAATTTCTGTAAATACGGTACCGCGATACCCATTAACTGAACTACAATCGATGCAGAAATGTAAGGCATAATCCCAAGTGCCATTACTGACGCGCGAGCAAATGCCCCTCCTGTAAATGCGTTTAATAAACCTAAAAGACCATCTCCAGCTTGGTCTTTTAATGCTGTTAGCTGTGTAGGGTCTATTCCAGGTAATGGAACAGCTGCCATAAAGCGGTAAACAGCAATTAAACCTATCGTTAAAAGAATCTTAGATTTTAATTCTTCTATCTTGAAAATATCTCTTAAAGTATTTATAAAATTCATCATTTACAGTTTTCTTATAAGGTAACCGCCTCTCCACCGGCAGCCTCGATAGCCGCTTTTGCAGTAGCAGTAAATTTGTGTACAGTAATATTTAATTTAGCTTTCAACTCACCACGACCTAAGATTTTCACTAAGTCATTCTTACGAGCTAAACGGTTCTCAACTAATACGTCTAAAGTAACTGTATCAGTGATTTTACCGCTATCCACTAAACCTTGTAATTTATCTAAATTTACACCAACATATTCCTTGCGATTGATGTTTGTAAAACCAAATTTAGGCACACGTCTTTGAAGTGGCATTTGCCCTCCTTCAAATCCAATCTTTCTAGAATATCCTGAACGAGATTTAGCTCCTTTGTGACCTCTTGTCGAAGTTCCTCCGTGACCAGAACCTTCACCACGAGCGATACGCTTACCGCTTTTAGTTGATCCAGCTGCTGGTTTTAAGTTATGTAAACTCATCTTATAATATCTTATTTAATTTCTTCTACAGAAACTAAGTGTTGAACTTTTTTTACCATTCCTAAAACTGTAGGTGTAGCGTTGTGCTCTACAGTTTGATTCATCTTACGTAATCCTAAGGCCTCTAACGTCAATTTTTGATTTTTAAGGCGACCTATTTGGCTTTTTACTTGTGTAACTCTAATCTTACTCATCCTCTTAAAAATTAACCGTTAAATACTTTATCTAAAGAGATACCTCTTTGCTTAGCGATGGTCTCAGCACTACGTAATTGTAATAAAGCGTCAAAAGTAGCTTTTACTACGTTGTGAGGGTTAGAAGAACCTTGAGACTTCGATAATACGTCTTTAATTCCTACTGATTCTAATACAGAACGTACAGCACCCCCTGCAATAACTCCGGTACCGTGTGAAGCTGGCTTGATAAATACTTTAGCTCCACCGAATTTACCTTTTTGCTCGTGAGGTAAAGTTCCATCTAAGATAGGAATGCGAACTAAGTTTTTCTTTGCATCTTCTACTGCTTTAGCAATTGCAGAAGAAACGTCTTTAGATTTCCCTAATCCGTGTCCTACAACTCCGTTACCATCTCCTACAACAACAATTGCAGAAAAACCAAAAGCTCTACCACCCTTAGTTACTTTAGTAACACGTTGAACTCCTACTAATTTATCTACAAGCTCTAATCCGCTTGGTTTTACTCTTTCTACGTTTTTATATCCTAACATAATATAATTTCTTAAAATTTTAAACCAGCTTCTCTTGCAGCGTCTGCTAATACTTTAACTCTCCCGTGGTATAAATACCCGTTACGATCAAAAGCAACAGTAGTGATGCCAGCTTTTGAAGCTTTTTCAGCGATAGTTTTCCCTACAGCTGTAGCAGCTTCTGCTTTAGAACCAGATGCAATCTCCTTGTCTCTTGATGAAGCAGATGCTAAAGTAACACCAGCAACATCGTCTATAATTTGAGCATAGATCTCTTTGTTACTTCTAAAAACCGATAATCTTGGCTTTGCAGCAGTACCAGAAATAATTTTTCTAATTCTATACTTAATGCGTTGTCTTCTTTCAAGCTTTGATAATGCCATAATAATATTTTCTTAGTTATTATGCAGATTTACCTGCTTTTCTTCTTAATACTTCTCCTACAAACTTAATTCCTTTTCCTTTGTAAGGCTCTGGCTTACGGAAAGAACGGATTTTTGCTGCTACCTGACCAACTAATTGCTTGTCGTGTGAAGTCAACTTAACGATAGGGTTCTTACCTTTTTCAGATACAGTCTCTATCTTAACTTCAGGAGCTAATTCTAATACGATGTTATGAGAAAAACCTAAAGCTAAATCTAATTTTTGACCTTGGTTAGAAGCTCTATAACCTACACCAACTAATTCTAGTTCTTTGGTAAAACCTTTAGTAACTCCTTCAATCATGTTGTTGATTAAAGCACGGTACAACCCGTGAGCGGCTCTTTGATCTTTACCGTCTGATGGTCTCTCTACAGTGATGATACCATCTTCAATTTTTACAGTAATTCCAGCAGTCAACTCTTGAGATAACTCTCCTAACTTCCCTTTTACTGTAACCACGTTTCCGTCTACTTTTACTTCAACACCTTGTGGCAATGCGATTGGATTTTTTCCTATTCTACTCATCTTACAACTGTGATTTTAGTAAACGTAACATAAAACCTCTCCACCTACATTTTCTTGACGAGCTTTCTTGTTTGTCATTACACCTTTCGATGTAGACACGATAGCAATCCCCAATCCGTTAAGTACTCTTGGCATTTCTTTCGAACCAACGTACTTACGTAAACCTGGTGTTGATACTCTTTGAATTTTTCTAATAACCGACTCTTTAGTCGCTCTGTCGTACTTTAAAGCTATCTTGATGGTACCTTGAACAGTCTCATCATTAAATTGATAACTTAAAATGTACCCTTGATCGAATAAAATTTTGGTCATCTCCTTCTTCAATTTTGAAGCAGGAACTTCAACCACTCTGTGTCCTGCACCAATTGCATTTCTCACACGAGTTAGAAAATCCGCGATAGGATCTGTGTACATAATTAATTAATTTGCGGTTTTGGTTTTTAGCAGTTTCTATAGTTCCTACGAAAAATCGTAACTACTAAACCTGAAACCAGTTAATACTTATTTTTGTCAACGTTTTCGACAAGGCGTAATTTACCCTACGAAAAACAGTTTGCAAATATACACAAAGTTTTCGGATTTCAAACCATTTTGTCAATTATCGTTTTGACTCTTAATTTATTGGCTCACGATCACAGCTTGTACAACCGAAATCCACATCGATTTGAAACCCTTTAAACGAGGTGTAGTTCAAAAAAAATAGGTGCACAACTTGCGTTGTACACCTATTTAAAGCTTTTTAGCATAAGGAAAACTTTCTACCAGCTTGCCTTTTTAACTCCTGGGATTAACCCTTGGTTAGCCATTTCACGGAAAGTAACACGTGAAATACCGAACTGACGCATATACCCTTTAGGACGCCCCGTTAATTTACAACGGTTGTGCTTTCTAATTGGAGATGCATTCTTTGGTAATTTCTGTAACGCTTCGTAATCTCCAGCTTCTTTTAAAGCCTTTCTTTTCTCAGCGTACTTCTCTACCATCTTAGCTCTTTTACGCTCACGCGCTTTCATTGATTCTTTAGCCATCTTATTGATTCTTTTTAAATGGTAAACCTAATTCTCCTAATAATGATTTCGCTTCTTTATCAGTAGTAGCAGATGTTACAAAAGTAATATCCATACCGCTAATTTTCTTCACTTGATCAATATTAATCTCTGGGTAGATGATTTGTTCAGTAATTCCTAAGTTGTAATTACCTCTACCATCAAAACCATTTGCCTTGATTCCGTCGAAATCTCTTACACGTGGCAATGAAGCAGTTACTAATCTATCTAAAAATTCGTACATGATATCTCCACGTAACGTAACTTTTGCCCCGATTGGCATCCCTTTACGTAATTTGAAGTTTGCAACGTCTTTTTTCGAAATAGTTGGTACTGCTTTTTGACCTGTAATCGTAGTTAACTCGTCAATGGCATATTCAATTAATTTCTTATCAGCAATTGCAGCACCTACACCTTTCGATACAACGATCTTTTGTAATTTAGGTACTTGCATTACATTCTTATAACCGAATTCCTCAGTAAGAGCACTAATTACTCGGCTCTTGTACTCTTCTTTTAATCTTGGTACGTAACTCATGGTTATATAGCTTTATCTGATTTTTTTGAAAATCTCACTTTCTTATCACCTTCCATTTTGTAACCAACGCGAACTGCTTCACCGTTTTCCACTAAAGCTACGTTAGAAATATGTAAAGGTGCTTCCTTTTTTACGATACCTCCTTGTGGGTTAGTAGCGCTAGGTTTCGTGTGCTTAGACACCATGTTTACCCCTTCTACTACTACTCTATCCACATCTTTAAGGATACGTAAAACTTTTCCTTCAGATCCTTTGTGATCACCTGCTATAACTTTAACAGTATCACCTGATTTGATTTTGAACTTCTTCATCTTACACTCGATTTTAAAGCACTTCAGGTGCTAATGATACGATCTTCATAAATTGCTTATCACGTAATTCACGAGCCACAGGACCGAATACACGTGTACCTCTCATCTCTTCAGAAGGATTTAATAATACACAAGCATTGTCATCAAATCTGATATATGAACCGTCTTTACGTCTAACTTCCTTCTTAGTACGAACAACAACTGCACGAGAAACTTGACCTTTCTTTACAGTTCCGTTTGGAGTTGCAGACTTTACCGTAACAACGATCTTATCTCCAACGCTAGCGTAACGCTTTTTTGTTCCTCCTAAAACTCTAATCACTAAAACCTCTTTAGCTCCAGTGTTGTCTGCTACTTTTAATCTTGATTCTGTTTGTAACATATTATTTAGCTCTTTCTAGGATTTCTACTAATCTCCAACGCTTAGATTTACTTAATGGACGAGTTTCCATTATTTTAACAGTATCTCCAATGTTGCAATCGTTATTCTCGTCATGTGCAACGTACTTCTTCGTTTTCAAAACGAACTTTCCGTACATAGGGTGCTTTACTCTTTTTACCTCGTTAACAACAATAGACTTCTCCATTTTGTTACTTGATACAACACCTATTCTTTCTTTTCTAAGATTTCTTTTTTCCATCTTTAAAACTGACTAGAATTATTGTAATTCTCTTTTTGTTAACTCTGTAGCAATTCTTGCTACAGTTTTTCTTAAGCTGCGTAACTCTAATGGGTTCTCCAAAGGAGTTATGGCGTGTGCCATCTTAAGATCAGTATAATTTTTCTTCAACGCTCCTAGCTTGTCTTGTAAGTCAGCTGTTGATAATTCTTTAATTTCTGATTGTTTCATTGTCTATAGAATTAAGCGTTATAATCGTAATCTCTTGCAATCACAAACTTCGTTTTCACTGGAAGTTTCTGTGCAGCTAAACGTAAAGCTTCTTTTGCGATTTCCATTGGTACACCACCAACTTCAAACAAAATTCTACCTGGTTTTACTACTGCAACAAAATGATCAGGTGCACCTTTACCTTTACCCATACGTACCTCTAATGGTTTCTTAGTAATTGGCTTGTCTGGGAAAATTTTAATCCAAAGTTGCCCCTCTCTTTTCATATAACGAGTTGCCGCGATACGAGCCGCCTCAATTTGGCGTGAAGTAAGTAAGTTCTGGTCTAATGATTTGATACCAAACGTTCCGTTAGAAAGTTGCGTACCTCTACCAGAGTTACCACTCATATTACCCTTGCCTTTCTGAACTCTACGGAATTTTACTCTTTTTGGCTGTAACATGTTTAATTTCTTTTAAAAAAATTATTTTCTTCTGCGAGGTTGACGCTTTCCTCCACCTTTTGAATTACCTCCTTTTTGCTTAGATAATCCAACTAATGGTGATAACTCACGCTTTCCATAAACCTCACCTTTCATTATCCATACTTTCACACCAATTCTTCCGTATGTAGTATGTGATTCAACAAGTGCATAATCGATATCTGCTCTGAACGTAGATAGAGGAATTCTACCTTCTTTATAGTGCTCAGAACGCGCCATCTCAGCTCCGTTTAAACGACCTGATAATTGTACCTTGATACCTTCAGCGTTCATACGCATAGCAGCAGCGATTGCCATCTTAGTAGCTCTCTTGTATGAAATTCTGTTTTCGATCTGACGTGCAATACTAGCAGCTACTAATTTAGCGTCTAATTCTGGACGTTTGATTTCGAAAATATTGATTTGAATTTCCTTACCAGTAATCTTCTTGAGCTCCTCTTTCAACCTGTCTACCTCTTGACCTCCTTTACCAATGATGATACCTGGACGTGCTGTAGTGATAGTAACGGTTACAAGTTTTAAAGTACGCTCAATAATTACACGAGAAACACTTGCTTTAGATAAACGAGCATTGATATACTTTCTTATCTTATTGTCTTCAGCAATCTTATCTCCGTAGTCATTTCCACCGTACCAGTTAGATTCCCATCCTCTGATAATTCCTAAACGATTTCCTATTGGATTTGTTTTTTGTCCCATTTCTACTTTGATTAATTACTGTTATTTTTAGTTCCTAACTCTAAAGTTACGTGATTAGAACGTTTTCTAATTCTGTGTGCACGTCCTTGTGGAGCTGGTCTTAATCTCTTTAACATTCCTGCGCTATCAACACAAATCGACTTTACAAATAATCCAGCGTCTTCGATGCTAGCGTCTTCGTTCTTCGCTTGCCAGTTAGCAATAGCAGATAATAATAACTTTTCTAAGTTACGAGATGCTTCTTTAGGGCTAAACTTTAAGATCTGTAAAGCTTTTTCAACTTCAACACCTCTTACTAAATCAGCAACTAAACGCATCTTTCTTGGTGATGTAGGACAGTTAGTAAGCTTAGCAAACGCTTTTTGTTTGCGCTCTTCTTTAAGCTTCCTCGCCATTTCTTTTTTACGAATTCCCATAATTTCCTACTATTTTTTTCCTTTATTTTTTGCACCAGCGTGCCCTCTAAACGAACGTGTTGGTGAAAATTCTCCTAATTTATGACCTACCATGTTCTCAGTAACGTATACTGGTACAAACTGACGTCCGTTGTGCACAGCGATTGTTTGTCCAACGAAATCAGGAGTAATCATACTTGCTCTAGACCAAGTTTTGATCACTGACTTACTTTCAGTTTCAACGTTAGCTAAGACTTTTTTCTCTAATTTATAGTGAACGTACGGTCCTTTTTTTAATGATCTTGCCATGACTTATTATTTCTTTCTACGTTCGATAATATACTTGTTACTAGCTTTAGTTTTCGATCTAGTCTTAAATCCTTTCGCTGGGATTCCGTTTCTAGATCTAGGGTGTCCTCCTGAAGAACGTCCTTCACCACCACCCATTGGGTGATCAACTGGGTTCATTCTTACAGCATTCGTTCTTGGTCTTCTACCTAACCATCTGCTTCTACCAGCTTTACCTGATACTAACAATTGGTGGTCAGAGTTAGACACAACCCCGATCGTTGCTTTACAAGTTAACAAGATTAATCTCGTTTCACCAGAAGGTAACTTTACAGTAGCATACTTACCATCTCTTGCCATTAACTGTGCAAAAGATCCAGCTGAACGAGCCATAACAGCACCTTGACCTGGGCGTAATTCGATACATGAAATTGTAGTTCCTAATGGAATATCACTTAAGAACATTGCATTTCCAACATCTGGAGTTGCTTCTGATCCTGAAACGATTTTTTGACCTACTTTTAATCCGTTTTGTGCAATTACATAACGCTTTTCTCCATCAGCATAAACTACTAATGCGATAAACGCTGTACGGTTTGGATCGTACTCAATAGTTTTTACTGTTGCTGGGATACCGTCTTTCGCTCTTTTAAAGTCGATGATACGGTATTTTTGTTTGTGACCTCCCCCGATGTTACGAGTAGTCATTCTTCCCTGATTGTTTCGACCTCCAGATCGTTTTTTCGGAGCTAATAATGATTTCTCCGGCTTATCAGTAGTAATGGTGTCGAACCCATTTACAACTCTAAAACGCTGACCTGGTGTTATTGGTTTTAATTTTCTAACTGACATTCTGTCTTTTCTTAAAGATTGTTATAAAAATCAATAGTTTCACCTTCTGCTAACTGAACTACAGCTTTCTTGTACCCACTAGTTAATCCAGAAACTAAACCTTTCTTAGTGTATTTAGTCTTTCTTTCTGCTGGATGGTTCATTGTACGTACAGACTTTACTGCTACACCATAAGTAGCTTCAACAGCTCCTTTGATTTCAACTTTGTTAGCCTTCTTATTTACAACAAATGTAAAACGGTTGAATACTTCGCTTTCATTTGTAGCTTTTTCCGTAATAATAGGTTTAATTAAAATACTCATTTCGTTCCCTATTTACTTAAATTAGATTCAATTCCTTCTAATGTGCTCTCAGCAATAACAACTTTGTTTGCGTTTAATACGCTGTAAGTATTTACTCCTGTAGCCTTAACCACTTTAGATTTCTCTAAGTTACGAGATGATAAGTACACATTTTGACTCTCTTCTCCAACTACGAATAAAGATTTTTTAGTATCTAATTCTAAAGCTTTTAATACCTTAACGAATTCTTTAGTTTTTGGAGCCTCGAAGTTGAAGTCTTCAATTACTACTAAATTGTTATCTTTTGCTTGAATACTTAAAGCTGATTTACGAGCTAAACGCTTTAAGTTCTTGTTTAATTTGAAAGAATAGTTTCTTGGTCTTGGACCGAAGATACGTCCACCACCTCTAAAAACTGGAGATTTGATACTACCCGCACGAGCTGTACCTGTACCTTTTTGTTTTTTAATCTTTCTGGTAGATCCAGTGATCTCACCACGCTCTTTAGCTTTGTGAGTTCCTTGTCTCTGATTCGCCAAATACTGCTTAACATCTAAATAGATTGCGTGGTCGTTTGGCTCAATACCGAATACTTCGCTAGAAAGTTCAACTTTTCTACCAGTATCTTTTCCTGTGATATCTAATACTGCTACTTTCATTATTTCTCGATAGTTACATAAGAGTTCTTGTGTCCTGGAATCGCACCTTTCACAACGATAAGGTTCTTTTCAGGAACTACTTTTAATACTCTTAAATTTTGAACTTTAACTTTGTCTCCTCCCATTCTTCCTGCCATGCGCATTCCTTTGAATACTCTTGCAGGATATGAAGCTGCACCAATTGAACCAGGCGCTCTTAAACGGTTATGTTGACCGTGAGTAGCTTGTCCTACTCCGGCAAAACCATGACGTTTAACAACCCCTTGAAATCCTTTACCTTTAGAAATTCCTGAAACATCAACGAATTCTCCTTCAGCAAAGAAATCAACTGTAATTGAGTCACCTAAATTGTACTCACCTTCGAATCCTTGGAATTCAACAACCTTTCTTTTAGCAGTAGTACCTGCTTTTTTGAAGTGACCATCTAAAGCTTTGTTAGAGCTTTTGGCTTTTTTGTCATCGAAACCAAGTTGTAAAGCGTTGTAGCCATCAACCTCTTCGGTTCTGACTTGGGTAACTACGCAAGGACCTGCTTCGATTACTGTACAAGGAATATTCTTCCCGTTTTCGTCGAATAAGCTGGTCATTCCTACTTTTCTTCCTATTAACCCAGACATATTTGTAAGTTTTCAGACGATTAGATACTATTTTTTTCTATCCAGCGCGTCTATTAATAAATGATTTGTTTGAAACAAAAGTTTCGGGTGACATACCGAGTTAGATTTAAACTAAAAAAAGAGCGTAAAACACCTTTTTAGCTCTTCTAGTGTTTTACCGTTTTTCCTTCGCGAAACCCTCCGGACATGTCTACTGAATTCAAATTCAGTGTATAAAATAAGCACACAGAATCGTAATTCGGTGTGCAAAAATATAAAAAACTTTCGGTTTAACAAAATTAAACCGAAAGTTATTCAATTACTTAGACTTTGATCTCAACTTCAACTCCACTTGGTAACTCGAGTTTCATTAAAGCATCAATAGTTTTCGAAGAAGAACTATAGATATCTAACAAACGCTTGTAAGCAGATAATTGAAATTGCTCTCTTGACTTTTTGTTTACGTGTGGTGAACGTAAAACAGTGAAAATCTTTTTATGAGTTGGTAACGGAATTGGTCCATTAACTACCGCTCCAGTACTCTTTACAGTCTTTACGATCTTCTCAGCTGACTTGTCAACTAAGTTATAGTCGTAAGATTTTAATTTAATTCTAATTTTTTGACTCATCTTAATTAACCTTTAGCATTAGCGATTACTTCCTCTGCAATATTTTGAGGGGTCTCAGCATAGTGAGAGAACTCCATAGTAGACGTTGCTCTACCAGAAGATAACGTACGTAACGAAGTTACATATCCGAACATCTCTGATAATGGAACGATAGCCTTTACAACCTTCGAACCGTTACGGTCACTCATGTCGTTTACTTGTCCACGTCTTCTGTTTAAGTCTCCTACGATGTCTCCCATGTTTTCTTCAGGAGTTAACACCTCTAACTTCATCATTGGCTCCATGATTACAGCACGTGCAGCTTTAGCTGCAGCCTTATAACCTAATTTAGCCGCTAATTCGAACGATAATTGATCCGAATCTACAGGGTGGAAAGATCCATCCTTTAAAGTAATCTTCATCGAATCCATTTCGTATCCAGCTAAAGGACCATTCTTCATTGCTTCCTTGAATCCTTTTTCTACTGAAGGAACGAATTCTTTTGGTACGTTTCCACCTTTAATGATAGATTCGAATACCAATCCTTGAGTTCCTTCTTCTGCTGGCTCCATAGTAAATACAATATCCGCAAACTTTCCACGTCCACCAGATTGCTTTTTGTAAACCTCTCTGTGTTCAGCAGTAGCTGTTAATGCTTCTTTGTACTCTACTTGTGGTTGTCCTTGACTTACCTCAACCTTAAACTCACGCTTTAAACGGTCAACGATAATATCTAAGTGCAACTCTCCCATTCCAGAGATAACTGTTTGCCCTGAAGCTTCGTCAGTTTTCACTGTAAATGTTGGATCTTCCTCAGCTAATTTAGCTAAAGCAATTCCTAATTTATCTACATCAGCTTTTGTTTTTGGCTCTACAGCGATACCGATTACAGGATCTGGGAAGTCCATTGATTCTAAAACGATAGGCGCTTTTTCATCAGATAAAGTATCTCCAGTTTTAATATCCTTAAATCCTACAGCAGCTCCAATATCTCCAGCTTCAATAAAATCTAATGCATTTTGTTTGTTCGAGTGCATTTGGTAGATACGTGAGATACGCTCTTTTTTACCAGAACGGTTGTTTAACACGTACGAACCTGCATCTAAACGTCCTGAATAGGCACGGAAGAATGCTAAACGTCCTACGAAAGGATCCGTAGCAATCTTAAATGCTAATGCAGCAAATGGCTCTTTTACATCTGGCTTACGAGAAATAGACTCGTCAGTGTTAGGATCTGTTCCTACGATCGCTTCCTTATCTACTGGTGAAGGTAAATAACGACAAACAGCGTCTAATAAAAACTGAACTCCTTTGTTTTTAAATGCAGAACCACAAACCATAGGAATGATAGACATGTCCATTACGGCAGCGCGTAAGGCAGCGTGGATTTCATCTTCAGTGATAGAATCCTCATCCTCCATGAATTTCTCTAACAAGTTTTCGTCATAAGCAGCAACCTCTTCAATAAGCTTACCACGTAACTCTCTTGCTTCTTCTTTTAAATCTTCTGGAATGTCGATTACGTCAAAAGTAGACCCTTGAGTCTCATCATGCCATACGATAGCACGGTTCTTTACTAAATCAACGATTCCTTTAAAATCAGCCTCATCACCGATATTTAATACGATAGGCACCGCGTTAGATCCTAACATATCTTTAACCTGCTGACATACTGCTAAGAAGTTAGACCCTTGACGGTCCATCTTGTTTACAAATCCCATACGTGGAACTTTGTAGTTATCAGCAAGTCTCCAGTTAGTTTCAGACTGTGGCTCTACCCCATCAACTGCAGAGAATAAGAACACTAATCCGTCTAACACACGTAATGAACGGTTTACCTCTACTGTAAAGTCAACGTGACCTGGAGTATCAATAATATTGAAGTGATATCCTTTAGCGTCAGCTGTTGGCTTTCCGTTTTCAGTTGGGAAGTTCCACGTACAAGTTGTCGCAGCAGAAGTAATGGTAATACCTCTTTCTTGCTCCTGCTCCATCCAGTCCATAGTAGCAGCACCATCGTGCACTTCTCCAATTTTATGAGACACTCCTGTATAATAAAGGATACGCTCAGTTGTAGTTGTTTTACCGGCATCAATGTGCGCAGCAATACCAATGTTTCTTGTGTATTTTAAATCTCTACCCATGGTTATTAAAATCTAAAGTGTGAGAATGCTTTGTTTGCTTCAGCCATTTTATGCGTATCAACTCTTTTCTTAACAGCAGCACCTTCTTCTTTAGCAGCAGCTAAAATCTCAGCAGCTAAACGTTGTGCCATTGTCTTCTCATTACGCTTACGAGCGTAAGAAATCATCCACTTAATCGCCATTGAAACCTTACGGTCTGGACGAATTTGCATTGGAATCTGAAAAGTTGCCCCACCTACACGACGAGAACGAACCTCTACGTGTGGCATTACATTTGATAAACCATCTTTCCAAACTTCTAAAGCTGACTTCTCTTCGTCAGTCTTTTTTTCGTTTACGATATCAATTGCATCGTAAAATACCTTGAATGCTACCGATTTTTTACCGTCCCACATTAGGTTGTTCACAAAACGTGTTACTAACTGATCATTAAATCTTGGATCCGGTAAAAGAACTCTTTTTTTAGCTCTTCTTTTCCTCATGTCTTTACATTAAAAAAGTTACTAATTATTTTTACTTTTTGTCTTTAGGGCGTTTTGCTCCGTACTTAGATCTACGTTGAGTTCTTCCCTCAACACCTGCAGTATCTAATGCACCACGAACAATGTGATATTTAACACCTGGTAAATCTTTTACCCTTCCACCTCTAACTAATACTATCGAGTGCTCCTGAAGGTTGTGTCCTTCACCTGGGATGTACGCGTTGATCTCGTTACCATTTGTCAATCTAACACGAGCAACTTTACGCATTGCTGAGTTAGGTTTCTTTGGTGTTGTAGTATATACACGCGTACAAACTCCACGTCTTTGAGGACATGCCATCAAAGCAGCCGATTTACTCTTCTTAGTTATTTTGGTTCTTCCTTTACGAACTAATTGTTGAATAGTTGGCATACTAATTAATTACTATTTTTCGTTTGTACTAAATAATTCTCTTATTTTAAAGAGTGCGCAAATGTACGATATTTTTTCAATTTATCAAATCGCGCTAAGTTATTTTTAATCAACTCAATAAAAACATCACATTTAGTTAATATTCATGTACCTTCGCCTTATTGAAATATCTAATTTTAGTTTTTTGAATCGCATAGCCCTCTTCCTCTTGTTTTTTTTGAGCTCCTTTCTCTGTTACAGCCAAGAATCTCCATTGCTCATACAAACAAAAAACCCAATACATCAAACTGTACTGGACAGCCTGAAGCTCACACAAAAATCGATTGATAAAAAGCAACTTAGCTCCCACCTTCAAAAAACCCAAGCAACACTTCAACGTCAAGGGTATTTCAATTCCGATTTTAAAATTCTACAACACAACGATACCACAAAAATCATCGTCACACTCGGTCAAAGAGTACCTCGCGCTAAAATAAAATGGCAACAAAAGTATTACGAAATGCCCATGGAGAAAGTTTCTCACTTTTTACGAGAACAAACGATTGCACGTGATGCCTTAGGAGAGTCATTTGCTAAACTTCAACTTACTCATATTCGCATACACAACAACTGTTTGGAAGCCACACTTACCATTAGTAACCAAACGCGCCGTCATATCGATAAAATAACTATTAAAGGTTACGAAAACTTCCCGAGGTCTTTCCTCAAACACCGAATAGCCCTTACTCCCGGAAAAATTGTGAGTAAAAAAGAACTACAACGAATACACAAACGTTTAAACAACCTGAATTTTAGCAAGTCAATTAAAACCCCAGCACTGCTATTTTCAAAAGATTCAACAGTAGTTTATCTTTACCTAGAAAAAAAACAACACAATAGCATTGACGGAATGCTCAACTTAGGCTCTAAACCCAAGTCGTCTGGCATCCAATTAAACGGGCATCTCGATTTACAACTAAACAACATATTAAATACCGGTGAACAATTTCGATTGAACTGGAAGTCGTTTAACAGCAACCAGAATTTTTCATTGCGTACAGATATCCCGTATCTTTTTAACAGTTCCATTAGTGCTCGACTCCAATTCAGCATCCATCGGCAAGACTCCAGTTTTGTGAATTCTAAATTCAACACTGCTTTGACACATCAGCTCAACCCAAAAACGCAAGTTGGTCTAAGCTACGAACAACAAGAATCTACCGAAACACTGCTTCCAACGGGGAATCAAAACAACGCTTTGGCTTCTTTTAACAGTCAATTTATAGGTGCCCTTGTAGCTTATCAGCTCCCTAACGAAAACTTTTTATGGAGTCCGTACAAACACAGCTTAATTGTCAATCCAGCAATAGGAAGCCGCGGTAATACACGTCAATACAAATTGGTAGCTGAGGGAAGTGCTTGGTTTGAAATCAATGAAAAAAACGCCATACTCACCAAAGGCAGGAGCGGATACCTTCGCAGTCCCAACTTGTTTAACAACGAGCTCTTCCGTATGGGAGGCATTAACAGCCTACGCGGATTCAACGAACAGAGCATTTTCACTCATTTGTTTGCCAGCTTACAAACAGAATACCAATTTTTAGTGAGTCCCAATCAAATTCTGTACAGCATCACAGACATTGCGTATTACAAATCAGGGGCCAACTACAAATCTGCCCTTGGGCTTGGCCTGGGCTACAAACAGCAGCGCAACAACACACTACTTTCGATCTCCTATGCAATCGGTAAAACGAGTGACGATTCTTTTGATTTCAAAAAATCATTTCTAAATATTAAAATTATCAATTTCTTTTAAAAAAAGAAACAAATGTTAGAATCGAATACTGAACCCCTAAATTCGGTAAAATCTACTTATTTCCTTTTGAAACCCTTATCAACATTGAGCTTAACGGCCTTTTAAGATCGAACACAAAAAACAAAGTCTTCCGCCCTTATTCTGTTAAAAAACACTACAGCTCTCAATCAACACGTGTTTTTTTAACAAAATCTCAAAAAAACACCCAAAACACCTAGCAAAACCCAACAAAGACAACACTTCTCACTTTAATTAATAATTAGTTAACAAAAATGTTGTTTTTTTAAGTTTTATTTAAGACTTTTGAGCCAAATAATTCAAACAATTACGCAATGAAAACAAAGTTTAATGGAATTTTAACGCTACTACTAGCGTTGATTGTGCAAATTTCATTTGCACAAGAAAAAACGATTTCAGGGACGGTTTCGGATGAATCTGGGCCATTACCTGGAGTTACTGTGTTAAAGAAAGGGACTACCCAAGGAACAGAAACGGATTTTGACGGTAAATACTCAATCAAAGCAGCTACAGGAGACATTCTTGTATTCAGTTTTGTTGGGATGAAGACTGTAGAAAGAACAGTTGGAGCGTCAAACACGATTAATGTTGCTATGGCTAGTGACAACGTACTTGATGAAGTAGTAGTTACTGCATTAGGTATTAAAAGAGAAGCTAAAAGTTTAGGTTTCGCACAGCAATCTGTAAAGGGAGAGCAATTAACACAAACGAGAGAAGTTGACATTAACAATTCAATCGCTGGTAAAGTAGCAGGGGTTCAAATGTTAGGTGCACCGAGTTCTGGTTTTGGTAATGCTTTAATCCGTTTAAGAGGTGAAAGTGATTTATTATACGTTGTGGATGGAGTAAAAGTAGATAGTTCTGCTGACATCAACATCGATGATATCGAAACGTTAAACGTACTTAAAGGTAGTGGTGCTACTGCACTATACGGACCGATTGGTAAAAACGGGGTTGTTGTAATTACTACGAAGAGAGCTAAGAATGGAAAAACTGCAGTTACTGTAGACCAATCTATTCAAGTTTCTAACGTATACATTTTACCTGAGTACCAAAATGAGTACGGTGGTGGATACACACAAACTTTTTCTACTCAAGGAGGTCAATTAATCCCTAACTACGCAGCTGACGAATCTTGGGGACCAAGATTAGACGGAAGACTAGTTAGACACTGGGATTCTTGGATTCCTAACTCAGCGGAATTTGGAGAGTTAAGACCTTGGTCTGCAAATCCAAATAACGTTCAGAACTTCTTCGAAACTGGAATTACATCGAACACCTCTGTTAACTTTTCAAAAGGTGGAGATGGATACAACATCAAAACAATCTTAAGAAACGTAGATATCGAAGGGATTGTGCCAAACTCAGAAAGAAACTTAAAGCAAATCAGCACAAGTGCTAGCTTTGATATTTCTGAAAAATTAGAAGTATACACGAACTTGAACTACCAATACAGACATACAGTAAATGATCCTGTAGGTAGATATAACGGTATCGGATCTAACTTTAACCAATGGTTCCAAAGACAGTTAGACATGAATCGTTTAAGAGACAACTACTTCCAAAACGGAAACTTCTACACTTGGAACATCAGAAGTACTTCTAACTTAGCTCCTCAATATTGGGATTCTCCTTATTTTGAAGTAAACCAAAACTTAAAGCACCAAACTAAAAACGCTACTTTTGGTAACGTTGGATTGAACTTCAAGTTAACGGATGATATCACACTTAACGCTGAATTAAGAAGAACTGTAAACTCTTACAAGAGCGACGCACGTGTAGCATTTGGTGGATTAAACCAAACGTCATTCACTGAAACTGACCAAACAATTAGCTCTACGGAGGTATTTGCAATGGCAACGTATACGAAAGACTTAACTGAAGATTTAGACTTAACTGCTTCGGTTGGTACGGAATTAAGAACTTTCCAAAACAGATATATCACTGGAGCTTCTAGTGGTGGATTAACTATTCCTGGAATCTACACAGTAGCTTCTTCTAAGGATAGACCTGTTTACACAAACAGAGAATTCAACAGAAAGAACCGCGGTTTATTCGCTACAGCATCTTTTGGATATAAAGACATGTTATACTTAGACGGTACTTTACGTTCTGACTGGAACTCTACCGCTACTCCAGACAACAACCGCGTATTAACGTACGGTGGATCTTTGAGTTTCTTATTTGACAAAGTTATTGACTTTGACGCATTGAGCTTTGGTAAGTTACGTGTTGGATATGCAGAAGCGCCAAGTTTCCCAGATATCAACGCTACAAAAGTTGTTTACCAAACTGGTGGTTCATACAATGGAGTAACGCCATTATTCCCATCTGCTAACCAAGCGAATCCTTTAATTGAAGGAGGTACTCGTCAGGAATTAGAAATCGGTACAGAATTAAAGTTCTTCAACAGCCGTTTAGGAGTTGACTTCACGTACTTCGACAGAAAAGATATTAACTTACCTATTAACGTGCCATTATCTGGATCTACTGGATTTACTTCTGCAACAGTTAACTCAGGAAAATTCTCATCTAAGGGTATTGAATTAGCCTTAACTGGTACTCCTATCAAAACAGACGATATTACTTGGGATGTTGGAATCAACGTTGCAACATTAAAGAGACAAGTAGACGAATTATACCCTGGAGTTACTACTGAAGTATTAGTATCATCTTGGAGAGGTTTAACATTAGAAGCTAGAACTGGACAAGAGTGGGGTGCTTTCTACGGTAGAAAAATCAGAAGAGACGCTAACGGAAACGCAGTGATTAACTCTAATGGTTCATACGCCTTTGACCAAAACCAATACTTAGGTAACTTATTACCTGACTTTACTGGAGGTTTAACAAACTCTTTCACTTACAAAGGAATTAACTTAACTTTCAACATCGATTTCCAAAAAGGTGGAAAGTACTTCTCAGTAACAGACATGTTTAACCACTACTCTGGATTAGGTGCTGGAACTGTTGGAAACAACGCTTTAGGAAACCCTGTACGTGACGGATTAGTTGCTGCTAACGGATCAACTATTGACCCAGCTACTGGTAACCCATATACTGTATTACCTGCAAACAATGCAGCTAGTAACTCAGGAGGTCAATTGGTAGAAGGTGTTGACGCATCAGGAAACCCTGTTTCATACTATGTAGAGGCTAAAACGTATAACCACAGTTTATTCGCTTTACACGAAAGATGGATCCACGATGCTTCTTACATCAAATTAAGACAATTATCTTTAGGATATACTTTCTCTTCAAAAATGTTCGAGAACACTCCTATCGAAAATATTTCTGTAAACTTATTTGCTAACAACCTTTGGTTAATCTATTCAGAGATTCCAGGTATCGACCCTTCAGAATTAGAAAACTCTAACGGAGGTTCAGGTGCTGGAAACGGATTTAGATGGACAGAAGGAGGACAATTACCAAGTGCAAGAACTTTTGGTATGAACATTAAAGTTAGATTTTAATTAAATAAAAATTTAAAGAAATGAAAAAAACAGCATATAAAGCTATTGTCCTATCAGCTCTTTTAGCCCTAGGTGTTAGCTGTAAATCATATGATTTTGAAAATACTGACGACAACTTAAACAACCCGTCAGCAACGGTACCATCGTCTTTATTAACGGCGAGTCAAGCAAAATTAGTAGGAACTTTAAGTTTAGTAGGTACAGCGACACCGTCGTTATACGTGCAACACTTGTCACAAACTCAATATACTGAAGAATCTCGTTACCAAACGATCAACTTCAACTGGAATGTGGTAGGTAGTGGTACTGGACAACAAGGAACTACGAGTGCCTATAACAAGCCTATTTTAGCCTTACAGACTATTATTGATGCAAACACTACAGACCCTGCAAAATACGTAGGATTTGGTTCGACTAACAACCAATTGGCTGTGGCAAGAATCATGAAAGCTTACTACTATCAGTGGATGACTGACAGATGGGGTATGTTACCTTATACAGAAGCTTTAGGTGGTATTAACAAACCAAACCCTAAATACGATACTCAAGAGTTTATCTATAAAGACTTATTCAAGGAAGTAGACGAAGCTTTAGCACAAATGGACGCTGGAGCAGGACCTCAAGGAGATATCATTTTTGGAGGAGATATGGCTAAGTGGAAAAAATTTGCAAATACGTTCAAAATGAACATGGCAATTCGTTTAGCAAAAGTATATCCTGGTGCTAGTGACTACGCAGCTACTAAGTTTAAAGAAGCTATGGCCGCTGGAACAATTACTTCTGCCGCTGAAAACATCATGTTCCCATGTATTTCTGATGATCAATACGACAATCCTTACCAAGATGATTACGTAGATTTAGGAAGAGAAGATGAGTGTTTAAGTGATGTACTTGTAAACAGAATGCAAGCGTTAAGCGATCCTCGTTTACCTAAGTTTGGAGCTCCAGCAGCTGCTACTGGTACTTTTGTTGGATTGCGTTATGGATGGGCGAATGCAGGAAGTATTCCTAACACCGCTGTATCATTCATGAACAACGATTTAATTAAAAATTCTACCAAGTCATTACCAATGTTCACCTATGCTCAGGTTTCTTTTAACAAGGCAGAAGCTGTTATATTAGGATGGATCACTGGAAATGCGCAAACTTTCTATGAAGATGGTGTAAAAGCATCTATGACGCAATGGGGAATTTCTGCTGCTGACGCAACTACGTACTTAGGTAGAGCTGGTGTTGCTTACAACGCTGGTACTGCCATGAACCAAATTGCTGAGCAAAAGTGGTTAGCTTTATTCTACCAACCATATGAGGCTTGGGCAGAGTGGAGACGTTTAGATTTCCCAGTATTAACACCTGCTGTTGATGCAATCAACGGGTCTTCTATCCCAGTAAGACACGCGTATCCATCAACAGAGCCATCACAAAACAAAGCAAACTACGATGCTGCTGTAGCAGCTCAAGGTGCTGATGGATTGTTCACTAAATTATGGTGGGACAAATAAGAACTTGATTTTTAAATCATTATACAAAACTACCTTTTGAAAAAAAGGTAGTTTTTTTTATATTTAAAATTCACTTAAAACACTAATTATGAAAAAGCAAACATGGATGGTGATAGCGCTTATCTTGAGCCATTACCTCAGCTATGCCCAAGGAGGAAAAAACAGTACAAACATCATGGTGCAAAACCCACCTCCCAAAATCAAAACTGAAGTTAATTTCAATCCGCAAATGATTGGAGGTGTCTTACAACCCACCAACCACAAATACTTCAGAAAAAACGATGAATTTAACGGTGTTTTAGGAAGTTTCTACCTCTACGAAAAGTGGTCACACGCTTCTACTATTGAAACGGAAACTGGTAAGAAATACGAGATTAATAATTTAAACTTCGATCTCGATGAGGAAAAATTTCTATCCAAGCTTTCCAAAGACAGTGTATACGTCTATCAAAACCTTTCTAGAGTAGTCATCAACAATCGCATTTTTAAAAGCATCGATGACAAATTTTACCAAACCCTATCGGATGAGGGAGCTGTAGTACTTCTTAAAAATTTTAGTGGCAAACTAAAAAAACCCGTAATGAACAAAATGACCAACCAAATTGTAAAACCTGCTCAATACGTCAAAGTAGAAAAGTACTTCGTCCAAAAAAACGGTGAAGACAATCTGGTAAAATTAAGCTTGAAAAAGTCAAAAATCCTAAAGGCGCTATCCGATAAGAAGAAAGAAATCAAAGCTTTTGTTTCCAAAAACAACTTATCGTATGACAACGAAATAGATGTCATCAAAATAGTCAATTACTACAACACCTTAAGTTAACGAGCAAAAACAACTCAATACGAAGATCGTTACTGATAATTATATATAGGCTCGCTTATCATATTAAGTTTTATGAGAGGCGAGTTTTTCTTTTCCATTTCCCACCGATCATTTATTATAGACTTTCGGACTTCTATACCCCCTTTTAGATGACCCATTGACTACAAGAGCCTTATTCATTTTAAGCTATGTTAAAAACAACTCTTATGTAGATTAGTTTCTGTATCTTTAAATCACACTAAATCCCTAATCATGAAAAAATTAACAATTGTTATGACACTCACCTTAGCCTTCACTACAGCTGCTTTTGCTCAACAAGTACCAGGCGGAGGTTCCGTAATCAACTTTAATCCACAAATGGTAGGTGGTTCCTTCCAAGGCACAGATCACGGTAGCTTTAAAAAAAATGACGCATTTAACGGAATAGAAGGATCTTTCTACCTCTATAAAATTTGGAATTTTCCGGCGGTTATTGAAACGGAAAATGGGAAGACCTTCAAAATCAACAATCTCAATTACGACTTAGACGAAGAAAAATTCTTATCTAAAATCAGTAATGACAGTGTTTACTTTTATGAGAATCTTAAACGCATCGTCATAAATAAAGACGAATTCACTCAAATAGATGGTAACTATTATCAAAAACTCTCGGCTAAAGGGAACTTAACCCTATTAAAAAAATACAGTGGAAAACTAAAAAAACCTGTACTAAACAAAATGACCAATCAAGTACTCAAACCAGCAAAGTACTTAAAAGTAGAAACCTATTTCGTAGCTGTAGATGGCGATAAACTCATTGAAGTTAGTTTAAAGAAGTCGAAAATCATGAAGCTTATGGCAGCTCACAAAAAAGAAATTAAAACTTTTGTAAAGACTCATAGATTATCCTTTAAAAAGGAAGCAGATGTCATTAAAATCATCAATCACTACAACAGTCTTTAAAAAGCAATAGCTGTTTGCTCAAAAAACCATTGCCACGCCCAAAGCTCGGCATTATAACACCTAGGAGAAGCTAATTGCTGTCCTTTTTTAGGGCCTTCAACGGCTTCTCCAAAAACGTTGTACACCGTTCCATCAGTACCTAGCATCACATTTGGAAAATCACTTCTCAACGTAAACACTGCTCCGGGCTGCACGTAAAAGGCAGTAAACAATTGTTTCTCCCTATCCCCGAGTACTACGACATTTTTCCCTCCAACAGTCGTTTCCCTGATTCTTAGCTTGTCAAAAGATTGATGTCTGTACAATTCTATGCGTTCTTCCAAGCCTTCTAATACCACCCCAAAATGATTAGATCCGTTACTCGCTGTTCGAGCTCCTTTGGTTTGTAATTTATCGTGAATATAAACCTTCGCTTCTGGAAAATAATTTTTTACCGTTTTCCAAGTAGTTTCAATAGAATAAGTAGTTTGTATAGGAAGCTCCTTTTGCCCACCACGAATACCTTTAAGGAGCATTTGTGACCAGTAACTCTTGTTTTCGCGGTCTGTTAATACCAAATTGTCTTTAAATAAATAGCCTGAGGCCAACACTGGTTGCGGCGCCCCATTAATTCTATTTGTAAAACAAATACCGCTTTTCGTTTGAGGACAATAGCTTACGATATAATTAAAACCATCGATGGCATCATTAACCACCTCTGAGTAATTTAAATAAACATACGGATAAGCCTTAAGGGTTTCATTGTGCTTCACCAAAAGTACCCGCTCTTCATCCGCTACCTTATCCACAGCGCCAACGGCTGCAAATTCAGGAGCATCGATAAAAGCAAAAGGCGCACCTTCCTTGATAAAACTTTCATCCACCGACCACAGCGAACTCTCTGGAGTAGGTTCGGCAACACCTTCTGAGTCCGCAGTACTACAAGCCATCAAAAACAAGGCTACCACAACTAACGTATTTCTCATATTAATCATTTCGAAATCAGTCGGTTTCAAATGACAAAACTTACAAATCACTCGTTTAAATAAATCACTCCCGATTTCATCACAAAATGAACGCGTTCCATCGTAGTAACATCGTTAACAGGATTAGTGTCCACCGCAATAATATCGGCTAAAAAACCCGGTTTTACCTGACCTAAATCGGTACTCCTTTGCAATATTTTTGCGTTAACCACAGTCGCTATCTTCAATATCTCCATTACAGGCATTCCCGCTTCGTGCATATAACGGAATTCACGACCATTTAACCCGTGCTTAAAAACTCCTGCGTCCGTTCCAAAAGCAATAGGAACCCCAAACTTATAGGCTTTGGCAAAGGTACCCTGGATTTGAGGCCCAACCGCTAAAGCTTTAGGAACAACAATCGCTGGGTAAAACCCTTTAACTTTTGCCTTTTCTTCAACTTCCTTTCCTGCTGTAATTGTCGGAACAAGATACACGTTGTTCTCCTTCATCAACTCCATGGTTCTTTGACTCATATAGGTCCCGTGCTCGATGGTTTTTACTCCACCTAAAATGGCTCGTTGCATACCTTCATCACCGTGGGCATGCGCAGCTACATGCATTCCGTAATCCTTAGCCATCGCACAAATTGCCTTAATTTCTTCAATGGTAAACTGCGGATTATCTCCACTCTTCGCAACACTTAACACTCCTCCTGTCGCCGTAATTTTTATACAATCGGCCCCGTTTTTATAGCGCTGTCTAACCGCTTTTTTGGCATCTTCGACACTGTTCACTACTCCTTCTTTAGGACCAGGGTTCCCTGTTAAAATTCGCTTTGCACCATTCGTAGGGTCAGCGTGTCCTCCAGTAGAGGCCAAGGCTTTTCCTGCCGTGAATATACGAGGCCCCAGTATTTTACCAGCAGCTATCGCCTTTTTCAAGGAAATGTTTACGCCAGTACCTCCTAAATCTCTTACCGAAGTAAACCCGTTCATCAAAGTAATTTTAGCGTAATTGACAGCGTTAAAGGCAATATCCGCCTCATTTAAAATATAGCGTTCTAATTGAGTATGCGGATTAAACTCTTGTTCGATATGTACATGCATATCGATCAACCCAGGCAGCACAAACTTATTTCTCAAATCGACCACCTCAATTTTCTTATTTTTCGGCTTCAGGTACCCTTGCTTTACCGCAGTTATTTTATTACCGGTAACCACAACGGTTCGTTTTTTTAACACCACTCCCTTAAACGTGTCTATTAAAGCTCCACAATGCAGGTAGGTATCTTGTGCACTCACCTCAAAGGCTTTTACAATCAGCACGAGTAGTAGTAATTTTCTCAACATCTTTTAACTCTTTTGGGTTCAAAGCATTAAATATAACACTTTCTCAAATCCATCACTCTTGGATAATAAAAAATTTAATCGCATTTTTGACTAAATTCAGATTTGCTTATGCTAGAAAACACCCACCAAGCCACCCCATCAAAAAAGCTACGCTATAGTGCTGAAGGCAGTACTTTTGCGCTCATTTATTTCAAAAATTTAGTATTGACAGTGCTCACACTCGGCCTCTACTACCCATGGGCACGAGTAGCTCTATTAAAATACCAGCACCGAGCTACTTCCCTGGGAGACAAAACCTTTGATTTCCACGGAATTCCAAGTACTATTTTTAAAAGTTACGCAAAACTCTACCTCCTCATTGTACTATTGTATTCCGTATTATTCTTTGGGCTACTCTCCCAAAACGATCTAACCTCAGCAATATGCCTAGGCTCTTTTTATCTACTGCTCGTACTTCTTCTGCCATTCGTTTTACATGGAATTGTTCAATACCGTAGTAAAAATACGAGCTGGAAGGGGATTACGTTACAATATTTAGGTAGCAAATACGAATTGTTTTGGGCCGTACTACAAGGTGTACTCATCACACTACTGACCCTTGGGATTTACGCTCCGTGGTTTCATACTAAAATTAGAAAGTACCTCATCAGTCACCTTCGCTTTGGCAATTTGTCTTTTGACTTTAAAGGGACCGGCGAAACCTTGTTCTGGATTCAACTAAAATGCATACTTTTTCTCATTCCCTCTCTTGGAATCTACAGTTTTTGGTATCTTCGCAATCTTTTGAATTTTTATGTAGAAAACATAGAAATCACTCAAGATGGTAAAAAAGTAGCACTCAAGTTCGACATTCAGATGGGCGACTTATTCCAGCTCATCATCATCAACGTCGTACTGCGTATGATAACGCTCGGAATCGCAACGCCTTGGATTATGACTAGGAATCTTCAATTCTTTAGCAAACACTTGGTTATTGAAGGAATTGAACTCAGTGAAATACAACAAGTAACATACTCGACTCCTCAAACAGGAGCACAAGCTACTGACTTTTTACATTTTGATTTAGCTTAATAAACAAGACAAGACCTATGAACAAAAACATCGTTATTACAGGAACCAGCAGAGGTATTGGATTTGAGCTCGCGCGTCTTTTTGCAGACCAAGGGCACCAAGTTATTGCCCTTTCCCGAAATGCTGACCCTATACGTGCTTTAGATCACCCTAATTTGCACCCTTTTGCTACGGATTTAACAAACGAACAATCTCTTAAAGAAGTTACCCAACAAATTAAAGCGCAATTTGAACACATCGATATCTTGGTTCACAACGCCGGTGCTTTAGTCAACAAACCTTTTGAAGAATTAACACAGGCAGATTTTCAAAAGGTATATCAAGTAAATGTCTTTTCAGTTGCACAACTCACACAATTGCTCTTGCCCGCTATCCCGAAAGGAGGTCATGTGGTAAGCATTAGTAGTATGGGAGGAATTCAAGGAAGTATGAAATTCCCGGGATTGGCAGCTTATAGCTCTTCGAAAGGAGCAATAATCACCCTGTCCGAATTGCTGGCCGAAGAATACAAAGAGCAGCAAATCGCGTTTAATGTATTGGCTTTGGGTGCAGTGCAAACAGAAATGTTAGAAGAAGCCTTCCCTGGATATCAGGCGCCGACAACAGCGCTGCAAATGGCTGAATACATCTATAATTTTGCATTAACCGGACAACAGTACTACAACGGAAAAGTACTACAAGTATCGAGTTCAACCCCTTAAAAAACAAACGAAAAGCTAAGGACTCAAGAACGCAATGGCTCATATTTTAGAGAAATACATACCGAAAGCCGCAGTTACACCTGCCTTGTATCTTATTAAGAAGTACCAAATCAACTTAAAAATTGTTGGAGAACGCCAATCTAAACACGGTGATTTTCGACGACTTCCTTCTGGTGAAATGCAAATTACGGTGAACAACAACTTAAATCCTTATCAGTTTTTACTGACCTTGATACACGAGATTGCGCATCATGTTACCTATCAAAAATTTGGTCGCGTGCAACCTCATGGGCAAGAGTGGAAAACGGTTTTCCAACACCTTATGATTCCCTTTCTCAACCCTGAAACCTATCCGCTTAGCATCTTACCTCACTTAGCAAACTACTTAAAAAACCCAAAAGCGAGCACCGATACCGATGTAAACTTATCTTTAGCTTTACGTGGTGGTGTCGCAGAATCAGGAAAGAATTTTATCTTTGAAATCCCTTTAAATAGCGTATTTAGCTTTAAAAACACCTTATTTAAACGAGGAAAAAAGAGGAGAACTCGATATGAATGCTTAAATTTAAAGAACCAAAGAGTCTATTTATTTAATCAAAACGCTGAAGTTTTTCTAATAGAGTAAAAAAAACAACCAAATGAGTACGAATTATTACGCAGTTATCATGGCCGGAGGAGTAGGATCTCGATTTTGGCCTGTAAGCACACAAGAATACCCAAAACAATTTCACGATATGCTAGGTACTGGTGCATCGTTGATCCAAAAAACATTTTCGAGGATCAACGCTTTAGTTCCTAGTGAAAATATTGTCATTGCTACCAATGAAAAATACGAAGACCTAGTACTGGAGCAACTCCCTGAACTCAGCAAAGCTCAATTACTACTAGAACCCGCTATGCGCAATACTGCTCCGTGTATTCTCTATGCAGCCTTAAAAATATACGCCCAAAATCCGGACGCCGTGATATTAGTCGCTCCTTCGGATCACTGGATAGAAAACGAAGCGGAGTTCTTAGCCAATATTGAAACCTCATTCAAAACCTGCGGGGAAAACGATTATTTAATGACCTTGGGTATTCAACCAGACCACCCAAATACTGGATACGGTTACATCCAATTTGAAAATTCTGATAGCCGCGTAAAAAAAGTAAAAAACTTTACGGAGAAACCCAACTTGGAAAAAGCGCAGGAGTTTTTGGCAAGTGGTGATTATTTATGGAATGCAGGAATATTTGTTTGGTCGGCTAAAAGCATACTTAACGCTTTCAAAAACTTCCTCCCTGAAATGTTAGCGATTCTCTCTGAAGATACTTCGGTATACAACACAGCAGCGGAAGTTGACTTTATCAATAAAAATTACGAGCGCTGTGAGAATATTTCGATAGACTTCGGTATTATGGAACACGCTAAAAACGTTCATGTCCTTCCTGTTAATTTTGGCTGGAACGATTTGGGTACTTGGGGCTCTCTCTATAACAAACTCGGTAAAGACACGCAAAACAATGCCGTAGTCGGAGCGACAACACTGTGCAGAGACGCTGAGGGTAATATGATTAGCACTACACAAGGCAAGCGCGTAATTCTTCAAGGACTTCAAGATTATATTATCGTTGAAAAAGACGACGTTTTGTTGATTTGTCCGCGAAAAGATGAACAAGACATCAAAATAATAGCCGCAGAAGCCTCGGCAAAATTCACCAAAGAACCCGTACAATAAGGTTCGAAATCAAAAAAACCTCCTAATCACACAGCTATTTAGGAGGTTTTTTTAGCGTAAAAGGCATCGATATGCTCTGTAATAGCTTGGTCAAAGGCTTCTCCTCCTTCTATAAATTCACTTTCTATAGCAAGGTATTGCAAACTGGGTAGTTTCCCTTCTAAGCGCACAAAATCTTTCTCTGTAGTCAAAATACAAACTGCATCTTCAGTGCGTTCAAATCGTTCCTGAATCCCCTTTAAATCGCTTTCGTTGAAATTGTAATGATCTGGGTAACTCAAATGTTCAAACAGTACTTGCTGACTTTCTAAATATGTTAATAAAGGCGTCGGATTCGCAATTCCAGTTACTAAAACCACTTTCTTCTTTTTTAAATCCCCGATGTGTATGACTTGTGCTCCCCTTAATTGTTCATCGTATTTAATTCGTGAAAAAAACAAGCGTTGCCCAGCTGCTAATTGCAGTGATTTTTCAATGCGTTCTCGTTCTGAGTTCGACAGATTGTTTGGACATTTCGTCACAACTACCAAGGCTGCTCTGCGCGCTCCTGCTCTCGATTCTCTTAAATTCCCCGTCGGCAATACATAATCTCGACTGTACAAGTCGTCGTACTTTGTTAATAAGATGTACAAACTCGCTTTCACTTTTCTGTGTTGAAAGGCATCGTCTAACACCACCAATTCTGGAATAGGAGTTCCCTGCAACAAGGTTTCAATTCCCGCTACCCTGTCGGCATCTACAGCAACTTGAATTTCCGTTCCAAATTTCCTAAAAAATTGTTTGGGCTCGTCTCCTACCTCCCCTGCAGTATGGCTAGCAGTCACTAACTGATATCCTTTGGTACTTCGCTTGTATCCTCTGCTGAGCGTCGCCAATTGAAAGCGATCTTTAAGAAGTCGAATAAGATATTCAACTTGAGGTGATTTCCCTGTTCCTCCCACACTCAAATTTCCGACTGCAATGACTGGTATTTGAAATGAGCGTTGCGGAAACAATCCCCAATCAAAAAAGGCATTTCTCAGGCTGGTAATCCCGCGGTACACTAGTGACAGCGGAAACAATAGATATCTCAGTAGTTTCATCAGAGCGAAAATAATTAAAAATCTTAACTTTGAATTTCAAAAAAGAGCCAATATGCAAATAAGAGACATTACCAATTATATAGAAGAGTTAGCTCCTTTAGCCTATGCAGAGGACTTTGACAATGTAGGCTTATTGGTAGGAGACTACCAAACTACCGTTACCGGAGTCTTAGTCACTTTAGACACCTTAGAAAATACTGTAGACGAAGCCATTTCCAAGGGATGCAACTTAATTGTTAGTTTTCACCCTATTATATTCAAAGGCTTAAAAAAGATTAACGGATCGAACTATGTCGAACGCGTTATTATCAAAGCCATCCAACACAATATTGCCATCTATGCTACACATACAGCGTTAGACAATGTTAACCGAGGGGTGTCAGCAAAAATGTGTGAGGTTTTAGGATTGAACAACTACCAAACACTTATTCCTAAAGCGGGCAACATTAAAAAACTAACCACTTTTGTTCCAACGACGCATGCGAACGCACTGCGTTCTAAACTATTTCAGGCCGGCGCAGGAACTATAGGAAACTACGACAACTGTTCGTTCAACTTTCAAGGCATGGGCAGTTACCGCGGTAACGAACACTCGAATCCAACCGTGGGAAAACAAGGTGATCTTATGTTCGAAGAAGAAACTTCTATTAATGTGACCTACGAATCACATAAGGAGGGAGCACTGCTGAAGGCCTTGTTCGTCAATCACCCCTATGAAGAAGTTGCCTACGAACTTACCCAACTCACCAATACAAATCAACACGTAGGAATGGGAATGATCGGAGAATTCGATACTCCCATGGCTCCAGAGGCGTTTTTACAACAAGTAAAAACTACCTTTAATACCGGTTGCGTAAGACATTCAAAAATACTGGACCGCCCCATTAAAAAAGTAGCCGTTTTAGGCGGATCTGGAAGCTTTGCCATCAAAAATGCACTTCGAGCAAAAGCGGATGCTTACCTCAGTGCCGATTTCAAATATCATGAGTTTTTTCAAGCAGAAGGGAAAATTTTACTAGCAGATATTGGACACTATGAAAGTGAGCAGTTTACAAAAAATCTTTTGGTTGATTATCTTAGCAAAAAATTTAGTACTTTTGCAATTATTTTAAGTGAAGAACGAACAAATCCAATATATTATATATAAAGATGGCAAATAAAGAAATAACGGTAGAAGAAAAGTTAAGAGCGTTATACGACTTACAATTAATCGATTCAAGAATTGATGAGATTAGAAACGTTCGCGGTGAGTTACCTTTAGAAGTTGAAGATTTAGAGGATGAAGTTGCAGGATTAAACACCAGACTTTCGAACTTAGCTAACGATTTAGCCACATTGGAGACAGATATCAACAACAAAAAACTTGCGATTACCGAATCAAAAGGATTGATTGCCAAGTATGTTGAACAACAAAAAAATGTGCGTAACAACAGAGAATTTGACTCGTTGACAAAAGAAGTTGAATATCAAGAATTAGAAATTCAATTATCAGAAAAGCGCATTAAGGAGTACAAAGCAAAAATCGTTCAAAAGAATGAAGTGATTGCCAATACTAAAGATAAGTTAGCTCAGCAAGAAAATCACTTGGCTCACAAGAAGAACGAATTGGATGCGATTTTAAAAGAAACTGAAAAAGAGGAGCAATTATTAAAAGAAAAGTCAGCGGAATTTGCGGCTTCTATCGACAAGCACCTCATTACCGCTTATACGCGAATCCGAAATAAAGTAAAAAATGGATTAGCTGTTGTATCTATCGAGCGTGGAGCTGCTGGAGGATCTTTCTTTACCATCCCTCCACAGGTTCAGTTAGAAATTGCCAACCGTAAAAAAATCACTATCGACGAGCACAGTGGTCGTATTTTAGTTGATGCTGCTCTTGCTGCCGAAGAGCGCGAAAAAATAGACAACTTGTTCTCTTAAGATAAAAAGAACAAACTCAATATAACTTAAACCATCGATACATATCGGTGGTTTTTTTGTTAGTACCCTGAACTCTACGGCAATCGTCAGATCACCTCCTCTCTCCTATCAATCCTTATCAACACCAATGTACCAATACCGATATCCTTATAACTTCATTCGCTGGGCTTTCATATCCCCATAGACTTGTGACGCCAAGCATAAAAGACGCTGCTTAAAAATGGAAGAATTCAGGATTCAAGAGCTATATAAAGAGCAAAAAAAACTCGCCTTTTCGGCGAGTTTCTTTTTAGATGGTTTCTCCAAGCTCTTTGAGCTTCGAAGTATTTTCTGCGAGCATGAGCTCGTCGATAATTTTCTGTATATCTCCGTTTACGATGTTTTGTAGATCGTATAAGGTTAACCCTATTCGGTGATCGGTTACCCTTCCTTGCGGATAGTTATAAGTTCTAATTTTAGCAGAACGATCTCCTGAGGTTACCATAGATCCTCTTTTTGCAGCATCTTCTGCTTGTTTCTTGGCTAACTCTAAATCGTATAAACGAGAACGCAGTACTCTAAAGGCTTTTTCCTTGTTTTTATGCTGAGATTTCTGATCCTGACATTGCGCCACTAATCCCGTTGGGATATGGGTTAAACGCACTGCAGAATAGGTAGTGTTTACAGATTGCCCTCCAGGCCCTGACGAACAGAAATAATCAATACGTACATCTTTCGGGTTGATTTCTACGTCAAATTCTTCTGCTTCTGGGAATACCATACAGGTAGCTGCCGATGTATGTACACGCCCTTGAGTTTCTGTTTGTGGTACGCGTTGTACACGGTGCACCCCAGCCTCAAACTTTAGCGTTCCATACACATCTTCTCCTGACACTTCAAACTGGATTTCTTTAAATCCTCCGTTTGTTCCTTCACTGTAGTCTACTACCGATACATTCCAACCTTTACCTTCACAGTACTTGGTATACATTCTGAACAAATCACCGGCAAAAATACTAGCTTCGTCTCCACCAGTACCTGCACGTAGCTCTACAACGGCATTTTTAGCATCTTCAGGATCTTTTGGAATTAATAAGAACTTGATCTCATCTTCGAGCTCAGGAATTCTCCCCTTCGCTTCATCCAACTCCATTTTAGCCATTTCCACCATTTCTGCATCACTTCCATCAGCAATGATTTCCTTAGCTTCTTCCATGGTATTTAAAAGTCCTTCGTACTCATTGGCCTTCTTAACCACTTTTCCTAAGTCCTTGTATTCTTTATTTAACTGAACATATCGCTTTTGATCAGAGATAATGTCCGGTTGAATAATCAAATCGGATACCTCGTCAAATCGTTGTTTAACTATCTGTAATTTATCTAGCATTGTATCTTTTCTATGGTCTGCGAATTTACGATTTTTCTTTAAATTTGAATAATATATAAAGAACTAAAAACAAAGCCATTATGCGCAATGCTCTTTTACTACTCCTCTTCGCCATTCTTATTTCCTGCCAACAGGACACTACGCAATACCCTAACTTTCTGTTAGGTTCATGGAAACGGGTCAACGACTCTCCTGAAAATCACACCTATGAACACTGGGAACCCGATTTTACAGGTATCGGATACACACTGCATAGCAACGATACCGTATTTAAAGAGCACTTAGCAATCATCAAAAAAAATGGGAAGCTCTATTTATCGATTACCGGTGTGAACGAATCGCCTACCTTGTTTGAATTCACACAACAAAACGCCTCGAGTTTTACTTGCAACAATCCCGAAAACGCCTTTCCTAAAATTATTCATTATGAGTATAAAGACAACTTTCTCCACGCGAGTATCTCCAACGAACAACAAACCATTAATTTTAAATTTGAGAGACTCCCGTAGTCTCTTATTTTTTTCTTAAGCTAATTTTAACATCTTTTCTCTCATTATTGATAGTAATACTATTAAATTTGCAATGTAAACGATTACGCATGAAAAATTTACTATCAAATCTAAAAATTGACATTCCGTCGGGGATTTACCTGAAAGACCCAGAGTCTTCCGATTTAGGAAAGCGAATTATAGGAAACAGCATAGTACTCATCGAAGAAATTGGTTTTGAGAAATTTAACTTTAAAAAGCTAGGTCAAAAAATCGGAAGTAATGAGAGTTCTATCTATCGTTATTTCGAGAGTAAACACAAGTTGCTAATTTACCTCTCTTCATGGTATTGGGGATGGGTAGAATACCAACTGGTACTCGAAACCTTCAGCATACAAGACCCGAAAGAAAAATTAGAAAAAGCCATCGAAGTAGTTACGAGAACTACCCAGCAAGACAACAACTACGGACATATTAATGAAGTTGCATTGAATCAGATTATGATCAATGAGAATTCTAAATTTTATTTGACCAAAGATGTAGACACTGAAAACAAAGAAGGCTACTTCTTAACATTCAAACGAGTAGTTCGACGCCTCTCAGAAATTATCGAAGCTTACAATCCAAAGTATTCGTATCCGTTAACACTGGCGAGTACACTCACGGAAAACGCACTGCATCAACACTTTATCAAATCGCATTTTCCATCAATTACGAATTGTAATGATTTAATAACACCTACCTCGTTTTTTAAATCATTAATTTTAAACACCTTAGCAAATGAATAACCAGCCACTATCGCCTTGGAAGCGATTTATAAGTCTACTTGAAACCGATAAAAAAGACATCTTTCAGATAGCCTATTTTGCCATTTTTGAAGGTCTTGTAGCACTCTCTCTCCCTTTGGGAATCCAGGCCATCATCAACCTTATCCAAGGAGCCCAAATTTCAGCTTCATGGATCATTCTGATCATCTTAGTGACTTGTGGTGTCGCTTTTTCAGGTACGCTTAAACTCATGCAAATGCGCATTATTGAAACCATCCAACAGCGTATTTTTACGAGGGCATCTTTAGAACTCAGTTATCGCTTTCCAAAAATTAAGACGAACGAGTTACGCAATTACTATTTACCCGAATTAGCGAATCGTTTTTTTGATACGCTTACCATACAAAAAGGTCTGTCAAAGATATTGGTTGACGTTCCTTCGGCGTTCTTACAAATACTTTTTGCCCTGGTATTGCTTTCATTCTACCATCCGTTCTTTATTTTCTTTGGTTTGTTATTGTTGGTATTGATTTACGGAGTATTTAAGTACACTGCTCAAAAAGGACTCGATACGAGCTTAATAGAATCAAAACACAAGTACCGTGTTGCACACTGGTTACAAGAAATTGCTCGAACCGTTATAAGTTTTAAAATTTCAGGAAGTACCAATCTGGCCATCAATAAAAGTGACAGCCTAGTAAAAGACTATTTAGATGCCCGTGAAAAGCACTTTAAAATTCTCGTTATCCAATTCATTCAAATGATCGGTTTTAAAGTACTGGTAACTGCGGGGCTACTCCTCATTGGTGGATTTCTAGTACTCAATCAGAAAATGAATATCGGGCAATTCGTCGCGGCAGAGATCATCATTTTATTGGTAATCACTTCGGTTGAAAAACTCATCATAGGACTTGAATCATTTTACGATGTACTGACATCTATTGAAAAATTAGGACAGGTAATTGACAAGCCTTTAGAGCGTCAAGAAGGTGAAGAAGTCAATAACAAAAAGGATTTTACCCTAGAGCTTCAAGATGTTACTTACGAAGTAAAAGATTTAAACAAACCTGTATTAGACGAAATTTCCTTAACCGTTAATCCTAAAGACAGAATTCTTATCGAAGGAGAAAGTGGTAGTGGAAAATCGAGCTTATTGCAATTGATATCGGGTATTATTCAACCCACTAGTGGATATATGTTTATCAACAACGCTTCAGTAAGTAGTTTAATCATCAGCAAATACCGAGCACATCTTGGCTTATCCCTTTCTGAAGAAACTCCTTTTGAGGGAAGTATTCGAGAAAACATCACCTTTGGAGATACGTCGATTAGTGATGATGTCATTTATGAAGTATTGGACAAAGTTGGTCTGACGGAATTCATCAAGCTACAGAAAAATGGATTAAACACCTTGTTAAAACCGGACGGAAAGCAAATAGCCTATACCATTGCTAAAAAACTCGTTTTGGCAAGAGCTCTTGCCAAGCGCCCTAAGGTTTTAATTTTGGAAGATCCACTTGACCAGTTCAAACAAGAAGAAACACAAAAAATCATTCAATATTTATCGTCTCCTAAACAACCGTGGAGCCTTATAGTAGTAAGTAATAACAAAGCTTGGAAACAACAGTGTAACAAACACATCACTCTTGAAAACGGCGCTATTAAAAACATTACCCTCTAATATGTTAAATATTTCGCACAATAAAATCACAAAATACGTAGATGAGACCTCTTTTAAATCGGGGAAAAACATCTTTACCAAAGAATACCACAAACGCTTTAGAAAATTCCTATTGTTTTTTACTGGATTTCTATTTGTTATCTTGTTCTTACCGTGGACTCAAAACATCAGTAGTGCAGGAAATGTAACTACCTTAAAACCGAGTCAACGACCACAAAGCATACAATCGCAAATTCCAGGACGCATTGAGGAATGGTTTGTACAGGAAGGAGACCTGGTACAAAAAGGAGATACGATATTGCGCATCTCAGAAATCAAAAGTGAGTATTTTGACGAGCTACTCACCAAGCGAACGAATCAGCAGTTAACTGCTAAATCGTCCTCGGTAACTGCTTACAAGAACAAGGTAAAAGCATTACAAAACCAAATCAAAGCACTGAAGCAAGAGCGAACGCTCAAGTTAGCTCAGGCCCAAAACAAATTGATACAATCCCGCTTAAAGGTTACCAGTGACAGTATTGATTTGGTTGCAGCGACTACCAAAGCAAGCATTGCAGAAACGCAATATCAACGAGCGGTTACGCTACAAAAGGAAGGATTAAAAGCAGTCAAAGACGTCGAAGAAAAACGCGCCAAATTGCGTGAGGCACAAGCAAAAAACATTGCCCAGCAAAACAAATTACTCAGCGCTAAAAACAATGTAATTAACAGTGAGTTGGCCATTTCCACATTAAAAGCGACTTACAGTGATAAAATTGCCAAAACCGAAAGTAACTTGTACTCAGCTGAATCGAGTGCATTGGATAGTGAAGCACAAGTTTCTAAGCTCGCGATTAATTTAGCCAATTACGAAAAACGAAGCAGCCTTCGTTTTGTCACGGCTCCACAAACAGGCTTTATTAACAAGGCTATCAAATCAGGGATTGGTGAAACCTTTAAGGAAGGTGAAAAATTAGTGAGTATCATGCCTGCTGCCTATGAATTAGCCGTTGAAATGTACGTACGTCCTATTGATTTGCCACTCATCCACCTCGACGAAAAAGTGAGAGTTCAGTTCGATGGTTGGCCGGCCATAGTTTTTAGCGGTTGGCCTAATGTATCGTACGGAACCTACGGAGCCCGTGTAGTTGCCATTGAAAACTTCATCAGCGACAACGGTAAGTACCGCGTACTAATTGCTCCCGACGAAACAACGGTTCCTTGGCCTAAAGCTATTCGAGTAGGTTCGGGAGCACGTACTATCGCGCTTTTGGAAAACGTTCCTATTTGGTATGAATTATGGAGACAAATCAATAGTTTCCCTCCAAATTTTTACCAGCCCAACAAAACGAAGTCAAGTTCTGATACAAAGAAAAAATGATTAAACGAATAATACGTATACTACTCCTCTGCACTGTTTTTAGTGGTTATGCGCAACAAAGCGACCAGACGCTGAGCCTGGAACGTTATTTGACCGTGGTAAAAAAAAATCACCCACTGTTAAAACAGGCGCAATTAATTAGTAAAAAAGGAAGTGCGAAGCTCCAAAAAGCTAGAGGAGGCTTAGATCCTAAAATTGAGTTGGATTACGATCTTAAAAACTTCAAGAAATCGACCTATTACGACAAACTCAATACCGTTTTAAAAATCCCAACTGCCTACGGGATCTCGTTTAAAGCGAGTTACGAAGTTAACGATGGAAAATATTTAAATCCGGAATACACGACTCCCGATCGCGGTTTATACAGCGCAGGGGTTTCTATTTCTCTTGCCCGAAACCTGCTTATTAATGAACGTGCAGCAACTTTACGCCGTGCAAAACTGTATCAACAACAGTCGCTAGAAGACCAACGTTTACAAGTAAATGAATTACTTTTTAAAGCCCTGGCAGTGTATTTTGATTGGTTGCAGTATTACGAAATAAAAAACACGTATAAAACCTATATTGCTAATGCGGATTTCAGACTGCGTAATGTCAAAAAGAGTTTTGAAGCTGGTGACAAACCCGCCATTGATACCTTGGAGGCTTCGATCAACTTAAAAAATAGGAAAATCGATTTTGAAAAGGCCAAACTAGACTACCTAAAAGCATCTTTGAAAGTAGCTAACTTTGTTTGGTCATCAGAAGAAGTTCCTATGGAATTACGCGAAGGAACCATCCCTTCAACGGTAAGCTCTGAAACCTTAGACGCGTTACTCAACCAGTCGCTTAACGAAGCAACTACCAGTTTTATCAATAAGCACCCTAAAATAAAGGCCTTAAATTTAAAACGAGAAAGTGCGTTGATCAACAAAAAACTCAAAGCAAACAACCTGTTGCCTATAATCGATTTGGAATACAATTTTTTGAGTGCAGATATTCATCGTTTTAGCTCATTTAACACGGCGAATTACAAAGGAGGCATTCGTTTTAGCATACCGTTATTTATGCGCAAACAACGAGGTGACTTAAAACTGGCTAAACTCAAACTGGAAGAGTTAGATTTTGATATCCAAAATACCACGCGTACGTTAAAAAATAAGATCAGTGCTACAGAACAAAAAATCGCCTCTTATACCGAACAAAACAGACTCTTAACGGAGTTGGTTGATGACTATCGCAAATTAGTTGCCAGTGAAGAACGTAAATTTAATCTTGGAGAGGGTTCCTTATTTCTCGTTAACTACAGAGAAGTAAAGCTTATTGAACAGCAATTAAAAGCTATCAAAACTCAAAACAAACTCTACACTTCGAAATCCGAATTGGTAAAAACGCTGGCTAACTTTAGTCTATAAATTAAAAAGGACCTTGAATCTGCAGATTCAAGGCCTTTTCGTCTAACCAAACTTAGTATAAAAACTAACTACTACTATTTTAAAATTAATTATCTTCAAATTAAAAGCTCTCCTTTCAGTTAGATGTCATCAAGGACTTATATAAGGGAATCCTACTCAGAGAGACTTGGGGGGTTTACTTTTATAAACCGAGGGAAAACAAACTAAAACTAATTATATATTGAAATTGTTTAATGATCGTATTTTGTTCAAAGCGGCTTTTTTAAAACTGCCTTCATTCTTTTGACACCCTTTTTTTTGATAGGTCACATTAAAACAAAAAAAAATCTCAAAAAAATTTGAGATTTAATATAAATACTTTCGCAACACGATGCGATGTTCTGGTTTTGACTTGTCATAATCCTCTACAAGTAGCTCTATTATTTCGGGTTTCGCTTTACCAACTTCCCTTGCTGATCCATAGCGGGATACGTATAAATCATAGGACTCTTGGCCTTCGTGTGTTTTTTTTACGAAAATTAAAAAGTGTTGTTCATTTAACACAGAATAACAAATTTCATTTCCTTCAAACTGTCCAGAATTATCCGAAAAAAAATCGGAGAATTCGTAATATCTAAAAACATTTTCCATTGCTATACAATCTCAGCAGATAATCCGAGGTCCAATAATTTTGTACATCTCGGTTCCAAATCCTTATACTCTCCGGTTTTAACGGCACATTTTCCTTTATAATGTACGAGAACCGTACATTGTTCAGCCTGTTCTGGGGTGTGTTCACACACACTGATTAAACTATCGATTACGAAATCAAAGGTATTGACATCGTCGTTGTACAAAATAATTTCGTGCTTTCTAGTCGAAGCTGTCAGCACATCCAGTTCTTCTTGAATTTTCTCTATGGTACTCATACTTCTTATTTTTGATATCGAAGGGCTACCCAATTATTTCTTTCTATAGTTTTCTCTAAAGACAAACCGTACTTAGTGACTTCCGCATCAATGATAGGAATGTCTTCACGGTAAAATCCACTCAACAACAAGACTCCATTTTCATTCAGAGTACTCGTATAAGTTTCCATATCTTTCATCAAGATATTTCGATTGATATTGGCAATAATAACATCGTACTGCTTCCCTACCAATAAACTTGAATCACCTTCGTAAACACTGATACTTTTACAGGCATTACGAGCTGCATTTTCAACAGAATTTTCATAACACCAATTATCGATATCAATGGCATCGATAGGCTCAGCGCCTTTCATTTCAGCGAAAATAGCTAGGATTCCAGTTCCACAACCCATATCTAGCGTTTTCTTCCCTGTAAGGTCGAGTTCCAGTAAATGTTGCACCATCATGTGAGTAGTTTCGTGATGCCCCGTACCAAAACTCATTTTAGGTTCTATCACAATATCAAACGGCAGGTTTGGATTTTCGTGAAATGGCGCTCTAATACTCACTTTATCCGCCACTTGAATCGGTGGAAAATTCTTTTCCCACTCCGCATTCCAATTGGTTTGAGCAACTTCTTTCTTTTCGAAATTCACCGAAAACTCATCAGAACTCAGAATAAATATATCTTCCAAAATACTTCCATTCCACTCGTCTTTTTGAATATACGCCAAAACTCCTGCTTCGTGCTCGACAAAACTTTCAAATCCCACACTACCTAGTTCGGCAATCAAAATCTCTGTTCCCGGTTCTTTGGGACTCACTTCAAAATTATATTCGATATAAATATTATCCATCTAAAATATTCCTTCTATTCTTATTTTGCTCTAAATCATTGTATTCAAAAGGCTACTCTTAAAACATCTACAACGCGTTTTAAGCCTTTCTCGCATTTGTAGGGTCTTACTCCGCTGCAGCAACAATCGCCAAGAAATCTTCTGCTTTCAATGAAGCGCCTCCAATGAGCCCTCCGTCAACATCAGGTTTTGAAAAAATCTCCTTCGCATTTGCCGGCTTCACACTTCCTCCGTATAAGATAGCAACGCTATCGGCTAATTCTTGGGTATATTCTTTAGCTAAGATACTACGGATAAACGCGTGCATCTCCTGTGCTTGTTCGGGACTTGCTGTTTCACCAGTTCCGATGGCCCAAACAGGCTCATAGGCTAACCCCACCTTTTCAAAATTCTCTTTTAACAGGTGAAATAAGCCGTGACGCAATTGATTTTCAACTACTTCAAAATGCTTTTCTGACTTGCGATCCTCTAGTAGTTCACCAAAACAGAAAATCACTTCCAAGCCTTCTGCCAAAGCACGATCTACTTTTTCAGCCAATTGCTGATCGGTTTCTCCAAAATAGGTTCTTCTTTCAGAATGCCCTATAATCACAACGCCAACTCCAATATCTGTTAACATATCTGCCGCTACCTCCCCAGTATATGCGCCATTCTTTGCTGCGTGTACATTTTGTGCAGCCACCTCAATTTTTGATTTTCTGGTGCGTTTTACGGCCCCTACCAAGTTTACAAATGTCGGTGCAATAATTACTCGCTTATTGTCTGTATCTATCGATTTAAGACCTTTTTTAATTCCTTTGATCAATTGCTTAGCCTCGCTAAGATTTTTGTTCATTTTCCAGTTTCCTGCAATGATATTCGTTCTCACGATTAAAATATTTAAGTAATTATTGATTAGTTTTCTACAAATAAATTTGTACTGCAAAAGTACATCATTTTTTTAAGCTTTCGGCGATTTGTTGACTACTCGCTTCCGTTGCATTAAAGACGATAATCTCATTGGCTTCATCGAGTACCAAGTACCTCGGGATCCAGCTCAATTGCAAGAAGCTTCCCAACGGCCCTTCCCAACCAGATGCCAACCAGTAATGCTGCGCTCCTATGTGGTATTTTGTGGCAGCCACTTTAAAATCTTTTAAGGATCTATCTAACGACAGGTATAGAAACTCCACATCGGTAAATTCTTTTTCCAGGGCAGTGAGCTTCTCACTGTCATTCAAGCAATCTCTACACCATGAAGCCCAAACTACGAGTACTTTCTTCTGCTTAGTATTGGATGCCAAGACTGTCTCTAATGGAATGGATTTCCCAGAAGTATCGATCAAAACATCTCGTAAAGCTTCTTTGCTAAAGCTCGTTTCTTTTTTTATGCCACAGGCGGTAAACAGTACAACACTCAGCAAGAGTAAGTATTGTTGAATTTTCGGTAAAATCATCTCCTATAATTTTTTAGCTATATCTCCAACTTTAGACGATTTATACACCAACAACTTACCCGTAGGATCTACTAACAAGAAGCGCGGGATTGTTTTCAGTTTTAAAAACTTCCCCAAGGTTCCTTTACCTTTCCTTGGCAAGTAGTAGTGATCTCCTTTTACAGGGAGGTCTGTCAATCCTCTTTTCCAATCGTGATACGAGTGGTCAACTGACAAAAACACATAGGTCAACTCTTTGTGCTCCTTTTGAAGTGCTACCACATCTTTAAAACTGTCTTGACTATACGGACAGTAACTTGCATATACCTGTATCAATACTTTTTGTCCCCTGTACTTTTCAGTAAGTTCCTCCAACGTTATGGAATTTCGGTCGGTTGTTTGAATGGTATCTTTAAGCGCCGCTTCACTAAAGGTAGCGGGATGAAAAATTGCGCAACTCGAAAAAACCAAGCCACACAAAAGCAAAAAACAATATTTCATAATCTAACTTTTTAAGCGGATTCTAGGATCTAACCAACTGTACACGATATCCACTGCGATATTTATAGCTATAAACAAACTCGCTATAACTAATACACTTCCCATAATAACGGGTAAATCCAAATTATTCAGTGCATTTACAATCTCTTTACCTAAACCGTTCCAATTAAAAACGTATTCAACAAAAACGGCGCCGGCCAACATCGAAGCAAACCATCCGGAGATCGCTGTTATTACTGGGTTCAAGGAGTTTTTCAATGCGTGTTTCACCACGACCTCTCCCCTTCCTAAGCCTTTGGCTTTTGCTGTTCGAATATAATCTAAACTCAGTGTTTCTAAAAGCGAATTTCGCATCAACTGTATAACCACGGCAAGAGGACGGATACCTAATACAACGGCTGGTAACACGAGGTTTTTCCATTGTAGGTATACTCCCTCCCCAAAATCATCGACGACAAACAAACTTCCCGTCATTTCTAATCCAGTGTATTTTCGCCAGACAAAACCAAAAAGCCAAGCTACTAAAATTGCCGAAAAGAACGAAGGAACGCTCATTCCAAAAGTACTTATGATCGCTATAAGCCTATCGAACACACTGTCTTTCCAGAGTGCCGATAAAATTCCCAAGGCAATTCCTAGTACAATCGCAATACAAATCGCCACTAAGGCAAGAACTGCCGTATTGGGTAAGGTTTCTCCGATGATTTCACTTACGTATTTTCCATTCTTTTGAAAGGACTGCCTCAAATACGGAAACTTCAATACCACTACCACCTGGTCCGTAGCAATGAACTCTCGGTACTGATAGGCCTTACTCTTCAAATTCGTGTAGGCATTCTCTTCCGTACTGTGAAAAGATATCGGTGACAGGTCGTTGAGATAATAGCCATACTGAGTTAACAGTGGCTGGTCAAAGCCGTATTTCTTACGTATGAGCTGAAGTTGCTCAGAATTTTCTTGCTGATCGAGCATCATTCGAGCAGGATCGCCGGGGAGTATCGTGAACAGTATAAAAATGACTGTAACTACCCCAAATAAAGTTAGGAAACCGTAAAATATTTTGTTTAAAACATATCTGAACATTAGAGACAAAGATAACAGAAACTAGTAAAATTCATTACTTTTGCCTCATATTTATACAGACCAATGACAACACAACAACTCATCAATCAAATACATAAAAAACAATCCTTTTTATGTATTGGACTAGACGTAGATCTCAACAAAATCCCTGCACATTTATTAGAAAAAGAAGATCCCATCTTTGAATTCAACAAGGCCATCATCGATGCCACTCATCATTTATGCGTTGCATACAAGCCCAATACGGCTTTTTACGAGGCCTATGGGATTAAAGGATGGAAAGCTTTGGACAAAACTATTAGTTACCTCAATGAAAAGCATCCTGAAATCTTTACTATTGCAGATGCTAAGCGCGGAGACATTGGAAATACATCGACCATGTATGCCAAAGCTTTTTTTGAAGATTTAGCCTTTGACAGTGTCACTGTAGCTCCGTACATGGGAAAAGATTCAGTAGAGCCGTTTTTAGCTTTTGAAAACAAACATACCATCATGCTTGCATTGACCTCGAATCAAGGCGCCTTTGATTTTCAAACCAAAGAAACGGCGGGTACCGAGCTTTACAAAAAAGTGATAAGTACCTCTAAAACGTGGCAAAACAGCGAAAACCTTATGTATGTAGTTGGCGCTACGAAAGCCAGTTATTTGGGCGAAATACGTCAATTAATTCCCGATAGTTTTTTACTTGTTCCAGGCGTGGGTGCCCAAGGAGGAAATTTAGAAGAAGTTTGTCATTACGGAATGAGTGCCAATATCGGCCTACTCATCAATTCATCACGTGGAATCATTTATGCCAGTCATGGAACTGATTTTGCGGAGGCAGCGGCAACAAAAGCGGCAGAGCTCCAAGTAAACATGGCGAGCATATTGCAAAAAAAAAGTCAAGGTTAATTACTCCTTGACTTATTAATTAATTCAAAATAATATACCATAAGAGAACAAAGTAATGGTATATCGATTTCAAAGGTAAGCACAGGCTTACCTTTTTTTATTGGATATGATATGAACCACTAGAGTTTTGAACTAAACGCCTTAGAATATTCATTAAACAAAAAAGCTGGAATCTTTCGATTCCAGCTTTCGATATTGAGGGATCCTCCAAGGAGAATCAAACATCCAATGTATTAGTTGATGAACGGGTTGTTTTGAACCTCAGATTGAGGGATTTCAAAATCTAATTTATCATCGTTATAAGGAATGGTTTGACCAGCTAAGAATAAGTGGTTAGCACCTCTAACTACAGGCGACTTGTGTCTTCTCTGAGCCCATAAACTCTTCCCTTCACCCCATAACTCGATACGAGTTTGTAAGTGAATTTCACTTTGTAGAGCAGCACCATTTAAAGCGTCAACATAAGCGTAATCTGCCGCGTTGTCAAAACGTTGCGACAATACCTTCTTTAATTGAGTTTTCGCTTCTGCATCTTGACCCATTCTCGCAGCTAATTCAGCTGATAATAACACCATTTCGTCTACTCGCATATAAATGTAGTCAGTTGTAATGTTACGTTGTCCTCCAGCTACTCTTTGAGGAGCGTAGAACTTGTTAAATGGAATCAAGTTGTTATTTCCGCTTCCAGTGAAGAATTGTTTCTTTCTTACGTCATTAGCACGGATTGCGTTGAATAATCCAACATCAATGGCCTTCTTATCACCAGCAAACTGGTAACTATACGTAAAGTAATCCATTTGACCCCACCAAGAAACTAAATCTAATCCGTTATCAAGAGTAATATCTACTCCCCATAACCAACTAGGGTTTTTAGCGATATCGTTAAATCCACCTAGAACTTGCTCTTTAGTAGTAATTGGAGTTCCACCAGCCACTACTTCGTCAGCTAATTGTTTAGCTCTTGCATTATCAGCAGCAGTTCCTCTTGCAGCATATACATATGCTAAGATTCCCTTAGCTACTTCTTGGTTGATTTGATATTTATCAGAACGAGTAAATCCATTTAAAAGAACCACCGCTTCTTCTAAATCTTTGATCATGAACTCGTATACTTCCTTCGTAGTGCTCTGTGGTTTTGCATTTCCGTTAGGCTCGATATAAATTGGTAACACCTTTGACGTTTCTGAATACTCAGTCATGTACAATTGTGCCAAGTTAAAATACGAGTGTGCACGTAAAGCTTTTGCTTGTCCCATAGATGCCTTATTCTTTGCATCTGTCAACACAGCATTATTACCACCTAAACCTTTAATTACTAAGTTAGCCGCGTTAATTAAACGGTAATAGTATCTCCAAGCTGTGTAATTTGCTTGTAGGTAAGTGAAATCTGTAGTAGTAATCAACTGAGCAAAGTTACTATAACGGCTGTAGTTATTCACCGTTAAAGCCATATCACCTGATAACATATCACTATAGATATCGTATCCTTTTTGACCGAAATCCTCATGACGTGTCGTACCTCCTAAACCAGTGGTAAACATCATTTCATAAATACCACGAACGGTACCATCAGCCAATGCAGGGTGAATACCACTTAATTCAGTAACATCCGCTACAGTTACATATCTCGTAGGAGACTCATCGAGGAAGTCTTTGCTACAGCTTACAGCTAACAAGGCCGCAGACCCTGCTAAAATAGATTTTATATATGTTTTTTTCATTTCTCTTTTATTATTTAGAAGTTAGCTCTTACACCAAAAGTCAATGTAGATAATGGTGAATAACGATACGTATCAGAAGCACCAGTTTCTGAAGTAGCAGGGTTAAATCCGTCACGAGCACTTAACAAGAATAAGTTATCTCCAGACACCCATAAGTTTAATCCATTAAGACCAGACTCTCCTAAGAAACGTGTAGGTACAGTATATCCGATACGGATGTTGTTTAACGACAAGTAATCAGATGAAGTGATGAAACGACTAGAACGAGAGTTTACCTGAACATTTCTGTTACTGATTAACTTCGGTACGTCAGTAACATCTCCTGGTTTTTTCCAGCTGTTTCTGATATCTGTATGCCAGTTGTTAGATCCGATTTGACGGTTACTCATTAATCCAGCGTATACACCATCATATGAATATCCTCCTAAGCTATATCCGAACAATGCGCTAATAGTAAAGTCGTGAACTTTTGCATTTAATCTGAAAGCACCACGTACTTTAGGGATTGCTGATTTTCCGATATACTTTTGAGTTGCATTTGAATATACACTAGTAGTAGTTCTGCTAATAGTAGCATTTGGATTTTTTTGTTGGTACTCGAATAAACTTTGGATACCTTCTCCTGAATCAACAGTTCCGTTACCATTTTTATCATCGTAGTACTGGTACCATAATGGGTTACCATTTGCTTTATCAACACCTGCCCACTCTCTCATGTAGAAGTCGAATAAACCATGACCTTGTGCACGACCGTAGTTACCAGCGATATCGATAACTTTTCTCTGTCCAGTAGATGGGTCAAGAGGCATTTCAGTTAACTCATTGTTAAAGATTTCACCATTAACAGAGAAATCTAACTTATAGTTTTCTTTATCTAAAATGTGAGTAGTTAAATCGAATTCAAAACCAGTGTTTCTCAACGTTCCGTCATTAACAGCGATTAAAGCATTTCCTGTAGATGGCGCTGTTCTTCTGTTGAAAATTAAGTCGTCAGTCTTTTTAATATAGTAATCAAAAGATCCTTCTAATCTGTTGTTAAACAAAGTAAACTCTAAACCAGTTTGGAACATTTTAGAAGTTTCCCAAGTTAAGTTAGGATTTTGGATAGCACGAGGTTGTAATGAAATCTGACCTCCTAAGTTACCGATAGTATAAGTATCTCTACCAGAGTACACATCAACACCAGCTTGGTCTCCTAAGATACCGTAACTAGCTTTCAACTTCAAGAAGTTTACGAAATCTAAATTAGTCATGAATGATTCCTTAGAAATTACCCAAGACGCACCTGCAGAACCGAAAGTTCCCCATTTGTTAAGAGCGAAACGAGAAGAACCATCACGACGGATAGATCCAGTAAAGTAGTACTTACTCATATAATCATAAGATACTTGACCAAAATAACTTTCTAAAGCTGCTTTTGTAGAATAACCTGTAGGTAAAGATGAATTTACTACATAGTTGTTTAAATCTTTTAATCCTCCGTTTAAGTTTACTACTTTGTTCTTAGAAATAGAAGAAGTTTTAAACTCTCTTTGGTTGGTTTCGTGAGCCGCTAAAGCAGAAATCGAGTGATCTCCGAATGACTTGTTATAACGGATAATGTTCAAGAAGTTTTGAGTCAAGGCGCTTGAATACGTTTTGAATAAGCTTCCTCCTTGTCCTTGAGCAGAACCGTAGAATGGGTTACGTACTGTGTTTGCCTCTCTTGTGTAGTATTGAGCACCGTACTTAGTTTCAAATTCTAACCCTTCTAATAGTTGGAATTTAAACGAGAAATTACCGTTTAAAGAGTGTCTGTCATTTCCTACGAAATCTAAGTTAGATCCAGCGATTGCATTTGTCAATCCACCAAATCCTCTGTTTTCACCGTAATCGTATTGGTTTCCACCGTATTTTGTATCAGCAACGATGTTACCGTTTGTGTCTCTTAAGAATAATGGATAGATTGAAGGAATGTTATCTACAAACCAGAAAATACTTCCTGAATCTTCAGTTTGACCGTTGTTTAAGGTTCTTCCTAAAGAGTACCCAATATTAGCAGTTGCAGTCAACCACTCTTGAGGTTGGTGTACTAAGTTTAAACGCGTAGAATAACGCTTGTATCCTGAGTTGATTAAGTATCCTTTATCATCTAAGTATCCAAAAGAAGAGAAGTAACGAGTTTTATCGTTTCCTCCACTCATTTTTAAGTTTGCCTCTGTTCTGATAGAAGTTTGGAAACCGTAGTCAGACCAGTTTTCTGGAGTGTACTTAGTTGCTACGTTTGGACGTACTTTTCCTGTTGCAGGATCAATAATTTGACTCACGTCATTCGTTCCAAAGTAGTTATACGTTGGATCAATACCTCTAGAAGAGAATAAATAAGTATTTGCATACGCTACTGGATCATTAGCAGGGTTGAACGATAAGGTTCTGTTCCCGATAGAGTGCCATGCTAATTCGATGTATTCAGTTGGCGACTTGATTACGTCGTAACGAGGTAACGCTTGGAAGTTTACACCAGTTTTAACATCTAATTCCATAGAAGTTTTACCTGCTTTACCTGCTTTTGTCGTAATTAAGATAACCCCGTTTGCACCACGTGATCCGTAGATAGCAGTTGCAGTTGCATCTTTTAAAACGGTAGTATTTGCAATATCAGCAGGGTTAATAGAGTTGATAGATCCAGAGAAAGGAACACCGTCAACTACGTATAAAGGATCTCTGTTTCCGTTAACAGAACCAAATCCACGAATACGTACCGTAGCTACAGTACCTGGCTGTCCAGAAGTGTTAATTACGTTAACCCCAGCAACCTCACCTACTAATGCTTGTGAAACGTTGGCTACAGATTTTGCTTCTAACTGCTCTGCATTTACCACTTTAGCGGTACCTGTATACGATTGTTTAGTTGTTTTACCATACCCTACTACAATAACTTCTTCTAATAAGTTATCATTTTCAAGTACGACACTGATTTGGTTAGCAGCACCAACTTTGCGCTCAACTGTTTTCATTCCTACAAAACTAAACACAAGAGTTTCTCCTGTATTTACGCGTATAGAATAATTACCGTCAAAGTCAGTCTCAGTACCTTGAGTAGTACCTTTTTTCAAAACTGTAACTCCAGGAAGTGGCCCCGATGCATCAGAAACCGTCCCCGAAATGGTTCTTTCTTGCGCAAAAGAAATCTGCACAACTAACGCCAATAACAGCGTTAGAATTCCATTAAACTTTGTTTTCATTATAAATTATTGAATTATTATTAACAGGCATAAAACTACCCCGAGTAACCTTTTCTTAACACCGTTTTGATGCAAACAACCTTTTTTTTGATGCAAACAAACCTTATTGAGATTTTAACCTAACACACTTGTTAAACATTATAAATGTTAATTCCTGTTAAATTTTTGCAAAAGCGCACAAACACTGTGCATACGTAGCATTTCTTCGCTACATTTGTAGCAAAAAACTGAAAAATCTGCAGAACAATCCCCTTTAAATTACGAACTATGAACAAGGCTGCTTTCTGTGAAGAAAAAAGCAATGCACAAATACCCCTTGAGCCCCAGTAAAATAAATGCTCAGCCCCTATCTTTAACATTTTTTTAACATTTAAAAATTAGGGATTAGTAATTCTGCACTTGTTTTAAAAGAAATTAAAAATGAATATGAAAATCTCATGTCTTATAGTCAATGAAAAAACTGCTATCCAGTCGAAGATAAAGAAACTGGTTGACCTTCACGGTCAGTTTGAAATCAATGCCACCGTAACTACCGGAAGCGAAGCATTAATACAACTTAAAGAGTCACAACCAGCTGTTATTTTTCTCGATGTAGACCTTCCTGATATGAGCGGTTTTGAATTGCTGGATGAGATGAGTACAATGGGTAAAAAACCCTTAATCATATTTGTTACCGAAAATAAAGAAAGTGCTTTGACTGCTTTTGACTATTTTGCTTTTGATTATTTGATTACGCCTTTCAAAGAAGAACGCTTTATGACTTCGTTGAACAAAGTGATCGAATTTCAAAATCGCGAGCAGATGAGTAGCTTGCAAAACAATTTAGAAAACATTCTTGATTTGGTTAAAGCCAACGCTGCACCTGTTAGTAACAGCACGGTAAAACGAATCAATATTAAATCTGGTAACAAAATTATCTTTATCGAGGTGGATACGATAAAGTACATTTCTGCTTCGGGGTATTACGTGGAAGTATTTACTACAGACAATAAGAAATTTTTACTCCGCGAATCGCTATCAAGTATCATAGAGCGCATCAATTCAGCCAATTTCATGCGTATACACCGATCGACCATTATCAACATCAATTTCATCGATGAAGTGATCACCTCGAACTACGGTGAAACCGATGTAAAAATAAATGACAATAAAACTTTTAGAGTTAGTAAAGGCTATAAAAAAGAGTTTCAAGAAATCATGGGAGTCAAATAGGTTTACTATTTGATTCTTTTTATCTTGCCCCTCAAAAACATGTTGTTCGATCAATTACAACGTCCGGTAAAACTCACACACACTCCAAAGAGAATTGTTTGTCTGGTACCCAGCCAAACTGAACTTCTGGTAGATTTAGGCTTGGAATCCTCCCTAGTAGGAATCACAAAATTTTGCGTGCATCCCGTTCATTTAAAGAAAACCATTACCGTTGTTGGAGGGACAAAGAACGTACACATCGATCGAATCAAAGCATTAAACCCCGATATTATTCTTTGTAACAAAGAAGAAAACACACAGGAAATTGTAGCAGCATGTGAACAAATAGCCCCTACCCACGTAGCGGATATTTATACATTGGCAGATGTTTATGAACTGATTTCACAGTATGGCCAACTTTTCGCCTGTCGAACTCAAGCTAGGGCTATCATAGACAAACTACAGTTTAAAGTTAATGATTTCAGCGGCTTTATACAGGATAAACCTGTAAAAAAAGTGGCCTACTTTATTTGGAGAAATCCTTGGATGGCCGCTGGTAATAACACGTTTATCGACCACTTACTGCGCTTAAATAAATTCGAGAATATATACCACAACAAACCTCGATACCCTGAAGTTGCATTGAAAAAAATTCGACTAGAGGGTGATCCTGATTTGGTTTTTCTCTCATCAGAACCCTATCCATTCAAAGAAGAGCACGCCTTTGAATTAGGACGCTTCACGCATCATGCAAAAACGGTATTTGTAGATGGTGAAATGTTCTCTTGGTATGGCAGTAGACTTCTGAAAGCTTTTGATTACTTCAAACAACTACACAATAGAATTTGAGAATTCCTTATCTAAGTCTAAGTACTTAATCCGGTTCAGTTTTTCGAGGACTTTCATTGCCTTAAATGCAGAGCGATCGCTTTTGCACTCATCAACATATTTGTAATCATTGGCTCTCTCAACTAGCCTTCCGTACCTTTCTTCTAGGTGCTTTCTGTATTTTTGAATTTGACTTACTCGTAACATTTCCCTTGATTTAACGACCTTATAAATATACACAAATAATTGATTAACAACTAATTAAAATTACAACACAAAAAAAACTCCACTTAGCAGTGGAGTTTTTCTAAAATATATCGATCGGTTATTTTCTATCTTGTAAGGCAAATACTCTTTTCAAAAGTGCTGTGTTTCTAAGGCCAACCTTCTCACGAATACCTTTTTCTTCCACGGCAATCATGGTAAACACCCCTTTTAAAGCTTCTTGAGTTACGTAATCCGTCAAATTAGGATTCACTCTTGTAACAAAAGGAATACTATTGTACTTCTGAATTAAATTACTCCAAATTTTATCGGCACCTACTTTTTTAAATGAGGCACTGATTACCGGGCTAAATTCAGCATACAAGGCCTGGTTGGTTTTACTTTGTAAATACGTAGTCGCAGCGTTTTGCTCTCCTAACAGAATATTTTTAGCATCGTTAAACGTAATTCCTTTTACGGCATTAACGAAAATAGGTCCAGCCGTTTTTACCGCATCTTCAGCGGTTCTGTTAATCGCTTTTAACCCTTCGTCTGCTAGAGAACTAAGGCCAATTTTACGAAGCCCTTTATCTACTACTTGTAATTCTTTTGGCAATACAATTTTAACCAGCTCGTTTCTGTAAAATCCATCTGTAGCAGTCAACTTAGCTACCTGGTGGTCAATTCCGTTTTGCAAAGCCTGACGCAATCCTGCTCCAATTTGATCTTGGGTAAGCGGCGCTTGCGTTGGCAATTGGCTCACTACTTTTTTAATCTCATTACATCCAAAACACTGGATTAACAAAAAGAGGAACACTAGTTTTTTCATAAAATACTTCAATTTAAAAGGTTTATTTATTTGTTAAGATACTAAGATTGCAAAAAAGTCACTACCTAAAACTATCTGTTTTTTTGTCATATCCGTACGGACAATGTTTACATCCACTTTTACAACAGTACCCTCGTCTTAGATGAAATTGCTCGGTAAACACCTTGTATCCTTGTTCATTTAAGTAATAATCACCCTCTTGTAATTCTAATCGCTGTCTATACATGGTACAAAAGTAAGGATACTGTGCTAATTTTAACGGATTAATTTATTCAGGTTACTCACTCCATACCAATCGTTTTCTTATTTTTGTTTTACTATGATACTACGAAAAAACATGGGAGACACTACTGTGGTTTGGTTAAAAAACTCAAATCAATACCTGGTAGTCGAAGCACTTGTTGCAGACCTTCTTGAGGAACTTCAAGCAGGGATTAAGACAACTACCTTGGCCCAGAAATTAACTAAAATCACCGAAGCTCCACTTACAGAAACCACAGAATTTATTACAGAGTTGGAGACGCTTTTAAACAGTTCTTCAACTCGTACAGACGAGGCACTGACGCACGACATTCCGAAACAATTTGATAACACGGTATTTTATCAAATCAATGACCTTGTCCTTAAAGTGGATTTTGAATCGGAGTACGAACTCGCTTTGATTCATCCTAAATTTGCCCATCTGGAAATCACCCCCCCAAAAGAGGTTCACCACAGCTATCAAGTATTTAGCTCCGACTCACATCTGTTTTTTTATAGAAATCAGCAAAGTGTAGGCAGTTGGACGAAGAAGAACAGTCATTATTTTCAAGGAAAGTTTTCCATGAAACTCATAGAAGACACTCACCAATTTCCAGAAAACGAATGGATGGGAATTTTTCACGCCTCAGCTGTGAGCAATGGAAAGGAATCTATTTTATTTTTAGGAGATTCTGGAAATGGTAAAAGTACTTCCTTAGCCTTATTACAGGCTCATGGTTTTCAGTGTTTAGCCGATGATTTTGTTCCTATACTCGCCAAGAACCACCAAGTATATAGTTTCCCTTCTGCTATATCTATTAAAAGAAATAGCGTTCCTGTTTTGCGCTCCTTATACCCCACGCTAGAGAATAAAGCGGAATTTCATTTCCCAAAAGTCAATAAAATAGTTCGTTACTTACCACCAAACAACGACAACTACAAACAAAATCGACCTTGTCATACCTTGGTGTTTATCAAATATACTCCGGATGAACTTTGCAAATTAACCGCCATCACAAAACAAGAAGCATTGCAACAATTGGTACCTGATTCTTGGTTATGCCCAGAGAAATCCAATGCTCAGGAATTTCTAAATTGGTTCGAAAAATTATCCTGTTATCAATTGCACTACTCCAACAATGAACAAATGATTGCGAAGGTTCAAAAACTATTTAACCATGACCTATAACGACTGTTTCCTCTTTTTATCACAATGCTTAACACTTAGTCATAGCTCCAAACATCATCAAAGTGTTAAGTATACACTAGAAAATACTACAATGGACTGGGAAGCTCTAGTTAAGCTAAGTACCACACACTACGTATTACCAGCTTGGTATTACAATTTAAAAACGGCTAATTTTCTGAATTTCCTACCAGAAGACCTCGTCGCTTATATGGAACATATTGCCGAGTTAAATACCGATCGCAATACTGAAATCATTAAACAAGCCCAAGAAATCAACACCTTACTGCAACAAGAAGGGATTGTTCCTATTTTTTTAAAAGGTACGGGAAACCTCTTGTCTAAACTCTATAAACATCCCGGAGAAAGAATGATTGGTGATATTGATTTTCTAGTTGCTCCAGAAAACCTCGGCAAGGCTCAGGAACTCTTATTAAACGTTGGCTATACCCCAATTGCAGCTGATGCCCTTGACGCTCCTATTACAAAACACTTACCTCGAATAGCACATGCACATAAAATCGCTGCCGTTGAAGTACATAAGGACATGACTATAGGGAAATACGCCGAAGAATTTAACTATGCTACAATTAAAGACAATCTTAGCGTTTCTGATCAAATACACACCTTAAGTGATGTCCATAAATTAGACCTCAGCATCATCGCAAAACAAATTAATGACGATGGTCAATTCTTTAAAAATCTCTCCCTTCGTAATGCCTACGATGTTCTTTGCTTGAGCTTCCAGAGTCCTGAACACCCTGGATTCCATAAGTACCGATTGCTAAGCTCCCCTCTCAATAATTTTGTTTGTTTGTGCGGCTATGTGTTTGACCTTCCTATTTTCAACTTTGAATTCGATGCCTCAGCGAAAGCATACCTTGAAAACTTCAAAAAACTACTCAGTTCAGACAGGTATAGAAAAAGGCAATTTAAAAAAACAAAACGCCGAGTTTTTCTAAATTCAAGAGCAAGGATGATTGCTAAAGCGATTACTGATAAAACACTCCGAAAATGGCTTATTAAACACCTATTCAGTAGAGAATGGATCAATAGACGAATCTTAAAAAAGACCCCTACGCAAACATCGTAAAATCTATCCCTCCATAATTTCCAGAACTCATAAACAACAGGGCTGTATCTTGTAAGTTTTCGCGTTGTAAATGCTCACGAAATTCCTCTGGGCTGGTAAAAATCTCTAAGTCTTCACGCTGAAAAGCTGCTGCTATTTGCTCTTTTTCAACAGGGTTTAATCGTTTAATTGCTACGGCGTCTGGCGAGTAAAAGACCACTGCCTTATCTGCCGCATCCAAAGCACCTCGGTACTCTTCCAAAAAGGTAGCATTTAAACTACTGTACGTATGCAACTCTAAACAAGCCAATACTCTTCTATTCTGATATTGTTTCTTTACGGCCTCCGTGGTTGCCTTTACCTTACTCGGACTGTGAGCAAAATCTTTAAAGACTACGGTCGAATCGTTTTCTGAAATCTTTTCCAATCGCTTACTCGCTCCAGCGAAACTACTAATTGCCTCGTAAAAGTCTTCTTCATCGATTCCCATATGCTGGCAAATCCACTTAGCCCCTGCCAAGTTTTGCAAATTGTGCTCTCCAAACACTTCCAAAGGCATTGCTCCCTCAGGAGTATCTAAATAGGTAACACCGTCTGTAATACTGTAATTTGGCGTGGTATAGGGATACTTTTTTATAACGTGTTCTGACGACTCTACCACAGATTTTACCGCTGCATCTTCTTCATTGTACACCATAATACCACCATTGGTCAACGAATTTGTAAACAGCTTGAACTGCTCAACGTAGTTTTCATAGGTAGGAAATACGTTGATATGATCCCAAGCAATCCCCGAAATCAACGCAATATTCGGTTTGTACAAATGAAACTTCGGACGCAAATCTATTGGTGAACTCAAGTACTCATCACCTTCCAAAACTATAAAGTCATTGTCTTCAGTCAACTTTACCATGGTTTCAAAGCCCTCTAGTTGTGCTCCAACCATATAATCCACATCGCGATCGTGGTAATTTAATACGTGTAACACCATAGAGGTAATGGTCGTTTTTCCATGTGATCCTCCGATAACTACACGCGTCTTATCTTTTGATTGTTCGTATAAAAATTCGGGATATGAATAAATTTTAACGCCTAACTCCTGTGCTTTTACCAATTCTGGATTGTCTTGTTTTGCGTGCATTCCTAAAATAACCGCATCTAAGCCCGCGTGTATCTTTTCAGGAAACCACCCAAACGCTTCCGGGAGTAACCCGTATTTTTCTAATCGTGCTTTTGAAGGATTGTGAATAGTATCATCACTTCCGCTAATTTGGTATCCTTTTTGGTGTAAAGCTATGGCGAGGTTGTGCATGGCACTCCCTCCAATGGCAATAAAATGTAGTTTCATAAATCCGTTTGCATTTGCAACAAAAATACAAAACCGCAGTTCAATTTCGTTATCTTTAAAACCAAAACTCAGTGAAAAAGTAAATTCACCAATTTAACGGCTAACTTTACGAAGAGCAGATTGACTTACATCACTGTAATCCGTTGCTTTACCCCCAATAATCTATGTGTAACTTACACTCTAAAAAATCAAAAAATGAATAAACTCACGCCCATACTTTTGTTATTTTGTTTTTTTTCAAATAACATTCAAGCTCAGCAATCCTATGAAGACCTTTGGAAAGAGGTATACCAATTCGAGTTGGACAAGCTTCCTAAGTCTGCCGTCGCTATTGTCAATACTATTCACGACAAAGCGGTACAAGAAAACAATTCGCAACAATTGATCAAATCCATAATTTACCAAAGTAAATTTTTATTGGTCTTAGAAGAAAATGCCCAATTAAAAGTAATTGAAAGATTGCAAGAACAAGCAGCAAAACAATCTTTCCCGAGTAAAAACATACTTCATAACATACTTGCCAATTTGTATTGGGAATATTTCAAGGAGCACCGTTGGCAATTTTACAACCGTACCCAACTGGGAAGCTCTCAAAAAAGTAAGGATTTCAGAACTTGGGATCTCACCACACTTTTTAAGGAAATCCAACACAGGTTTACAGCCTCGCTAAACCAAGCACAAGAATTGCAAGCTCTTCCCATCACTCAATTTAAAACCTTGCTTAAAATAACAAACAGTGCTCCCACTTACCAGCCTAGTTTGTACGATTTTTTAGCTCAGAATGCCTTATCCTTTTACAAGTCATCTGAACGAAGCATTACCCAACCAGCTGTTGCATTTACAGTAGACAATCCGGATTATATAAAACCGCTAACAGATTTTCTCAGCCTTAACATTAAAAGTGATGATCCTTATGCATTGCCTTACCGAGCATTGGCGCTTTATCAGGAACTGCTAAAATTCCACCAAAAAGCACAGCACCTTGAGGCGTTGGCTTATAACGATTTACAGCGGTTATACTACGTAAAAGACGAAGGAAGCTTCCCTTTAAAGACAACGCTTTTCGAAACCGCTTTACAAACGCAAATTGATAGGCAAGTAGACGACAATGCCAAGGCACATTACCAATTCGCTTTGGCCAATCACTACCACGAATTGGCCTCGAGCTACCATCCGCATAACACAGCGCACCAATTCAAGAACAAAGAAGCTTTAAAACTGTGCACAAGCCTTTTAAAAAGTGTACCTAACCACAAGATTGCAGCGTCGTGTAAACGCTTGATTAAAAATATCGAGTTGGTCGCCATCAACATTACTAGCGAAAAGTTTTTACCTATCAACGCCTATACTCGCGCCTTGATCAATTATAAAAACACGCAAAAATTATACATGGCGATTTATAAAATCACTCCTGAAGCATGGGATAAAATAACACAGACGCATGGAACGACCGAGCAGGTTCAACTCATACAACAACTGCCCCGCTTAAAATACTGGAGTACAGCTTTAAAAAAAACGGATGACTACCAAACGCACAGCACAGAAATTGGACTCCCTAAATTGGCAGGAGGTCAATATCTTCTCATCGCTCATAATTCGCCTAGCTTAACAGCGACAGACATTTACGGTTATACAGCGTTACAGGTCACCAATTTGGTACTCATAGAAAACCATCAGGCTAGTGATAATTTTCAGGTGGTCAACAGACAGAACGGAAAACCCATAGCAGGTGCTAGCGTAGTTTTCGCAAATGAACCAACGCGTCATCATCAAAAAAAACTCCACAAAAAGTTCACTACGAATCGCCATGGAGCCTTTAGCTTTGTTCCTGAGCACAATTACTATTCAAATGTCAAAGCGAATGTCCGATATAAAAATGATCGCGCTCAATTCGGTAACTTTTACTTAAACCCTGTACACCGCTCAAGAAAGAATTACGAGGACAAGGCTCGTACCCACAGCTTCCTGTTTACCGATCGCAGTATTTATCGACCTGGACAAACCGTCTACTTTAAAGGAATTGCTTTACAGCAATTAAAAACGCGTACCCAAGTACTAGCCGCTAAAAAAGTGACCGTAATTGCCAGAGATCCGAATTATCAAATTATCGAAACAAAAAACTTTGAAACCAATGATTTCGGTTCCTTTCACGGAAACATCCAACTTCCTTTTGAAGGAATTACTGGAAGTTATGCGCTTGAAGTTATCGTGGACGGAAAAACAACCCATGAATACATTAGCATGGAAGCCTACAAGCGTCCCAAATTCAAAGCTGCGTTTACTCCACTTACATCTACTTTTAAAATAAACGATAGAATAACACTACCTGGTAAAGCTACGGCCTATTCAGGGGCTAATATTTCCAAGGCAAAAGTAGTGTATCGCGTACATCGAAGAGCGGTATTTCCGGAATGGTGGTATTGGAGTCGACCTCAACTCACATCACTGGCCCGAGAAATTGCTCAGGGTGAAACCACTACCGATTCGCAAGGAAACTTTTCTATTCACTTTACAGCCCTTCCCGATGCAAGTATCGATCCTAAAAGTTTACCGACTTTCAAATTTGAAATTCATGCGGACATTACTGACCTCAATGGCGAAACTCAAAGCACACAAAAAACAATTTCTGTCGGGTATCATTCCATTGTGGCAAGTATCACCATGGATGACCAACTCAACAACCAAATTTCACAAGAATTCAATATCACCACCAAAAATCTCGCTGAGCAATTTGTTTCTGTTGACGGTGACATTACCATTCACAAACTACAAGCTCCTGAGCGAATACTAAGAGAACGCCCCTGGCAACAGCCCGAATTTCAAACCATTGCTAAAGCGGATTTCATCAAGAAATACCCACACGATGCTTATGGCAAAGAAGACGATTATCAATTTTGGAAACTAGGCAAACTCGCCTTTCAAAAAAAGCTCACTACCAAAGCGGAACAACGCATTGCTATTCCGGACATGAGCAAGTGGACCCCGGGTAAATACCTCGTTCAATTCAACGCTACAGACGCAGATGGCAACAAAGTACTCGCTAAAAAATTCATCAGTGTATTTGATACTAAAGCTTCAACACCAGCCGACAATGCTTACCTGAACGTACAGACAGATAAAGCGTCGTACCAACCTGGTGATACTGCCAAGATTGCTGTACAAACCAACACTCGTGATGGCCACCTCGTAGTCGTCGTTGAAAAGGACTACAAAATTTACAAGAGGTATTACCTCCGTCTTCGCAAAAACCAACAAATTATCGAAGTTCCTGTAACTAAAGAAGATTTAGGAGGATTTGCAATTAAGTGGTACGGGGTATTTGCAAATTCTATTATCAAAGGAAACGAAACTATTAAGGTTCCTTATCCGGCTACCCAATTAGACATAGAAACCGTTACATTTCGTGACAAATTACTTCCCGGTAATAAAGAACAATGGACCTTTAACATACGTGGACCTCAACAGGAAAAGGTAACTGCCGAAGTATTGGCAAGCATGTATGACGCTTCATTAGATACCTTTGCTCCGCACGATTGGAATTTTACTCCAATACGACGTGCTTATTACAGTAGTTATCACAATACACAAGCCAATCACAGTATTTCCACCGTAGGACTCCGCATGAGAAATCAGTTGTACCCCGAACGTATCAGCCCTTTTCAACCCGTTGCGCCACTACTAAAAAATTTCGGGTTTAGCTTTCATCAAAATCAATGGATTCAAAATCAATATTTGCAGCTGTTAAAAGCACTCCAACGAAATCCGGATGGAACTCTTACGGGTATAGTCAGCGATCATAACGGTCCTCTAGGCGGGGTAAGCATACTCCTAAAAGGAACAACTTTAGGTACGCAAACCAATTTCGATGGAGTTTTTAACATCCCTGTAAAGGTTGGAGATACGCTAATAATAAGCTTTATTGGTTTTGAGACCCTCGAATATACCATAACCGATATGAAACCGATTGCTTTCCAATTAAAAACTAGCGATGAAACATTAGATGAAGTCGTAATGATAGCTCACGGAAAGTCCGAAAGAAGATTTAATAAAGCGCTCAGTGCTCAAGGCAATAATGGTGTAGCTATTGCTAAGATGGAAGCGGATGATATCTCTGGATGGTTGAATACGAACGATCTGAACATCAAAGAAAAAAAAACCACCTCACCATCACCAGCGAGAAAAAACTTGAAAGAAACAGCATTTTTCTACCCACAATTACGCACAGATGATCAAGGTAAACTCTCCTTTAGTTTTAAAACTCCTGAGGCCCTTACCACCTGGAAACTTCAATTATTGGCGTATGACAAACAAGCACATTCCGCAGTGAAAAGTTTTGAAGCTGTCACGCAAAAAAAACTAATGATTTCCCCGAATGCACCGCGATTTATGCGTCAAGGTGATGTCGTTCGCTTTTCAGCCAAAATTGACAATCTCTCGGAAGCCCTACTGCAAGGGACTGCGACACTTGACTTAACAGATCCGACAACCGGTGCTGTCATTCCGCTTCAAAATTTCAACGCTCATCAATCTTTCTCAATTACACAGAACCAGAGCGTCCAAGTATCATGGACATTTCAAGTTCCTCAAGAACTCTCAGTTGTTCAATACAAAATAACAGCAAAAGCTGGTCAGTATTCTGATGGTGAGCAAGCACTCTTACCCGTGTTGAGCTCTAAAAAACTAGTTACCGAAACACTTCCACTTTGGACAGCTGGAAACGAATCAAACTCTTTTCGTTTTAACAAACTCGTCAAAAACAAATCAAAGAGCCTTGAACAGCATCAACTCACTTTAGAGCTTACTAGCAACCCTACTTGGTACGCTGTAAAAGCGCTTCCTTTTTTAATGGAGGGCTCTAAAGAATGTAGCGAACAAGTCTTTGCTCGTCTGTACGCCAATGCGCTAGCAGAAAAAATTGTTTCAGCAAATCCTGCAATTCAAACTGTATTTAAGCAATGGAAAAACAGCAAAGCTCTTTTGAGTCCTCTGGAAAAAAACCAAGAATTAAAGGCTTTAACAATCCAAGAAACCCCTTGGCTACGCGAAGCGCAATCCGAATCTGCTCAGCGCAAACGCCTCGGCTTGTTATTCGATAAAAACAACCTCAACAATGGACTTAACAACGCTCTTCGTTTACTCGAAAAATTCCAATTAGAAAACGGAGGGTTTCCTTGGTATCAAGGTGGTAGGTATCCAAACTCGTATATTACCTTGCACATTGCTAGCGGACTTGGACATCTCAAAAAACTCGGGGTTACTCTCAACACTTCGAAAATTAGTACCAAAGCCCTTCGATTTTTAGACAATGAAATTGTAGAACGTTATGAATCTTTACAAAAAGAGGCGAAGAAAATCGCTGCTACCAAAAGTAGTGAGGCTTCAAAGTTATTTTTAGCAAAAAATCACCTCAATAGCTTTATCATCGGTTACCTGTACTTAAAGAGTCTTTACCCAGACAGCAAAAGTACTGACGAACACTGCTCCCAAGCAATTGCGTACTACGCACAGCAAAGTACCCAGTTTTGGCAGGAGTTTCCTTTAGCAAGCCAAGCCATGATTGCCTTAGTACACCAACGTAATCACAGTTCCACGCTACCTAAAAACATTATGAAATCACTGCACGAACGCAGCATTCACTCAAAAGAGTTAGGGCGTTATTGGAAAGCTAACAAACCTAATTGGCATTGGTATCAATCGCCTATTGAAACACAGGCACTCCTTATTGAAGCCTTCGCAGAAATTACGAAAGACACTAAGACCGTTGATGAATTAAAAATATGGTTACTCAAAAACAAGCAAGTGCACCAATGGAAAACGAGCAAAGCGACCACGGAAGCCGTGTATGCTTTGTTGCAACAAGGAAGCTCTTGGATCGCTAACACAGAGTTACCAGAAGTTACACTCGGAACTACCCCCTTGACCATTCCTCGTGCATCAGCGGAAGCTGGTTCTGGTTATTTCAAAAAAAACTGGTCGGCCAAAGATATACGTCCTGAACTAGGTACTATCCGCATCAAAGCAAACAACAACAGTACTACCTGGGGAGCTATGTACTGGCAATATTTTGAAGAGCTCGACAATATCAGTGCTGCGGCGACCACGTTGAAAATTCGTAAAAAGTATTACAAAAAGGTAAATACTGCTCAAGGTCCTAAACTTATCCCTATCACAGAAGGGAGTCCGTTAGCAGTAGGAGATTTGCTCACGATTCGCTTAGAATTACAAACTGATCACGACTTGTCATTCGTTCACCTAAAAGACGGAAGAGCTAGTGGTGTTGAACCGCTATTTACACCGTCAGAATACCATTGGCAAGACGGCTTGTACTACTATCAAAATACCCAGGATGCTGCAACAAACTTCTTCTTTGATCGTTTACCTAAAGGAATTTATGTATTCGAATATGATGTTCGCGCGAACAACGCAGGGAATTTTAGTGGTGGTATCAGCGAATTACAATGTATGTACGCTCCCGAATTTAACAGTCATTCTAAAGGGATTCGCCTGCAGATTGCAGAATAATAAATATCTTTGAACCGATTTAAACTGAATATTAAAATTTAATCATATGAAAAAACTATTGGCGTGTTTGGCCTTTTTAGCGATTGCTTTTTCAGCTTCAGCACAACAGATTGCTGACAATGCAATTGGTATTCGTTTTGGAGGAAACAACGGTTTTGGTGCTGAATTATCGTACCAACGTAAAATGAGTCCGGTAAATCGATTAGAAATAGACTTGGGTATCCGCGGAAAAAGTGATTATAGCGCTTTTAAAGCTACAGGTTTGTACCAATGGGTATGGCCACTTCAAGAAGGATTTCAATGGTTTGCTGGTGCCGGTGGAGGATTAGGAAACTGGAAAAACAAAATCACGGACAACTCCAATACTTTTTTATTTGCTGCTGGAGTGGTGGGTATCGAATACAGTTTTGATTTTCCTTTGATGATTTCTTTGGATTTCCGACCTGAATTCGGCTTTAGTGATGCCTATGACGGATTCAATAGTGACTTCGGATTAGGGGTGCGCTACCAATTCTAAAACATAAAAAAAGACCTTCAAATAGAAGGTCTTTTTTATTTCTTGTCAATTACTAGTTCGTTTTAAAAGTACCTGTATTCGTACCTCCATAACTTTTAGTACCGTCTGCATATATCGCAAATGGCTTGATATAATAAGTCGTTGCCGATTTCAACCCTTTAATAACCGCTTGGTATTTCTTTTTTTGGATGTTACCAGTAAGTCCGTTCACATTCCATTGTTTTGCTCCGCTAAAGTTTGCTTGCTCACTGTATTCAAAACCGATGGTCACGGGTGACTCTTTCAATAAATTTGTCACTTCCATCGTTGGAGTCAATTGATCTTTAGCTACGAAAAATGGCTTGTCTTCAATTTTTAAAGCTAGCTTACGCACCGCCTTCATATCTGATGGTGTCAATACCTGCACTGACTTTCCGTAAAAGAAGGTTCCTGTTTGCATTTTAAAATAACCGCGAACGTAATACGTCTTTCCTTTTTCTAAACTCTTAATTTCTCCCACTACTGCATTCTCGATTACTCCTTTAGCAACCACCGTGTTGCTTGCTGTAACTTCTGGATCTAATTTTAACCCGTATACAAAACCTCTCTCTACCACTACTGAATTCGGATTGGTATCTTCAAAGGCCCCTTTTACAATAGCAGTAACACTACCATCGCGATTGATAAAATGCTCAGCCTCTCTTTTAGTTACAAAGCTCTGCTTGTAATTCAAATCAACCATATCGTCTTTCGAACATCCTACCGTTAGTAGAGCCGCCATTGCTACTACGACTCCTCTCACTACTAATTTCATTTTGTTTAATTTTTTGTGTAGGGGTGAAACAGCTTAATCGGCGAAGACCATAAGTTAAATTTGTTAATAAAATGTTAAAACAACTTCATTTACTAGCCTCAGCTTCCAACAGAATTGCCAACTTATTGAAAAAAAGAAGCGATTCACAAACAATTCTTAATTTAGGCCACTAATCCCTGACAATCTCACCGTTTTTTACTCATTTTATTGAGACCTACAATTTCGAGCTTCCCGCCTTTAAATACGCAAGGAATTCCCCCAACATTTTCTGCTTTAATACTTTCATTGTGTACAATTTGTTAGTACCTTGTGTGCAAAAGAATTGTAGGACATCGTTTTTATGCTAGCGCGATGTCTTCAAAAAAGATAAAAGAAATGGATACAAAAGAACCAACACTGTCTGCATCAGGGGCACCAATCTACACCTATGACGAGCGGGATTTCTCTGATTTTGAAATTCCCACAGGAACCTCCGCTATCGAAGAAATTTCGAACCACATTGAGCAACACGTAGGAAACATTGATCAGGTATTTCACGAAATTATTTCTGACCAAGTCCACATCGACGTTCATTGGATTAAAGCAACTCCCACCCGACCTTTTCACACCTTTGTCACGTCAGGAATGAGTGACCTTCCTATGAACACACCGGATGGTCTGGAAGAGTACGCCTTTGCCGAACTGAGTATTTGTTTACCTCAAGACTGGAAAGTTTCTGAAGAGGACTTTAAAGACGAAAACAACTATTGGCCAATACGCTGGTTAAAATACTTAGCTCGATTTCCACACAAGTACAATACATGGCTGGGATATGGACATACGATTCCCAATGGAGATCCAGCAAAACCCTTTGCTGAAAACACCGCGTTAAATACCATGGTTTTGTTACCCACCATCGTATTTGAAGAATCCTTCCATCAGTTAGAGCTCCCAGAAAAAACCATCAATTTCTACAGTTTGATACCACTCTACGAGCAAGAAGTTAAACAAAAAATGAACAAGGGTATTGAATCGTTATTTCCCGGATTTGACACCTATGAAGTCACGGATATTTTAACGCTTAATCGCTCAAACACCATTCGTAAAAAACGATTTTTAGGCTTGTTCTAAAATCCTTACAACTCCTCTTGCTAAGAGGAGTTTTTTTGGCCTTACCCAATGCGTATCAAGCTCATTTAGAAGCTGAATTACAATCCCTTTCCCTTTTAAAAAAATCACCTTCAAGTTGGGTTCCTAAAAAAATCCGTATCTTTAAGGCTCCTTAAATACATCATAAATCCCCTTTTACAATGAGTTACTCCGATTTACAATCCGCGAGTTTAGGACTCCGTAAAGCCAAACACCTATTAAGAAGAACTTCTTTTTCCTACACCAAAGAACTCCTCCTTAGCTTAGCTGACCTTACTCCAGAACGGGCTGTTGAACAACTGGTAAACACTACAACTAATTCATGGCCTGCCCCCTATGACCCACTCCCAACAGGGAATCCGGACGGACATTGGACTTCTTCGGCGGCTACTTTTAGTGGTCAAACGAGAAAAAAGAGAATTGTCACTGCTTGGTGGTGGTACAACGCACTCCAACAAAATTCACTAAAACAAAAAGCGAGCTTTTTCTTACACAGCTGTTTTACGGTTTCAAAATCCGTCGGTGGAACGGCGAGCGCGTCGTATTTTTTTGATTATGTCCGTTTGTTAGACCACTATGCCTTAGGAAACCTCAAAGACTTGGCTAAAAAAATCACTTTTGACAACGCCATGCTGATTTACCTTAACAATACTCGTAACAACGCTCGTAACCCCAATGAAAATTACGCTCGTGAATACTTAGAATTGTTTACCATACTGAAAGGACAACAGATTGGCCCGGAAGATTACACTACCTATACTGAAAAAGACGTTCAAATAGCCGCAAAAGTTTTTTCAGGGATTAAAATCCAGCCCAAGCGTGATGTGATTGATACCGACACCGGAATCCCGAGAGGAAAAGTCTTCGTAAACCAACACGATAAAACAGATAAAACCTTTAGTACTGCCTTTAACGAAACCAAAATTGTTGCCGGTACTACGGAAGCAGCTATTGAAAAAGAACACGACGACTTTGTTAACATGGTTTTTCAGCAAGAAGCCACTGCACTTTCTTATTGCAAAAAGCTCTATCGATTTTTTATACGAAGTACTTGGGACCCGGAAACTGAAGAACAGTTTATTAAGCCCCTGGCACAAGATCTCATCACCGAAAACTTCGAGCTTTTACCCATTTTAAAAAAGCTCTTAACCTCAAAGCATTTCTACGATCAGGATGATGCCAAAGATAGTGATGAAATCATTGGAAGTATCGTCAAAAGCCCCTTAAATCTCCTCAGCGAAATTGTCTCTTTTTTCAAATTAGAAATTCCTCATCCAGAAAACAACGCTTTGGAATTCTATCGCTTTTTTAATTTTGTCCACAACTCATGTTTCACCAAGGCTGGAATGCCCTTTTGGGAACCCAATACCGTAGCTGGATATCCTGCCTATTATCAAGAACCAGATTTTGATCGACATTGGTATTCTTCCAATACCATTTTACCCCGATTTAACATCATACAAAGTTTGCTCGCAGGTAGAGACCGAAGTAATAACAACGCTCGAATTTACGTGACTTTGGACATTACTTCTTTTGTTGAACAAAACATGACCAACCCGTCATCCTCGTCGGACTTAATTACTGAATTTACCGATTTACTCTATCCCGAGGCCGTTTCGGAAGAACGCAAACGCTACTTCTCGAAAATTCTACTCGGTGATTTCCCAAGTGGATACTGGACTAGCGCATGGATTAACTACACGAGTACACGTGATAATACCATTGTAAAAACACGATTAGAAGCGCTAATTACCGTCCTTATTAACGCACCTGAATTTCAACTCATGTAACCTTCCCCTTAAATCGAACTCCCATGAAAAGAAGACATTTTATAAAACTCGCCACCGCTACCACAGCCATTGGATTGCTCCCCTCCGACGTGAAAGCCATGTTTTCAGCATTTGATCTCGCCTCAAACTGTGGCGATTTATCCAACAGAAAACTAGTACTTATCAATCTCATCGGTGGCAATGACGGCCTGAATACTGTGATTCCTCTCAACAACTACGATCAATACCGAAACCTCCGTCCTAATATTGGGATTCGAGATACTGGTTCACAAGCTTATATTAAACTCGATTCTACGCTCCCCGACAATCAACAAGTAGGTTTACATCCTGCTTTAACAGGCTTAAAGGCACTCTATGACAGTGATCAATTACGCATCATACAGTCTGTAGGCTATCCGTCTCAAAACGGAAGTCACTTTGCGTCCAAAGATATTTACTCTACTGGAAATGATGGTAAAAGCTGGAGTAACGGAAAAAACTCGGGATGGATAGGTCGATTTCTTGAAAACCACTATATCGATGATTTGACCAAAAGCTATCCGCTGGCGATACAAATGGGATTGAGCAAAACGGAGTTAGGCTTCCACGGAGCCAAAGAGCACGGGTTGTCTATCAACCTTACCGGACAAGATCCCAAAGGATTTTACACCCAGCTTTCTGCTCTTTCTGACAATGCCCTTACGCAAACTACTATCGATACGCATTTCTTAAAAGAGCTGCAATACATTATTGATACCACCAAAAAATCGAATACCTACTCCAAAGCAATTTCTGAAGCTTTTGACAAAGGTAAAAACGCTCTTAGCTACCCCGACAACAAGCTCTCAGATCAGTTAAAAACTGTTGCTCGTTTAATCAGTGGTGGGCTCGAATCTAAAATTTATTTTGTGAGCATCGGTGGTTTTGACACCCATGACCAGCAAATAGAATCGGCCAATGATATTAACGGAACACACAACAAATTACTCACGCAAGTGTCTACTGCCATCACAGCCTTTATGAAAGACTTGCGTCAGCAGGCGCTCGACGATGATGTGGTAGGATTAACTTTTTCAGAATTTGGTAGAAAAATCAAAGAAAACGGAAATCTGGGAACTGATCACGGAAAGGCAGCTCCGATGTTCGTATTTGGAAAACCCATACGAGGTGGTGTTTCTGGTACCAATGTTAATCTTGCCGAGGCTACCGATGCCAATAACTATCAACTAGAAACGGTTCAGTTTGACTATCGTCAGACCTTTGCTACCCTATTACAAGATTTTATGGGATCGAGCAACGGCACTCTGGATAAGACGTTCTACAATCACTCCAGTAACCAGAGTTTTGCCGACTTAAAAATAGCGCCACTCGTGAAAGGAGCTTTTTCTGTTGCAGCCGGATGTATCCCTGATTCCTCTGAAAGCGACACTACTTCAGGATCAGCGCAGCACTGGAATCTCTTTCCGAATCCGTTCAAATCTCGACTGCTGCTATCAGCCGATGAAGAAGTGGCGCAGCTCTATTATCGCGTGTATACTGCCGAAGGTAGTTTGCTATTTGAAAGCAGTAAAGAAGTAGTAAATCAACGAACGGCATTAGAATGGCCTTCCCTAGCACCTGGCATCTACTTTTTACAAATTGAAAGTGCCTTAGGAACTGAAACCCACAAACTCATAAAAGAATAAACACCAAAAAAACTCCTCAATCTTGAGGAGTTTTTTACTTATCAAAAGGCCAGTCCGTTTCTAATTAAAGAAGTTCGTTTTTTGGAGACAACGGTTCTTGTATCGTTCCAACCAACCATCAAAATCAACTATAATTCAAGGGAAAAGGAAATCTCAGTTGATTTTATTTTGAACACCGTTATCATGTAAAGAATTAATGCCTAAAGCCCAATACTACTTTTAAGCGCTTCCTTTACACCAATAGACTTCTTCATTCCAACGAACTGACCACACTCTTACACTTTTTAGTTATTCTGGATAGCGAACTTGATAAATCGCGAGGGGGGCACTAAATGGCAAGCGTTGTTTTCGTTCGTCGACAAATGTAGGAGCTCTTTGGGGAAACCACCTAAAAAAGAGCATTACAAAATATGTATGTCACTCAATAATTGACTTACAATACCGATACAAATAAGTACAAAAAACTAGCGATCAATATTTTGTAAAAAAGAGCACAAAGAGTCTTCTTTGGTCAACTGCAACTTCGATTTTAATCGCGTTTTACCAACATTGACGGTATTGGGTGTTTTTTTCGTAATTTCTGAAATTTCTCGTGTACTAAAATTGAGGCGCACCAGTGCGGCGAGCTTCATTTCATTACTCGTTAACACAAAACCTTTTTCTTGAATTTTACTAAAAAAATTGGGATGTGTTTTCCCGAACACCACCTCAAATTCCTTTTCGAGATGCTCCTGACGGTTCATCTGAATTTCTTTATACAGAGATTGCAAAAACTCTTTCTCTCGCTGTCCTTTAGCCAAACGCATTTGCTCTTTTAACTTCTCTAACAAGGACTTCAAAAAAGACTGTTTTTCACTGATAACAATACTCTTTAACAGCAATTCGTGAGTAATTTGCTTACTTTCATCTATTAACTCCACGACATCTGATGACAATTCGTTATTCTTTTTCTCCATGTCGAGCACCTCTTCTTTTTTGCGCTGTTTAAAATGTATAAAAAACAATACTCCCAACAGCATACCTATCAAAAGGCTCGCTATCGCAATCGGTAAAAACTTTCTGTTTTTATGTTGTCGTACACGTTGGTTCTCTAATAATTTCTGATAGCTTTTCAACAGAGGAATCCCTTGTTCCACCACTAATTTTCGCTGTTTTTTTTGTGTACTTCCCAACTGTAAAAAGGCCTTAGAAGTACCATATGCCTTTTTGTAATCTCCAACTTTTACATATGCTTGTTCTAAAACCTCATAGGCTTTCTTTAATTGGGCATAATCTTTTCGCTGTTCAAAAAAAGGAAGTTCTTTTTCAATTTTCTCTATCCCTGAAACAAGGGTACCTTTACGAACCTCCCAGTAGCCTCGATACATATCTACTTCGTGTAAATAGGCTTCTTGACCATTGTTTTTTGCGCTGCGTTTTGACAAGGTCAGTAGGCTATCAGCAGCCTGCAAATTTCCTGCATCCGTTTCTATCACTCCTAAATTCAACCAACAGAGTGTCATCATCAAACTGTCGTTCTTGGCCACTACATGATCCAAGGCTCTTTTGGTATAATAGTACGACGAATCTCTACTGAGCAGTAAATGTCCTAAATTAAAAAGGCAGCCTACAGCGGGTTGCTGATGCGCGTCTCCTAGATTAATGCCCTTTTTATAATAGGCATAAGCGCTATCTCGGAGGTTTGCATCTTCGTATAAATTTCCGAGGTTGTTATACACGCTGGCAATATCACTAATAGAATCAGCGTGTTTCTTTTGCATAATAGCCAAGGCTTTTCGGTACTTTTCTTCGGCGATGGTTGTTTGATGGTACTCTTTAAAAATCACCCCAATACCATTATAGGCATTTGCTTGGGTATAACTGGCTATGGCTTCATTTTCCAAGGCCAGGTAAAAATTGCGAAAAGCGGCCTCATTATCTCGCTTTACTACATAATAAAAATTACCGAGTTCGGTATACAACTCGGCCTTTAAAGAATCGGACAGTACTGCAACTCCTTGCAGTTCTGCATCTATTTGGGTTTGGGTAATACTGCTATCAAAACTCTTTAATCTGAATAAAAAGTCTTCTATCGCTGTCTGTTGCGCCCATAGCTGGCTGCAGCACAAACAGCAAACAATCCAATACAATACTTTTTTCATTTCACGAATATTAGGGGACATCTACTCAAACTACGAAACACTAGGAAATCTGAAATATTGAGTAGGTCGATAAAATTAACAAACTCCTATTAAAAACAGGAAGATATCCCATGTGATTTTAGCGGTATCTGAAGCTTCCCTATACTCCATACACCTCTTAAAATCAGGGATATTTACAGCTGTACTAGCTGGCAACACTCAGAAACAAGAAATCTGTCCAAACATAAAATTTAGACAGATTCTTCGTTACCCGAATGATCGATGTTAATTCAATCTTTTATCTATTAGTTTAATTTTGTAAATTCTTCTTCCGAAATTTCCCCGTTGTTAATTTCCTGTAACTCGGTAATTTTGGTCATGATATACTCATGGATTTCTTTACTGATTCCAGCAGGTTTTTCAGCTCCAGATGGCGCTTTCCCTTTTCCAGGTAATACGTAAGAATTGTAATAATAAAAGAAATTATAGTCTAGGCGTTGGTTGGTTAAATCGTATTGACCTAATAACCAACCCAATCTCAATGCAGATCTACGTTGTGCAGGTGTTCCGTGTGAAGAACCGTTAGCACCACCAATCGTTTGAGAAAAATTATAAGCGGCAGATACGTTGCTCCAAGTAGAAGTATAACGCTTACGTAAGTAGTATCCAGCAAATCCATCTGCTTCTAACTCTGTGTTTGAGTTTCCGCGTACTGAAGGATATCCTTGTCTGAACTGTACTTGGTGCGCTACTTCGTGTGCAGCGATATAAGCTACTGCAGGTCTACCATACTCTAATCCTTTGCGCATCATGTCTTCACCCCAGATAATAAAATTGTTAGGAGGTCCGTATGATAAGGCATTAAATGTTCCCGGTCCACCAGCGAAATATAACGGTACATTAGCTAATCCAAATAAATTAGATGCACTGTTGTTTTGCTGGATTAAAAAATTAGTTTCTGCAGTGTTTACTAAGGTTTCTGTCCAGTATGAATTTGGACCAAACTGAGAAACGGTTGCACAGTCGTGGTTGTCACCTTTGAAATCACTAGGTGTCAATCCTGCTTTTGGCGACAGGAGATCTTTACCTACTGCTTCAGTTTCGTTACTATCACAGCTCTGTGCCATTAATAACACGGCTAGTCCCGCTAGTTTAATAAAATGTCTCATAATTTTGAAGGGTTTTAGTGTGATCATTCGAGCTAATCAATGCTTTTTAAAAACGATTCCATATCTTAAACTTAAACCAATGATACAATCTATAAAAGATCGATACGAATCATTTTCAAAAAGCGAGGTCAAATATAGATGCTAAACTGAAAATCCTGTAAAATATTTGCTTACAAAATCGTTACAGCTATAATTCTGCACTTACAGAAGCTTTACAAACCAACATAAACACCTAATAACAAAACACTTAAATATCAAATATTAATTTTACTGAATCTGCAGAATTTTTTATTCCGTTTTCTGCTACCAGTAAAAAATTGTCCTTATTTCAGGTTTTAGGCATTCAATCGCTACATTTTTTCTCTTTTAAAAACGCATAAACGTTCATCAAGCTCTGCAACAAGGAAAATAGATTCGTAAAATTATTGAATCTCCCCTATTCCACAGTTCGATTTTAACTTCGATGTTTGGTCTCTTTACGAATACCCAACCAGTAATTTATATATGTCTGCAGAATTTCTATTAAACTCCCCTGTTCCTCAGAGAAATAAACCTTAAACAACAGAACATCAGCACTTATTAACAATGAATGAACGTTTCACATGAAATTTCAAGGCTAGACAAGCTCACAAAGCTCCGATATTCACAAAATAATGAGCTATTCACAAAAAAACAGATCAAAACTCACAAGCGATACCGCTTTTAACCACAAAATTCATCTTAAACCCCAGAAGTTCAACACTTATTAACAATAAATACACGTTTCCAGAAAAATTTTTAGGCTTGGCAGGCTTACAAGGCCAGGAAATCCAAAAAATGCTGAGCTATTTACAACTCAAACTCATCAAAATTCACAAAGGACTTCACTTTTAACCACAGAAACCAACCTAAACAACAGAAGTTCAACACTTATCAACAATACATACCAGTTTCCAGAAAATTTTTCAGGCTAGGTAGGCTTACAAGGCTAGGATATTCACAAAATACTGAGCTATTCACAGCCAAAACTCAACAAACCCCATAAACAAGTCCACTTTCAACCACTAAGACTACCCTAAACCTCAGAAGTTCAGCACTTATCAACAATACATACCAGTTTTTAGAAAAATTTCGAGCCTAGGCAGGCTTACAAGGCTAGGATATTCACAAAATACTGAGCTATTCACAGCCCAAATTCAGCAAAACCCACAAACGACAACGCTATTAACCTTAAAAATCACTCTAAACCACAGAAGTTCAACACTTATTAACAATAAATACCGATCTCCAGAAAAATTTTTAGACTAGGAACGTCTACAAGACAGGGATATTCACAAAAGATCTTGCTATTCACAGAAAAACTCAGCACAACTCACAAGCGACACCGCTTTTAACCACATAGACCATCCTAAATCACAGAACCTCAATACTTATTAACAATAAACACCAATTTTTAGAAAAATTTCGAGACTAGGAATGTCTACAAGACCGGGATATTCACAAAAGATCTTACTATTCACAGCCCAAACCCAGTAAAACTTACAAGCGACAACGCTATTAACCACAAAAACCACCCTAAACCACAGAAGTTCAGCACTTATTAACAATAAACAGCAATTTCAAGAAAAATTTCGAGCCTAGGCTGGCTTACAAGGCTAGGATATTCACAAAATACTGAGCTATTAACTGAAAAAACTTAGCAAAACTCATAAGCGACACCACTTTTAAGCACAGAGACTAACCTAAATCACAGAACCTCAATACTTATTAACAATAAATACCGATCTCCAGAAAAATTTTTAGGCTAGGCAGGCTTACAAGACGGGGATATTCACAAAAGATCTTGCTATTCACAGAAAAACTCAGCACAACTCACAAGCGACACCGCTTTTAACCACATAGACCATCCTAAATCACAGAACCTCAATACTTATTAACAATAAACACCAATTTTTAGAAAAATTTCGAGACTAGGAATGTCTACAAGACCGGGATATTCACAAAAGATCTTACTATTCACAGCCCAAACTCAGTAAAACTTACAAGCGACAACGCTATCAACCACAAAAACCACCCTAAACCACAGAAGTTCAGCACTTATTAACAATAAACAGCAATTTCAAGAAAAATTTCGAGCCTAGGCAGGCTTACAAGGCTAGGATATTCACAAAATACTGAGCTATTAACTGAAAAAACTTAGCAAAACTCGCGAGCAACACCACTTTTAAGCACAGAGACTAACATAGATCACAGAACCTCAACACTTATTAACAATAAACAGCAATTTCAAGAAAAATTTCGAGCCTAGGCTGGCTTACAAGGCTAGGATATTCTCAAAATACTGAGCTATTCACAGAAAAAACTCAGCAAAACTCGCGAGCGACACCGCTTTTAACCATAAAAACCACCCTAAACTACAGAAGTTCAACACTTATTAACAATAAACACCAATTTTCAGAAAAATTTTGAGACTAGGTACGCCTACAAGACAGGGATATTCACAAAAGATATTGCTATTCACAGAAAAACTCAGCAAAACTCGCAAGCGACACCGCTTTTAACCAAAAAAACCACCCTAAACCTCAGAACTTCAACACTTATTAACAATAAATACCGATCTCCAGAAAAATTTCGAGAATAGGCAGGCTTACAAGGCTAGGATATTCACAAAATACTGAGCTATTAACTGAAAAAACTCAGCACAACTCACAAGCGACACCACTTTTAAGCACAGAGACTAACCTAAATAACAGAACCTCAACACTTATCAACAATACATACCAGTTTCCAGAAAAATTTTGAGGCTAGGCATGCCTAAAAGACAGGGATATTCACAAAAGATCTTGTTATTCACAGAAAAAACTTAGCAAAACCCAAAAACAAGTCCACTTTTAACCATAAAAATCACCCTAAACACCAGAACCTCAACACTTATCAACAATACATACCGGTATCTAGAATAATTTTAGGCTAGGCATACTTAAATCACTAGGATATCCACAAATTACTGAGTTATTCGCAGAAAAAACTTAGCAAAACTTACAAATGAGTCTACTTTTAACTAAAAAAAAACCATCTTAATAAACAGAATTTCAACACTTATCAACAATAAATTCCAATATCTAGAAAAATTTCGAGGCTAGGCATACTTAAACCACTAGGATATACACAAAAGATCTTGCTATTCACAGGAAAAACTCAGCAAAACTCACAAGCGACACTGCTTTTAACCATTAAAACCAACATAAATCCCAGAAGTTCAACACTTATCAACAATACATGAAAGTTTCCAGAAAAATTTTCAGGCTAGGCATACTTAAATCACTGGGATATTCACAAATTACTGAGCTATTCACGGGAAAAACTCAGCAAAACTTACAAATGAGTCTACATTTAACTACGAAAATCATTTTAACAAACAGAAGTTCAGCTCTTATCAATAATCAATACAGTTCTCACATCAAATTTTGATGCTAGGCATACTTAAACCTCTAGGATCTTCACAAAAGACCTTGTTAACAACAAAATCAAAACAATGCCTACACAGACCACCTGATGACTGCAAAAAAAATTGGCACTATAATCGATAATTAACACTCAATATCGAATTCTGGATCAGCAAACCATTTTGTTTCTTCAAGACTAATGAACTCTCTTTCCAAAAGCTTCAAGTATGAAAAATCACCTTTCAATGATTTTACCGAATTATCTAAATGGTACTCTAAATTTCCCTTTATCAATTCATTCTTATTCATATTTCAATTATTAAATTGTTCTTTTTCAATACAAAAATACAATGGTAAATTTACCATTAACCAAGTTCTAATGTAAAATCTTTATCTAATTCCGAGATTACCTCATTTTTGCATATTACTAGAATCTTCAACCACGCTGCGAAATTTTCCACTTTATAAAATAATTTCTCATGCATCATACTATAATAGGCTAAAGACCATTCGTTATCTTCCTTAACTTCATCTGTCAACCAAACCCAAGCTCCTCCGTTAGAATCTTCAGTCATTAAGCATAATAAAGCATCGACTTTTACGTCTCTTTCTCCAACAAGTTGAATAGTATTACCTAATTTTTTTCGATAATCTTTTAAAAAACTAAAATCTTGAATACTATCAACAGCATTGGCATATACCCATTCTCCTCCATCTCCAAAGTATTTTAGAAATATTTTGTACGATTTAGGTAATGCAAAACCTAAACGATTTTCAATAGTATTAATCTCAAAATCATCTAAAGTATCATTTATTTCTATATGGTCATTCGAATCATGGAGCAATTCTATAATAATAGAAGAGATTTCATAGTCCTTGTAAACTAGGCTTTGTAATACTGCGATACTATCGGTTTTTCTTTTTTCCAGTCTCCCTTTTTGAACTTTTTTCTTTCTTTCTTTTTCAGCAATATACCGCTTGTCATACATTTTATGGTTAGTGTCCTTAGTTTTCTTCGTCTTCTTATGATATAAGAATACAATACCGAGTGAAACAACACCAACAATACAGAATAATATTAGGTTCATTTTTTATTAGACTTACTTTTATAGAACTCTAAAGTAAGCGATTAAATCATAATTCATTTATTTTCTGGTCATTTTCTCCGCTATGATAAAAGCCTTATAAGGATTTAAAACTTTTCCTGATTTAGATAATTGATTGAAAGGGATTTTTTTATTTTTATCTTCACTTGTTGGAGTTAAAACTTCAAAATTATACTCTAATCCGGAATTCATTAAAATATTCTTTCCTTGAAAAGCTGTTAAATTTGGATAATATGAAAAAACTCGCAATACAGTTAAAACCTCTTATTGGAAAATATTAAAATATGTATCTATAATATTTTTATAAAATTATCTGTAGATTAGTCCGTAATCTTTATAAATTAATACCATGTCAGATATCGATGAAATAATCAAAGCGTTAACTGAATTTAGAGATGCTAGAGATTGGAAACAATTTCATGACTCCAAAAATTTAGCATCGGCAATAGCTATTGAAGCTGGTGAGCTAAACGAATTATTTTTATGGAAAAATAAACTTCAAGAAATAGAATCTGTTAATAAGGAAAGGTTGTCTGAAGAATTAGCGGACGTATTTTCTTTCGCTTTTCTCTTAGCTGATAAAAACAATCTTAACGTCAAAGAAATTATTTTAAAAAAAATAGATCTTAACGATAAAAAATATCCCGTAGAAAAAGCCAAAGGGACTTCCAAAAAGTACAACGAACTCTAATATGGACCTGACTCAAAACCACCTATATATAAATCAATACATTTTTAAAAAAGAAAAAATAAAAAGCATTGAAAAAGAACAAGAACACACCTCTAATCATCCAATCATATATATTCTCTACGATGATTTAAAAAAAGTAGCCTACGTCGGTGAATCTACAAATGTGACGAAACGTATGAACGATCATTTAAAGAACATCGATAAAAAAAGACTAAAATACCTTTATGTGATTTCTAGTCCTTATTTTAATAAATCAGCTGCTTTAGATATAGAATCAAATTTAATAAAATACATGAGTGCCGATACAGGATACTCATTATTAAACGGAAATGCCGGAATAGTTGAACATAATTACTATCAAAAAAGATACTACTTCGAAATTTTTGAAAATATCTGGAAAAATCTAAAACTCAAAAAGGTTGTAGCAAAAGATATCCTCGATATCGACAATTCGGATCTTTACAAATACTCTCCCTACAAATCCCTCTCGGTTGATCAAAATGAAGTCGTCATTCAATATCTTGAAAGGTTAAGTAATCAGAAAGAAGGTCCTGTTTTCGTTGAAGGAAGTGCTGGTACAGGTAAAACTATTCTTGCCGTTTATCTCATAAAACTACTTGTTACTCATGTAACTATTGATAGTATTGATAAAGAAAACACAGACATTCTAGAGAAATATCAAAAAATAAACTCATTTAGAAATTATCTGCAAAAGTCGCCAGAAATTGCCTTGGTGGTCCCAATGACATCTTTGAGAAAAACTCTAAAAAACGTGTTTAAAAGTATTCCGGGATTAAAAGCCAACATGGTTATTGGTCCCTCAGAAGTGGTAAAGAAAGACTATGATATTCTTATAATCGATGAAGCTCATCGCCTAAAAAGAAGAAAAGGACTAACTGCTTATGGTAGTTTTGATAATACGAACAAATCTTTAGGAATGGGACATGAGGGAACTGAACTCGATTGGATTCTCAGTAAAAGTAAATATCAGATGTTTTTTTATGATGAAGCACAATCTATACGACCTTCAGATATCTCCAAAAAAACATTTTCCAAACTTAAGAATACCGAAAATACAATTAAACTTAGCTCTCAACTAAGGGTAAAAGCTGGTATAGATTATATAAAATTTGTCAACCATTTACTAACTAAAAAAAATGTTCAGAACTTAAAAAAATTCTCTAGTCCCAATTACGAACTTGCTTTATTTTCTAATCTACAGGAAATGATTCATCAATTAGAATACAAAGAAAAAAAATATGGCTTAACCAGAATGACTGCAGGTTTTTCTTGGAAATGGGTATCATCAAATGGTACAGACGCCTATGACGCATTAATTGATGGAGTAAAGATGACTTGGAACCGTGAAACAAAAGACTGGATTAACTCGACTAATAGTCTTACGGAAATGGGGTGTATTCATACAACGCAAGGCTATGATTTAAACTATTGTGGTGTAATTTTCGGTAATGAGATTATATACAATACAAAAACCAATAAAATTGAAATCGTAAAAGATAACTATTTTGATACGAAAGGAAAAGGAGGTGTAAACGATGATGATTTACACTTGTACATAATAAATATCTATAAAACTTTGATGTATCGCGGAATTAAAGGCACGTTTGTTTATTGTTGTGATAAAAATTTAGAACGTTACTTCAGTACATTCATATCACTCCAATAGGCTAATAAGGAACTCGTACACCTGTGTTAGAATTCTTCATTACAAGACTACGAGTTCCTATAGAATAAAGCTGATAATCTTGTTATATACCATTTAGTTTAGCAGATATGTTTGATTACAAGTCTACCTAGAAACCCCATTTAACTAAAGAGAAATACACTATTAGCACTTATCTATTGTGCTGAGCTACTGTCTAAATTTTTAATTGATGAAAGTTATCTGCATTTCAATCAACAACTCCTAAACCACATCCTTGTGATTTATCCTCTCTAGTTAGGTTTAGTTGTATTTCTAATGATACTAGTAGCTAAATACGGGAGGAGATCACGCTCTTTCAATACTTCCAAAACAACTGTCCCACTTGCAGGGGATGATGATATCAACGGCATCTTTGTTGATTAAAAGCGAAATTCTTATGCTCAATTGAGGATATCCGTAATAAAAAAAGTCAAACATCCTTACATTTATATTATGAAAAAGTGTGAGAGAAAAAAAGTTAATTAAGGTCCCTATTTCTTTAGAAATTCTTCCTTTATATAAAACAGCTTCCACACTATAATCATTTACGTGAATAATAAAAGTTAAGAACAAGAGCCTTCGTTAATCAAAGGTTTCTGTTTTGATCCATAGTTTGTTGATTGAGAGTGTTAAATAAAATCATCATAACTGTAAATGGATTTTAAGAGTATAAAAACTTAAAAACATGAATAAAGATAAGAGTTATAACAGTTTTATAATAGTTCTTGTAATTGTAATTGTAATTATAATTTATGTAGCATCTTTAGGACAAGTAGAAGTTACTTTAGAAAAAAGTACTAAAGAAAATGATGAAGAAAATAACAGTTTAAGTAAACTACAATTAAGACATAAAAAGCTTAAAGAATTAATACAAAGAAAGGAGCAATTAAACATAAAATTAAACAAGAAATTTAACCGCATTTATTTTGGCGTCCGTTTTGTTTTGGCATCTTTATTTATAGGTTATAACCTAATACTTTATTTCGTGTTTAAAATAACAAAACTTGGAGATTTATTGAACTGGAATCAACTAGTATTAATAATTATGGCTTTGTTTTCTTTTATAGCTTTTGGGACTCTTACTAATGTTAAAGAGTTTGTTCAAAACATAAAAATGAGATTAGAGCTTAGAACATATGATAAGTATAGAGATATTACTGAGCAGTTAGAAAATCACAAAGAAGAGGTTACTAAAATAACTACTTCCATTGCTGAGGCTAAATTAAAAATATCTAAGCAAACTGTTGTTGAGGATGTTGTTTTGATAGAAAGTAATGATGGAGTAGTTTAAAATAACTTGATAAGTTATGAGTGGTTTTAAGTTAATAGGTATTAGAGTCTGCTAAAAGTGCAATTGGATTATAACCAACAAATAAAGATGGTTAAACATTAAAAGAAATAAGGAAAGTAAAAATATGGCAATTACAGATATACACAATGAGCTTTTAGAGTTGTTAGATAAAGCTTCTATAGAGAACCCAGATATAGTATTTCGTTTAAGAAAAACAAACAGATCTAATAGACTAGAAGAAGGTTATTGGTTTTTAGGAAATACAGAATATCTTTCTGTAGGTTTTTGGAAAGGTTCCGATTGGAAAAGAAAAGTACCTAATATAAGTTTTATGGTAGATTATCATGGAGCTTGTTGGTTACATTTTTCTGTATCAGATGATAGAGAAAAATTTGATTTTATATTAGATAAAGTGTTTCCTAGTTTAGGAGTTGAAATGAGAGAAAAAGACTTTTTACTTAAGTCAAGCAAGCATACTTTTGAATTTAAGAGTAGAGGACTTAAGGATTGCCTCTCAGAGTTTCTAACTAAATATTGGTCTAAAATTGATTCATTAATTCGTGAAGAAAAGAGTAATAATGAAGATTTTGGAATAGGAATAATTCCAAAAGAGGAGTTTATACAAGACCTAAGTAAAGTAAAAGGTTATAAATATAAAATAGAACATTACGAACGAGAGTTAGATTCTATTCGGAAATTGAAAATTAAAAGTTTTGAAATAGAGAATTACGGACCGATAAAATCGTTGAAATTAGATAATATTCCTATAAATAGCCAATGGATTTTTTTAACAGGAGAGAATGGAGTGGGAAAAAGTAGTGTTTTAAAAGCTCTGGCAAGAACTATAGGGTTTAGTAAAGTATCAGAGAAAGAATCAGTAGATGTAGGTTCTTTTGAGTGTAAAATAGACACACATTTATCTAACAATGTAACAGGATTTAATCAGTTTTTTAAGAGGAAAGGTAATAACCAAACGAAAAAAAGAAAAACACTCTTTTTAGGCTTTGCTGCTTATGGCGCAATGAGATTGAATCCGATTCATAATAATTTAAGTGAAAACCAACTACAAGAAGCTAGAGGTAAAAATGGACATTCAAGTACGTTATTTAATAATAATGCTTACTTACTCGATTTAGAAACTCAGTATAAAGAGTGGTTTCAATCGCCGAACAATGAGGAGTTTGCTAAAAGATCCTATGCTATCAAAGAGTTTTTGGAAGAATTGTTATTGAATGTAGGAAAAGTAGAATTTGGATTTAATGATGAAGGTCCTTTTACAGAAGTACAAGAAATTGATGAACATCAAGATCTTTTAGAACCAGTTCCTATAGAAAAATTATCTTCAGGGTATATGAGTATTTTTGCTATGATGAGTGATTTATTAGTAAGGTTGTATCGTCAACAACCCAAAGTAGATGACCCAGGAGAATTAAGAGGACTTGTTTTTATTGATGAAATAGACATACATCTGCATCCTAAGTTTCAAAAACATTTAGTAGAGCAATTAACAAAAGCTTTTCCTAAAGTCCAATTTATTGCTTCAACACATAGTCCAATTCCTTTATTAGGGGCTCCAAAGAGTAGTGTTGTTTGTGTTGTAAAAAGGGATAAGAAAAAAGGAACTTATTTAGTAAGAGTTGACGATAAAATATATTTAGAAGAACTTTTACCTAATACTATTTTGACGTCCCCCATTTTCGGTATGGACAATATTTCTAATGAAAGTAGAGATAAAGGAACTTTTGTTAGAACTGAAGAATCTTTTGAAGAATTAGAGTTTAATGATAGGCTTAAGAATAAGATTATGGCATTTTTAGATGATGCAAAAGAAAAAGAATTAATAGAAAGGTTTAAAAATAAACGCAAATGAGATATGTAATTAAGCCTAATAGTCATAAAACAGCAAAGTTGTCTAGTGATGAAACTAAAGAAGCTCTGTTAGATATAGCTAAGAATATAGCTAAGGATAATATTTCAGATAGCATTTATAGGGAACCATATGGAGATCCAGATGAGAATAGATCTAAAGTAGAGGATCAATTAGCTATTAGTTATCATAATAAATGTGCTTATTGTGAAAGATTAGCCAAGGCAGATATTGAACATTATCGACCAAAGAAAAAAGTGAGTGAGGATGAAACACATAATGGATATTATTGGTTGTGCTACGAATGGACTAATCTATTACCTTCTTGCGTTAAATGTAACAGAGATGGAGGGAAACACAATAAGTTTCCAATAATTGGTAATAGGGTAATTGTACCAAGTTTTTTAGCAAATGGAGAGTTAAATCTTTCGCATCAATTAGCTCAAAACAATCCATTGTTAGCTGAAGCACCATATCTCTTACATCCTGAAATAGATAACCCTGAATTATTTTTTGATTTTTTTAATGATCCTTTAGGAAATGGAATTAGAATAAGAGGAATTGATAATCAAGATAGAGGTAAGAACACAATCAAGATTTGTAAACTTAATCGTCAGGAATTAAGATTAGAAAGAGTTGAAAATGTAATTAATCCTTTTAAACAAGCAATTGAAAGTGCTTTTGTGATGCTGGCTGATGGAACGCTTAGTAGTGACCAACTTAATAGCCAGATAATTTTTCAATTACGACAATTGAAAAGTAATGCGAATAATGAGAAAAGTACACATACTTTATTAAGAAAATATATTGTAAAAAATTCACAAAATTTTTCAGCTATAATGATTCCTTATCTAACTAATAATATTCAAAATATAGTTCTAGCCGCATTTAATTCCATTTAATTATTTCATTCAATGAATTAAATGTGTGTAAAACTATATGGTAAAATAGTTTATTTAAATACAGTATAGTTTCAGAAGAAAAGTAATAACACAATGGTAGAATAAATTTCCTCAATAGATACCATATTAAAAAGTATAATGGATGTTAGTAAATTATGTTTTAAGTTAGATGTAATTGTATAACGTAGTAACTGCTTTTTTTGACACCTAAATTGACACCCAAAAACAACAAACCCTGTAAACATAATGCTTACAGGGTTTGTTTGTGGAGACGCCGAGAATCGAACTCGGGTCCAAACAAGCAGCTCAAAGGCTTTCTACATACTTAGTCTTTAGTTAATTTTCGACTAAAAGCTGATTAAAGACGACCCACTTTTAGCTTAACTTCTTTAGCTTCGGAATCCTATCGAAGTACTAGAATTCCTATGTTTACTTTTACGATGCCCATAAATAAAACGCCGTAAACCAAGGCTTTTTGTGGACATTTAGCTTGCACACCTAGTGTGCCGAGGCTCTATCTTACTGTGATTCAGATTAAGCAGCTAAAGCGTAATTATCTTCGCCGTTTAAATGGTTGAAATAAGTTTAACGAGTTGTCATCTCACTCCTCGATATGCTTACATTATCACTGACCTTGCTGTCAAAACCAGTCGTCCCCTTTATTTTACTATACCTGCAAAAGCCATACCATGGCCGTCGCAAAGTCTTAAAGTTTCTTGAGTGGCTAGCAAATTTAGCGAGTGCAAATATAAACAAAATTAGTACTTGTAAAATCCTTTTAAATAAAGTATTTTCGCAGGAGTTTGTTTAAACTACAACATTTAACGCAAAATTGTTTAATTTTAATACAAAGTGATATGAAATTCGGAATTATTCGTGAACGTAAGAACCCTCCTGATAGACGCGTTGTTTTTTCTCCTGAAAAACTGCAAGAATTTCAACAACAGTTTCCTCAAGCAGAAATCGTAGTTGAAAGCTCTCCCATTCGCGTGTTTTCAGATGATGCCTATAAAAACGCCGGTTTTGAGGTTACCGATTCATTGGAAGATTGCGATGTGCTCCTCGGAGTAAAAGAGGTGCCCGTTGAAAATTTGATTCCGAATAAGAAGTATTTTTTCTTTTCGCATACCATTAAAAAACAACCGTATAACCGAAAGCTGCTGAAAGCAATGCTGGATAAAAACATCGAACTGTTCGATCACGAAACCATCGTGAAAGAAAACGGTGCCCGCCTTATCGGTTTCGGACGCTACGCCGGACTCGTAGGTGCCTATAACGGATTTAGAGCTTTCGGACTCCGCGAACAGTTGTTTACACTGCCTAAAGTAGAAACACTTCCCGATTTAGAAGCCGTAAAAGCCGAACTCGATAAAATTACCATTCCCCCTATTAAAATTGTACTCTCAGGAACTGGAAAGGTAGCCTATGGAGCCAAGGAAATTTTAGATCACTTGAAAATTAAACAGGTAAGCGATGCCCTGTACCTCACTAGCAAATTCAGTGAGCCTGTGTATTGTATGATCGACGTAATGGAGTACAACAAACGCAAAGACGGTAAAGTTGGTGATAAATTTGAGTTTTATAAGGACCCTAGTGGCTATGAGAGTAATTTTATGCCCTATGCCCAAGAAACCGATTTCTTTATCGCTGGACATTTTTACGGTGATGGAGCTCCGTATTTATTTACGAAAGACGATGTAAAAAATCCTACCTTTGCCATCAAGTACGTAGCAGATATTTCATGTGATATTGACGGACCAGTAGCGACTACTATTCGCCCTTCAACTATCGCAGATCCAATTTATGGATACCACCCGGAAACCGGTGAAGAAATAGCGTATAACGATCCAGAAGCTATTACCGTTATGGCCGTAGACAACTTGCCTTGTGAGTTGCCAAAAGATGCCAGTGATGGCTTTGGAGCTATGTTCTTAGAACACGTAATTCCGGCCTTCTATAACAACGATGCCGACGGAATTTTAAAACGCTCGCAAATGACCGATGCTGCAGGGAAACTCACCCAGCGCTTCGCGTACTTGCAAGATTATGTAGACGGAAACGAATAAACCACCCTATACGATCCCGCCTTAGTTGCGGGATCTTTTTTTTATGATACCAGACAAACAGTTTTTAGTAGATACCGCAAAAATGAAAATGCCCTTCGGCAAGTACAAAGGATACTACCTCGTAGATATTCCCGAATACTATTTGGTGTGGTATAAAAACCAAGGATTTCCAAAGGGTAAACTCGGTACCATGATGGCCTTGGTATACGAAATGCAACTCAACGGTTTGGAAGACATACTTAGAAAACTCAGGTAAGTATACGACGATCTATTCGATAGGTTTCAAAGCACCAAACAAGTGCTATTCCCAGCGTATAGGCCAACACATCGCCCCAACTAAAGGTAGCGCCAAAAACCAACTGTGCCCAGCGTTCTCCCTCCCACCCCATAAAGGTGACAAAAGAAGTTAGCTGCAAGCCTTCTATACTCAAGGCAAGCAAGTATACTCCTACCGCCGTTCTGTTAACAGTACTACCACCTACCAATGCCACGAGGTAATACAACCAAATAACCACGACAAAATCGCCAAGGGTATGACGCAAAAACCCCGTTGTTTTCTCAAGCCCATACAATACTCCAAACAACATGAGAGCCATGCTCCCCAATCGCCATTGTTCTCTTCTTATCATCCTTTATATCCTATTAAATTAGTTCGAATCGCTAAGCTCGCACGCACTGTATCGAGTGGTAGTTCCAACAAAGGTCTAAAGTCCGTATTCGTAAAAGGTCGGCATTGCCTTCCCCGCTGATAGCTCTCCCAAAAATACCGGTAATACTCCGGAAATAAGAACAACCCCAAACCGAGGCTCCCCACCAAATAAAGACTCCACTTGCCATTGCCGTAACACAAAAACTGCAAGGCCAACTCATCTTCTACCTCCGTACCGATGTTGAACAGCACGTGAAAAACATCGTGCTCCTCAACTTTCGGCACCATCGAAAAGCCATGCTGAGCTAAAAAAGCTCCTAAGGCATAGCCCAAACTGTTTGAAGGTAGTGTTAGCAATTCTCCCTGGTTGATCGTCCAAGCGTCCTTTCTCTTTACTTTAACATACATTTTTCGGGTGTTTTCAAACAACCACAAAATCAATTTTCTTCTCATAACTTATTTTTAAAGTACTTTGAATTTCAAAGTTTGTTTTCAAAAAAAATAGACTACTCTTTTTTCAGCAATCTTTCCAAGGCTTCGATATGCTTTTCAAAAGCCTCTTTTCCCGCGTCAGTGGCATAGTACCTCGTATTGGGTTTACGCCCTACAAACTGCTTTTCTACTCGGATATACGTCGCTTTTTCCAAGGCTTTAGCATGACTGGCTAAATTGCCATCGGTAGCTCCTAAAATTTCTTTTAACGTTTTAAAATCGGCAAACTCGTTGACCATAAGAACCGACATAATTCCCAATCGTACGCGATGATCAAACGCTTTATTTATATGTGCGAGTATATTTTTCAATGGTATCTTCCTTCCGCTTAGTTTAATGAATCTGTTACTTCTTAGGTTCTGCTTATGCGATCGTATTTAAAATACATGGCAATTCCGTATACGATGTGTAATACGCCAAATCCCAATACCCAAAACCAAAATCCATATCCGGGTAAACTTACGCTCAGCAGTCCTAAAACAATCTCAGAAAGTCCTAAATACTTGATGTACCCCAAGGTAAATTTAGAAGCACTCACCAAAGAAAACCCGTAAAAGAGTAACATTAAGGCTCCCGATTGTCCATAACGACCTTGCCATAAGCTAATGCAAATATACAGTCCTCCTGCCAATAAAGGCACTAACATATGACCTAATAAACTGCGCGTTTTCGCATCCCAAATAGATTCTCTATTCTTTTTTGCCTTACGCGTTGTTAGCCATATTCCGGTTCCAACACTCAAGATAGCCACGGTAGCCAATATTCCCAAACACTGCCAAAATATAGTACTTCCCAATACCAATATACCTTTCGACTTTTCTTCTACTAACCAGTAAGCATAGGCTGCACCGATCAATGCATAAGATCCTGCCAGTACCCCTGACAAGCCATTGAGCGATATAAATCGCGATGATTTTTGCATGATGCTTCTGATTTCTTGCAGGTCGTCTAGGTATTTTTCTTTAGTCATAATTAAAAGTACTTTGCATTACAAAGTTAAAATATAAATATCAATACACCAAAAAAAACGGGAGAAAAGCATTGGCTCTTCTCCCGTTATCAGTATCTATATACGTTTTTAAATCAATCGGAATTCGATGTACACATCTCCATCCACTACTAAAAACAACTTTTGACAGTTTTTACTCGGTGTAATTTTAATGTATCCTACACTGTTTTTATACACCACACTCGGCTTTTGTGCAAAGCGATAACTACTCAACCCACAGAGAACGGTTTGAAATGAGAGCAAATTCTTCACCTGTAAGGTCAGTGATTCTCCCTCTGTGGTTTTCAACAAACCATTGGTTGGCGCGATGAGTTCAAGATTTGTTTTTAAGAACTCCGTCGTATAAATGGGTTGTTCGTAAAACTCTTTTTTACTCATCTCACTTCCCATTCTCCAGCGAGAAAGCTCTGGGTAATGTGTTTTTAAAAAATGCTTTTCTGGAATTTTAAAATAGTAGGTGTCAAACTGAGGTTGCCAGCGGCCGTTAATCACGGAACCTGCTGCCCACGTAGCATCGATCGCCATCCATTTATCTTTTATAAACACCGCATTCCACGCGTGGTTTGGTCTGGCCAAGGGCGCACCTATTTCCATGTAGGAGTTGCGTACATATCCTTTCACCACCTCGTTTTGTATGCCGAGTTCACTCAATATTTTCGCCAAGGTTTGAGCATAACCTTCACAAACGGCCTTTCGTTCTTTTAGGGTTTTGACGACGATACTGTCTTTTATAGCTCGTAATTTCTGTAAGCGTTCTTCTTCTGATCGGTATCGAAATCCTACCGATTTTCTAATGCCTCGTCTGTACGCATTAAAATTGTACTTGATATTTTTTGCAACCCAAATAAAGGCCGCTTTTGCCTGCACTTCGGGGTCGTCAAAATCCACAGCGATTTTGTCGGCGATTACTTTTGCCGAATTTGCATTGCTGTACAGCTGAACTTTTTGCGCGATGCTCTTATAGCTTTGCGCATACGTTTGACAGCTTAAAAAAATAAGTAGGTAGAATAGCCGCTTCATATTCATCAGAAAAATTACAACTTTAGCAAATAAACAAAAACTATGCCTATAATGCCAAGACAGTTTTTCTAATTGCTACTAAATTACTCAATAAACCTTCTAAATGTTTTAAATCTAACATATTTGCTCCGTCACTTTTGGCATTTGCTGGGTCAAAATGCGTTTCGATAAACAAGCCATCGACATTGTTTACCACTCCTGCTCTAGCGATGGTCTCTATCATTTCTGGACGACCTCCGGTCACACCACTCGACTGGTTGGGTTGTTGCAGTGAATGGGTAACGTCTAATACTGTAGGAGCGATGGCACGCATGGTAGGAATCCCTCTAAAATCTACGATCATATCTTGGTATCCAAACATGGTTCCTCTATCGGTGATCCAAGCCTTTGAATTTCCACTATCGTGAACTTTTTTCACTGCGTGTTGCATGGCTTCTGGACTCATAAATTGTCCTTTCTTCAAATTTACTACTTTTCCAGTTTCAGCAGCAGCCACCACTAAATCCGTTTGACGCACTAAAAAGGCTGGAATTTGCAATACATCTACGTATTGGGCTGCCAACGCAGCATCACTTACCTCGTGGATATCGGTAATGGTAGGCACCTCAAAAGCTTCTCCTACCTTCTTTAAAATTTCCAATGCTCTTTCATCACCGATTCCAGTAAAACTATCGATTCTACTGCGATTTGCCTTCTTAAAACTCCCTTTAAAAACATAGGGAATCTTCAATTTATTGGTAATTTCCACCACGCGTTCCGCAATACGCATTGCCATATCTTCTCCTTCAATGGCACAAGGTCCTGCTAGTAAGAAAAAGTTGTTTGAATCTGTGTGTTTTATACTCGGTATCTCTGATAAATGCATAGTCATTGTTAATTTCCTACAAAAATAAGAAATTAAATTAGCTATATTTAAGCTTTAAAATCAAATTAACATGAAGAAACACACCGTTCTTTTTATCGGATTGAGCATGGCTTTATTTGCGTGTAAGCAAAATAGCAGCAACGACAAAAAAGACCTCCCCGAATCCACTGAAACCCAAGAAGTGGCAGTGACTACTACCCAACCGGTGATCGATTCACTAGTAATAAAAAAACACCTCTACACGCTAGCCTCTGATGAAATGACCGGGAGATTACCGGGTACAGAAGGTATGGAGAAAGCTACTCAGTACATAGAAAATGAATACAAGCGTATTGGTTTAAAGTTTTACGGCGATCTTACGAGCTACCGTCAAGAATTTGAGCACAACGGTATTAAGATGTCCAATATTATCGGAGTCTTGGAAGGCAAATCTAAAAAAGAGGAATTTGTAGTCGTTTCGGCCCATCACGATCATTTGGGTGTCAAAAAAGACGGTGAAGGCGATACTATTTTTAACGGAGCCAACGACGATGCCTCAGGAGTTGTTGGAGTACTTTCCTTGGCTGAATACTACGCTCAAAAAGGAAACAACGAACGTTCGATCGTTTTCGTTTGTTTTACTGCTGAAGAAATGGGACTTGTTGGATCAAAACACTTCGGAAAAGATATTGACGCGTCTAAATTCGTTGCTGGAATTAACCTAGAACTCATCGGTAAAGAACCAAAAACAGGACCTAAAACGGCATGGTTAACAGGTTTTGACCGTTCTGATTTTGGTAAAATCATACAAAAAAATCTAGAGGGTACTGGCTACAAACTCTATCCAGACCCCTATCCAAAATTCAACCTCTTTTTCCGTTCTGACAATGCTTCATTGGCACGCCTAGGGGTACCCTCACACACATTTTCAACAACGCCTATCGACGTCGATGCGGATTACCACAAAGTATCGGACGAGGCGGCTACTTTAGATACTCGTGTATTGACAGAAACGGTTAAAGCTGTAGCTAAAGGAACTGAAAGTATCATCGAAGGAAAAGATACTCCCACTCGTGTGGTGATTACCGACTAGCTACCAAAGAATTAAACAATCTCAGTAATAGCAAGGGCTCTCCCTTGCTATTTTTTTTGTTTTAATTTCTTTCGATTACCAATTTGCTATTTTTGATATTACTTTTTTACGATATACTATATTTTTGATTGTATTTTTTAATATATTCGCTATAATTTAATACAAAACCCTTCAAAACCATGAAAAAAATACTCATGAGTATAGGAATCGTATGCCTTATGATTTCCTGTTCGTCGAATGATGCCCTAGAAGTAGAAAACCAGGTAACGCAAGATGCTCTAAGTAAAACCGAAATCAATTCTCTTATCAAAAAATCACTAGAAACTACCGGTGATTTTGAGTGGACCAAACAAAATGCACATACCATTTGGAGTGCATTAAAGCACGGTGAACAGATTTTAACGGTTGGTTATGGAACCTCAGCCACTGACTATCAAAGAAGTGCTTCTTCCAAAAATATCAAAGAACAACTCGTAGCTTTAATCTCTCAATCAGAAAAACAAGGTTCACGTGCCAAAAACGAGTTATTTTCCGATGAAAATATCAATGTACTCGATATCAAGGTCGAAAACTTAGCCACGATAGAAGCCTTACTCAAAGACAGTCGTGTACGCTATGTTGAACCTGCCGGATACACTGCCTTTACAGCAGGAGCCGAAAAAATGGCTTCTTCTGCAGGATGTGGTTACCGCCAAAATACCATAAATGCTAACGATTACAGAACCATCGCTCCAGGAGCCAAATTACCTTGGGCCTTTGATGCTCATAAAATCCCACAAGCTTGGAATCACAGTACAGGAGCCGGAGTAACCGTGGCTGTTATAGACACCGGATTATCACCAGAGCAAAAATGGATGAATCAGTACTTTAACGATGGCTATTCATCGGGAAGATTTGTACAGAAGTACGGAACCTATGTAGATTCGTGGTGGGCTTGGTCAAACAACTACGATGGTGTCAATGACAAATGCGGTCACGGAACCAGTATGGCTTCGGTTGCCACTGCCCCAAGAAATAACGACAATTTACCTGTAGGAGTTGCTTACAACGCCAACTTAGTGAGCTATAGAGCAGTTGCCAACGTGGTTATTGATGATTATCACGAAAAAAGAGGTATTGCTGAAGCACTGACGGCTTTAGGAAATCGAAGTGATGTCAAAGTTATTTCGATGTCGCTAGGATCGCCATTCAGTATCAGTCGCGTAAAAGACGCTGTAAAGTATGCCTACAACAAAGGAAAGATGATTGTCGCTGCTGGAGGAACTTCCACTTCTTTTACTACTTGGTACGGCGTTATTTTCCCGGCTTCTATGGATGAAACGGTTGCCGTAACAGGAGTTCAGGAAGGCGTTTATGACAATTGTGACGTTTGCCACAAAGGATCGAAAATCGATTTTACCATTCAAATGCAACGCAGAAATGGTACAGACAATAAAATTCCGGTGTTGAGTTACTACAACGGTAAAGAAAATTACGTAGGAGGATCGTCGATAGCAACGGCTACGACTGCTGGAATCGCCGCTTTAGTATGGTCGAAAAATCCAGGCTGGTCCAGAGCTCAGGTATTGCAAAAAATGAAGCAAGCCTCAGAGTTTTATCCAAATAAAAATGGAGACTACGGATATGGTAATATTGATGCTTTGAAAGCAGTGCAATAAACCACCTACATACACATGCATGAAAAGCTTCGAAGAAATTCGAGGCTTTTTTTAATAAGGTACAATTTTTGTTACTTTAGCTCCTAAAACGGAATCATGAGAACATTCAAATATATCTTTCTATTCATTTTTATAAGCTGCTCGTCCACGAAAGTCGTGTACGATTACGACAGTGCGGCCAATTTTGCGAAGTACACCAGTTTTAACTACTTTGAAGATGCCGGGAACGGCTTGAATGGACTAGATATCAAACGCGTACAACAGGTGCTCGATCAACAATTAAAACTCAAGCGCATTACGCAGTCAACATCACCTGCCATACTCGTCAACTTTTTTGTAGAAAAACAACCGGTTCAAAATCGAAATACTATCGGAGTAGGTATCGGTGGTGGCGGAAATATAGGCTTTGATATCTCTGGAGGTATTCCTATTACTACCGTAAAAATTAAAGAAGTATTTACCCTCGATTTTGTAGATGCTGAAAAAAACGAATTGCTTTGGCAAGGAGTTATTTCTTCTGAGGTCAGAGACAATTTAAAGCCTGAAGAAAAAGAGAGACACTACCAACACATTATCAGTAAACTGTTGAGTAAATACCCTCCTAAAAAATAAAAATAGCAGCTTTCGCTGCTATTTTTTTTATGTCTAGTACTCTAATTTTTTTAAGTAATCCAACTTCATTTGCCAGATGTCGAGTTCGTCTTTAAATTCTTGAATTCCTCGACGTACATTTTGTACTAATGGGTTGTCTTCCGTAGCGTTTGAGATAAAGCTCAAGTTGTTTTCTAACTGTTGCATTTCTCGGACATTCTCGTCAATCTTACGTCGGATAAACAACTGCTCACTATCGAGTTTCCTATAATCTTCTTGGTCTAGATAACCGTCTACCACGTTTTTAAATTTCAAAAACTCGATATCTGTTCTGCTCATATCTAGCTTTTCTAAAAACGCATCTACCGCCTTGTTAAATTTGTCATTTAAATGACGCGCATTTCTCGGTAGGTTTCCTAATTTTTTCCAATCGGCGATGGCTGCCAGCACTTCATCCAACGATAAACTTGCCTTTTCTTTAAACGCATCTAAAAATTCTTTTTTCGCATCAACTACGACTAAAAGTTCTTTATTAAGTTCGTTCTTGCGTTCGTGCAAACGATCAAAATAATAATTACAGGCACTCTTAAAACGCTTCCAAATTTCATCGGAGTACTTTCTTGGCACATGTCCTATTTTCTTCCAATCTGACTGAATGCGTTTCATGGTATTCGTCGTAGTATCCCAGTCATCGCTTTCTTTTAAACTCTCAGCGAGTTCTACCAATTCCATTTTCTTTTTAAGGTTGTCACTTTGCGCGCTTTTTTCCTGTTTATAGAACGCGTTTTTAGCGGTGTTAAACTTCTTGGTAGCCGCTTTAAACTTCTGCCAAATAGCTTCGCTTTTGTTATAAGGTAACTTCCCGATATCAAAGTACTTTTTGCGCAATGCTTCAATTTCCACGATGCTCTTTTGCCAATCGTTGTGGGTTTTGTTCCCCGACACATCGAAGGCGTTAATTTCATCGACAACGACTAATTTCGCATCGATCATATCTTGATACTTTGATTTCAACTCTTTGAAATACTGATGACGTTTGTCGTGAATTTTTTTCGTAGCCTCACTAAAACGCTTCCACACATCTTCTCGGTGCTCTTTACCAACCGGTCCAATTTCTTCTTTCCACAAGCGGTGTAACTCTTGTAATTCTTTAAAAGCAACATTGATATCTACCAACTCATTTAAAGCTTCCGCTCGCGTTATGAGCTTTAACTTTTCTTCCAGGTTGTGTTTGAAATCGAGTTCTCTGAAATCTTTATTCAAATGTAGTAAATCGTAGAAACGCTCTACGTGGTGGTGGTAAGTTTTCCAAGTATCGTTGTACTTGGTTTTTGGCACTGCTCCAATATTTTTCCAACGCTGTTGAATTTCTTGAAAATCGTTGTACATAGACTTGACGTCTCCGTGCTCGATTAGTGATTTCAATTCTTCAATCAGCTCGTTTCTTCTTTCTAAGTTATCTTTCAGTTGCTTTTCCAACTGATTGTAATAGCTATCTCTTTTGGTTTTGTACTCTCCAAGTAACTTATTGTATTCCGATTTTACCGGGCTAGAAAACTGAAAGTCTATAGAATTTCCACCCTCTGCTAAAAACGCCTCTTTTTTATCGGCCAACAACTTGCCGAACTTCGTATTGAACGCTAATTTTAACGCATCTACATTGGCTTTTAATTGTTGTATCGGGTGTGCTTTAAGTAATTTTTTTAACTCATCTACCAACGCATCTAGTTCCATGGCTGCGTAGTCGAGCATAGGTATCTCATGTTTTTCATCTGCTTTTTCCGCTTCCTGAGCTACTTCGTTCTCAATATCAGAGACCGCTTTTTCAGCTCCAGTCACAACAGTTTCTTCATGATTTGTTGGTTGTTCAACCTTTTCTTCGTTGTTTTCTAACATATCTACAATGTTTAAGTTCCTTTCGATTAGAGCTTAAATATAAGCATTCTAAAAGAAATGCAAACTTTATTTTTTGTTTAAATTATTGATTTGAGTTCCATATTTCCCAAGCTTTCTCAGCTTGTTGCTCTAACATTTCCAACCCATTTTTGATTTGAGCACCGCGCAATCTTCCATTTTTTAAAAATGCAGTCTCTGCCGGATTGTATATCAAATCATATAGCAAATGCCCTTCTCCAATGCCCTCGTATGGGATATCAGGACATTGTTCTACATCCGGAAAAGTTCCGAGAGGTGTACAGTTTACTATCAGGGTATGTGTCGCAATTAGCTCAGGAGTCAACGCGTCGTAAGTAAGTGATTTCTCAGAGGCCGATCGCGAGACAAAAGTATAAGGAACCCCCAATTGTTTTAAGGCATAGGCAACCGCTTTTGAAGCGCCACCCGTTCCTAAAATCAAGGCTTTAACTGCTCCTTTTGGCAGTAAGGGAGCTAGTGACACTCGAAATCCATAAACATCGGTATTGTATCCTTTTAAGCCACCGTTCTCTAGCAGCTGTACGGTATTCACAGCGCCAATTTCACGGGCTTCCTCATCCAACTCATCTAAAAAATCAAAGATGGCTAATTTATAAGGAATCGTCACATTCATTCCTCCTAGCTCGTGAACCTGTGTTGCCAAAGTAGCTTTTAACTCCGAAATTTCTGCCAAATCAAAATTGACATATTCGCAGTTTTCCAGGCCTAATTTCTGAAACTTCTCCGTAAAATATCCTCGTGAAAAAGAATAAGAAATATTTCTTCCTATCAAAGCAAAACGCTTAGTTAGCACGTTTTCTTCCATAATAATCAATTAATAATATCAATGCTATACCGATAGCTATAAAAGTGATGGCTAGCCAGGTAGCTCCCAGTTGCATGTCGGGAATATAGCGTTCGTAGTTTTCTATAATTTTATTGCCTTTTTTGTCGAGTAGGTATACGCCTGCCTCCATTTTATGAATCGTCGTTTTCCAAGGCCATACATTTCCTAAGGACCCCGTAATAAACCCGATAATGATAGCAGTAACCAGCTGATGCCACCTTTTGAGCACATAGCCCAAAACATGAGAAATTGAGACCAACCCAAAGGCCGATCCTGCTGTAAAGACCGCAATTATTTTTAAATATCGCTGCTTAACAGCATCTTGGAGCACCGAGAAATCTCCTTGGAGTAAACTGGTAATGACGCCTCCAAACACATTGACACTATCTACTAAAAGCAATACGTAGTTACCGAGTAAAATTAAAATAAATGAACCCGACAATCCCGGTAAGGTCATACCTGAGACACCGATGATGCCGCAGAGAAAAACAAACCACAAATTATCATTTTCCTTGGCAGGTGTCATAAAACTTATCGCAAGTCCCACTCCAACTCCCAACAAGAGGCCGATACCATTTTTTAAGCTCCAATCAGCAAAATCTTTAGCTATGTAATAAATAGACCCGATGATCATTCCAAAAAACCACGACCACACATAGAGTTCGTAATTCTTTAAAAAATAATCGAGGAGTAACGATACGCTAAAATAACTACACATGCTCCCCGTCATCACGAGTACTAAAAACTCCAAATTAGTATAGCGACTAAAACTTTTAAACCGACCGTTAAACAGCAGTTTAAACGCCTTGCCATTAACGCGTTGGAAGGTAAAGATGAGCTCTTCGTAGAATCCCATAACAAAAGCTACCATACCTCCAGAAACTCCTGGAACTTTATTGGCACCTCCCATGGTTAAGCCGCGAATAAATAGCCCTATCTTTTCACGTAGTGATCGTTTATTGTGCATTTCCAATTCCTTAGTCGAACGAAGTTACACAATTTCTAGCTCTTTTCAACAGCTAATTTTTCTAGGAGTAAAATCAATCCAAAACCGACTACAGCAAGTCCTATTGCCGCGAACAACTGTGGATCTCCTTCAAAAGAAAACGGCGATATCGAAAGTTCGTTAAAAGGCACCTGCTCTCCGTGAGAGTTGGTACGATAGGTCAGAACTTTTTTCCATGGCCATATTTTATTTAAAGACCCTAAAATAAAGCCCGTAAGTACCGCCAGTGTGTAATTTTTATAATGGGCAAATAACCATTTCAAGATTCTCGAAAAAGACAATAAACCAACAATCGCTCCTAATCCTACGACAGCAATGGTAAACAAATCACGTTGATTTACTGCTGCGAGTATCGCTTTATAAGCTCCGAGCAATACCAAAATAAAAGACCCCGAAATCCCTGGTAAAATCATGGCACAAATTGCCAAGGCACCTGCGAGAAATAAAAATAGCGGGGATGAGTTTTCCGAAACCATAGGGTTGAGTGTGGTGATATAATAGGCCAACACTGCTCCTACGAGCATCAACACCACTGAAGCGACATTCCAGCGTTCTATTTGCTTTCCGATATACAATACACTTGCCAATACCAAGCCAAAGAAAAAAGACCAGAGCAATACCGGATGTGCTTCCAACAACCAGGAAATCAACTTCGCCAGAGAGGCCACACTAATGGCAACTCCGAGTAAAAGCGCTGCTAAGAAATTTCCGTTCACCTGTTTCCAAGCCGTTGCTAGCCCATCGTTTTTCAGTGTTTTAAGCACACCTAGGTTTACAGAACTTATCGACTGTAGCAACTCTTCGTAAATACCTGAAATAAAAGCTATCGTTCCTCCTGATACTCCTGGTACTACATCTGCAGCTCCCATGGCCATTCCTTTTAGTCCTATGATTACATAGTCTTTAATAGATCGTTTCATATTAGTTTGGTTATTTTTTAGTCTTTTTCTTCGATTTAAAATGCATCATTCGATTTTTAGGTTTTTTAGGAAGGCTGTCTTTTTTAGCTTCCTTTTTCTCTTTTTTCTTTAAACCTAATTTTTGTCCTAACTCCTTTAAGTTATTAAAATTTACTTGATATGACAAACCGACTCCTTGCGTATAGCCTTCGTCCTCTGCCGAATACTGTACGTCATTTTGCCTGTTAAATACAGTACCTCTAAAGTTTCCTTCCTCATTTAGTAGCACCTCAACCTTAACCTCTCCCACTACACTGGTTTGAGTGTTAGCTCCAACGGGAACTCCTACTTTTCCGTTGACCAGTACACGATCACTGAGTTGTGTACTCACCGAAACATCTACCTGATCATCACTATTTACATTGTTAACGTCTCCTCGATTTCCTTGCGTATACCCAACTCCAAACTTCACCTTACTTCCATCACTGTTCAGCATGTCTGATAAAATACTCGTCGCAATTTCAGAGGCGGTTCCGGTAAGTCCGTTGGTGGCACTAGTTCCGATAGCCTCTTCGTTATAAAAGGTTCCGAATGCCAATAAAAACGAGAAATGCTGCATTTTGGTATTCAAATCGTTCTCATTGAGTAAAAATTCCAACTCGGAACTCACTGTAGAATTCGCGTTGGGAATTTTAATATCAAATTCCTGTTTAGAACTAAACAAGCCTCCCGTAATTTTGGTGTACAAATCAATCGGGATTTTTCTACTCGAATTAATATTGTCTAATACCTGTGCTGGATTTGCTTTGGTTCGATACACGGCTGTAATATCCAACTCAGCATCAAAAGGACTTCCCGTCCAAGAAATTGTTCCTCCCTTTTGCACCACAAAAGGCTTGGTAATTCCGGCGTATTTAAAGTTATACAACCCTTTTTCTACCTTAAAGTCTCCGAACATATTAAACTTTCCTCGGGTATTGATATCTATCTGGAGGGTTCCTTGTCCACTTCCTTTCAATTCACTTCCCGATACTTTATCGATTACTACCTGTGCTTCCGCATCTTTGGTCACGTCGAGACGCATTTTTAAATCGAGTCCTTTAATATCTTCGATGAGTTTTTCCTTTTCTACCGTTTCTGTAGCGCGCTTTTCAAAATGAATCAACTTGTAATTGTCTATCATTTTAACATCACTCAGCGGAATTACAAACTTAGTATTCGGTTGGGTACTTCCTTCCACAACGATATCTAAGTTACTCGTTACCCCAGTAATTTCGGCTGTTCCCTTTAAAAATGCCGTTCCGTAATAGGGTATTTCATCAGACTCCTTCGTGTCTAAAACCAGTAAATTATCGGTTGTTAAATCTAAATCCATAAACCACAGGTCAAAATTACGATGCGCGATATACCCCGATAAATTTCCTACGGTATTGTGTTTGGTATCTTCCAATATTACATCCGACAAAATAAACTGCTGTCCTTCGAGTACTATTTCAGAATTTCCTTTTAAATCGAAATCAACATTTAAGTACGGAAACGCTAAACCGGCTTCTTCCAGTACCAATTTCCCGTCAAACTCCGGATTTCGGATATAGCCTTTTGAGGTAAAATCACCCGACACTCTCCCCCGAAGTTTTGAAAGCACTTCTTGTCCTAGCGGACTAAATGCTGCTATTTCATAGTCTCGCAGTGCTACCGACAAGTCCATTGTTGGACGTTTTTGGCTGAAGTCGAGTGTTCCCTGCGCAGTAATACTTTTGGCGTTCTCGTTTTCTAAACTCATGTAGGCGCTGTACTTCTCAAAGGAGTTTTCTCCTTTTATTTGCAAAGACAGGTTTCCTTGTTCAAAATCATTAATACTGAAGTCTTGAATGCGCATTTCTGCCTTCGGATCTAGTATTCCTTCTTTTTGCTTTAAGGCAAACAAACCATCTACCTTTCCTCTCAATCGCAGGCTGTCAATACTGGGTAAGAAACTCTGTAATTTTACGGATCGGAAACTCGCTTGGATATCTTTGTAATCCTCTCCTTTGATGTCTCCACGGAAGCCTATGTGTTGTTCCCCAGAAATTAACTCGACAGGAGCTACGCTAAAATCCTTTTTTTGCAAGTCAAAGGTCACCTTACTCTCTTTATCGTTATTAGGATTCACCACCCAGTCAAACCCCTGGTAGTTGAGTGTTGATTTTTGTACTCCTACCACCCATTTCTGATCGGGGTTAATGGTAAAGTAAAAGTCAAAATTAAATTTTTGATCAAAATTCTTCCCCCCGTTAAACAGCGATTTAAAAAACAGCGTGTCCTTCTCTGTCCTGTTCAACAAGTTGAGCTTTTCAATATCGTAGTATTTACTATCTATCTTCCCGGCGGTTAAGTGAGTATTGTACAGTGCATTTTTGTTGTCTAATCGGAGAACTACTGTTTCCAGGAGATTGCCATAGGCGTTGATAACCGGCGTTGAAAAAGTCAATTTTACCGAATTTCTATCCGAATTAATACGTCCTTTCAATCGCGTATTTTTCCCTATGGACATCTGCGGTAAAAACACATCGATGATCTGGTTGTAAATGGTAAAGTCAAAATCTAAAAACTGGTTGGGAGTTACCTTAAAGGGCTCGTAGTTTGTATACACACTTCCCAGAGCATTTTGCGTCACAGACCACAACTCATTAAATAAAAACTTCCCTTCCAATTTCCCTCGTACAATATCTTCCGAGTTGACTTCAATGGTTTTGATACTGTCTTTGACAATAGAACTAATGTCAAATTTCTTAAATCGATAAGCCTGCTTTTGGTTGGTATATACAAAATCTTTAAAGGACGCCTTTCCTATAATATCATCGAACGTATTTCCAGAAATATTCAGTCCTACCTTTCCTTTTAACCTCGCAATACTATCGCGGGTAAAGAGGTTAGTCGCTTTCAAATTTACATGGGCGATATCGGCCTCAAAGTCGAACTTATTAATCGCCGAAGAGAAATCTGCTAATCCTTCAAAAGTCATTTTGAAATTCTCATCATCCGCACTCAAAAACCCGTCGAACTTTTTGTTTTGAAATTGTCCGTTTACACTGAGGTCTTTGTATTCATAGTCGTTAAATTCCAGGTTGGTTATTTTCCCGATAATGGTCGTATTGACATTCTCTACATTAAAGCCACTTCCGTTCACATCGGCAATCAAGGAAATTTTTCCTAAGAGCGGATCGTTGGCAAATACACCTATATCAAAATCTTTAAACTCCACTTCCCCCACGTATTCCGCTTCATCTATGTTCTCGATATTCGTAAGTTGCAGATCGGAGATGGTCGTTCCGATGGCCGATTCGACATTTAGGGTGGCTTCCATTTGCTCCGGAGTTACTTTTACCAGTCCTACCATGGTAAAATTCCCCAAACGCTGAAACTCTGTAGGCAAGGTTTTTCCTAACAAATTGGGCAATACACTTTTTAACTGAAAGTAATTTGCGGTAACATTAGCCAAATCAGCATCAAAAACAAACCCACGTTCGGTACGCAGGGCATTTACAAAGCCCATATCACCAATGATCTTCATTCCATTTTTCGAATGTAATCGAACCTTGGTAGCACTAAAGTTATTTAAAACACCTTGAATTTTACCGGTGAAATGCAGCATATCATCTCCGCTGAGTTCGCGGTATAACTTGCTCAAATCTTTTACCGACATGCTGCTCTTGTTAAACGTCGCTTTGATTTGCACCTTATCGTTAAAATCAACAAAGTCTTTTCGGTTATAGCTCAGTTTGACGTTGGCCGCCAATTTGGAATTGTTGTCCGTGCGCAATACCAGGTTATTAAACAGCATCTTCGTTTTGGTATAACTAAAATCGGTACTCAAATCAGTAACTACCACTCCTCGGTTGTCTGTAAAGCCCATGTTTCGTATGTCTGCATTCACATCGGGCCCCACAACGGCGAAGTTATTTAACGATGCCGAGAGCTTGGACGCTCCAAATTGAAGATCTTCGCTGCGATTTTCATCGCGCAATCGAAAATCCATATCGGCTAAATTAATCTGTTCGCAGCGCAATATAAAAGGAGTCGCAGTGCTGTCTTTAGGCTTATTATCATCAAAACTTTCGATAAATACCGACAGGTTATCATTGGATTCCCCTTTGTAGGTTTTCATATGAAAATGAATTCCGCTCAACGAAGCTTCTCCCAAGTCCACTTTATTCTCCAACACCTTTTTGGCGTTTAACAAAGAGGTCTTTAAGTTTTTTACAAAAATTAAGGTGTCTTGATGGTGATCTCGGATTTCAATTCCTTTCAATTGTACGGTTCCCAACCAAGAAAGGTCTAGTCGCTTTACAACGATATTGGTTCCAAAAGCTTCATTCACGTAATCTGTTGCCTTTTTGGCCAACCTACTTTGTACTGGCGGTAAGGACAGTACTACAATGAGCAACAACAAAAAAAGCACTACGTACTTAACGATCCTCCCCAATATTTTCTTTGCTCTCTTGATACCCGCGAATTTTGATAGTAATAATTTAACAAAAGTAACTAGCTAATACCAAAAATCTTGCCCAAAATGTAAAGAAAATTCGATTTTAACGATTTTCTAACTCATTATGAATATTTTTGCAGGATAAATCTCTTGAAATTGGATAAAAAGAACGTTTATATATTAGGAATAGAGAGCTCTTGTGACGATACAAGTGCCGCAGTTTTACACGATGGAAAAGTATTGAGCAATATCGTAGCCAACCAAGAAGTGCACGCCAAATACGGTGGTGTTGTTCCTGAATTGGCCTCTCGAGCCCATCAACAAAACATCGTCCCTGTAGTACAGCAAGCAATTGCCCAAGCGGGTATTGAAAAATCAGATTTGAGTGCCATTGCCTTTACCAGAGGGCCTGGACTTATGGGATCTTTATTGGTCGGAACTTCCTTTGCCAAATCACTGGCTTTAGGACTTGACATTCCGCTGCTTGACGTCAATCATATGCAGGCACATATATTGGCCCATTTTATCAAGGAAGAAGGATCTAAAATTCCTCCTTTCCCTTTTATCTGTCTTACCATTAGTGGTGGACATACCCAAATAGTAAAAATAACAGACCATTTCGAAATGGAAATCTTAGGTGAAACCATCGACGATGCCGTTGGAGAAGCCTTTGATAAATCAGCAAAAATATTAGGACTCCCCTATCCTGGAGGTCCTTTGGTCGACAAGTACGCCCAACAAGGGAACCCCAAAGCCTATAGCTTTAGTAAACCACGTGTGGGAGATTTGGATTTTAGCTTCAGTGGACTCAAAACAGCTATTTTGTATTTTATCCAACGAGAAACCAAAGCCAATCCAAATTTTATCGAAGAAAACCTCTACGATATCTGTGCCTCAATACAACATACGATTATTGAAATTTTAATGGACAAAATTAAAAATGCAGTAAAAGCTACAGGTATCAAACACATTGCTATTGCAGGAGGTGTTTCGGCAAATTCCGAAATAAGAAAGCGTTTAGAGCTCGCAGAAAAACACTGGGGATGGAACACTTATATTCCAAAATTCCAATACACCACAGACAACGCGGCAATGATTGCCATCACTGGATATTTAAAATACCTAAACAACGATTATTCGGATGCGAGCATCACTGCTCAAGCACGTTTAAAAGTTACTGAATAATTCATGAACACATTAAAAACCAGAGCCGAGCTCGCCTTGTTTTATTTTCTATGGTGGCTCGGATATTTTGCCTTTTCTCGCTTTTTATTTCTGATCTTTTACATGGAAAAAACTCGAGAAGCTGGTCTACTTACAAGTATCAAGACTTTCGTTTACGGAATCCAATTAGATCTTTCCTTTACAGGATACCTGTCCTTGATTCCTTTTCTCATCCTCATGCTAACGGTTCCGTTCAGAGCAACGGCAACTCGTTTTTTACTGAAAGCCTACAGCTACCCTATCATCGCCTTGACGAGTTTACTCATCATAATTGACACTGTACTGTATAAATCATGGGGAGTTCGAATCGACAGTACCTTATTTAACTATATCAGCACGCCAAAAATCATGCTCGCCTCGGTATCGGGAACCTTGCTCGTTGTGGGTATTTTTATATGGCTCAGTTTTACTGCAATCAGTTGTTATACCCTTAACAAAACACTTCAAAAACCACTATCGCAGTTAGCCCCTGGAAAACTCTGGGAACTCCCAGTATTTTTAGTTGTGATTGCCTTGTTAATCCTTCCTATTCGCGGCGGTTTTCAAACAGTTCCCATCAATCAAAGTAATGTGTATTTTTCCAATAATATGTTTGCCAATCACGCGGCTATAAATTGTATTTGGAATCTAGGAAATACGCTGACACACAAAACAGAAGACCACAATCCATACACGCATTTTGACACCAAAATTGCGCAAGAAATTATCGAAAAACGCCGAACTCCTTTATTACAAAGTACCGACAGTGTGCTGTTAGCTAACAAGCCTAATGTATTGTTGATTATCTGGGAAAGCCTATCTGCCAAAGCAGTAGGGTCGCTAAACGGTGCCGAAGGAGTGACAGAGCACCTCGATCAGCTGGGTAAAGAAGGCATCTTGTTTTCTAATTTTTACGGAAATGGTGACCGTACCGACAAAGGACTTCCTGCCATCTTGAGTGGCTATTATCCGCAACCTACTCAGAGCATCATCAAAACTCCTCATAAAACAAGGTCCTTACCTATGCTGACTGCCGAAATGAAGAAACTCGGGTATACAACCAGCTTTTACTACGGAGGTGATACGAACTTTGGAAATATGAACACCTATTTACGAAATGGTCAAATCGATCAAATCGTCGAAGGAAACGAGTTTGACCGTGCAGATTGGAACTCTAAATGGGGGGCTCACGATCACATCATGCTCGAACGTTGTATGCGTGACTTAAAAGAAAAACAATCAGCACCATTTTTCACCATTGCTTTAACATTAACTAGCCATGAACCCTACGAATTCCCAGGTGAATACAAATTTGGGAAACGCACAGAAACGGACCTGTACAAAAGCGCACAAGCCTACACCGATGCAGCTATCGGTGCCTTTATAGCGGAAGCAAAACAGCAAACTTGGTGGGACAACACCCTAGTGATCATCGTAGCAGACCACGGACATCCATTGCCTAAACACGAGGGGTATTTCAATGCTCCAAAGAAGTTTCAAATCCCAATGGTATGGTTGGGAGGTGCTTTAAAGCAAAAAGGAGTGGTCAATACCACTGTGGGCTCGCAAATCGATATTCCCTATACCTTACTCGACCTGCTCAAAGGTGATAAAGACGCTTTTTCGTTTGGATCAAACTTGTTTAATCACAACGAGCAACACTACGCTCATTACATTTTTAACAAAGGATTTGGTACCGTTAGTAAATCAGGAGCATATGTTTACGATTACGTAAGCAATAAGCCCGCCCTTACCCAAGGAACGACCGACGATTTAGAAAAACTAGGAAAAGCCATTTCTCAAGAGGCTTATCAGGATTATCTCGATAAATAAGAAACTATGAATCCTTGTATTCGTTTATTCTCCAAAATTACCCGTTTAACACCAGAGGCTATTGAGGCCCTAACCAAAGTTGGTTATGAAAAGTATTCGGTAAAAAAGGGTGCCCCCCTCATTCGGGTACATCAGGGCTGCCAAGAGTTATTTTTTATTGAAGAAGGCCTGGTAAAGTTGCGTTTTTTTAAGGATGATAAAGAGTTTATCATGCGTTTCTTTAAGGAAGGAGAGGCGGTTACAGACTTGGCTAGCTTTTACGGAAACACCAGTGACAAATACGAAATCATAGCCCTCGCTACTACAAAAGCTTTCGCTATTCCATTACAGGCATTAGAACAATTGTGTACACAGCATCCGTCCATAAATACCGCTTATCGCAAATTTATGCTAATGGCTAACCTCAACATGATCCAACGTATTTCAGAAATGCTCGAACAGGATGCGAGTATTCGTTATAAAAATTTCTCTCAACAAAACGCCGAACTCCTACAACGTATAAACTTAGGAGATGTGGCTAGCTATCTCGGTATCACCCAAGTTTCTTTGAGTAGAATTCGAGCTAAATAAGTGTTTTTATCATTTGTTAAAGGATTCAAGTCGTCAAAAGATGAATTTTGACACTAAACTTTAACACATATGAAACAAGCAAAGCTCACCATCGTCCATGAACACCTTCGTTATCCCAAAGTAAGCCTATGTGCCACTAGTTCGGCGAAATTCATCCATATTGCTGCTGAAATCGATCGTAGTAGCACTCCTTTTTATTGGCGAACATCTTCGAAAAAAAAGGCTGCCATTGGTTTGAGTACAGAGGCTCTTCAAAAACTTCAGGCACAGCACCCAGCTATGGAATTCTCTTTATTCAAAGCAAAATTGAGGCCTCCAGGTAGAGGGCGATATATTCGAGAACACTACGCCGAACATCAGTTTGCTGCTTACGACTTCGTCATTTTTATTAGCATCGATTGCGAAAACTCTCGACAAACTCTTATGAGTTCCCCAACTTTTCAACAGCTCGTACAAAAACTCAATCAGCTCGCTCATAAAACTACGATAACACAGGCTTCCAACATTCGTCAAATTGGACCTGTTCCTCCCCTTGCAGGCCACACTTTTCTCTTCAACTATTTCAGCGCAGAAAACACAGCTCAAAACCTAGGTATCTGGGAATATACCGCCTCTTGGTTTGAGAAGGAAACCCAACTCAAAAACTCTGTGCTACTCTTACCTGATAGTTCGAGTTCTTACAGTATCATCAACCATTGTTCCTGGCCGAGCATTTGGGACATCCTCCCTAAATTACTATTTAAATCGTCCTTTCGTTCGTATGTATTGGATAACTTTTATGCAAATAATGTGGGAGCACAACCCATACTCTACCGTTTAATTTATACCCAAAAGCATTGATTATCAAGTATTTTTTAATTACCTTTAAGGGACTAGTCAGTCAAACAGAAGGCTAAAGAAAACAACTAATTAATTTATTAACTTACTTACGCGATGTCTAATCTATCAAACCTCCGTCCCCCGAAGTACAGTGATAGGATACAGTTACCTGTCCACTTCGACGTCGAAAAGATGCTTCAAGAATTCGAAGCTTTAAAGAAAAACCACTTAACGAGTTATGAGTATTACGATGTAATTCCACTGAGAGCACCTGCTCATATGGTAAATCCCAGTCTACCTTTTCCACCTCCGGCAAATGATTATGCCGATGGTTCTTGGACCGACTGGCTCGATACGGAAGCCTTAAAAAACTCAGCGTATCTTACAGAAATCATCGATTATTTTAAAACCCATACTACGGTCACTTTGGTTCGTTTACTTCGACTTGCTCCTGGAGCTATTGTCAAAGAACACACAGACCCAACACTGGCTTTGGAAGTTCCTAAATCGGTTATTCGAATTACCATTCCCATATTGAAAAACAACCAGGTTACCTTTTACCTCAACAATAGCATTGTGACTATGCAACCTGGAGAATGTTGGTACCTCAAACTCGATGACCCGCACAAAGTGGATAATTTAGGAACCACAGAGCGCGTAAATTTGACCATCGATCTAATACCCAACAAATGGTTGCGAACGCAACTCAATCTAGAAGAATCAGAAAATGCGGTTAAAGAACGTCAGTTTGAAGCCTAAAAAAAATCCCCAAAGCTCTTGCCTTGGGGATTTTTTTAGACCGTATTTCTAACTTACTTCTTCGTTTTAATACTACAACCAATCGCTTTTGTATAGGTTGTTTTTGGCGCAGCTCCTCGGAGTAATGCATGTACTGCTTCATCGACATAACGCGTTGTAACAGCTTCTGGATTTCGAGAACTATCATCAATAGCTCCGATATAAGAAACCACGACAGCCCCTTCCTTTTTGGTTAAGATATAAACATGCGGTGTTCTCGTAGCTCCAAACTGAGGGTATACTTCCTGCTTTTCATCAAACAAATACGGAAATGTAAACTTCTTTTCCGCTGCACGTACCTTCATTTCTGCAAATCCATCACCAGGTGAAACCGCAGGATCATTTGGGTTGATGGCGATTACGGGATATCCTTTTCCTTTAAACTTTCTGTCCAATGCGAGAATTCTATCTTCATTTGCTACCGAATACGGGCACATATTACAGGTAAATACGACAATGAATCCCTTAGCGTTCGGAAAATCGGCCATCGACACCATTTTTCCATCCGTATTTTTCAACGAAAAATCAGTTACTACATCACCTACCTTATACCCAGTATCTACTTTTACTGCAAAGGCCAAACAAGTTACAAGGGCGACTACAACTCCTATTGATTTTAAAATTTTCATGATTGCTTTATTTTAAAAAATTAATTAATTCGTTTTCTAAGGCACCTTTTTTAAAGGTTTGCTCATAAAACTTTCTCTTTTTCGCATCGTAAATGAGCGTAGCGGGAATTGACCCAGTCCAATTAGGATCTACCTTCGGTATCCATTGCTGTTCTTTCGGATCGTCTAAGTGAATTACTTCTGACTGCAATTGGTGCTTTTTAATAAACTCCAAGAGGGCCGTATCTCGGTGTTTTGGAAAATCTAAACTCACCAATATCACTGCTACCTTTTTCTTTTTATAGCGTTTTGAAATTGACTCAAACAAGGGAAGTTCCTCTACACAGGGCTTACACCAAGTTGCCCAAAAATTTACGATATAGGTACTGTCACTTTGAGTGGTCAGGTGAGGTTTTAAGCCTTCAAAATCGACACTAGAAAGCGCTGTTACCTCTGCGTATTTATTAGACTGTCCGTAACTGATCGTCGTTAGGAAGCCTATCAAAATTAGAAATTTATTCATACTAGTTTATTGCTTCTCTAAAAATAATGAAAAATTTTAGTGGATACAATTAAAAAGCCTTGGCAAGAATACCAAGGCTTTTAGGGTGCTGACTACTCTTTGCTTAGTCAAAAATATCATTTAATAGCTTTGCCAAACGCAAACCTCCTTTTTGTAATTGTTGACGCACTATTGGAAAGTACACATACGAATAGCGATACCCGAGCTTCTCTCCTACTTTCGCCGATTTGTACACTTTCTTCGTTAAGCTATGCGTATCCTTCACCCAATCCAAAACAGAACCCGCTTGCAATGCTTTAATTTGGTGCTTGCTTAAATGCTTGGCATTATCTGCGAGCTCTACATAACTCATATCCCATTTTTTTATCAGATTTTCATCCCATACTCTGTGCAAATTGGAACCGCGTCCATGCCACTGCACTTGGATGGTGTTTCCTCCTTTGTCTTCTTTCTGACCTATGTGCATAGGTTGATGTAAATCACCGATAAGGTGCACCAACATTTTTAAATAAAAGCGCTTGTCATCCACCGATGCATTCTTGTCTTTTAAAACTTTGATACAGTGTTGAATTCCGGTTACTAAATCGCCTTTCGGATTTTTAGCTGCTGTTTCATAATTCCCATCCAAAGGCATATTCACATAGTGCCACGGATAAAATTTTCTGTAATTCTTATCCGACTTAATCTCATCTGCATAGGTAGACACAAAGGCCAAACTCTCTCCTTCAAGTAATTCGTCAATCGCTCTTTTTGCTTTTTTAGTCAAATGCTTTTCCGCAATTTTACCCGTAGCTCGATGTCCTGTTGGACCCCAAACATCATCCGTAGCAAAAGCTCCGAGTACCCAAATAAAACTGAGGGTTATCGTTATAATACGTTTCATCATTTTTGAATATTTTTTGCTAAGGTACATAATAGCTAAAAACAACATTTGGATTTATATAACTTTTTTTCATATATTTATGATATCAAAATAATATCAAATTAATTAATATGGAATCAGAAAAAATTATCAAACCAGCCAACGGATATCTCATACTACTCGTTGTTTTTACTTTAATCATCGGTGGAATTGCATTTGCCATTCGCGAAGAAAACCCAGCATACATAGTATTCATTGTACTAGGATTGTTTTTTTCTACCGGATTTATTCTTGTCAACCCAAATTCTTCGAAAGTAATTTTACTTTTCGGAAAATACATCGGTACCGTAAAACAAAACGGATTGTTTTGGGCAAATCCATTTTATACCAAAAAGAAGATCTCACTTAGAGCGAGTAATTTTGACAGTGAGCGTTTAAAAGTAAATGACAAACTCGGTAATCCGGTTATGATCAGTACCATTCTTGTTTGGAAGGTTACCGAAACCTACAGAGCCGCTTTTGATGTGGACAATTACGAAAATTTCGTACGAGTACAAACGGATGCTGCCGTTCGTAAGTTGGCAAGTATGTATCCTTATGACAACTTTGCTGATGAAGGTCACGAAGAAGAAATTACCTTGAGATCGAGTTTAAACGAAGTAAGTGATGCACTTGAAAAAGAATTGGAAGAGCGTTTAGCCATTGCAGGAATTGAAGTTCTTGAAGCTCGAATAGGATATCTTGCCTATGCACAGGAAATTGCCAGTGCCATGCTAAAACGCCAACAAGCAACCGCTATCGTTGCCGCCCGTCATAAAATTGTAGAAGGAGCTGTAAGCATGGTAGAAATGGCCTTAGACGAACTCAATAAAAAAGACATTGTAGAACTTGACGAAGAACGCAAAGCAGCCATGGTAAGTAATTTAATGGTTATATTGTGTGGTGACAGAGAAGCCACTCCTGTAGTGAACACCGGAACGTTAAATCAATAAATAATCACATACTATGAAAGAATACAAAGTAATCAATTATAAAGTAGGATTGACCAAAAACAACCAACGCTTAGAAGAAGCCTTAAACACCTATGCAAAACAAGGATGGCGAGTATTGCATGTAGCAGAACAATCTGCGCGAATTATTTTTGAACGCGATAAAAACAGATAGTCATGAAGGTATTTAAGGAGGTACAGCGATTTACACAACCTTGGTTGCTGATCCTACTCGGTATTAGCACCCTTGTTCCCAGTGTTATTCTGTTCCAAGCGTACTTTAACGAAGAAGTTTCACTTTTTCGTTTACTAGGACTACTGGCTTTACTAGTCCTTGCTACGGGTAGCATTTTTTTATTCAAACTGAGCACACGCATAGACGAGCTCGGCATACATTATCAATTTTTTCCCTTACACCGAAAAAAGAGACTCATCGCTTGGTCAAGTATTGCAAGTGCCGAACTTCGTACCTATGACGCCATCGGTGAATACGGGGGATGGGGATTGAAGTCGGGAGCTCTTTGGAACACCAAAGGAGGGCTTGCCGTGAATGTTTCTGGTTCCCTTGGTATTCAGCTCGTACTGAATACTGGTCAGAAAATCCTCATCGGTACGCAACAACAAGAAGCCGTTAAGCAAGTCTTAAAAAACTATATAAAAGATTCAAAAGAATGATTCGATTTATTCTATACATTAGTGCACTGATACTCCATTCAGTTAGCGTGTTTTCGCAAGTTCAACGCGAAGACATAACTCTCATGAACGGACCAATCACCTTGTCTGGAACGCTGAGTTTTACGGAAACAACCCAACCGCTAGTCATTTGGGTTCACGGGTCAGGAAATATCGATAGGAATGGAACGCAAAAAGGGCTTTTACCGCTCCGCTACATCCAAAAATGTAGAGATTCATTAAACGCTCGAGGCCTTGCTTTTTTCAGCTATGACAAACGAACTGCGAACAGCGCTAACAAAGACCTGTTAAAAACAACCTTATTTGACGATCTCGTCACAGATTTACAAATTGTGGTTGACCACTTAAAAAAAGAGAAGCGTTTTTCTAAAATCGTGTTAATCGGTCACAGTCAAGGATCATTAGTTGCCATGCTTGGAGCTAAAAACAGTGATAAGATTATATCTTTGGCTGGACCAGCAAGTCCTATTCAAGAAATCATCGTGCAGCAAATCGCAAAAAATGCAGCCATATTAGCTCCTTTTGCGAAAAAACACTTTGAAGAACTTGAAAAAACAGGTACTATAAAGGAAATTAATCCGATGCTAATGAATATTTTTGCAAAACCAATGCACGCCTTTTTGCGTTCTTGGATGCACTATCATCCTACTAAAGTTGCTAGTACATTACAACAACCTTTATTGATTATTCAAGGAGAAAAAGATCTTCAGGTGGCTGTTCGAGATGCACAACTTTTAAAAGACGCGGTACCTAAGGCTACATTGGTGCTCATTAAGAACATGAATCACGTTCTTAAAACCATACAAAAAGACTCGGATAACATGACTTCCTATACGGATCCTTCGTTTCCCTTGTCTGTAACTTTAGTTAACGCCATCGTTAAATTTGTAAAACAACCCTAATGTCAAAGAAAAAAGCATTTGCATTACGCATACAAGAAGACATGTTAAAGTCCATTGAAAAATGGGCTGCAGATGAATTTAGATCTACCAATGGTCAAATTGAGTGGATGCTAATGAAGGTGCTAAAAGAAGCCAATAGAGCTCCTAAGAAAAAAGAGTAAGCAATTCTAAAACAACTATTTTTCAGACCTTCCTTTCCCGAGGAAGGTCTTTCTATTCCTTAACATTTTTTTAAGAAGTTTAATTAATATTTTTACCTGATTACAAACGTACTAATTAAACTTACACATGAAACAACAGTTATTATTTGTTTTATTTTTTACCACAATCCTAGGATTCAGTCAAGAGTTTTCTATGGATTTAGTAAAGAACATGAAACCGAGAAATATAGGTCCCGGGGGTATGAGCGGACGTGTTACTGCCATTGATGTAGTACAAAACAACCCTGATATCATGTATGTCGGAACGGCTTCCGGAGGAGTATGGAAATCTACTTCAGGAGGTATTAAATGGCAGCCTATTTTCGAAAAGGAAGTGACCGCTTCTATTGGAGCGGTAGCCATACAACAATCAAACCCCAGTGTTATTTGGGCGGGAACAGGTGAAGGAAATCCTAGAAATAGCCTCAACGGCGGTTATGGTATTTACAAATCACTCGACGCCGGAAAAACATGGAAAGCCATGGGCTTAGAAAAAACGCGTCACATTCACCGCATCCTCATCCACCCCAATAATCCGAACATCGTGTACGCGGCAGCTATAGGATCGCCGTGGGGAGTTCACAAAGAACGCGGCGTGTACAAAACCATCGACGGTGGAAAAACTTGGAAACAAATCTTATTTACCAATGAAAAATCAGGAGCTGCTGATTTAGTTATGGACCCTGCGAACCCCAATAAAATCATCGCAACTATGTGGGAGCACAAACGCGATCCGTGGTTCTTTAAATCTGGAGGTTCAGGAAGTGGAATGTACATCACCCATGACGGTGGAGATACTTGGAAGAAAATTACAGACAAAGAAGGTTTTCCTAAAGGAGAACTCGGAAGAATTGGCGTTGCCATAGCGCCTTCAAATCCAAACACTATCTACGCGCTAGTAGAAGCGAAAAAAAATGCGCTGTATAAAAGTGTAGATGCCGGATTTACTTGGAAAAAAATAAACGATAAAAAAGGAATTGGAAATCGACCTTTTTATTATTCCGAAATTTATGTAGACCCACAAAATGAAAACCGATTGTATACCATTTTCACGTATGTAAATGTTTCTGATGATGGTGGAAAGAGTTTTAGACAACTGATGCCTGCCTATGGTGTGAGTAACGGTGTACATCCCGATCACCACGCTTGGTGGATTCACCCTAAAGACGGTTCTTTTATGATCGATGGTAATGATGGTGGACTCAATATCACACGTGATCACGGTAAAACGTGGCGATTTATTGGAAATTTACCCATTGCGCAATTTTACCATATTAATGTCGATAATGAATTCCCGTATAATGTATACGGTGGTATGCAAGACAACGGATCGTGGAGAGGCCCCGCCTATGTTTGGAAAGCTCAGGGGATACGTAACTCTTATTGGCAAGAAATTAGTTTTGGAGACGGCTTTGACGTAGTTCCTGATAAGGATGATTCACGTTATGGCTGGACCATGAGTCAACAAGGATTCGTTTCTCGCTACGACCATGTAACAGGTAACAATTACACAGTACGCCCTACACATCCAAATCCTGAAGTTCGCCTGCGCTTCAATTGGAATGCGGCCATCAATGGTGACCCTTTTGACAATGCTACCTTGTATTTCGGAAGTCAATACGTACACAAATCAAAAGATAAAGGACTTACTTGGGAAATTATATCACCCGATTTAACGACCAATAATCCAGCAAAACTAAAACAATCAGAAAGTGGTGGGTTGACTATGGATGCCACGGGGGCCGAAAACCACTGTACTATCCTGGTTATCGAACCTTCTCCTTTAGAAAAAGACATGCTTTGGGTTGCCACTGATGACGGTCAAGTACAGCTTACACAAGACGGTGGTACTACTTGGAAAAACGTTTCTAACACGATCAAAGGACTTCCGAAAAACAGTTGGATTACTCAAATCAAAGCTTCCAACAAAAACAAAGGTGAAGCACTATTAGTAGCGAACGATTATCGACGCTTTAATTATACACCGTACGCATATAGAACTAAAAATTACGGAAAAACTTGGGAGCGTATCGTAGATGCCGAAGATGTAAAAAGCTATGCGCTGTGTATCATCGAGGATCCTGTAACTCCGAACCTCCTATTTTTAGGAACAGATGACGGATTATACGTCTCTATAAACTCTGGAAAAAACTGGACAAAATGGACCAATGGATTTCCTACCGTATCTGTAAAAGATTTAGTTATCCATCCTAGAGAACACGATTTGGTAATCGGGACTTTTGGACGTGCTGCTTGGGTACTCGACGATATTCGCCCCTTGAGAGCCATGGCTACAAAACCTAGCGTACTACAAGAGAAACTCACAGTATTTTCACCTCCAACGGCCTATTTAGCTGCGTATCAACAACCATCGGGAAGTAGGTTTGGCGCAGATGCCTTATTCAATGGTCAAAATAGGGGTCGTGGAGCAAAAATTTCATATTTCCTTCACCCACCGAAAAAAGCTAAAAAAGAGCAATCAAAAGCGAAGAGTACTACTGAAAGTACTGATAAACCCATCGTTAAATTCGACTCTATTACCTTTGATATTTATAAAGGAACCACACTTATCAGAACGCTCAAACGCAAAGCTCCGAAGAAACACGGGGTGCATAAAATTACCTGGAATATGGATGAAAAGGGTGTTACGCGTCCTTCACGAGTACTGCGTAACTCAAAAAGAGAACCAGGAGGTGTACGCGTATTACCAGGTGACTACCGCGTAAAAGCGACCTACGGTGATCAGGTATCAGAGACAACGATAACAGTAAGCTACGATCCTCGCTTGGAGATGTCAACATCAGCCATGACTGAAAAGTACCAAACGGCAAAAAAGCTTGAAAGCTACCAAGAAACCATAGCTGCCGCTGTAAAACAATTAGTAACGTCGAAAAAAATAGCTCAAGGATACAAATCTAAATTGAGCAAGAAAGATAAAAAGCGCTACAAAACTACGATTGAAGCATCGGGAAAAATGATTAAAACCATCGATGCCTTACTCGATCAATATCTAGGCAAAAGAGACAAGCGACAGGGAATCACGAGAAACCCTGAGCCCAATGTATACCAGCGTCTTAACACGGCACGATGGTATGTTAACAGTCGTTTTGGTGCACAAACTTCCACAGAACAACGCCTAGTTACTCAAATTAGAGAGGCTCTGAATAAAGCACTAAAAGAAACAAATAGCTTTTTTGACACCGAATGGAAGACCTATCAGACTGCTGCTGAAAAGATCCAAATATCTCCTTTTAAGGAAATTACGAATTTCTCGATAAAATAATTATTTTTACGTAAATGAAAACAAAATCTCCTGTTCACGCAGGAGATTTGTTTTAAAAGCTCTTTACATGAAAAAATTATTGATCGTATGCATCTTACTTAGTAGCTATCATTTCCCAACGCAAGCGCAGTCTAACCCCGAAAGTCAACTGGGAGCCTGGTATATGTATGGAGGATCCCACGAACTAGCTGCCTCATGGAAATTAAAATCACTCGCGCACTTCAGAATGTTTGAAGTTGCTGATGAATTACAACAATACCTCTTTAGAATAGGAGCAAATTACAAGATCAATAAGCACCTTAGCCTTACGGGAGGATATGCCTACCTTAATACGGACGCTAGCTATCGTCAGCGCGGTGGTACCGAAAACGAACATCGATTGTACGAAGATGTACTTATAAATCACGCCATTGCAAAGTTAAAATTAGCGCATCGCATTCGACTTGAACACCGATTTTTTGAACGTGATACACAGCATTGGATTCGCTATGAGCTAGGGTTCTCCTACCCTTTAAACAAGCGATGGGGTACCTATTTGTTTGATGAAGTATTCTTTAATTTCCAAGGAGAAACCTTTGCTCAAAACTGGTTGGGAGGCGGTTTTACTTACAAATTGAGTTCGACCACTAAATTCAAACTAGGGTTTATGAATATCGCTACCAATACTGCCAGTTTTAACCGACTGCAAATTGGGGTCGCCTTTAGCACACAGCGAAAATCAAAACGCCCTCAATAGTTTTCTTACATTTGCCAAAATTTTTTCCATATGAATATAACCGAAATTACTAATGATATTCCTTTTTTAGCAAAAGACACCACCATATTTGGAGTGTTATGCATGATTTTAGCAGGAATATTTTATACTTCTAAACACCCGTTATTCTCTAAATTTTACAAAGTTATTCCGGCTTTATTGCTGTGTTACTTTGTTCCTTCTATTTTCAGTTCTATAGGCATTATCGCTGATAAATGGATTGATGTTCAAGCCACTATTGCCCACCTCAGCAAGGTCTATGGCAATTTGGACGGCGTTCATAACCTAGAAGAACTCAAAAACTACATCAGCACGCATCAGATTGCCGCTGCAGAATACCAACAATTTACAGGTAAGAGCAGTATTTATTTTATAGCTTCTCGTTTCTTACTCCCTGCTTCTTTGGTATTGTTAACCTTAAGTATCGATTTAAAGGGAGTGTTCAAATTAGGGCCAAAAGCATTGATCATGTTCTTAACAGCAACGGTAGGTGTTATGATTGGAGGTCCAATCGCCATCGTATTTTTTAAATTCGTCGCCCCTGACATCTTAGTACAAGTAGAAGGTACTGATTTGTGGAAAGGCTTGTCAACAGTGGCAGGTAGTTGGATTGGTGGTAGTGCAAATCAACTCGCTATGAAAGAACAATGGGAAGTAAGCGACAGCTTGTTCAGTATTATGGCTGTTGTGGATGTTTTGGTAGCCGAAGTTTGGATGGCGTTTTTACTCTTAGGAGTTGCTAAATCGGATGCCTTAGACCGTTGGTTAAAAGCGGATAATTCATCCATTACCGAACTCAAAGACAAAATGGAAAAATACTCTCTTGAAACGGCTCGAATTCCTTCGTTTCACGACTTGATGATCTTATTAGGTATTCCTTTTGGGGTAACTACTTTAGGACACATAGTAGGAGACAATCTCGGTCCTTGGATTAAAACAAATTTACCTGGATTGGTCGATTTTGGTTTGGGGAGTTCTTTTTTCTGGTTAATTATCACCGCAACTACTATAGGTATTGCCCTATCTTTCACAAAAGTGAAATCGTATGAAGGTGCTGGTGCCTCAAAAATTGGAACCGTATTTATTTACATACTCGTTGCCGCGATTGGGATGAAAATGAACTTGAATGCAATTGTAGATAATATTAGCTTATTCGCTATTGGTTTTGTTTGGATGATAATTCACGTCGGACTTTTATTCTTAGTAGCAAAACTTATCAAAGCTCCGTATTTCTTTTTAGCTGTAGGTTCGAAGGCGAATATCGGAGGAGCTGCTTCTGCTCCGGTGGTTGCGGGAGCTTTTCATCCATCATTGGCACCCGTAGGCGTACTCCTAGCTGTTTTCGGATATGCTTTAGGTACCTATGGTGCATTTTTCTGTGCAATTATGATGAAATGGATGAGTTAATGCAAATCTTTTAGCAAGATCCTAAAATAAATATAAAAATTCTGCATATTTGCAATCCTTAAATGAAACAACCAATTGCTTTAAGCAATTACTCTTAAGAAAACACACATGAAAAAAGTATTACTTACATTTTTAATAGCGATAGTAGCGCTCGCTTGTTCATCGAAAAAGCAGGGGAATATGATTGTAAAAGGTCAAATTAGAGGGCTTAAAAAAGGAACCTTATACCTCCAAAAAATGAAAGATACTGCTATTATTTCTGTTGACTCAGTTTCTTTACTTGGCAAGGACACTTTTACCTTAACTGATGATGTTACTTCACCAGTGATGTATTATTTAACCTTTACAGGAAATAAGGATAACAAGAAACTCTTGTTCTTTGGAGAACCAGGAGAAATTACTATTAATGACAATATTGAAGAATTCGGGTTTGCTCCAAAAATTTCGGGGTCTAAAAACCAAGAAGTAATGGATAAGTTTGCCAAAGTTGACAAGCGTTTTATCGATCAGCGATTAGATTTTGTTAAGAAAGACTTAGAGGCAAAGCAGGCAAAAGACGAGGCTTTAATTGCGCAACTTGAGCTGGATTATAAAAAGATGGTACGCAGACGTGTGCTTTTTGCTACCAATTTTGCAATTGCGAATGCAGATACTGAAGCATCACCGTATATTGCCCTCACGCAACTTTACGATGCAAACATTAAACTTTTAGATACGATCAATAGTAGCTTATCTGACAAAGTAAAGAAATCAGATTACGGACTACGTCTTCAAAAGTTTGTCGATGAAATTAAGAGTAAGGAAAAACAATAGTTTCCAACAATAGTAAAAAGCTGCTTCTAAGCAGCTTTTTTTTTGCTCCATTCTCAGGCTTTCCTCTCCTAAGAATAGATTTAGCCAAAGTGATTTGTGTATCTTTAGCAAAAATTTACTCTATATGAAAAACAACCTTTTTTGGGTTTGTGCATTGTTTATTTACAGTGCTACTGCCCAAGTAAAAACCATTTCAAGAGATTGGACCTCATTTGTTCAATCTGTAACTATTTCAACTAAGACTCCCAAAAAATTCAAGTTGGTCGCAAAGGTAAAAGTAGCTCCTGACGACAACAGAGCTTGGGCTGGGCTATGGGCCAGGGTTGACACTAACAATAGTGAGCCTGGATTTTTTGACAATATGAATGATCGCCCTATAAAATCGACAACCTGGAAAGAGTACAGTGTTGAGGGCAAGCTAGACAAAAATGCGGCATCTTTACATTTCGGAGGCTTGTGTTTATACAATGGATCATTTTGGTTTGATGATTTTCATTTATACATCGAAGACGACCAAGGAAAGTTCAAGGAATTCCCAATTGACAATTACAATTTTGAAACGACTATTCGCAATCAGAAAATAAAGAGTTGGAACGAGTCTATCACTGCTGGAAAATCTGTTCGAGTAAAGGAATTTACTATTAGCTCGAGTACTGATGCTGCTGAAGGAAGTCGTTCTTTATTGATTCGCAGTTCTGGAATTGAGACTCCTGAATACGAGCGAGGAAAAATTGGTAAGGCGGATGCTAAAAATCCACAGATTGACAATATGATTTCGATGTTAGAAGATTTAAGGCTTCGTGTTTCAGGAGCTGTAAAGCATTTAGATTTAAGGGAAACGGATCACTTGCACGACGCCAAGGCCAATCGTATTGGAGCGTTGGTATTACACTTAGCTGCTGCGGAGGTTTATTATCAGAAATACACTCTTGGGGAGGCTTACAAGGACGCTAAGATAGACAAGGAATTAAAAGCTGCGATGGACTTGGACGATGAAGGAAGAAAAGTACTCAAAGGCAAAGAAATTGGATACTACCTAGACATTTACAACAAAGTACGTAAGAGAACTATTGAAGCGCTTCGCAAAAAGGATGATCGTTGGTTTAAGCAGGTAAATCCTGGCAATGGCATTTCAAATCAATACGCATGGTTTCATGTAATGGAACATCAATCGAGTCATTTGGGTCAGATATTATTCTTAAAAAAGCGAATTCCTAAATTGGAACAGGAGGTAAAACTCAAAAAAAATATTAAAAGTTAATATAAAAAATAGCGTACTCTAGTACGCTATTTTTTTTATGAATAAACCAAAAATCTTCAAAAGAGAATCGTACATATTCTCAAGGGGATACAACAGGGGATAACCATTGAAGGAAACTAATGGTAAGTAAGGTAAAAGCGGAGTCCCCTGTTGTCCCTGTGAAGCAAACCATAATTATTACTCCGTAGATTATATGCAACGGATATTTCTTGTATTCAATGCTAAACTTTGTAATCATTCTATAAAAGAGATTGCTCATTAGAGAAATTAAAAAAGAGATTGCTGGTTGCAAATGGATTTGAATTGGAATAGAACAATTAACCAAATATCTAATATTCAAAAATTAACGAAAAAGGCACCCCTCCACTCCCAACAATCTCTTACTAACTAACTAGATTACAACATTCTTTTACTAATCATAATACATTTTGTTTCTACTAATATTTATTGCTTTACGATTATTTAATACAGTTTTTATTCATTTTATTTCGGTTCTTTTCATATGCCAAGTCCTAGCAAAAAGCTTTCAGACAGCCTGCCATTAGCAATAATCCCACAGTACTCAATGCTATCAACAGCTTATTCCCTAATCTCAGATACGACCAATTGGCTCCCACCTGCTCTCTTTCAACAATCCTCCCTCTTTTCGTTCTACTTATCCTCTCCCAACAACTAGTGCTAGTTTCTTGCTTTGCTATCTTTTGTTCCTCTAGCGCATAATGTATTGGTTCCTGTTTCATTTTCCTATAAATTCCTCCCTTCTTCTCCATTGTTTTCTCTACTTCCTTCTCTCCTCTCTTTCTTCTTCGCTGTATCTTATTTCTCTCTATTCTGAACTGTACCTCATTTTTCCTTTCTAGTTCTCGCAATCTACAAAGCACCCAATTCGCTTTCAATTTGTTAAAAAGCTCCTGATTTCCTTTAGATTTCCGTATCCAATGAATCACAACGCGTTCTTCTTTTCTTGTTACTTTTCGCTCCAAATACCTAATTAAACTCACTTCATCCATGACTCTTCGTTGTATATTCCCTTTATTAGAAGATTATCAGAACTTTTCTATTGCTACAATTGCTAATTCAACTTTTCTAACGGGCTCCTAGTACTAGTACCACCCCAACTAACCCAAAACAGTCAACCTTTACACTGCTCCTACTGCAGTAAGGCTTCTTCATTCACCTCCTCACTCACTCACTCACTCACTCACTCACTCACTCACTCACTTCGTCCACTATTTACTGGCCTGCGGGTTCTCTGTCATCGTCCCTTGCCACATATCGGAGGCGGCTATTCACTTCGATCGATCTAACGATAACTACCACTCAATTTTGATCTCATTCAATTTAGCTAACTTCCAATTTTGTCATCTTCCAATTTTGCCATCTTCCAATTTCGCCACCTTCCAATTTCGCCATCTTCCAATTTCGCCATCTTCCAATTTCACCACCTTCCAATTTCACCACCTTCCAATTTTGCCACCTTCCAATTTTGCCACCTTCCAATTTCACCACCTTCCAATTTTGCCACCTTCCAATTTTGCCACCTTGAGTGTGTCTCCTACTATGTAGACGAAAGAAAAATGATTTCCCCCTATGGGGAAGTAAAAAAAATCACAAAAAATCTTTTAAATAAGCTCTCATGAGCTTGAGGGCTTTGGTCATTTGATTCTCAACAGTTTTAATAGAAATGTTACACTCTTGGGAAATTTCTCGATTCTTATACCCATGAAATCGACTTTTCACAAATACATTTCTGCACTTTTCAGGTAGGTTTGCGATGGCCTTTGCAATTTGCTCATTCAGCTCTTCTTCGATGATCATCATGCTAACGTCATCTTGGAGTGTAGCTACTTGCAGCTCGTTTTCCAGGCAACTAAAAGGATCGTCTAAATACAAATTATACTTTCGCTTTCTGAGATGATCCAAACAAGCATTTCGAGTCATGGTAAACAAAAGGCTGCTCAAGCTTTTCTTCACTACTAATGACTTCTTCTCATGCAGTTTCAAAAAAACGTCGTGAACAACTTCTTCGGCATCTTCTTTCTTTACATAGCTTTCGGCAAAGCACAACAATCGCGGATAATACAAATCGAACAGCATGCTAAAAGCTCGATTATCTTTGCGTTTTAATAATTGAAGTAATACAGTATCCCCCATAGATCTAGGTTTCTTGTGAACATCGAAATTGTGCATGACAAAGCCGTTGTTCTATTAAACAACAAGTCTAGGTGGGTATGGGTTAACTGGGGTAGTTCGCTATCCTTTTAATCTCGATAGCATTCGTATATTAAATTAGAAATTTATACTACTCGTTATGACAAAAATTGAAATTATAAAAGTCGGCTTAAAAGCCGTCGGAAATATCTTTCAATCCTTTTTCATTCAAAACAAAAATTTCTTTTCCTTTTAAATTGATAAGGCCTTTCTTTTTAAACTCTGACAACAAGCGAATTGCTGACTCAGTTGCTGTACCGATGACATTCGCAATATCTTCACGTGATAAATGAATATCGATGGCTCCCGCTTCGGTACTGTTAAAACGATCATTCAAATACAACAAGGTAGCGGCTAAGCGCTGTTTTACTGTTTTTTGCGCCATATCGACGATCACATTATCTGCATTTTTTAGAGACAGGGCCATGTTCTTGAGAATCTCCATGGTAAAGTTAGGGTTTTTCTCCAAATCTTTCAATATCTCTTCTTTGGGAATAAAACACACCTCCATGTCATTAACTGCAATTGCCTTTAAATTTGACACTTCGTTATTCACGAGACTTCGTTCGCCAATGAGATCACCTTTACGAATCAAATGAACAATCTGGTCTCTTCCATTATCACTCATTTTAGAAACCTTACAAACACCGTCGCGAATACAGTATACACCATTAATATGTTCGCCTTCTTCAAAAAGAATTTCTCCTTTTTTGACGTATTTAGACGTTTTACATCCTGATATTCTCACCAACTCATCTTTAGTTAGTGCTTTTAGTGAATTAAACTGACGTACAATACACTGTTCACATTTCCCGCTCATATCGTGCCATTTTGAGGTACTCAAAGGTACTAAAAAGCTGACAAATATCATATTTTTAACGAGGGTATTGTCTGACCTTTGCACTAGGCAAACGAGTAAATATGAAAAATAAAGTGTGTTTCCACTGTGGCAATGAATGTGAAACAGACACCATAGTGCTTGACGAAAAGTTTTTTTGTTGTAACGGTTGTAAAACGGTTTATGAAATTTTTTCAGCAAACGACCTTACCTGTTATTACGACTTACAAAATGCACCTGGTGCAGCACCGTCAGAAATTCAAGGTAAATATGACTTTCTAGAACAAGAGGCGATTATCGCTAAACTGCTTGAATTTCATGAAGAACAGCACCAAGTAGTCCAATTGTACATCCCACATATCCATTGTAGTTCGTGTATCTGGGTTTTAGAAAACCTACACAAACTCCATTCGGGCATCAGTTCGTCACAGGTAAACTTTCCTAAAAAAACAGTGAGAATTGGTTTTAACACCGAAGAAATAAGCTTAAAAGAAGTCGTTTTACTACTCAGTAGCATTGGTTACGAACCTTATATAAGCTTAGAAGACTATGAGGTTGGCAGTAAAAAAGTAGACCGCTCGCTAATTTATAAATTGGGCGTGGCAGGATTTGCATATGGAAATGTCATGTTTTTATCCTTTCCGGAATACTTTGAAGTGAATGAATTTTGGCTCGATCAATACAAAGTCGTATTCCGTTGGTTAATGTTCTTCTTTTCTGTTCCGGTTGTGGGCTACGCAGGTGTTGACTATTTTACGACTGCCTATAAAGGGCTTCGCAACAAAATTCTCAGTATAGACGTCCCCATTGCTCTCGGAATCCTAGTACTCTTTATTAGGAGTACCTATGAAATTTTATTTGATAAGGGAACGGGATTCTTCGACAGCTTAACCGGACTGGTCTTTTTTTTACTCCTCGGAAAATTCTTTCAGCGAAAAACCTATAATTTTCTTTCTTTTGAACGCGATTACAAATCCTACTTTCCGATTGCCGTAACGAAAATACACAAAGACGGCAGTGAAGAAAATATTCAAATTTACGATGTTGTCCAAGGAGATCGCTTGCTGATTCGCAACCACGAATTAATTCCGGTCGATGGTATTGTCATCAATGGAAATGCTCAAATAGATTACAGTTTCGTCACGGGTGAGGCACATCCTGTTCGCAAAAAATCAGGAGATAAAATTTTTGCAGGAGGAAAGCAATTGGAGGGCACTATAGAAATGGAAGTTTTGCACTCCGTATCGCAGAGTTATCTCACTCAATTATGGAGTAATGACGTGTTTCAAAAAGATAAGCGATCAACCTTTACCACGCTCAATGATAAAATTGGAAAAAATTTCACCATTGCCGTTTTAACCATAGCATTTGTAGCCGGGAGTTTTTGGCTTTGGTACAACAGCGGGAAAGCACTCAACGTAGTCACGGCAGTTTTAATCATCGCCTGTCCCTGTGCTATTGCATTGGCAGCTCCGTTTACGCTTGGTAACCTTCTACGCATACTAGGCAAGCGAAAATTCTACTTAAAAAACGCAACTGTCATTGAACAATTGGCCACCATTGACAGTGTCATTTTTGACAAAACGGGAACCTTAACAACTCCATCAGAAAATCAAATCACGTATCAGGGTACTGAGCTTTCAGCTGCGGAAACTCAACTCTTAAAGAACACGCTCCGTTCCTCAAACCATCCGCTGAGCAGAATGGTATACGCGTACTTACCTCATAGTGAGAAACTCACCTTAACTAATTTTCAGGAACATATTGGTAAGGGGATTAGCGCCAGTCATCAAGGAATGAACATAACCGTGGGCGCTGCTAGTTTTGTAGGAGCTTCTGAAGAAAAGGACCTCCTTGAAACGGCCATACACATCTCCATAAATGAACAATACGCAGGTAAATTTGTCGTGAAAAATGCGTATCGAACACATATCAAAGAAGTTTTTACAGCCCTTGAAAAGCACTGCGAACTCGCAGTAGTTTCTGGAGATAATGAAGGAGAAAAAAACTATTTAAGTACACTACTCCCTGAAAAAACAACGTTCTTGTTTCACCAAAAACCGGCAGATAAGTTAGCCTATGTGGCTGAACTTCAAAAAGCGGGAAAGAAAGTTTTGATGATCGGCGACGGACTCAACGATGCAGGCGCCTTGGCACAGAGTAATGTCGGTATTGCGATTTCAGAGAATATCAATGTCTTTTCTCCTGCCTGTGACGCTATCTTGGACGCCACTAAATTCGAACAAATCAATACCTACTTACAGGTAGCAAAGAAAGCTATTCAAATAATCAAATATTGTTTTATATTATCCTTGTGTTATAATGTCATTGGCCTCTATTTTGCGGTTACTGGGCAGTTAACCCCTGTCATAGCTGCCATCTTGATGCCATTGAGCTCAATCAGTATCGTTTTATTCACTACTATTGCCACAAACATCCTAGGAACTAAAATCAAATAATTATGAAAATCAACCAATATATAGACCACACCTTGTTAAAACCAACAGCTAGCTCAGCCCAGATTGTACAACTCTGTGAGGAAGCCATTACTCATGATTTTTACGCTGTATGTGTGAACGGAAGTCGCGTAGCACTCGCTAAAAAAAGTGTCGCTAACTCGGCGGTCAAGGTCGCGGCGGTCATCGGATTTCCTTTAGGAGCTATGGACACCGAGAGTAAGGTCTTCGAAGCTCGGAAAGCTATAGAAAACGGTGCGGATGAAATAGACATGGTCGTTAATATCGGCAAGGTCCTCGAAGGAGAGTTGTCAGCTGTACAAGACGAAATTTTTCAAATTAAACAAGCAATCGGCGATAAGGTATTGAAAGTAATTTTTGAAAATTGCTACCTAGAAGCTTCACATATTACTGCTCTCAGTGAAATTTCATTGAAAGCTGGAGCGGATTTCATCAAAACATCCACCGGATTTGGAACAGGTGGAGCCACTTTGGAAGACGTGTATCGAATGGCTGCGGCTACGAATAATGGCATTGCAATCAAAGCTGCAGGAGGTATTCGCGACTTGGACACCGCTGAAAAATACCTAGCACTCGGCGTTACGCGTTTAGGAACCTCATCGGGGGTAGCTCTAGTTACTGAAGGAATAGCAAAAAAAGACAGTTATTAATCCACAAACTATGAGTATACACATTGGCGCTCCTGAAGGAGCTATCGCAGAAACCGTATTACTACCAGGTGATCCTCTTCGTGCAAAATGGATTGCAGAAAACTTTTTAACAGATGCTGTTTGTTATAATGAAGTTCGAGGCATGTTGGGCTACACAGGCTACTACGATGGAAAACGCGTATCAGTACAAGGTACGGGAATGGGAATTCCAACCACCTTAATCTACGCACATGAACTCATCAACTCCTACGGAGTAAAAAATCTAATCCGAGTGGGTTCAGCAGGTTCTTATCAAAAAGACGTACAGCTCAGAGATATCGTTATTGCCATGGCTGCCTCTAGCAATTCTGGACTTAACAAAATAAGGTTCAACGGAGCTGATTTTGCACCTACCGCTAGTTTTTCACTGTTTAATAAAGCCATAGAAATGGCACGACAACAACAGCTCCCTATCAAAGCAGGCAATATTCTGAGTTCCGATGAATTTTATGCGGATGATTATGACAGTTACCAGCAGTGGGCAGATTACGGAGTTCTCTGTGTCGAAATGGAAACAGCTGGGCTGTACACCATAGCAGCTAAGCACCGCGTAAATGCTTTGGCCATTTTAACTATATCTGACAGTTTGGTGACCAAAGAACACACTAGCGCAGCAGAACGCGAACAAACTTTTAAAGAAATGATCAATTTGGCTTTGTCCATTGCTTAATTCAATACCTCAAGACTTATGAACACGCTCATACAAAAATACAACATACCAGGACCTCGTTATACGAGCTACCCTACAGTGCCTTATTGGGATGAAAAGACTTTTAGTCGTGAAAAGTGGATTTCTAGCTTCCGCCAATCCTTTGAAGAGAGCAATAGTGCGGAAGGGATTAGTTTGTATATCCACCTCCCCTTTTGCGAATCGCTGTGTACCTTTTGTGCGTGTCATAAGCACATTACCAAACGTAAGGAAGTTGCCGACCCCTATATCGCCACCGTATTAAAAGAATGGGATCTTTACCTAGAGCAGGTCAGCTCAGTTCCTCTTATTCGAGAAATTCACCTCGGTGGTGGTACTCCAACTTTCTTTTCGCCAAAGGCCTTGGAACAACTCATCACGGGCTTGTTAAAAAAAGCGCAGAAACATCCTGATTACGAATTCAGTTTTGAAGGACACCCCAACAACACCACTAAAGAACACCTGTTGCAACTGTATAACTTGGGGTTCACAAGAGTGAGTTTTGGCGTTCAGGACTACAACCCTACTGTTCAAAAGGCCATACATCGCGTACAGCCCTTTGAGCAAGTGGCCAAGGTTACCCGATGGGCACGTGAAATTGGCTATACTTCAATCAGTCATGATTTAGTTTTTGGCCTTCCTTTTCAAACAAAGGAAAACGTTATCCATACGATCAATAAAACCAAAGAATTACAACCGGATCGAATTTCTTTTTACAGTTATGCACATGTTCCGTGGGTAAAGGGTGTTGGACAGCGTGGCTTTAATGAAAATGACTTACCTAAAAACGAAGACAAACGCAAACTCTACGAAATAGGAAAAGCACTATTCGTTGAAATGGGCTATCAAGAAATCGGGATGGATCACTTTGCGCTTCCTACAGACAGTTTATACAAAGCGAGTATACAGCAAAAGCTCCACAGAAATTTTATGGGCTACACCGCACATAAAACACAACTGATGATTGGTTTGGGAATGTCATCGATTTCTGACTCTTGGTATGGCTTTGCCCAAAACGTCAAAACTGTTAAGGAATATGAAGCTTTGGTTAACGACGGAATACTTCCTGTATTTAGAGGTCATATTCTTACTCAAGACGATTTGGTTATGCGCCAACACATCCTCAATATCATGTGTCATTTTACTACCTCTTGGGAAACTCCTGCGCTCGAAATAAAAGACGTAGAACTGCATTTGTTAAAACTGCGTGAACTCGTAAAAGACGGATTGGTTCAGGTGCATGACACCAGCTTAAAAGTACCGGAAAAAGCCCGTCCTTTTGTGCGAAACATCTGTATGGCCTTCGATAAAAAACTCCACGAAAAACAGCCGGATACTCAGTTGTTTTCTATGACCATTTAACTAAAATAAATCCTGAGCTCGAAAACTCAGGATTTTATTTTATAGTAAGTGTTTGTAACAAAATGATAAAGTGAAAAAAAAGGACTATAAATGAGCAATTTAATTTTTCTACTAACTTAACAATTCAATCTATATAATGAGTCCGAAAATTTAACGTCCTATAGTCCCTAGTTAAATAGAATGCGAAATCATTCAGTGGCCAAAGGTACTCATATACAACAACTTCACCTATACCTATTACCCCTATACTTGGTATCAGGGTTTTCCCTGAGTTACCTACTCAACGCCCCTTAAATCGTTCAATACTGGACACTTACTATTCAGCAACTACAGAAAACTTCGTTTTTTACTTGTGAGAGTACTTTGTCGTTGGTAGCACTGATGTCTTTTCTATTGATTATACATGAGTATTACTACTATTTAGAACTTCTAAAATTAAGTAAACATGACAAATATCATATTTTAAACAGGCCTCTAAAACTACCTTTGACCTATAATTATCAGGCAAATTATGAGCGTTATTTACTTATTACTTTCACTTAGTATTCTGGTGGCTATAGTCTTTTTTGTAGCCTTTATAGTATCTGTCAAAAAGGGTCAATATGACGATGCGTATACTCCATCGGTTCGTATGCTGTTTGATGATGAATTGGTAAACGAAGAACAACTTAACCAACCGCGTTAAGCTCAACGACAACACCAATGAGAAGCGAACTAACAATAAAAATTAAATTCAAATAGATTATGGAAATGCAACAATTTTATTACGATAATAAAATCGTAAAAAAATTCATCTATGCAACCTTACTATGGGGGATAGTGGGATTCTCGGTAGGATTGCTCTTGGCTTTTATGTTTCTGTTCCCAAATATCACAGATGGCATAGCTTGGCTGAGTTTCGGACGTATTAGACCTTTACATACCAATGCCGTAATTTTTGCCTTCGTGGGGAATGCAATTTTTGCGGGTGTTTACTACTCCTTACAACGTTTGCTAAAAGCGAGAATGGCAAGCGACTTTTTAAGTAATTTCAATTTCTGGGGATGGCAGCTCATCATCGTTGCTGCTGCAATTACGCTCCCCTTAGGATATACTACTTCCAAAGAATACGCAGAACTAGAATGGCCAATTGATATTGCCATTGCACTAGTATGGGTAGCTTTTGGAGTCAACATGATATGGACCATATTAAAAAGACGTCAACGTCATTTGTACGTTGCTGTATGGTTCTATCTAGGAACTTTTGTTACCGTAGCTGTGCTACATATCTTCAATAGTTTAGAACTACCAGTAAACTTCTTAAAAAGTTATTCAGTGTACGCGGGGGTACAAGATGCTTTAGTTCAATGGTGGTATGGGCACAATGCGGTAGCTTTTTTCTTAACCACTCCATTTTTAGGACTGATGTACTACTTTGTACCGAAAGCTGCAAACCGTCCGGTATATTCGTATCGTTTGTCAATCGTACACTTTTGGTCGCTCATCTTCATCTATATTTGGGCTGGACCACACCATTTATTGTATTCTTCACTACCAGACTGGGCTCAAAACTTAGGAGTTGCCTTTTCGGTAATGCTTATCGCTCCTTCATGGGGAGGAATGATCAACGGGTTGTTAACTTTACGTGGTGCTTGGGATAAAGTACGTACCAATCCCGTATTGAAATTTATGGTGGTTGCAATTACCGGATATGGTATGGCTACCTTTGAAGGACCAATGCTGTCATTGAAAAACGTAAACGCTATTGCGCACTTTAGCGATTGGGTTATTGCCCACGTACACGTAGGGGCACTCGCCTGGAATGGTTTCTTAACCTTTGGTATGCTCTACTGGTTAATTCCACGTATGTTTAAAACCAAATTGTACTCAACAGCTCTTGCTAATTTCCACTTTTGGATTGGTACCTTAGGGATTATCATGTACGCCTTACCAATGTACGTCGCTGGATTCGTTCAGGCTTCTATGTGGAAACAATTTAACCCAGACGGAACCTTAACCTATGGAAACTTCTTAGAAACAGTGAACGAGATCATTCCGATGTACTGGATGCGTGCCATTGGAGGAAGTTTATTCATCTTCGGAGCTATCGTAATGCTCTACAACGTGGTAAAAACTGTAAAGCAAGGAACTGAAGTAACCGATGAGTTAGCAGAAGCTCCAGCCTTGAGCAAGGTATCTAAACACAGAACAGGTAGCGAAACTTGGCATACTTGGTTAGAAAGAAGACCTATTAAATTAACAATCTACGCTACGATTGCTATTTTAATTGGAGGTGTAGTTCAGATTGTACCTACCTTATTGGTAAAATCCAACATTCCAACAATTAGTAGTGTCAAACCTTATACTGCCTTAGAATTAGAAGGAAGAGATATCTATATCCGTGAAGGTTGTGTGAGTTGTCACTCGCAGATGATTCGTCCGTTCCGAAGTGAAGTAGAACGTTACGGTGAATATGCGAAGGCAGGAGAGTTTGTTTACGATCACCCGTTCTTATGGGGAAGTAAGCGTACAGGACCCGATTTATTACGTGTAGGAGGTAAATACCCTGACAGTTGGCACTTAAATCACATGTACGATCCACAAAGTACCTCTCCAGGTAGTATCATGCCTCGTTATCCTTGGCTGTTAAAAGATGCCCTTGACAAATCGTACACTGAAAGTAAGATGAAAGCCATGGTAAACCTCGGTGTCCCGTATACTGATGAAGACATTACCAATGCGCAGCAAAGTATGGATGCCCAAGGAAAGCAGATTGAGGAAAACCTCCACAGTGACCCTGACTTTGCAAAGGCCTACCAAGAAGACAAAAAGTACGCTCGTGAAAACGGTTTACAATTCATTGAAATGAAAGACCGCGAAATCGTTGCCCTTATCGCCTATTTACAGCGTTTAGGAACGGATATCAAAGTAAAAGATGTTCAAGAACAATTAGGATCTAAAACCAACTAGTCATGTTAAAATTTGTAAAAAATCACCTCGAATCCATTGCGGGAATTGAAATCTATCCGATTATTTCCCTTACGATCTTCTTTACATTTTTTGTAATCCTTTTTTGGTGGGTATTCACCGCAAAAAAAGAGTATTTAAGCAAGGTAAGTCAATTACCATTAGATAATCAATAGAAAACACGACACTGATGAAAAAATATTTTCAATCACTTTTATACATAACCTTCTTAGCTGTGAGTTCATTCGCTATCGTTACCGCGATAAGCAGCTACGAAAATCCATTTAGTCTTTACGAAAACCCGTTGGTATGGATTGCCATTAGTGCAGTAATACTCGTGGTACTTCTGAAAGAATTAGTCAACATCGTCGCCCTTAAAAAAGCAGAAGAGTTGACCTTAGAAAAACAGGGAATTAATCCAGAAGAAATTGACCATTGGGCCTGGGCAAAAGCATTGATAAAAAAATGGACGAAAGCCAAAGCCATTGCCGATGAAGGTGAAATCGAACTCGATCACAATTACGACGGTATTAAAGAATTGGACAATTCTTTACCGCCATGGTGGTTGTACATGTTTTACATGACCATCATATTTGGAGTAGTCTACCTCATGCGATTCCACGTCTTTGGAGGAGATAACCAAACTGTTGAATACGAAAAAGCCGTAGCCATTGCACAACGTGAACTCAGCGAGTTTCAGGCAACTTCTAAAGAAGCGGTTATCGATATGGAAAACTTAACGGCACTAACCGATGAGGCTTCGTTAAAAAGAGGACGAGCGGTATTTAATTTAAACTGTGCGGCCTGTCATGCAAAAGATGGTGGTGGACTTATAGGACCGAACCTTACAGATCAGTATTGGATACTCGGAGGCGGTATTAAAAATGTATTCCGTACCATTTCGAAAGGTGGACGTGACGGAAAAGGAATGGTAGCATGGGAAAAAACCTTGAAACCTATTGACGTGCAAAAAGTAGCGAGCTACGTACTGTCATTACAAGGTACGACTCCTGCTAAACCAAAGGCTGCAGAGGGAGACTTGTACGAAGAAGCTGCCGCGGCTGCTCCAGTGAAGGAAACCGACACAGCAGCACCAGCAACTCCTGAAGAGCAAGAAACAATTAAAGAATAACCCTATTTGTTATTTATTATTAGGTAAAGATGGAAACACCCGAGAATGAAATTTTTAGAGATAGTATTAGTACTGTAACTAGTGAAGGGAAGCGTTCTTGGGTATTTCCTAAGAAGCCGAGCGGGAAATTTTATAAGTACAGAAGTTTTGTTAGTTATTTTCTGCTCGTCTTTTTACTCAGTGCGCCGTTTATCAAAATCAACGGTAATCAGTTTTTACTATTCAATGTTTTAGAGCGACGTTTTAATATTTTTGGATTCCCTTTTTGGCCACAAGATTTTCACCTCCTAGTAGTCTCTATGATTATTGGAGTAGTGTTCATCATCCTCTTTACGGTTGTTTTTGGTCGAATATTTTGCGGTTGGATTTGTCCTCAAACCATTTTCATGGAAATGGTATTCCGCAAAATTGAATACTGGATAGAAGGTGATCGAGGAAAACAACTGCGATTGGAAAAACAAGCTTGGAACGCGGAGAAAATCAAAAAACGCTTGCTCAAATGGAGTATCTTCTTTTTGATTTCCTTTGGTATCGCCAATGTATTTCTGGCCTACTTAATCGGTAGTGACACGCTTATTCAATACGTAACAGACAATCCTTTACACCACGTAAGTACCTTGATTTCTCTACTTATTTTCACCGGTGTATTCTATTTCGTATTCGTGTGGTTTCGCGAGCAAGTATGTATCATCGCTTGTCCGTACGGTCGACTACAAGGAGTACTACTCGACAACAAAACCATCAACGTCGCTTATGATCACGTTCGTGGAGAGAAGGAAAAAGGAAGAGCGCGATTCAAAAAGAACGAGGATCGAGCGGCCAGCGGAAAGGGAGACTGTATCGATTGTTTTCAATGCGTCCACGTTTGCCCAACCGGGATTGATATTAGAAACGGAACACAACTAGAATGTGTTAACTGTACCGCATGTATCGATGAATGCGATCATATGATGGAAAAAGTAGGACTTCCTACCGGACTCATACGCTATGCCAGTGAGGAGAACATCCGCAAAAAGGCTCCCTTCAAATTTACGGCGCGAATGAAAGGATATACCGCCGTTTTAGGTATCCTTATCAGTGTATTGATAGGTATGCTCTTTTTACGAAACGATGTGGAGGCTACAATACTGCGATTACCAGGGCAATTATACCAACACAAAGAAGGAGGTATTATCAGTAATATATACACGTTTAAAGTAATTAACAAGACCATTGAGGAAATCGATGATGTCAGTTTTAAAATACTCTCTCACAAAGGAAGTATCGAAACGGTTACCCATCAGAATTTTTCCGTTCCTAAACAAGGGCTTGCAGAGGGTACCCTCTTTGTTGAATTGCACACATCGCAAATGAAAAAAGAACGGGTTACCTTAACAATTGGAGTTTACAGTGGCAGTAAACTCATAGAAACTACCAGCACTAATTTTCTAGGGCCAAGGAGTTACCGATAAATTAACCGATAGCCTAGCTATCACAAAACAACACTTATGAAATTAAATTGGGGCACGAGTATCGTTATAGCAATTATCGCCTTTATAGGCTTCATCATGTACTTTGTAATTACCATGAGTACGGACAAAAGTTATAACCACGATTTAGTAACTGAAAAGTACTATCAAAAAGAATTGACCTATCAGGAAAGTATCAATGCTAGCAAAAATGCGAAACAATTGAGCAGCCCTGTCAAGATATACCGAAGTTCTAACGGATTGACCGTTGAGTTTCCGGAAAACTTTGATCCTACCCTACTTAAGGGAAAAGTGTTCCTATACAGACCATCTAATAAACACCTGGATTTTGAAATGCCACTTTCACTCTCCAATAACTATTTGCTCGTGCCTGAGAATCGTTTATTGGATGGTCGCTGGAACATCACTGTACAGTGGACGTACAAAGATACGCCCTATTTAGTCACGGATGAAATTCTTTACTAATGTTAGTATCTGCACTCATACTAGGACTACTAGGAAGCTTGCATTGCGTGGGCATGTGCGGTCCTATCGCATTTATGCTTCCCGTCAGTAGAAATCAACCCGTAAAGCAGTTTTTTCAAATAACGAGTTATCACCTCGGGCGCGTGCTCAGCTACAGTATTATCGGATTGCTATTTGGCCTACTGGGAAAAGGATTTTTCTTATTCGGGTTTCAACAGCAATTGTCAATACTCGTTGGAATTGGTATGATACTCTTTGTACTCGTACCCAAAATAGGCAGCAAACTACACCAAATGCACTCCCCGCTTCAAAAGGTTATTCTCCGCGTAAAATCGGCCTTGGGAAAAGAACTAAAGAAACAACAAAACGACACCTTTTTCACTTTGGGCTTTTTTAATGGTCTGTTGCCCTGTGGACTTGTATACATGGCAGTGTTTGGAGCTATTGCCACGGGAAACGCTTGGAAAGGTAGTTCGTATATGGCGCTGTTTGGCCTAGGGACTATTCCGTTGATGACTGCTGTCATCTATCTAAAAGGAATCGCCAGTACACAACTTCGCAAAAGGGTGCAAAACGCACTTCCTTACGTACTCGTTTTTATGGGAATTTTGTTTGTAATTCGAGGCTTAGGCCTAGGAATCCCCTACCTCTCTCCAGCAACTCAGGTAAGTATCCTCGAAGCCGCTCCAAAAGGTTGTCATTAAGCATTTTTTAGAAGCGTAACCTGACAAAAATCATGTTTTAAAACGAGGATTCACAGTACCTTAGAGTAACATTAAAAACCAACGACACTATGAAACGAATAATAGTACCAATCGACTTTTCTGTTTACTCTGAAAACGCCTTAAAATCGGCTGCATATCTAGCAAAAAAATACGATGCTGAAATCCTAGCAGTACACATGTTAGAATTGTCAAATGCCATCGTTTCTAGATCAGAATCCTACGCGCAAGAAGAAACTCTCTTTTTGTACAAATTAGCTGAAAACAGATTCAATGAATTTCTTGACAAGTCCTATTTAGAAGGGCTGTCTATAACTCCCATTATCAAGCACTTTAAAATATTTAGCGAAATTGATCAATTAGCACGTGAAGAAAAAGCCGACCTTATTGTGATGGGTTCACAAGGTAGTAGTGGTATTAAAGAGCTCATTATAGGATCGAATACAGAAAAAGTAATCCGCTATGCTCATATACCAGTATTAGTGGTTAAGGACGTTCCTATTGAAGCATCCTTTAAAAAAGTGGTCTTCGCCTGCGATTTTTCAGACGATGATTTGACTGCTTATCAAGACGTCAAAAACTTTTGTCAAAGTATGGACTGTGAATTAAACTTGGTGTATGTAACCACACCCAATGGTCGTTTTAAAAGTACGGAAGAAATCACTCAAAAACTCAGTAAATTTATCAACAAAGCACACGAAAGTATCGAGCTACTAGAAAACGTAAAAATCATTGCTGACTACAGCGTAGAAGAAGGTGTATTGTACTATGCGAATACTGTACACGCCGATGCCATAGTACTGGCAACCCACGGACGAAAGGGAATCGCTCATTTCTTTGAGGGCAGTATAACCGAAGATATAGCCAACCACAGTCAACTTCCGGTAATGACTTTCAAAATATAAAAAAAGGTGTCTTAAATGACACCTTTTTTAGTTTTATGCTTCTCCTGTAGTTCCACCGAAATTCATCGGGATTGGAGGCTGTTCGTAATCTTTAATTTCCCCGTGAACTTGTTCAAACTTTCGAACGTTATCCGCAAGTGCTTTGGTGAGTCTCTTTGCGTGTTGTGGGGTTAAAATAATTCTCGACTTTACCTTAGCTTTAGGCACTCCAGGCATAATATTGATAAAATCGACGATAAACTCAGATACTGAATGATTGATGATCGCTAAGTTACTGTAGGTACCTTCTGCGATATCCTGATCCAATTCAATATTTAACTGAGGTTCGTGATCATTGTTATTATTGTGATCTTCCATAATTTCTGGGTTTAAAAGAGAAAGGCCTCTGCATTAGAGGCCTTTTCTATATAAGTTCTTATAAACTATTTTCGATTTCGTCTTTTGGTCCAACGATTTGTCTATCGTAGTTTCTCATACCTGTACCTGCAGGTATTCTCTTACCAACGATAACATTTTCTTTAAGACCTTCTAAGTAATCAATCTTACCATTTACGGCTGCTTCATTCAATACTTTCGTAGTTTCCTGGAACGATGCCGCTGAGATAAATGATTTCGTTTGTAACGATGCTCTCGTAATACCTTGTAAGATTTGCTCTGCAGTAGCTGGTTGTGCATCTCTAGCTACTACTAAGTCTTTATCTGATCTACGCAATAACGAGTTCTCGTCTCTCAATTGACGCGCGGTAATCATCTGACCTGCTTTTAGGTTTTCTGAATCACCAGCATCTTCAACGATCTTCATTCCGTAAATATTATCGTTCTGCTCGATAAAGTCATTCTTGTGAATCAATTGATTTTCTAAGAATAACGTATCTCCTGAATCGATAATTCTAACTTTACGCATCATTTGACGTACTACTACCTCAAAGTGCTTATCGTTAATTTTTACCCCTTGTAAACGGTATACTTCTTGAATTTCATTTACCAAGTACTCCTGAACTGCTGACGGCCCTTTGATATTCAAAATATCGATTGGCGTAATAGCTCCATCAGATAATGGCATACCTGCCTTGATAAAGTCATTTTCTTGTACTAAGATCTGGTTCGATAATTTGATGAGATATTTCTTGACTTCACCAGTCTTCGACTCAATGATGATTTCACGGTTACCTCTTTTAATCTTACCGAATGATACTACACCATCAATTTGAGCAACTACTGCTGGATTCGATGGGTTACGCGCTTCGAATAATTCCGTTACACGTGGTAAACCTCCTGTAATATCCCCAGCCTTACCAGACTTACGAGGAATCTTCACTAATGTTTTACCAGCTTCCACCTTTTCACCGTCTTCAACGATTAAGTGAGCTCCTACTGGTAAACTGTACGAACGCAATGCATTACCATCTGCATCCTCAATGATTAATGAAGCAATAATTTTCTTGTTCTTAGAATCGGTAATTACCTTCTCTTGGAAACCAGTTTGTTCATCGATTTCAACTGAGTAGTTAATTCCTTGCTCTAAGTTATCAAACTTCACTCTTCCACCAAACTCAGAAACGATTACCCCGTTAAATGGATCCCATTGACAGATTTCGTCTCCTTTGCTGATTTCAGTTCTATCCTTATTGAAAATAATCGATCCGTAAGGAATGTTATTCGTACTTAAAGTGATTCCAGTTTTCTTATCTGTTACTTTAATTTCTGCAGTACGAGAAATTACGATTTCGATTTCTTTACCTTCAGCATCTTTACCAGTTACTGTACGCAAGTCATCGATAGCAACATTTCCAGAGAACTTAGCAATCATCTTGTTGTCCTCAGAGATGTTTCCTGCTACCCCTCCAACGTGGAAGGTACGCAGTGTTAACTGTGTTCCTGGCTCTCCAATTGACTGCGCTGCAATTACACCTACAGCTTCACCAATTTGAACTTTTTTACCAGTTGACAAACTCTGACCGTAACACTTAGCACAGATACCGCGCTTCGACTCACAAGTCAATGCCGAACGTACTTCTACGCGATCGATACCCGCTTCTTCGATAACATCAGCAAGCTTAGGAGTAATCAATCCTCCAGCTTCTACCAATATCTCATCCGACATTGGACGATAAACATCGTATAAAGCAGTACGACCTGAAATTCTATCAGAGATAGACTCTACAATCTCGTCGTTCTTCTTTAATGGCATGATTTCTAATCCACGTAACGTACCACAATCGTCTTGATTCACAATTACATCCTGTGAAACGTCTACTAGACGACGTGTTAAGTATCCAGCATCTGCTGTTTTTAATGCGGTATCGGCAAGTCCTTTACGCGCACCGTGAGTAGAAATAAAGTATTCTAAAATTGATAGTCCTTCCTTAAAGTTCGAAAGAATCGGGTTTTCGATAATTTCACCACCACCCGCAGTTGATTTTTTCGGCTTTGCCATCAGACCACGCATACCCGTCAACTGACGAATCTGCTCTTTCGATCCACGAGCTCCAGAATCTAACATCATAAATACCGAGTTAAATCCTTGTTGATCCTCACGTAAACGCTTCATCGATAACTCAGTTAATTCATTATTGGTTCTACCCCAAATATCAATTACCTGGTTATAACGTTCTTTTTGAGTCAACATACCCATGTTATAGTTCATGATAATTCCGTCAACCTCTTTGTTGGCTTCAGCAATCATTTCATGCTTTTCTGGTGGGATAATGATATCCCCTAATGAGAATGACAATCCACCTTGGAAGGCAAATGTATAACCCATATCCTTGATTGAATCTAAGAATTTACCTACTTCAGGTATTGAAGTCACCTTTAAGATTCCTCCAATAATTCCACGTAGTGATTTCTTAGTCAATACTTCGTTGATATATCCAGCTTGCTCAGGAACTACCTCATTAAACAACACTCTACCTACAGTTGTTGCAATGATTCTGTCTACTAAGTTTCCATTCTCATCGATGTCCTTAGTACGAACTTTAATTCCGGCATTTAAGTCAACACGCTCTTCGTTGTAGGCGATGTTTACCTCTTCAGGAGAGTAGAAAGTTAATCCTTCTCCTTTAATAGGTACTTCTGGCGTTGACTTACGCTCTTTTGTCATATAATACAATCCTAATACCATATCCTGAGAAGGTACGGTAATAGGTGCACCGTTTGCTGGGTTTAAGATATTGTGAGAAGCGAGCATTAATAACTGAGCTTCTAAAATAGCCTCTGGCCCTAACGGTAAGTGAACCGCCATCTGATCCCCATCGAAATCGGCATTGAAGGCCGTACATACTAATGGGTGTAAGCGAATTGCTTTACCTTCGATTAATTTTGGTTGGAAGGCTTGGATTCCTAAACGGTGTAAGGTAGGAGCACGGTTTAATAATACCGGATGTCCTTTAATTACGTTTTCAAGAATATCCCAAACTACAGGTTCTTTTCTGTCGATAATTTTCTTCGCAGATTTAACCGTTTTTACGATACCTCTTTCGATAAGCTTACGAATTACGAATGGCTTGTACAATTCAGCAGCCATATCTTTTGGTAATCCACACTCGTAAAGCTTTAACTCAGGTCCAACAACAATTACCGAACGCGCTGAGTAATCCACACGTTTTCCTAATAAGTTTTGACGGAAACGTCCTTGCTTCCCTTTTAAACTATCAGAAAGTGATTTTAATGGACGATTCGATTCTGTCTTAACAGCTGATGCCTTACGCGTGTTATCGAATAACGAATCTACAGATTCCTGTAACATACGTTTTTCGTTACGCAAAATCACCTCAGGTGCTTTGATCTCCATCAAACGCTTTAAACGGTTGTTACGGATAATCACACGACGGTATAAATCATTCAAATCAGAAGTCGCAAAACGACCACCATCTAACGGTACTAACGGACGTAATTCTGGTGGGATTACTGGTACCACCTTCATGATCATCCATTCTGGTTTGTTTTCTCTGTTCTTTTGAGAATCTCTAAACGACTCTACAACATTCAAACGCTTTAATGCCTCGTTTTTACGTTGCTTAGAAGTTTCTGTATTGGCTTTGTGACGTAACTCGTAAGAAAGTGCATCTAAATCGATACGCTCTAACAAGTCGATCAAACACTCAGCTCCCATCTTAGCGATGAATTTATTTGGATCACTATCTTCAAGGTACATATTATCTTGAGGAAGTTCATCCATAATATCCAAGTACTCCTCTTCCGTTAAGAAATCCATTTTTTGCAATGGCTCTCCTTCGGTATTTTTGGCGATACCTGGTTGAATTACTACGTAACGTTCGTAGTAAATAATCATATCTAATTTCTTAGATGGCAACCCTAAAAGGTATCCCATCTTATTTGGTAACGATCTGAAGTACCAAATGTGTGCTACAGGAACGACTAAGTTAATGTGTCCAACGCGGTCTCTACGTACTTTTTTCTCAGTAACTTCAACCCCACAACGGTCACATACGATTCCTTTGTAACGAATTCTTTTATACTTACCACAAGCACACTCATAATCTTTTACAGGACCGAAGATTCGCTCACAGAACAAACCGTCTCTTTCCGGCTTATGCGTACGGTAATTAATAGTTTCTGGCTTTAACACTTCCCCTCTAGAAGCCTCCAAGATAGACTCTGGTGATGCTAAACCAATTGAAATTTTGTTAAACTTCTTAACAGTGTATTTTTCGTTTTTTCTTGCCATGATAATGGATTCGAATTAAAATAAAATGTCTTTTACAAGACGCATATTGAAAAAATGATTTGCCTCAGCACACGAGGTGCTGAGACATTTCACTGTGCTTATTCTTCTAACTTAACGTCTAATCCTAAACCTTTAAGTTCGTGCATTAATACGTTGAATGATTCTGGTAAACCAGGTTCTGGCATAGCCTCACCTTTAACGATGCTCTCATAAGTTTTGGCTCTACCGAGTACATCATCAGATTTAACCGTTAAGATCTCACGTAGGATACTAGATGCACCATAGGCCTCAAGAGCCCATACCTCCATCTCTCCAAAACGCTGACCTCCAAACTGAGCTTTACCTCCTAATGGCTGTTGAGTAATCAACGAGTAAGGTCCAATAGAACGGGCGTGCATCTTGTCTTCAATCATGTGACCTAGTTTAATCATATAGATTACCCCTACGGTTGCTGGTTGATCAAAACGCTTCCCTGTACCTCCATCAAATAAGTAGGTATGACCAAAACGAGGAATTCCAGCTTCGTCTGTCAACTTATTGATTTCGTCTAATGAAGCTCCGTCGAAAATTGGAGTTGCGTACTTCTGACCTAATTTCAATCCAGCCCATCCAAGTACTGTTTCATAAATCTGTCCGATGTTCATACGCGATGGTACCCCTAATGGATTCAATACGATATCTACTGGTGTTCCATCTTCTAAGAATGGCATGTCTTCCTGACGAACGATACGTGCAACGATACCCTTGTTTCCGTGACGTCCTGCCATTTTATCTCCAACTTTCAATTTACGTTTCTTAGCTACGTAAATTTTAGCCAATTTCAAGATACCCGCTGGAAGCTCATCCCCTACAGAAATGGTAAACTTCTCTCTACGCAATACCCCTTGTAAGTCGTTCACTTTAATCTTGTAGTTGTGTACTAATTCCACAACCAATCTGTTTAAGTCTTTGTCTGTTGTCCAAACACCGCTCAAGTGCGTGAAGTCTTCTACAGAATTCAACATCTTTTGCGTGAACTTCTTACCTTTTGGCAATACCTCTTCTCCTAAGTCATTGTAAACTCCTTGTGAAGTTTTTCCAGTAACTAAATTGAAAAGTTTATCTACTAAACGCTCTTTAAGCCCTTCGAACTTAGAAACGTAAGACGCTTCTAAGGTTGCAATAGCTTCCTTATCACGTGCACGTTTGTTCTTGTCCTTAACAGCGCGTTTGAATAATTTTTTATTAATTACAACTCCTCGTAACGAAGGTGATGCTTTTAATGATGCATCTTTAACATCTCCAGCTTTATCACCGAAGATTGCGCGTAATAATTTCTCTTCTGGAGTTGGGTCAGATTCCCCTTTTGGAGTAATCTTACCAATTAAGATATCTCCAGGATTTACCTCCGCTCCAATTCTGATCATTCCGTTTTCATCGAGGTCTTTAGTAGCCTCTTCAGAAACGTTCGGAATATCATTTGTCAATTCTTCCGCACCTAACTTCGTATCTCGTACATCCAATGAATATTCATCGATGTGGATAGATGTAAAGATATCCTCACGTACTACACGCTCAGAAATCACGATTGCATCCTCAAAGTTGTATCCTTTCCAAGGCATGAAGGCAACTTTCATGTTTCTACCTAAAGCTAATTCCCCTTGTTGGGTAGCGTATCCTTCACAAAGTACTTGTCCTTCCTCAACGCGATCTCCTCTCTTAACGATAGGCTTCAAGTTGATGTTGGTTCCTTGGTTGGTTTTTCTAAATTTAATAAGGTCGTACGACTTTTCATCAGAATCAAAACTCACCATACGCTCTTCTTCGGTACGATCGTATTTGATAATAATTTTGTTCGCATCAACGTACTCTACTTCACCAGCTCCTTCCGCATTGATCAAAATACGTGAATCTTTGGCAACGCGACGCTCTAATCCAGTTCCGACAATTGGAGATTCTGGACGCAATAATGGTACTGCTTGACGCATCATGTTCGATCCCATCAAAGCACGGTTGGCATCATCGTGTTCCAAGAAAGGAATTAGCGACGCTGAAATCGAAGCGATCTGGTTAGGAGCAACGTCCATATAATTAATTGCCTCAGGCGTTTCCACTGGGAAGTCACCTTCTTCACGAGCAATAACTCTGTCCGTTCCGAAAGTTCCATCTTCGTTAACAGGAAGATTCGACTGTGCAATTTTCTTTCCTTCTTCCTCCTCAGCACTTAAATAGATAGGCTCTTCTGGAGCAACAACCCCATTCTCTACCTTTTTATAAGGAGTTTCGATAAATCCTAAATTATTTACCTTAGCAAATACCGCTAAAGACGAAATAAGACCAATGTTCGGTCCTTCCGGTGTTTCAATAGGACATAAACGACCGTAGTGCGTATAGTGAACGTCACGCACCTCGAATCCTGCACGCTCTCTCGATAAACCTCCAGGCCCTAATGCCGATAAACGACGCTTGTGAGTAATCTCTGCTAATGGATTGGTTTGATCCATAAATTGAGACAACTGGTTAGTTCCGAAGAACGAGTTGATTACAGACGATAACGTCTTTGCATTAATCAAATCGATTGGCGTAAAGACTTCGTTATCACGAACGTTCATACGCTCGCGAATCGTACGTGCCATACGCGCTAAACCAACACCGAATTGTCCGGCTAACTGCTCACCAACGGTTCTCACACGACGGTTCGATAAGTGATCGATATCATCTACTTCAGCCTTAGAATTGATCAACTCAATCAAGTACTTGATAATGGTAATGATATCGTTCTTAGTCAATACCTTTTGATCTAAATCTTCATCTAAACCTAATTTCGTATTCATTCTAAAACGTCCTACTTCCCCTAAACTATAACGTTGTTCAGAGAAGAATAACTTCTCGATAATTCCACGAGCAGTCTCCTCATCTGGCGGTTCAGCATTACGTAATTGTCTATAGATATGTTCTACGGCCTCTTTTTCAGAGTTGGTAGGATCTTTTTGTAATGTATTGTGGATGATGGCATAATCGGCCTGTAAATTATCCTCTTTGTGAATAAGGATAGTTTTAGCTCCAGACTCGATAATTTCATCGATGTGTTCTTTCTCTAAAATGGTATCACGATCAAAAATGATTTCGTTACGCTCAATCGATACTACTTCTCCTGTATCCTCATCAACGAAATCTTCGTGCCAAGTTTTTAATACTCTCGCAGCTAATTTAGCCCCTAAAATTTTCTTTAATCCAGCTTTAGAAACCTTCACTTCCTCTGCTAAATCAAAGATCTCTAAAATATCTTTATCTCTTTCAAAACCTATGGCTCTGAATAACGTAGTTACTGGTAATTTTTTCTTTCTATCGATATAGGCGTACATCACCTGATTAATATCGGTAGCAAATTCAATCCATGATCCTTTAAAAGGAATAACTCTGGCTGAATATAATTTTGTTCCATTTGCGTGGAACGATTGTCCAAAGAATACACCAGGAGAACGGTGTAACTGAGATACCACTACACGCTCGGCACCATTGATAATAAAGGTACCTGAATTGGTCATATAAGGAATTGTACCTAAATACACATCTTGAACGATCGTTTCGAAGTCTTCGTGTTCAGGATCGGTACAGTATAACTTTAAACGCGCTTTTAAAGGTACACTATAAGTTAATCCACGCTCAATACACTCTTGGATGCTGTATCTTGGTGGGTCAACAAAGTAGTCTAAAAATTCTAATACAAATTGATTACGGGTATCAGTAATCGGAAAGTTGTCCATGAAAGTCTTGTATAAACCTTCATTACCTCGCTCCTCAGCCTTCGTTTGAAGTTGGAAAAAATCCTGGAAAGATTTTACCTGAATATCTAGAAAATCTGGATAGTCAGCTCCTAATTGAGATGATGCGAAGTTAATTCTTTCAGTAGTGTTTATCGTTGCCAAAAGAGATACTATTTTTAAATTAAAAATATTTTGTTTGAAACTGTAGGTTTCAAGAATGCAATTTTTATTGCAACAACCGATTCTAAATCAGTTTTTTATAGTCGTATAATCACAGAGAACGGTCTGTGATTCGATATAGAACGAATATATACACAAAATGGTTTAGGTCTAGAAACATAAGTCTCTAGTACCTAAACCTTTATTGTTTTCCCCGTGGATTCACGGGTGAAGAAATTACTTAAGCTCTACTTCAGCTCCAGCTTCTTCTAAAGACTTCTTAAGACCTTCAGCCTCATCTTTAGATACTGCTTCTTTTACTGCTGCTGGTGCGCTATCAACGATCCCTTTAGCTTCTTTTAATCCTAAACCAGTTAATTCTTTAACTAATTTAACAACTGCTAATTTAGATCCTCCTGCTGCTTTTAAGATAACGTCAAATTCAGTTTTCTCTTCAGCTGCTTCTCCTGCTCCTCCAGCTGGACCTGCTACTGCAACTGCTGCTGCAGCTGGCTCAATACCATACTCTTCTTTTAAAATATCAGCTAATTCATTAACTTCTTTTACTGTTAAGTTAACTAATTGTTCTGCGAAATCTTTTAAATCTGCCATTTTAATTGTTTTTTAAAAATTTTATTATTTTAGTTTATTAGTGCGCTATTTTATTTTTCTGATAAGGTCTTTAAGATACCAGCCAACTTACCTCCACCTGATTGAAGTGCTGAAACAACATTCTTCGCAGGCGATTGTAATAATCCAACGATATCACCGATAAGTTCTTCTCTAGACTTGATGTTAACAAGAGCGTCTAATTGGTCATCTCCAACATAAACAGCTTCCTCAACATAAGCACCTTTTAATAAAGGCTTGTCTGATTTTTTTCTGAACTCTTTAATAACCTTTGCTGGAGCGTTAGACGCCTCAGCGATTAACATTGAAGTGTTACCTTTCAATACGTCTTGTAACTCTCCAAATTCTTTATCAGAAGCTTCCATTGCCTTAGCAAGCAATGTGTTCTTTACAACAGCCAATTGTACGTTAGCTTTAAAACAAGCTCTACGTAAGTTAGATGTAGTGACTGCATCTAAACCAGAAATATCTGCTAAATAGATCGTGTTAGTATCTGCTAATTGTGCTGTTAAATCTTGTATTACTTGTGATTTTTCTTCTCTAGTCATGATAAAAAAGTTTTAACTGCCTTACGATACAGATTTTACATCTACTGCAATACTAGGACTCATAGTAGAAGACATAAAGATGCTCTTCATGTAAGTTCCCTTAGCTGCAGTTGGCTTTAATTTGATAAGTGTTTGAATTAACTCATTTGCATTTTCTTCAATCTTCTTAGCATCGAAAGATACTTTTCCGATTGCAGCGTGTACAATACCAGTTTTGTCAACTTTAAAGTCAATTTTACCAGCTTTAACTTCTTGTACTGCCTTTGCAACATCCATCGTTACTGTACCAGTCTTAGGGTTTGGCATTAAACCTCTTGGTCCTAAAATACGACCTAAAGGACCTAATTTACCCATAACACTAGGCATAGTGATGATTACATCAACATCAGTCCACCCTCCTTTAATCTTTTGTAGGTATTCATCTAATCCTACGTAGTCAGCTCCAGCTTCTTTAGCTTCTGCTTCCTTATCTGGAGTTACTAATGCCAATACTTTTACATCTTTACCTGTTCCGTGTGGTAATGTTACAACCCCACGTACCATTTGATTTGCTTTACGAGGATCTACTCCTAAACGCACAGCTACATCCACTGATGCATCAAACTTAACGGTAGTAATATCTTTTACTAACGCTGATGCTTCTGCTAAACCATAAACTTTAGAGCTATCAATTTTAGCGCGAGCCTCTTTTTGTTTTTTAGTCAATTTTGCCATTTTCTAAAACGCTTTAAAATTTATTCAGGAGCATCACCTGTTACTGTTAATCCCATTGAGCGAGCCGTTCCTGCAATCATTCTTGCTGCTGAAGCGATTTCGAAAGCGTTTAAATCTGCCATCTTATCTTCTGCAATTGCAATACATTGATCCCAAGTAACGCTAGCTACTTTTTTCCTATTAGGTTCTCCAGAACCTTTCTTAATCTTGGCCGCTTCTAATAATTGTACTGCAGCTGGTGGTGTTTTTACAACAAACTCGAAAGATTTGTCTGTATAAACTGTGATAACAACAGGTAATACTTTACCTTGTTTGTCCTGTGTACGAGCATTAAACTGCTTACAGAACTCCATGATGTTAACACCGGCAGCACCTAAAGCGGGTCCAACTGGTGGCGACGGATTCGCAGCACCTCCCCTAACTTGTAGTTTTACTAATTTACTTACTTCTTTTGCCATTGTTTAAGATTTAATGATGTGCTGTTTAGTGGAAGCTAACAGCCATCTTTAATATAGGTGTAACAATTAAATTTTCTCTACTTGCATATAGTTAAGCTCCAATGGTGTTTTTCTACCAAAGATCTTAACCATAACTTCTAGCTTACGCTTTTCTTCATTTACATTTTCAACCGTTCCGTCGAATCCGTTAAATGGTCCGTCAATAACTTTGACAGTTTCTCCAACGTTGTAAGGAATCGCAACGTTCTCATCTTTTACAGACAATTCGTCTACCTTACCTAACATACGATTTACTTCTGATTTACGCATTGGAACAGGATCACCTCCTTTAGTTTCACCTAAAAACCCGATAACTCCAGTTACCGATTTAATTACGTGAGGAACCTCTCCGGCTAAATTAGCTTCAACCATAACGTATCCTGGAAAATAAACGCGTTCGCGGTTTATCTTTTTCCCATTGCGTACTTGAATAACCTTTTCCGTAGGAACAATAACTTGGTTTACATAATCCGCTAACCCATGACGAGCAATTTCAGTCTCGATATACGTCTTTACTTTATTCTCTTGGCCACCAATTGCTCTCACAACGTACCACTTCATCACCGTTTCTGCCATTACTGAGCGATCATGTTAAAAAAGTTATCTAATCCCATCTGAAAAACTTTATCTATGCCAGCTACTACTACAGCGAATATAACTGTAAATGCAGCAACAATTACCGTAGACTTTTGCGCTTCTTCACGAGTTGCCCAGGTCATATTTGTATTTAATTCTTCAAAAGAATCCTTAATGTATTGTACAAAGTTATTCATGATTTAATCCTTTTAACGAGTTACAGTAAGAAACCATAACTCGTTTAGTTTTGCACGGGTTGAGAGACTCGAACTCCCGACACCTGGTTTTGGAGACCAGTGCTCTACCAACTGAGCTAAACCCGTATTTGTTTTATTTGAAAAGAGTCTCCGTCTCGACAGAGACTCTTTTTTTTATATAGGTAAATTATTAGTCTAATAATTCAGTTACCTGACCAGCTCCTACTGTTCTACCTCCTTCACGGATAGCGAACTGTAAACCTACGTTTAATGCGATAGGTTGGATTAAGTCAACAGTAATAGTTAAGTTATCACCAGGCATTACCATTTCAACTCCATCAGGAAGCGCGATGTTTCCAGTTACGTCAGTTGTACGTACGTAGAACTGTGGACGGTAGTTGTTGTGGAATGGAGTGTGACGTCCACCTTCTTCTTTTTTCAAGATATATACCTCAGCTTTAAACTTAGCGTGTGGAGTTACAGAACCTGGCTTACAGATTACCATTCCTCTCTTGATATCATTCTTGTCAATACCTCTTAATAAGATACCAGCGTTATCACCAGCTTCTCCTCTATCTAAGATTTGACGGAACATTTCAATACCAGTTACAGTAGAAGTTAATTTCTCCTCACCCATACCGATGATATCTACAGCATCTCCAGTGTTGATGATACCAGTTTCGATACGTCCAGTTGCAACAGTACCACGACCAGTAATAGAGAATACATCCTCGATAGGCATTAAGAAATCTTTCTCAGTATCTCTTGGTGGCTCCTCGATCCAAGTATCAACAGCCTCCATTAATTCTAATACTGTGTTCACCCACTTCTCTTCACCGTTTAAGGCACCTAAAGCTGAACCAGCGATTACAGGACCATTATCTCCATCGTACTCGTAGAAAGATAATAAATCTCTAACTTCCATTTCTACTAACTCTAATAACTCCTCATCGTCAACCATATCAACTTTGTTTAAGAAAACAACGATACGTGGAATACCTACCTGACGACCTAATAAGATGTGTTCACGAGTTTGTGGCATTGGACCATCAGTAGCAGCAACTACTAAGATAGCACCATCCATTTGTGCAGCACCAGTTACCATGTTCTTTACGTAATCGGCGTGACCTGGACAGTCAACGTGAGCATAGTGACGATTAGCTGTAGCATACTCTACGTGAGAAGAGTTAATTGTAATACCTCTTTCTTTCTCTTCTGGAGCGTTATCAATTTGATCAAATGCTCTTTGCTCAGAGTATCCTGCATCTGCTAAAACTTTAGTGATTGCAGCAGTTAAAGTAGTTTTACCGTGATCTACGTGACCGATAGTACCTACGTTTAAGTGCGGTTTCGAACGATCATAAGTTCCTTTTGCCATGATTATTAATTTTAATTCTTAGTTAAATATATTTAGTGTTACTTTAAAACCTAATTTTTTAAAAAACTCTAAAAGAGCCAATGACGGGACTTGAACCCGTGACCTCATCCCTACCAAGGATGCGCTCTACCAGCTGAGCTACACCGGCTTTAAAATGATTTAGAGCGGGAGACCGGGTTCGAACCGGCGACATTCAGCTTGGAAGGCTGACGCTCTACCAACTGAGCTACTCCCGCTTTAAAATTTAAAAAATATAGTGGGGAGAGCAGGATTCGAACCTGCGAAGTCGAAAGACAACGGAGTTACAGTCCGTCCCATTTGGCCGCTCTGGAATCTCCCCAAATACTTTTTACTATTTTAATGAACTTTTTTTGAGCCGATGGAGGGACTCGAACCCACGACCTGCTGATTACAAATCAGCTGCTCTAGCCAGCTGAGCTACATCGGCTTTCCCTGTATAAAAACAGTCCGCTATTTCTAACGGACTGCAAATGTAAAAAGTTATTTCGAATATTTAAAACTTTTTTTGAATATTTTTTTTTAAACAACGGTTGCCCTCAGTTTTTCTTTGGATTTTCGCAACTGTCTTTTTAGAGATTCCACGCTGATACTCACGCCCTCTTCAAAGGTTTTACACTGTTTTTTTACCATCAATTCATTTCCTGGAATATTTATCTTAACTTCCGTAATCTTATTTTCCTTTTCACTCGTATTTTGAACTTTTAAATAGACTTCTACATCTACAATCTTGTCGTGAAACTTTTCTAAACATCCAACTTTCTTCTCGATGTAGTTGATTAATTTCTTGTCCGCGGTGAAGTTAACAGATTGTGTAAATACCTTCATAATCTTCCTATTTATTTCGACCCCCTAGGGTGAGCCATGTTAAACACTTTTTTAATTTCTTCCAAGTCGTTGTGTGTATAAACTTGGGTAGCGGCTAAACTTTCATGCCCTAGCAATTCCTTAACCGAATTTAATGACGCGCCATGGTTCAGTAAATGGGTCGCAAAAGCATGTCGCAGCATATGCGGACTTTTTTTTACCTTACTTGACACCCTACTAAAATACGAATTAATTATGCGATAAACAAGCGTTTCATACACTTTAACACCGCGCTTGGTCAGAAACAAGTAAGGACTCTCTCCTCGCTCTAAAACAACTTCTTTTCTCTTTGTCAAATACTTATCAAGTACCTCTTCTACAAAAGGCAATAGCAAAACCAAGCGCTCTTTATTTCGCTTGCCCTTTATTTTTATCGTTTTCTTAACAAGATCCATGGATTCCAGCTGTATCCCTATCAGTTCAGATCGCCTGATTCCCGTGGCGTAAAACAATGAAACAATCAAGTGATTGCGAACAGCTTCAAAGTCGTCTCCTTTTCCCAAAAGACGCAAGGCCTCTGTCACTTCTGCTTCCGTAAAGGGCGTGTGCACCTGGCGCTGCATTTTTAGGGATTTGTGTTTGGCCAAAGGGTGTACAGAAACATCTCCTGTTTTCTGGAGAAAATTGTAAAAAGATCTCAGACTGCTGGTCTTTCTATTTACCGACCTGTTGGAAATACCTGAATCTACCAATTCAATCACCCATGCACGCACCTGCACATAGCTTACAACACGTAAGTCATCCACTTCATAAACTTCCTTACAAAACCGCTCAAAACGCTCTAAATCGTTTTTATATGCAAGAACAGTATGCGGCGAGTACTTTTTTTCTATCTCCAAATAATCTAAAAATGCCTGTATCATGGTTATCGTATATCGTTAACGCAAACTAAACTAACAAAAAAACCCATATTGCTAGGCAATATGGGTTCATTTATTGTGTGAAATAGCTTATCCTATTTCTTCTTGTGTTCTTAATCTCTGAACGTAAGCTGCTTTGATTCGCTGAGCTCTGTTCGCTACTGAAGGCTTGGTGAATTGCTTTCTACTACGCAATTGTCTCATTGTCTTCGTACGATCGAATTTACGCTTATAACGCTTTAACGCTCTGTCGATATTCTCTCCTTCTTTAACTGGAATGATTAACATATGTTTGCACCTCCTTTCATTGTAGTATTCTATATTTTAGACGCTTCCCACATCGCTGTGCTTATAGGATCGCGGTTTATTCTATTTTTTCGGTGTGCAAAGATACAGAGAGTTTTATAAATAACAACTTAATTTTAAATTATTTTGGCGCCCACACAGAATAGCTCTTTGGCGGTACTTGAATCTTCACCCATTTTCCTCCTTGAGTTACAGGTTCCCAGCCAGAATGCCCTGTAAAATCCTTAATTCTAGTATTCGACCAGTTGGTTTCAACCCATCGCTCTTGCCAATGATTCGCATTGTTGATATACACAATTAACCCCGCATTGTTATGTCCGTTTCGTTTGGCGATGTATTCATCATTGTCTGTATAGAGTATGTTTGTACTACCTCCGGCCAGATTGTTATGGATCCAAATAAGGTTATTTAGTCGTTCTTTGTTTAACCATTCTTCGTAGTCTCTATAAAATATAGTCGGATACCCTTCATGCGTCAGTATGTAGGCATAAGCCAACATTTTTCCGTGATAAATTTCATTGGTGTCGTGATTGGTTACGAAGGTTACCGCACGTGATGCATTGCGCTTCCAAAGCATATCGTCTTTCAATTTATTGAGGTTATTACCATCAAAAGCATCTCTCATACGGTAATAGCAAGCAAAATCAAAAGCACTGGCCTCTGCTTGACCTGACCACCAGTCTAAGGTCCCAGCATTTCCATCCCAGTATTCTCCTACTGTAAATCCACCGACTTCATTTTTCCAATCTTTAACCACCCATGGTTCGAATCCTTTTACGTAATCGAAACGCCAACCGTCAAAGCCTATGACATTTTTGTAGTACTTAGCTACCGATTCTGGATTTTTCCACAATTCGTTTTGCACGCGTACCTGTTTGTGACTCAAATCAGGGAATCCTCCAAAAACTCCCGTATCACTTTGATAATTACTATTGGGATGGAAGTCTTCGAACGTTCGAATAAATCGTCCGGATTTCGGCTGAAACTTCGTCCAGTAATTTTTACCGCTTACCGGATTAAATTCACTCTGTCCTCCACTGTTGTGATTGATAACAATATCTGCGATAACGCTAAGTTTTGAACCGTGAGCAGCGCTGATCAAGTTCTTTAATTCCGATTCTGACCCAAAACGCGTTTCTACGCTTCCCATCTGATCGTATTTTCCGAAGTCAAAATAATCAAAAGGATCATACCCCATAGACAGGGCTCCATTTTGAGCTTTTGTCGCAGGAGGTAGCCAAATGGCATCAATCCCAGCATTGCTCCAATCTTGTACCTTAGAACGTACCGTATTCCACCAAGTACCTCCAGCGGGAACATCCCAATAGAAGGCCTGCATCATAACTCCTGATCCGATGGGTTTCAATCCAGGGCGTTGATCTGATACGGTTTTTACCTGTCGTTCTTTAGTAGCGATTTGTTCTACCGGATCTTCCGAAGAACAACTCATAAAAAAAGGTGCGGTTGCCAAAAGCAATCCACAAGTATTTAGAAGAGTTTTCATGTGTATAATTTTTAATTCGTAAGGAAATTAGTAAGAGTTCCTGACACTGCGAAATCGTTATCGAAACGAAAACGATTTCGTGTTGAAAACTTATTAAATTCGCAGGATTAGAATCGAAAAATAACACAGTTTACAAAAAAAGCCTTTCGAAATTCGAAAGGCTTTAATCTGTTATATCATTTACCGATTTAGGTTGCCGGCTTGTATTCTTTTTTGTCAATCACCATTTTTGCGATGATCTCCTTTAGGATCTCAGAAGTTCCTCCTCCAATAGGCCCTAATCTACTATCGCGTAGTAACCTCGCCATTGGGTATTCTTCCATATATCCATAACCTCCTAATAACTGCAGTGCATCATAGATAACCTCATCAGCCATTTTAGTTGATAATAACTTACTCATACTCGCTTCTTTTACCACGTACTGCCCATCGTTAAGACGCTTGGTAATGGAGTAGTTATATTCTTTGCACATATCAACACGGCTTGCCATCTCAGCGATTTTATGACGTAAAGCTTGAAACTCATTGAGGTTTTTACCAAAAGCTTGGCGTTCGCTCATGTATTGTAATGCGTAATCTACGGCGTATTCTGCACGCGCATGTGCATTGATTCCCATCACCAATCGTTCAAGAGCAAAGTGTTGCATGATATAAGAAAAACCAAGTCCTTCTTCTCCCATCAAGTTTTCTTTCGGCACTTTAACATTGTCAAAAGCAATTTCTGCTGTATCTGATGCACGCCAACCTAACTTATCGAGTTTTGTCGATGAAATCCCTGGAGTATCTCTATCTACTACAAAAATACTCATTCCTTTGTGCTTTGCATCAGGATCTGTTTTTGCAGCAACTACCAAATAATCCGAATACACTCCATTGGTGATAAATGTTTTTGAACCATTGATTACGTAGTGATCTCCTTCTTTGAGTGCAGTTGTTCTCATCCCGGCAACGTCGCTTCCTCCAAAAGGCTCCGAAATACACAAACACCCTACTTTATCTCCTTCAATACTCGGTGTCAAATAGGCTTTTTTGATTCTGTCATCCCCTTCTTTATTTAAGTGCGTCATCGCTAAATACGCATGCGCCCACATGTTTGCAGCAAACCCTCCAGAATTAACTTTCTGTAGCTCTTCAAGAAATATAACTGTATAGAAAAGATCTAATCCTAGTCCTCCGTACTCCTCAGGTTGGTTTAACCCAAAATATCCCATCTCACCAAACTTCTTCCAAATGAATCTCTCCACGGTACCGTCTTTCTCCCATTTATCAACGTGTGGTACTACTTCTTTTTGTAAGAAATCCCTAAAACTTTGACGAAAAGACTCATGCTCTTCGCTAAAATACATACTATTCATTGACTTTATTTTAGTTGTTGTTTTATTCAGCTAACAAATATAAGACTATTCTATTGTATTTTTTCATAGGGAAATTGCTAATATTTTGCAAATCCTCAATATTTTGAATCTCAGCAACCTCTTCTTTATAGTCCAGAATCATTTTTGCCGTTTTATAATCTACATAGGGAATCCGTAATAGTTCTCTAAAAGTCAAGTCATTTACATTCTTCTTTTCAATATACGGTGGATGTTTTAAGGAGAACACCGTCCATATTTGCTCACAATTAATTTTACTCAGGCCCCACACCTCCTCCAATTGCGACTTGTAAGTAAATCCTATTATTTTACGGCGATAATTTACAATTCTCTTTGCCAAATCTGCTTCGAGTCCTAATGCCCGGATGAAGTCATTGGCTGAAGCTCTGTTAATACTGGTCTCTGCGGGCAAGTAGCGTTTTATCACCCCCCTGGTAGTTCTGGGCTTCTTCTTCGCTGATTGGGTTTGAGCTTCATACTGTTTTCTGCTCGTGAAATACGAATAGGATTGGAGGTATCGCGCCAAACTATCCGTCAATTTAGCTACCGTTTTAAATTGCTGAAATGAATGCAGGTAGCCCCCTTCTTTTCGAAAGGTTTGTAAACGCTCCCATTGCGACAGTGAAAGTCCCCAAAAATACGCACTGCCTTCGTTTAGGTAATTTGGATTAAACGGGTACAACGTCCTTTTTACGCTTGTTTTCAATTGCGACAAACTATCTAACTGCCGTCTTATACGGATCAGCTCTGAAGAATTCGTACTGTCCGTTACCTCTTGAGGGTTTCCGATACTGTAGTAATACCCCTGTAGTACCATAACGAGGAGTACCAAAGCAAAAATCCCATTTCTGTGACGTTTAGAGTACCAGAAATGGGATTTGAATATTTTCATGTTGTTAACCTTTAGCCTCGAATCGCGTCTAAATAGCGTTTGAGTTGTTTTTTAACCACTGGCATCAAGAAGTAGAGTCCTACCATATTCGGGAATACCATTGCGAAAATCATCGCATCTGAGAAGGCCCAAATAGAATTCATACTTGCTGCGGCACCGATTACCACAAAAGTCAAGAACATAATCTTATACACCAAATCAGCAGTCTTACCTCTTCCAAACAAGAACTTCCAAGACTGTAATCCGTAATACGACCATGAAATCATAGTTGAAACGGCAAACAAAACTACTGCGATTGTCAAGAACACATTTGAAAAAGGAATGTATTGTGCAAAAGCTTTTGATGTAATCCCTGCTCCTTCAACACGGATACCGTCAATCAAAACTCCACCAGTTCCATCACCACCGTATTCGAAGAATCCTCCAAAATTGAAGATAATGATCACTAAAGCAGTCATACTACAAATAACTACGGTATCGATAAATGGCTCCAATAAGGCTACTAACCCTTCAGAGGCAGAATATTTCGTTTTTACTGCAGAGTGTGCAATTGAGGCAGAACCAGCACCTGCTTCATTCGAGAAAGCTGCTCTTTTAAATCCTACCAATAAAACACCGATAACTCCACCAACTCCAATAGCTTTTGGATTGAAAGCTTCTGAAACAATCAAAGCAATGGCATCGTCAATCATGCTAAAGTTAGCACCTAAGATATACAAACACGCCAATAAGTATAACAAGGCCATGAATGGCACTACTTTTTCTGTTACTGTTGCAATACGCTTGATTCCACCGATGATGATGATTCCTACTATTAAAGCCAATACAACACCAATAATTGCTCCTGCACTAGATCCTTCTAATCCTAATAATTCTTTAATAACTACGGTCGCTTGGTTTGATTGGGCAGCATTACCTCCACCAAACGATCCACCAATACAGAAAATAGCAAACAACACAGCTGCAATTTTCCCTAATGTTTCAAATCCTTTTTCTTTAAGTCCTTTTGAAAGGTAGTACATCGGTCCACCGTAAACAGTTCCGTCTTCTCCTACATCTCTGTACTGAACTCCTAAAGTACACTCAACAAACTTAGTTGACATCCCTAGTAAACCACAAATAATCATCCAAAACGTAGCACCTGGTCCACCGAGGGCAATTGCCAATGCAACTCCTGCAATATTTCCGTTTCCTACTGTTCCTGAAACTGCGGTTGCTAATGCTTGGAAGTGCGATACTTCTCCTTCATTACTTTCGTCTTTAATAGTCTCTATGGAATCTCCTCCTGGAGTTACATCTCCATAAGCAGGTTCAACAGTTGCGTGATCCAAATCGTCATACTTACCGCGAACTACATTGATTGCGGTTAAAAAGTAACGGATATTTGGGAACCCAAAATAAATCGTAAAAAAAGCGGCACTTGCCACTAACAATATCAATACGAACGGGGTGTCTCCAATAATTGGAAAAAATACTAGACCACTAAAAAAGTCAGAAATAGGTTGAAACTTTTCGTCTATAATTTGGTCTAACCCCTTTTCTTGGGCAAAAGTAATCATGGGTAAAAACACCATGAGAAAGGACAGAAGTTTTGTCTTCATAATATAAAGTGTATGATTAGATTTTTGAATTAGCGGGTTGCAATATCTTAAAAAATTGAAGTTTTCCCAACTTTTAAGCGTTAAATATGAGTTTTTACGTTATACTATGTTTAAATTTTTGTAAATCCTCTTTAAAACTTCTCGTAGCCAACCCGAGTTCCTTTTCCGTTTTATCAAGATTAAAACCTGTTTTTAAAGGCCTTAGGGCTCGTTGATTCAGTACTGATGACGGTATAGGTTTTATTAAATTACCGTCTAATTCGAAGGTTGTTGCAATCTCTTGGGCTATTTCGTAAATGCTCATTAAGGTATTGGAAGAAATGTGAAAAGTACCGTAAGAGGCTTTCGCAATCGCTAGTTCACAAGCTTTGGCCAACTCCACTACATAGGTAGGCATGCGGTATTGATCCGTAACTACGTTAATTTCCTCTCCTCTTTCCAGTGCTCCTTTTACCCAAAGCACGATATTACTACGCGACATATCGAATACCTTACCATATACCAATATTGTACGCAGCACAGTGTACAAACAGTTTGACTCTTGCAAAACCTCTTCAGAGCGCACCTTTGATTTGCCGTAATAACTCAGAGGATTCACGGCGTCCTCTTCTTTGTAGTAGCCCCTTTGTCCATCAAAAACAAAATCAGTTGACAGGTGAATGAGATGACACTTTGTTTTCGCTGCATAATTCGCTAACACTTCTACCAGTGTAATATTTAAAGCATCGCACTGCGCTTTCGCGTCTTCGCACTGATCAACATGGGTCATCGCTGCCGTATTTACGATGACATCCGGTGCCACTTCTTCCAAGGTATCGATTAGTGTTTCGGTAGCCAATAAATCCAGATCTCGGTATTCAAAATCCGTTCGTCCGCTTCTGTTATTGCCTCTTGCAACCCCTATAACGGTATACTGCTCAGGTTTACTGAGCAAGACTTGCAGTAAACTCTGCCCTAAAAGGCCATTACTACCAGTAACTAGTACTTTTTTCATTAAAATAATTCTCTTAGTTTTTGAATTTGCTCAGGACGACCAAGTACGATGAGATTCGCATCGGCAGTTAAGGTTAAGGAGGCATCGGGATTAATGACGTACTCTTGTTCCGGTGATTTATATCCGATTACGGTACATCCCGATTTTCTTCGAAGGTCTAAATCCAAAATCGTTTTACCTATATAAGACGTAGGCAAATCATTGACTGCAATTTCTTCTAGATTCGCAGTAGTATCCCCTTCAATAGTTAAGCGATCTACAAACTCGATAACGTCGGGAGTAACGACTAACATCGCCATATGAGCTCCCCCTAATTTGTCGGGCATGATAACATTGTCAGCCCCTGCTATTTTCAGTTTGCTATTCGAAGTTTCTTTAGAAGCTCTACTGATAATTTTACATTGTTTATTTAACTGCTTTGCAGTAAGTACCACAAACAAATTATCTGCATCAGAAGGCAATACGGTAATTAAATTGGCGGCTCTGTAAATTCCTGCCTTTATTAAAGTCTCATCTAAACTCGCATCACCTTCCACATTTAGAATTCCGCGGCTATCGAGTGCTTCTATGATTTCTTTATCCTGTTCGATGATTACGACCTGCTGTTTGTAGCTATCTAACTTGGCCAGAGCTTGACGCCCATTTCTACCATAACCACAAACGATAGTATGTCCTGTTAATGCCTCAATTTTCTTTTGCACTTGTTTAATTTTTAATTGGTAAAAAAACTGTCCACTAATAAGGTATTCTGAGAATGAAGAAACCGCATAACCAAAGATGATCAAGCTGGACAAGATGAGTCCTATGGTAAAAATCTTCTCTCCTTCACCAAACTCATGCACTTCTCTAAACCCCGTTGTAGACACGGTAATAATGGTCTGATACAAAGCGTCGATAAACGAATAGCCAAAAACGTACTGATACCCAGCCCATCCGGAAACGAGTATAAGCACAGAAAAAGCAATAGCCTTTCGCAAACGCGATTGTAAAAGCCTAGTTATCATAAATCAAATACAGAAGTTCTTTTGGTGTAAATCATATCTTTTAGGCGCAATAAAAAAGCCAAGGTTAAATACACTCCGAACGACAGTCCAATGGTTACAAAGGAAATATAAATAAAAAACAATCGCACATTAACAGCTCGAATTCCCAAACGGTCGGCCAATCGCGCCGAGACATAAAATCCATTTCTCTCAAAAAAATAGCGTACAGAATCAATCACTGAGTTTCTAAATTTAGATTTTAATGCAAGATACTATTTTGTTTAGTTCTAGTAAACTAAAATACATAAGATTGCTTAAATTTGCTACTTCCTGAAAATGACCCACCTTTGAAAGAACAAGAATACATTGAAGTTTACGGAGCCAGAGCTCATAACCTAAAGAATATAGATGTAAAAATCCCAAGAGAAAAGCTAGTTGTAATAACTGGACTCAGTGGTAGCGGAAAGTCATCACTTGCCTTTGACACAATATACGCCGAAGGACAGCGGAGGTATATCGAAACCTTTTCTGCGTATGCACGTCAGTTTCTGGGAGGGTTGGAAAGGCCCGATGTAGATAAAATTGAAGGCCTGTCACCAGTGATTTCTATTGAACAGAAAACGACAAACAAAAGTCCACGTTCAACCGTTGGAACCATAACAGAGATCTACGATTTTCTGCGTTTGTTATTTTCCAGAGCAGCTGATGCCTACTCGTTCAACACAGGTGAAAAAATGGTCAGCTATTCCGATGAGCAAATCAAGGAATTGATCCTACACGATTTCGACGGAAAGAGAATTGCCGTCTTAGCTCCCTTAATCAAATCTAGAAAAGGACATTACCGAGAGCTCTTTGAACAAATTTCTAAACAGGGTTTTGTTCGCGTTCGCGTAGATGGAGAGATCCGGGAAATCGAAAAAGGAATGAAACTCGATCGTTATAAGACGCATGATATTGAAGTCGTAATTGATCGTTTAGTTGTCAACGAAGCTGCCGAAAAGCGCCTTGAAGAAACCATTAAAACGGCCTTGTACACGGGAAACAATATTTTAATGGTTATCGATGTAGACGATGAGAAACCGCGTTATTTCAGTAGAGACCTCATGTGTCCAAGCACCGGAATTGCCTATCCTAACCCGGAACCCAATACCTTTTCGTTCAATTCACCGAAAGGAGCCTGTCCGCAGTGTAATGGATTGGGGATTACCAACGAAATTAACTTACAAAAAGTAATTCCAGACGATACTATTTCTATAAAAAACGGGGGGATCGTTCCGCTAGGAGAGCAAAAAAGCAGTTGGATTTTCAAGCAACTTCAAACCATTGCGGAGCGCTATAACTTTAAATTGACAGATCCTATCAAAAACATCCCTGCTGAGGCCTTACAAGTCATCTTGCACGGAGGTAAGGAAAATTTTTCCGTTCAATCGAAAGCGGCAGGAGTAACGCGCACCTACAATATCGATTTTGAAGGTATCATTGCCTTTATTGAAAATCAATACAAGGCTACTGATAGCTCAAGTATTAAACGTTGGGCCAAAGGATTTATGGAAGAAGTTAGCTGCAATTCTTGTGAAGGAAAGCGACTAAAAAAAGAGGCCTTACATTTTAAAATAGCAACAAAAAACATCAGTGAACTCGCACAAATGGATGTCAGTGAATTGGCCAAATGGTTTCAAAACATCGACGATCAATTGAGCGAAAAACAACATAAAATTGCCGCTGAAATCCTCAAGGAAATCCGCACGCGTATCCAATTTTTATTGGATGTCGGACTGGATTATTTGACCCTTGACCGAAGTTCAAAATCGCTCTCAGGAGGTGAAGCACAGCGCATACGACTGGCTACCCAAATAGGGTCTCAGCTCGTTGGCGTATTGTACATATTAGACGAACCTAGTATTGGCCTTCACCAAAGAGACAATGAAAAACTAATCAACTCATTGGTCAAGCTTAGAGATGTAGGTAATTCTGTACTCGTAGTGGAACACGATGAAGACATGATTAAGCAGGCAGATTACGTGCTGGATATCGGTCCGGGAGCTGGACGACATGGAGGAACCATCGTCAGTGAAGGAAGTTTTGACGAATTAAAAGAACAGCCAACCCTCACTGCTGATTATATTTCTAAAAGAAAAACCATCGAAGTCCCAGCGGAACGAAGAGCAGGAAATGGGAAAACAATTACCTTAAAAGGAGCTACAGGGAATAATCTTAAAAATGTTTCCGTAAGTTTTCCGCTCGGGAAAATGATTTGTGTTACTGGAGTTTCGGGAAGTGGAAAATCGACCCTAATCAACGAAACACTCTACCCCATTCTCAATGCGCATATTTATCGAGGTGTTAAGAAGCCGAAACCTTATAAAAGCATCAAAGGATTGGAGCACATCGATAAGGTGATTGATATTGACCAATCTCCTATTGGGCGAACACCGCGATCGAACCCTGCTACCTATACCGGAGTTTTTAGTGAGATACGCAGTTTATTTGCCAAAACCCCTGAGGCCTCTATTCGAGGATACAAACCGGGACGCTTTAGTTTTAATGTAAAAGGAGGTCGTTGTGAAACCTGCCAAGGAGGCGGATTACGCGTTATAGAAATGAACTTCTTACCCGATGTTCATGTAGAGTGTGAGACCTGCCAAGGAAAGCGTTTCAACAGAGAAACACTAGAAATTCGCTACAAAGGTAAATCCATTGCCGACATCTTAGAGATGACGATTAACGAAGCTGTGGCCTTTTTTGAACACATCCCGAAAATTTATCGAAAACTAAAAACCATACAAGATGTAGGCCTTGGGTACATTACTCTCGGACAACAATCAACAACCTTATCAGGAGGAGAGGCACAGCGCATAAAGTTAGCTACCGAACTCTCCAAAAGAGATACGGGAAATACCTTTTATATACTAGACGAGCCAACAACAGGTTTGCACTTCGAAGACATTCGCGTATTGATGGAAGTTTTAAACCAGCTTACTAACAAAGGAAATACAGTATTGATCATTGAGCACAATCTGGACGTTATTAAACTAGCGGATCATATTATCGATGTCGGATTGGAAGGCGGAAAAGGCGGAGGTCAAATACTCGTTACAGGAACTCCAGAACAAATTGTGGATCATCCGACGAGTTATACCGCGAAGTTTCTCAAGAAAGAATTATAAAAAAAGAGTGATGTTAAATAACATCTCCACTTTATCCTAAATGGATCATAAAATTTTGTCTAAAAAAAATTACCCTATATTTTTGAAGGATATGAAAAATTGCATTCATAAAAAGCTTGAAACTATTTGTTTTAAGCACTAACTCAGCTAAAAATTACATGCTGAGAACGAACCACTCAAAATGCTAAAAGAAGAAACAGGTGAAATATACCTGATAATCAATAATGAATAAAAACAGAAAAATTATGAAAATTAAACTATGGAAAAACCAAAACGGAATCTCTCGTCCTATACTCACAACCCTAGTTGTATGCAGTATGTTCAGTTTTAAGCCTAAAGATTCAACCTGCATCACAGAATATGACAAAACAACTAACCCCCTAATAACTAAAAAAACACAAAAAACTTCTAAAACACTATTAGTTACCTTCGCCCCTGGGACCTCTATGCAATCAATTTATACTCTTCTTAGAGAAACCAATAACAAATTCCATTTTAACGCATCAATTATTGACGATTGCGCAACAACGGCCACTACATTTTTAATTCGGTTCAACAATAGTCTTGTAGGTAATAATGGAGCATTGCCTAGCACGATACTAGATCCAGATCAGTCAGACCCAACAGAACAAAGAACTTCTACAAGGTCTGCAACTTTTAGAACAGCTCTCTTGGAACTTGGTAATGGAATAATTATTAACATTATCGAACAGGACCGATGTAATAAACCAATCAATGGTTCATTTCAAATTAACACCAATCAATAAAAATCTAAATAATTAAAAAGAGTGATGTTCCCATCACTCTTTTTTTATGCTAGTTTTTTTAACAGTGCTGTAGCTTCCAGGTGTTTAAAATAATTGTTCTTTACAATTTCATTGAGCAGGCCAATCCCCTCCTCTTTTTCTCCTGACAACAATAAGTTCAACGCTTTGTACCAATAACCTTTGGAGCTATCTAACAAATCACTATTGATGAGCTGGTCAAGAACGCGATTTGCATCGTCATACTTTTTCAATTGCGTATAACTAACTGCGGTGTACAAATATAAGTTTGAACTATCTTTAGTTACCTCTAAGGCCTTTTCAAAAACCGGTAAAGCCTTTTCAAAATCTCCCTGCTTAAAATAATTCTCAGCCTCAGCCAAACTATTATCTTCTGTTACACTTCTGTGAATCATACTGGGAATTTCACTTGCATTCAAGTATTCCATATACGAATCTTCAACACGTGTCGTTCCGTTACCTGTGGTCGACACCCAGAAAAACCCGATTAAAAAAGCGATACTGGCAGCGACAACAAGCATTTTCATGTTAATGCGTCTGACTTTCGTCGGTGCCTCTTTCGTCGGTTTGGCCGCTTTAATCACGCCTTCGAACTTTTTAAACTCCTCGCTCTTAAAAAAGGCTGTTAGCTCCGCTACCTCCTCTGTGTCGCGCTCCTCAAAATTCCAAGATTCTCCATCATAGGCATTGAAGAGTTCACGCTCTTTCTGATACAGATCACTAAATTCCTTATCGGAAGCGATACGACCTTCCACAAACTTTTGCTGGTCGTTATTCAAGTCTCCTCTCAGGAAACCTGCTATTAATAATTCATCTTCCATACGTACTATACTTTGAGTTTTAGGTAACGGTGATCTCCCCTTACCAAATCGGTTAGCTTCTTTTTACACTTAAATACGCGTTGTCGAATTACAGTTTCTGAGTTGTACTCCGTTCTCTCCAACATTTCTGCATACGATAACTTCGCGAAAAACAAACTCAGAATACTCTTACAATTTTCTGATAACATTCCTAATTTTTCAATAAACAATTCTTGCTTTTTCAATTCAATATACGACAAGGCCGATTCTTGTTCGTCACTCACTTGTTCAACAACCTCGTTATTTGTTACCCTATTTTTTCGTTTGTTTAATTCACGTCGCCATAAATTTTTACAAACGGTATATAAAAATCCACCAAAACTCTGTTTGATTTCGAAATTTTCTCGCTTTAATCTCGCGGCGATTTGTAGTAGTGCTTTTTGAAAAATATCTTCAGCATCTTCGTGATTCCCTTTATTTTGAACAATAAAGGTCTTCACCGTAAAAAAGTTCTCCGTATAGATTTGCTGAATTAATTTCGAGTTATTTTTTTCAAGAGCAGTTAAAAACGTTTTTCCATCCATTCTAAAAAATTATAAACAAAAATAACAAAATTTAATTTTAAGGGTAACATTTCATAAAACACGGAACATTTAGTTAGTTGCCAATAATTTAAATAGAAAAACAGGATTTTTTCTATTTCTTTGCTCAAAACGTACACGGCATAAAAAGCAACTACAACAATGATTTATTAATTAAAAAAAAAGAAAAATGAAGCTTACTACATTCAAACAAAAAATGAACATTTTAAAGCTAGTACTGGTATTCGTGGGGGCGTTTACTATTTACAGTTTTACATCAGCACCCTCTGCAACAACGGATCCAATTACTACCACGGATGTAAAATCGGTAGAAGGTCATTCTGGAAGAGCACTTGTAACTTTTGCTCCAGGGGTTTCACACCGTATCCTTGCCAATTTATTTAGTAATATTCAAACACAATATGGTTATTACAGTACTATCGTTGAACCTTGTATCTCCACGCCAAATACGTACATTATACGTTATGGAAGAGGTAGCTTGAGTAGAAGTCTCCCTACAACATTGTTAGACCCTAACGATGATGATGGTATGGGTGGACCAGTGAGACCACAATTAGATACTTTTAAACAAATACTTAACTATGAAGGTGGAAGTATAGTAATGCGTTATGAAGAAGACGGTGTTTGTAGCAATGACGATTTCGGAGGTGAAGGTCCCAAAAAAATCTTCTTACGATAAACCTCAAAAAGCTGCCGTATTTCGGCAGTTTTTTTTTGCCTGACACTCAAATACAGGTACCAGTCTACCACAAGTGAAGTCTCTTAATTTAGCTATTCGCTTAAAAGGCTGCTTTAAACGTTTTGCCCCACTGTTCTCATCATCCAAAAATACACACGCTCTGTATTAAGAAACCAATCTCCTGGTAGTTCATACAAATTATGCTATAAAATACACATATTTTTAGTAAACTTGTTCCTATTTTACGCATTTCAATTCCTACTGATAACTATGAGATTTCATTTCGTACTACTTTTTCTTACGCTATTCTCGACCTCACCATTTTTTGCTCAATATTCTCGACCCGAAATCGCAAAGCGCCATCAAGTTAAACCATATACAGAACATGAAATCGACAGTATTCTCGATTCACAACCTACAAGAGACTTGGAATTCGCGAAGATCGCCCATAGTTTTTCCTACTTTTTCAAAGGAAAGGACTATGATTTGGCTATAAAATACGGTAAGATTGAACTCAATGTTTATGAAACTCTCGGTGTTGACAACAAAGACTACGCAAATCAACTCTTCAACCTCGGGGTATTTTACTTTTTTAAAAATGACATTGATGAAGCCATCTCTTATTTCCAACAAGCTATTCAATCCAATCAATGGCCGTTAAAAACTGCACAATCCTATTGCATGCTGGCCAGATCGTTCCGAAAAAAAGGAGAATTCTACAAAGCTCTAGAATACTACCACAAAGGACTTCCATTAATGAGGAAACTGAGCCCTGAAAATGGTTATGTTTTTCACGCCACACGATTGGCGGCTACCTGCTTTTACCTCGACGAACCGGAGCACACGGAGTTTGCATTGACTCATTTGAACAGAGTAGATAGCATCTTGCGCTTACATCCTAATTCTAAGGTAGCCAAAAAACACAATATCATTCTCAACAGCAATATCGGTGCACTCTATACGCTACCTCACAACTACAACTACCAAAAAGCAAAAACCTACTATCAAAGAGGAGCTACCTTAGCGAAACAACAAAACAACGCTCTCATGGCTTCCTTCATTTATAACAACCTCGCCGATTTATATCTAAAATCAGGAAATGACAGTTGCCTATATGCAGTAAAGAAAAGTATGGAGTTTGGTAAAAAAAAGAAGCAGTTCTATTTTGAATCAAATCGAATTCTAGCAGAGTACTATCTAAAAAAGCAAGACTACGCAAGGGCTCATCAATACATTACCAAAGCTATTATGCTGAATTTTCAAACTTCCGAGCCTGGAATGATCTTAAAAAGCAGTAAACAAAAAATAATCAATGCCTATGATATTTCTATTGGCCTTTCCTCTTTAAAGACAAAACTCAAGCTACTTCTAAAACTGTATGATGAACAAAAAGACACTGACTTTTTAAACCGAGTTATCACAACCGTAAAGGAAGCAAACTACGTTGCTAACACCATTATCAATCACAGTTCAGAAGCCAACACAAAATACCTTTGGCGAAAAGAAATGGATGAAATTTTCAAACTCGGAATTCACGCCTCTTATCTCATGAATTCCCCTGAGTATACCGTACAATTCATGGAAGCTAACAAAGCCCTTTTGTTAGCCAGTGACATCAAATCAAACGATCAATTCCTTCAACTTCCAAAAAGTGTTGTAAAAAAATACCAATTTTTAAAGAAACAAATACTCACCTTAGAAAATCGATCTCAAAATTCAAAAACTCCTGCTACCAATACCAGAGACTCGCTGTTCAACTTAAAAAAGGAATTCCAACATTTTAAAACTGATATTTCTAAAAAATACGCTACTACCCTTGATCTTACAGAATCAATACCGACGCTTGACTTACGTACTTTAAAAAGTGCACTAAAAAATGATGAAACAGTAATCTATTATTCAATTCTCAACAATGAACAAGAAACAGCATTCAATGGTTTAACAGGATTAATACTCACAAAAGATCAAACCTATTTTTTTAAAGAAGCGAACACCTCTCCTTTCATTAAGGATCTCAACCTTTTTAAGTACTACCTAAAAACTCCTTTAAAAACAAAAACGCAATTTCAATCTTTTGAAAAAAATGCACATCAATTGTTTACCAAGCTGTTTCCTGAAAACTCTTACCAACACTATGTAAAAAATAAAAAGGTAACTTTTATTACGGATACACAATTAGAAAACATCGCACTTGAAGCGCTTAACACCACCGCCCATAAGCTTACGTATTTGGTAAACTCAACCACTATCCACTATGCCTATTCAATGTCGTTTAACGAATTTAATAGACAAAAAACACGAAATCAAAACACGGATTATTGCAGCTTTGCCCCCGAACAGTTTAAATTAAAAAGACTCGCTGGATTACCGAACTCTTCAAAAGAAACAACCCCATTGATCAACGCTACTTACGAAGGGAGTCATTTCCGTGCAGAAGAGGCTTCTAAACAAAATTTCACAAAACTAACTGAAGGAAGTAAAATTATCCATTTGGCAACCCATGCCAGTACTGAGGGAGAACCGACCATTTATTTTCAAAAAGACTCCTTGAGTTTACACGAGCTATACAGTTATAAAAACAATGCTGACTTAGTAGTGCTCAGTGCTTGTGAAACCAATTTAGGTGCCGTTAAAGATGGTGAAGGTGTTTTAAACCTAGCACGAGGCTTCTTTTACTCAGGAGCCAATTCGGTAGTTTCTTCTTTATGGAAAGCCAACAATCAAAGTACGGCTAACATTATGGTTGACTTTTATAAAAACTTGACAAATCACCAATCAAAAGCGACTGCCTTAACACAGGCAAAAAGAGCCTATTTAAAAACTCACACCCTATCGGAGCAATCACCATTTTACTGGGCATCCTTTGTCCTTATTGGAAATGCAGAACCTACATTTAAGAAATCATTAACTCCTTGGATAATTTTAGGGGCTTCGATACTATTATTCCTTTTAATTGGTATGGTATATAAACGCTTAAAAACGTCTAATTCAAAATAATTTCATAAACTTGCATTTTTATTAAGAATACCAACACTTTTATCTTAATTCAATACGATAAAATTGTTTTTTTAACAAAGGGGGACAAAAAAAATTATATGCTAAGAACACTTTTTCGAGAGTTATGGTAAAATTCGTATTACCATACTTTTCAAGTGCTATTGAAATTCAATTCACCTAAAACTGAGTTATTACAATAACACCTTAATTACTAATTCAAAAATTAATGCCATGAATCCTACTACATTCATCAAAAAATCACTCGTATTTAAAATTGCTACGATTCTCTGCTTAAGCATAGGGCTCTACAGCTTTATTCCAAAGGCAGCAAACAACAACCCAATTACCAAAACATTTTCTATCACCGCTGAAGATGAAGCCTTGTTTAAAAAACATCAATACGTACTCATTATGTACGCTCCAAATGTTTCTGAGCTAGAAAAACAACAACTGCGAAACTGTATCGGCGTTATGGACTACAACCCTTGTGGTAATTTTCCGCAAGCTGAGACTGCCTCTTTCCGCGGAAGTTATATCGCAGGAAGAACATTACTCGATCCAAACGATGACGACGGAATTGGCTCACCAGCACCACCGATCAATTTTTATGAAATCATGAGAAAAGTCGATCGTTGCTCAAATGGAAAAATTATTTCTGTAACCCTCGGAGCTCCTTGTTCAAGATTTGACGGACTCGTTCACCTAGGAAATACAGGAATTAAAGAATTCTTTATGAATTAACGGTTCCTTATACCGAAATTATTAGCGTATTAAATTTTTGTTCTCTTAATAACAGCAAAGACCTTCACTTACTAAAAAGTGAAGGTTTTTTTATTACTCATACTGCCGGAGTATCCGAAGAGGATTGGATATCTTTTACATGGGTATCTATTTTTTAAACTACCTCAAATATAGCATCCGTTTCAAATATGCTATTGTTTGATATTTCCTTCTACGTACACAGTTATTATTCTTGATCTTTCATAGTAGAATACAACTTTCCTATAATCTTCTCAGCTCCCAATCAAAACACCCCCAACAAAAACAAAACACAAAACCCTGAAAATCAACAACTTTAACTTTTTATTGTTTTTTTTCTCAAAAAAAGGGTAACAAATAGATCTACAAGGAACATAATAGTAAATAATGTAATTAGTAACACGTTCTTAGACTTATCGATTAATTTTTAGAGTACAAACCACTACAACAATTTTTTATGTTTGAAGAAACTACTTGTTCTCAGGTTTCAAAAAACATATAAGAGATTGCTAAAGGAAATTTGCTTTAAAGAAAATTAAATACGCTATGAAAAAGAGTTTTCATAAAGTTTTCATGAATTTCAAAAATTGCTATGTTTTTATCTCATGAAAGCGGTAGTGAAATGCAATTTTAATATTCAAATCAACGCTAAAAATTGCTATGAAAAAGTTTAGCTTAGAATTAGAAGGGTCTTAAAACCAAATTGCTAGAAATAGGAAAAAATGTATAGTTTAATTTAGTAGATGCAATTAATTGCTATGAATTGCACAAAATTAATCGATTTTCGGGGGAAAATTTGTTACTAAAAAAAGAGCTGCAAAACAGCTCTTTTTTTTTTACAAATCTTTCAATTTTTCCTGAGCTACCAAAGCCACGATACGTCCAGTAGTGTTTCCAGTAAAATACAATTTAATACCACCATCTTGCTGCACTTTAAAGCTCAGTAATCCTGAATTCTGAGGAACCTCCCCTAACTCAAATGGTCGAGAAAACCCTTCTAGTACTGCTTTTTTCAATCCTTTTAACAGGGAATCGTGTCCTACACCCGAAGTATGAATATGCCAATGGGCTAATCGAGCACTCAATTTACAGGCTACTTTTCCGTTGGGATGGGTATCACTTTCAAAAGCTATTTTTAACGTAATCGTATAAGAAGGATTGGGTATAAAAAACACACCACTCTCATAATTACCACTAATTTTAAAGGTTACAGTTCTGTTTTTGCTTCTCGTAAAATGATATCCGGTATCACTTACAGAGGCTATGCGTACACTTTCGATGTTCAGATCTTTTTGGCTGGCAGCCTTTTCTTTAAAAATTTTTTCGAACAAACCACGGACCTTAGCTCCATCCAACCCTGCGGTATAAGGTGCAATCGATTTATTATTAGCCCAGTAAATCACGCCATTTTGAAAATCGCTAAACCATTCACTTTTATCGGGATCAATTCTTATCTCATCAGAAGTAGGATAGCCGTATTGTCCTCGTTCCCATCCTGTCCTTGCCCAAGTTCCTCGAATTCCTCCTCGAACTAATTTGGGACCGGTTGTCGGATGCCAATACACACTCCCATTTCCCGTAAAGTGATTAAACTTCCCCTTACCATCGGGAGTCGTCGTTTCATCGGTAGCTGGTAACCCCAAAGCGTTGTCAGGTCCTCCCACAGCATTGTACTTCTGACGAATAGCTCCATGTATTTCATGAGGTCCTGTTTGTGGCGAACAGTAAATATCACATTTTTGAAAACCAACCATCTTTCCATTTCGAACACTCACCGGACGATCTATGGCTGTTCTTGGGCTTCCTGTAAACCCAGTTCCTAATTCTTGGGCCTTTGCTTTGATACTGTTTTTGCAATCATCAGCCGCAATTGAAGTATTACGAACTTGTAAGGTAATATCGGCATAATCTCCTCCTTCCGCTGTATTGCGAACGCGAAAAGTAATGGTCTTACTCGTATTTTTTTTAATGGTCGTACTTTTACTTGCGGTCCCGTCCAAATCATTTGTATCAGTGCTTATACCTTCAAATAATTTAGCTGACTCTTTTACTTTCACATCGCCATTCGACACTTGTTCAAAATTGATGGTTAGCTCTACACGTACTTCTCCTCCGCATTTCCCAACAAAAAATAACGTGTTTTTCTTTTTTGAAGCGTCCAGTAAAAACACTCCTGTATTGCGAACCCTATTGCGTTCATTTGATCCGAAAAGTTCGTCGTCAACGATATTCATGACCGACGTATACATGATTTTGTTTTGCATAATTAATTTGTTTTTAGTTTGTAATTCACTACAAATCAAGCGCTTTAAGCGCAAAACAAAAACCACAAAACACTGAGAATCAGTACTGAAATCTCCCCATTTTTTTCCGGTGTTTACAACCTGTTTTTAGAGGATTTTCCTTGAATAAAGCACAAAAAAAAACGAGGTTTCCCTCGTTTTTGTTGTGATAACTCGTTCAATTACTTGATACCAATTACGATATCCTTTGCTTCCAATACCTGTTGGATGTAGGTTTTAAATGCTGGATACTCTGCAACCGTAATGTTTTGTTTCGAAGGGCGTCCTTCAATAACTACCTTTAACACGCCTTTTTTGGGCTTGCTATAACGGATGCTATAGCTGTGTTTTTTATAGGTTAAACTGGCATTTTCAGGATACTCCACGATGTCCTTTCCAGCCGGAGCTGTAATCTCGTATTCTGAATAATAGTGATCGTTGTTTTCATAATTCTGGTACACAATTGGGTACGAACGTTTTTCCACATCGATAATACTCGGATTGTACGTGTGTATCACCAAAGGAAGTTTCATAATTTTCATACGACCAATCTTATTCATTTTTTGTTTTGCAGTCAATTCCGCATCAAACACAACAGCACCTTCTGAGGTTTTCACTGCTATGTTTTTTAAGGTATCTAACTGTACCAAGGCCTCTTTCCCCATGGCTCCCTTAAAATCTTTCAGAATAGCTTCTTTTACTGTTTCCTTATTGGCCTCGTTAAACGTTCGGCGATACCAGCTAGTCATCGCTCCACGAACCTCTGTATGTACTTTAATATCTTGAGTTTTATCTTCTTTCAACCTCATCTTAACCTTTGTGATGTACTCACTTTCCTTACCTCTAGGAGCCGTTAAATGAACCAGCTTTGCTCGTTTAAGTGTCTCTTTGGTTGCTTTGTAAGGAATTTCGAGGGTTGTAGCGTTCAATAACGAATTCGGAATTGCTTTAAACGGCAAGTTTTTATTCGTCAATTCCAAGTAATACGCTTTACCATCCATCATTACTTTTACGATACAATGATTAAAATCTTGAGAAGGTAAAATCAATTTTTTCTTACCATAGTCAGAAGTCAATACCAATACCATAGTCGTTTTTAATCCTGCCTTTTGCGCCAAAACTGTAAACAAGGTTGAAAAATCTTTACAATCCCCTAACTTCGTCGTAATGGTTTTAAATGGCTTTTGCGGAACAAAACCACTTTGTTTAAAGTTTACATGGCTGTAATTAAAATTATCCATGATGTACTCATAAATCTTCTTTGCCTTCGCTTCATCCGACATCGTCGATAAACGCTCTTTACTAAACAAGTTATTGAATACTTTATCCACTTCTGCATTCGATTCTAACTGCGAACGTACCAAATCAGAATACCAATTGGCAATTTCTCCCCATGACTTGATGGTACTAATGTGTAACATTCGTGCGTAATCTGAAAACACTGGACCATATGATTCCGATTTTTTCATTTCCTTGGCATTCAACAATTCCCATGAATGTACTTCGTAATCGTCAACCGACTTCTTTTTATACTCCAAATCGCCATTTTCTACTACTGCGTCAAACTTCATTCCTTTCGGAACGATTAAAGTATAATTTGTTTTCAAGCAGAAACTCTCAGAATCAAACTGGTACAAATCCGTAAAATCCTTGTAAAAACGTCCGCTTCCCGTCGAATTCAACTCGTATTCAATGAGTAACAAATCGCCAATTTCCAAGCCATTGAACACAAAACTACTCCCCTTGCGTTCCGCAGTTTTTATGGTCTTATCTTTTTTTACGATTTCTGCCTTTATAATCTGATAATTCCCCGACAATCCTAAATCGTATTCCTTATATCCCTCTACACCCGATTCTGTGGTTACCTCATAGGCCAGAATAGATCGTATTTTAGCACTCCCGTTATCAAACAACTGAGTTACCGTATTGTCTAAAAGGATGTTCACCCCATAATTGTTTTCCGTATACTTCCCGCGGTGTGCTTCGAGGTACTCGTAAATATTTTGAGTAAGCTCTTTCTCTACAAGATTTTCTCGGCGTAACAAAGTCTGTAAACGCTTGTGCAAAGCTCTGTCGGTATTGTTGTAAAATAACGATTTCTCAAAATAGCTAATTGCTTTTTCTTTTTTGCCTGTTTGAACAAGTGCTTCTCCCATTAACTTCATCCCTCTAAAAGAGTACGGGTAATTTTTAAGTATTTGCTCTATATAAGGAATCGACTCCTCGTACATTTTGTAATCGTGTAACTTTTCTACGAGCGTCTTTAAAAAGTAATTGTCGTAGGCAAAGGCTTCCGAATTGCGCTTTAATACGTTAATGGCATCCTCTTTTCGTCCTAACTTATCGTAGTACCTTACCAAAGTGAGAGCCAAGGATGACTTGTATCTCTTTTTTTCTAAGGCTTCTAACAATTGTACCGTTTTTTCCTTATCCCCAAACATCGTATCGTAAAAAGGAATGAACTTGATTTGAATTTGAACGCGATCCTCGTAATTCTCGACCATTTCATCCACTACTTCGCGTAATTGAGCCATATTTTGCGAACGCACTCCCATCATCAAACGGGTATACATGGTCATAATAGGCTGATCCGTAGCCGCTTCCATTTTAGCTAAATAGGCCTCCAAACTCTCCATATCCATACGCTGGAGTTCTTTGAGCTCCGATGATTTTTTTAGCAAAGCGTAATAGTAATCTGGATCTTCTTTCTCGATATTTTTGTTTACCTCCGTCACCAAATCATAGTTCCCTTCGTAAGAGTGTACGTAGGTTTGTAGTAACCTCAACATAGAACTATTCGGATACTTTTTAAGAATCGGATTTAACACAGCTTTAGCCTGCTCGTAATTTTCATTTCTCAAAAAGGTGTGAATCAGACAAAATTGATATAAGAAATTATTAGGGTTCTCTTTAATTTTACGCTGAAAAAACGAAACCACCTCGTGATCTTTTCTCTTCGGATTCACGGATTTCTGCGTAGCCTTCTTGTACTTCTTATAAGCACTACTGTATTGAAGTTCGGGAATTTCATTTCCTGCTAAGTCTGTAATTCTAGCGATAAAATAAGGCGTGCCATCGCGCTCTGCATTTTTGATTAACAAACGGTTGTATCCTTTATCGAGGGTCAGTTCCACAGCATAGGCATCCAAATCCGTTTTCATGTTTTTACTATTCTCAAAAACCTGTACGTCATTCATCCATACTTTAAATGCTGACGAATTTCCTAAAAGTAGTACCACGCGTTGCTTCTTTTCAGAACGAATAAATGTCTGTGCATAATTGACACCATATCCATATTCAAGATGATTACTCAAAAACTGATAGGGCTCTTCTTTAAACATTGCATGGGGAGTATACCAACCGACTTCTCCATTGGAGTTTGCCGAAAATAACTTGTCTGATTTCGGATACTCTTCAGGTTCATAAGCGATGTCCAAACCACTTTGGTTCATATTTTCAAAAGTCCCACAAAACTGCCAATCGTTAATACTTGGTATTTTAGCTAGGGCGCGGTAATAGCCTTCAAAATCTTGATTACTTCTCGCTGCTATTCCTCGTAAATACTCAAAAGAATGCTTTGCTGCGTTCACTTGGATATCTGCGGATGCGACCACATTGATAGCTTCTAAATTTTTTTGATGAAAGCCTGTTCGAATATAATTATCAAAAATAAAAGGCTTGTTCCACAGCGCGTACATATAGTACTCGAAATCCTTTTGTGCGATAAATTTCTTTAAAAAACCATCAGAACCTCCATTGATACGCCCATTCTCATTTCGGAGAATTTCGTTTGTCAATAAACTTTCAAGCGAAGTATTTGCTGTTTTTTTAAATGTTTTCGAGGCCTTTTTACGCTCGTTTTTTAATACTAAATCCCAGTGATCTGCATAAGTTGTTTGTGCACTACTCGGAGTCCATGTTCCCAATATTAAAAGGAACACCAACATACTTTGAAGTCGTTTTATCATAACTAATTTTTCTTAAAACCACGCAAAGCTAAAAAATTAAGAAGCAACTCACAAGCTACTCATAATCAATTAATATGACAAAAAGTAATATTTTATCAACAACAAACTAAAAAAATCAGTAAATTAGCAGGCTTCTTTTGAAGCAACCTAAACATTAAAAAAATTATGAGTATGAGTCCTAATGACGATAGAAAAATTATAGAGAAACTACAACAGAAAACTTGGAATGAAATAAAGACCAACGACTCATGGGCTATTTTTAAAATTATGGCTGAGTTCGTTGATGGGTATGAGCGCCTGAGTAAAATTGGTCCTTGTGTATCAATTTTTGGATCGGCACGTACGAAACCAGATCATCCGTATTACAAGCTTGCAGAAGAAGTTGCTTATAAATTAACACAAAACGGATTTGGAGTAATTACCGGTGGTGGTCCAGGAATCATGGAAGCTGGTAATAAAGGAGCCCATGCAGGTAAAGGAACCTCTGTAGGATTAAACATTGAACTCCCTTTTGAACAACACGACAACCCGTGGATAGACCCAGGTAAAAGTTTAGACTTTGATTACTTTTTTGTTCGTAAAGTAATGTTTGTAAAATATTCACAAGGATTTGTAGTAATGCCGGGTGGATTTGGAACGCTTGATGAGTTGTTTGAAGCTATCACCCTTATCCAAACGAAAAAAATTGGTCGATTCCCGATTGTATTGGTAGGATCAAAGTTTTGGGGAGGCCTCATTGACTGGGTTAAGAACACCTTGTTAGAAGAAGGTAATATCAGTCCTGAAGATTTGAATTTGTTCAGAATTGTCGATACTGCAGACGAAGCGGTAGAGCACTTTAACAAATTCTACGGTAAGTATAAATTAAAACCGAACTTCTAAAAAAATAATATATATTTAGAACTCGTTACTACTAAAGTAACGAGTTTTTTATTTTATATATGTTTCGAATTCCTTTATTTGTCGTGCTGCTCACCCTACTTGGCCCTTTAGTTTGCAAGGGGCAAACCAACGTCATCAAAGCTAACATTCGTCTCATTGACAGCTTACATCGCTTTCAAATCCAACAAAAAATAACCTTTTACAACACCAGTGACACTTTGCTAACACAGCTGTACCTTCACAACTGGGGAAACAGCTTTAAAGACGATAATACACCGCTGGCAAAGCGCTTTATCGAAGATTATCAAAAGGAATTTCATTTTTCAACATCGAAAGATCGCGGGTATTCCAATATAAAAAACTTAGCGGTCAATTATCAACAGGTGCCATTTAGTACCGTAAAAGACCAAGAAGATATTGTAAAAATAACCTTGAACCGACCTCTTTTTCCAAAGGACAGTGTACAAATCACCATGCTGTATGAATTACGAGTTCCCAATGCTCGTTTTACAGGCTATGGAAAAACTAAAAGCGGTTACCATTTAAGGTTTTGGAATATCGTTCCTGCCGTATACAAAAATGGCTGGCAATTGATGAGCAATTTAAATTTGGACGACCTCTATCAAGATGTTGCCAACTACGACATTCACTTGCAACTTCCTAAAAAATACCAACTGCAAAGCAACCTCTTTCAGTACGAATCAATCGCCAAAACTTATCGCGCCTATCATCTGGTAGGTTATCGCAAAAAGGATATCATTCTTCACATCAATCCTAAAAAGAGCTTTAAATCTTTTTTGACCAACACACAGGAAATCAAAACCGATGCGTATAGTTCAAAAATTTCAAACGAGACAACCACTCAAATTATTCGTAAGCAGATCGATTTTATAGAACGGTACTTAGGTAAACATCCGCATACTGAAATCTTTGTTGACCGAAGTACGACGCGTAAAAACTCACTACACGAGCTTTACGGACTCCCGAGCTGGTTAAAGCCCTTTCCTAAAAACTTTAGATGGGACGTCAACTTTTTTAAGGCACTTTGTTCGAAATACATAGACGATGTTGTTTTACACAACAAACGCAAGGAGTACTGGTTTGTAGACGCTTTAGAGACGTTTTTAATGATGGAATACCTAAAAACTTACTATCCAGACATCACCATTCTGGGTAAGTACTCTAATTATTGGCCTTTAAAGCACTACAATATCAGCAAACTGAAGCAGCGTGATCGCTTCGCTTTTATGTATCAATTTAGCGCCCGTAAATTTTACGACCAAGCGCTGAACGTCCCTGCCGATTCATTGTCTAATTTCAATAGGAAAATTGTGAGTAAATACAAATCTGGACTTGGATTCAAATACTTGCAAGATTATTTAGGGAAAGACAATTTCCAAAAAATACTTCGCAGTTATCTCTTTAGTGCCAACCTTAATCTCGACAGTCCTCAGGCCTTTTTGGACAGCTTGGAAGCGAAAAGTCCAAAAGATATTAGTTGGTATCGCACAGATTACCTGCAGACGGACAAAAAAATCGACTATAAAATAAGTGCTATCAAAAAAGTTCCCCATCTAGATTCCTTGGATGTGACCATTAAAAACAAAAGGGATTTTGCGGCACCAGTAGCCCTCTACGGAATTGATAAAAAGAAAATTACGTTTAAACAGTGGATCCCTAAAATACAACATACACAAACGGTACGAATCCCAAAAGGAAACTACACAAAGCTTGCACTCAATTACGAAAATAGTTATCCGGAATACAATTCGCTTGACAACTATAGAACTACTGGAAACAAACTACTCAACAAGCCGCTACAGTTTCGGTTTTTAAAAGATATTGAAGATCCGTATTACAACCAGTTGTTTTACTACCCAGATATTAAGTACAATCTCTACGACGGAGTAATTTTAGGTATGAAAATTAACAACCAACCTATTATTCCTCATAATTTCAGTTTTACGCTCACCCCTAACTACAGTACGCGTAGTAAAAATTTTACTGGGGCTTTCTCGTTAGGCTACGATCATTTTTTTCAAGGTACTTCCATTTATAAAATACGTTACGGTATTCAGGGTAGCAATTTCCACTATGCTCCAGAACTCGGATACAATACTTTTGTTCCGTATGTCAGCATTGCTTTTCGAAGAAAAACACTGCGAGATGTCGGTTTCAAATCGTTTACCACTCGTTTGTTTTACATCCGTAAGGAAGTAGCTCCCGGAGCCCCTGTGACCGAAGAGGACCGTTATAAGGTACTCAATTTCCGATATATTTATAGCAAACCCGATATTATTAGACGTTTGCAATATGCAGTAAACCTCGAACTCGGTAATAATTTCACCAAACTCTCAACAGATATTCGCTATCGAAAATTTTTCACTAACGAAAAGAGATTTGACATTCGCGTATTTGGTGGGATGTTTATCACCAACAACTCCAAAGGTGATTATTTCAGTTTTGGCTTAAACAGAAGTTCGGACTACCTCTTTGAACAAAACCTCTTTGGCCGTTCTGAAAACTCAGGGTTGTTCAGTCAGCAATTCGTAATCTCCGATGCTGGATTTAAGTCTAAATACAGCAGTCCACAACGTGCCAATCAGTTTGCCTTGGCGGTAAACACCAGTGTTAGTGTTTGGAGGTGGGTTGAACTGTACAACGATGTTGCCATGCTCAAAAACAAAAAGAGCGATCCTAAATTCTATTATGAGAATGGAATCCGCCTTAATTTTGTTCCCAATATCTTTGAATTCTACTTCCCCATTTACACCAATGAGGGCTGGGAGTTTAATCAAGGATCCTATCCTAGTAAAATTCGTTTTGTTTTCACAACCAACTTAGATCGTATCTATAATTTTATCCGAAGAGGTATTTTATAATATCCTCAATAAAATATCATTTTTTAACATTTTATTGACAATTATTCAATAAAAAGATTGATTTTTAAAATTCAATTAAAAAAACTATCTTTGTGCACGTACTTAAAATTGATGATTATGACGCATAATACTGAATTGGCTAACGCTCAAAAAATTTCTTTTAACGATTTTAAAAACGAAGTACTTGAAGATTACAAGGTTGCTCGCGTAAGTAGAGAGTGTAGTTTACTAGGTCGGAGAGAAGTTTTAACAGGGAAAGCTAAGTTTGGGATTTTTGGAGATGGAAAAGAAGTACCGCAGTTAGCAATGGCAAAGGCCTTCAAAAATGGAGATTTCAGATCGGGATACTACCGCGATCAAACCTTCATGATGGCCATTGGCGAATTGACTGCTCAGCAATTTTTTGCCGGGCTCTATGCGCACACCAACATCGAAGCAGATCCGATGTCGGCGGGAAGACAAATGGGAGGGCACTTTGCTACCCACTCTTTAGATGAAAACGGGCAGTGGAAAAATTTAACTGCTCAAAAAAATTCATCGTCAGACATTTCACCTACAGCCGGACAAATGCCGAGGTTACTCGGATTGGCACAAGCCTCAAAAATTTATCGCCACGTTGCGGAACTCAACAACCACGAACGTTTTTCTATTGAAGGAAATGAAGTAGCTTGGGGAACCATTGGAAATGCCAGTACTAGTGAAGGACTGTTTTTTGAAACCATCAATGCTGCCGGTGTATTACAAGTTCCTATGGTCATGAGTGTTTGGGATGACGAATACGGTATCTCTGTACATGCAAAACACCAAACTACCAAAGAGAGTATTTCTGAAATCTTAAAAGGTTTTCAACGTGACGAAAAAGGGAAAGGCTATGAAATTTTCGTAGTAAACGGTTGGGATTACGTTCAGTTAATTGACACTTATAACAAGGCTGCCAATATTGCTAGAACAGAACACGTACCCGTATTAATTCACGTAAAAGAATTAACGCAACCACAAGGTCATTCCACTTCAGGTTCACACGAGCGCTATAAGTCAAAAGATCGTTTAGCTTGGGAAGGAGAATTCGATTGTATCGCACAAATGCGTCAATGGATCTTAGATTTCGAATTACAAGATGAAAACGGTGTGACACTCAACATCGTTGAATCAGAAGAAGAACTCATCGCTTTAGAAAAGGCCGCTAAAAAGGAAGTGAGCTTAGCAAAGAGAAATGCTTGGGCTGCCTTTACTGGTGAAATTAAGAACGAAGCACTTCAGGCTGTTGATTTGTTAAACCGCCTAGCAGAAAAAAGTAAAAACGGTACGTTTATCAGTAAATTGAGCAATGACTTAAACGCGATTAACGAACCGATTAGAAAAGATATTTTAGTTGCTGCAAGAAAAGCCTTGCGCTTTGTAAAAGAAGAGCAGTTCGCTGAAAAAAGCCAACTTCAAACTTTTATAAAAAACTATTTGGATTTAGCGTACGACAAGTATTCTAGTAACCTATTAAGCGAAACCGCTCAAACCCCAATGCAAATTGAAGCTGTTCTTCCAACCTATGAAGAGGAAGAAAAGTTAGTCGATGCTCGTATTATCATGCGAGATAATTTCGAAGCGCTCTTAGCCAAGCACCCAGAAGTACTTATCTTCGGGGAAGATGCAGGATATATTGGTGATGTAAACCAAGGACTGGAAGGATTACAAGAGAAGTTTGGAGAATTACGCGTTTCAGATACGGGAATTCGAGAAGCTACCATTTTAGGTCAGGGGATTGGAATGGCCATGAGAGGTCTGCGCCCAATTGCTGAAATTCAATACTTAGACTACTTATTGTATGCCTTGCAAATAATGAGTGATGATTTAGCTACCTTGAGATATCGTACGTACGGAAAGCAAAAAGCACCGTTGATTGTAAGGACTCGAGGACACCGCTTGGAAGGAATTTGGCATGCAGGATCACCTATGGGAGGAATTATCAATAACCTCAGAGGTATGCATGTACTCGTTCCGAGAAACATGACCCAAGCAGCTGGATTCTACAATACTTTATTGGAAGGTGATGATCCTGCCTTAGTTGTTGAATGCCTGAACGGTTATCGTTTAAAAGAGCAACTCCCGAGTAACTTAGGAGAATTTAAAACACCTATCGGGGTAGTAGAAACTATCAAAGAAGGTAGTGATATTACCATTTTATCGTACGGATCTACATTGCGTATCGTAATGGATGCCGCTCATGAGTTAGCTCAAGTAGGTATTGACGTAGAAGTTGTGGACGCGCAAAGTTTATTGCCTTTCGACATCGCTCACGACACCGTGAAGTCCTTACAAAAAACAAATCGCCTACTCGTTGTAGACGAGGATGTTCCAGGTGGAGCATCGGCTTACTTATTGCAAGAAGTTTTGGAAACACAAAACGGATATCGATTCCTTGACAGCAAGCCTGCTACCTTAACTTCAAAAGCACATCGCCCTGCTTATGGTACGGATGGAGATTATTTCTCGAAACCTTCAGCAGAAGATGTTTTTGAAAAAGTCTATGCCATTATGCACGAAGCAAATCCAACGAAATTCCCAAGTTTATACTAGGTAAAATTTCAAACCCATAAAAAAAAGAGCGAGTTGTGTACAACTCGCTCTTTTTTATGTATAGACCTCAGTAGTGATTATTCTTCTTTCTTTTCTTCATCTACCTTAACGTCCTGTACATCTATCGGTGTATTTTTTGATTCGTAATCTTTGATTTTATCCTCGATAACACTTATAAAAGACGACGACGATAGGTCAGAATTCTTTAACAATTCTTGTAACGCTGCAATACGCTCTGTCATGGTAGGCTTAGCCATAGCCATACTCGCAAATTTAGCAGCGGCGATATCCACGGCATTGTTAGAAATATTTGCCGACTTAATCCATCCTTCTTCAATGTATTGTCCTTCGGCTCTTTTACCTTTAACCTTTACCCAATCTCCTTGATTTTCTGTAACCGCGATAATATCCATTACGCTGTACTTCTTTTCTGTTTTGGTAAGTAAATCAGGACGCTTGTAAACGCTTGCAGCCTCTTGCATAACTCCTACTTTACCATCGATTGCTAAAAACCTTGCTGGCGTCCAACCTTCTTTACCATCTGTCAATTGCACCTTTACGTACAATTTTTTAGTAGCTTCATTAGTTTGCTCTTCACCAGTAAGCTTTACTTGTTCTCCTAAACTCATCGAAGTAATCCACTTTCCTTTAGGTTCTGCAGTTTCGCGTATAGAAAGCTTGTCGAGCAAACAAATAGCTCCTTTCTCCTCTGCGTTCTTTTCAGCGGTTTGTACTGTAGCCTCTGATGAGCTTCCTTCTGTCGTTTTTGTTTTACTTTCGCAGCTCAATAACATTACAGAAGCCGCCATAATAGCAATTGTTACTTTTTTCATTGATTTGATATTTGTACAACAAAGATATGATATTCAATGAGTATGACAACTCCAATTAGGGGAAGTTCTCATTATTTTTTCTTTAAAATTTGGTCTCCTATAGCGCAGTACAAACAGCGTTTTTTATCGCAAAACTCCGATTTCAACTCCAACAATCCTTGGCTTTCCATGGCGGTATTTGCCTGCACTTGCAAATCCACAAACTTGGCAATCACGGTATTCTTCTCAGCAGGTACGGCACGCAGTAATGCTATTAACTGTTCTGTGATATCGCCACCTAAAAACCGAGCATATACAAACTTCATAGGAATAATAGTATTGATTACTAACAAATTGATAAAATTTCGTGTCAACCTACGTGATTGTCGCTTTACCGTTTTGTGAAAGCTCACATGAGTATCCCAGAACTCGTGTACTTCTACTTGAAAAATAGCGTAGAATTCCTCGAGTGTTTCCGATTCCCAAACCCGAGAAAACAACTGTTGATGCGCGTGCAATACCGCCGACAGCTGAGCCATTCTCACCGTCGGAAAATTGGCGGGGCGCATTCTAAAAAACTGAAAACCGTATTGCTTGGGTTCCACTAACCTGAACTTGTGTTCCAAGTACTTATATTCGGATTGTAAAAAGCAATAAAAAGGCTCTTCCAACTTGTCGCGTAACATTCCTGCGGTGCCAAAAAGATAGGCCATTAACTGCTCGTGATTCGGTTGCAATTTGCGTAGGGTTTTAACATCCACTTGTCGCGCCCACTGAGAAAAAGCAAAACCATTGACTTTAAGTCCAAAGGCCTGTGCGCAAAACTGAAAGAAAACCGAAGTAAAATCATTCTTACTCCCTAACAGCGCTTGTTGTATTTCTGTAGCTTTTCGTTCCAACCGTCGCACGTACAAATTTTCTAACCAGTGATTCACGTATATACTTTGTACAGAAGCCAATTGTTTTTCACAAGGTATCCAAGAGCGATGTTTCGTCAAAAACACCTGATAATTCCGCAACAGCTTCTTTGAAATAACTCCTTTCAAAACCAAACATTGCAATAAAACCTCTCCTTTCGTAAAAATTTCCATATCGCATTCCCAAACAACGTGTAAAATAACGGAATCATAATTTACATCGCTTTCGTGTTGATGTACATACCAATCCGATGCAGCTACGTGCATTTCTACATTCCCTATCCAAAGGACTCCATCTATGGTTAACTCTGCCGCTAAAAAATCGGGGCCTGCATTAAAATTCTGGATTCCGGGACGAACGATCTGAATCTGTGCGCCTGTTGTACTTTTTAAGTCCTTGTTCATCAGCAATCGTTGCCTCCAAACAAAATGTAATAATTCTTCTTTCAAAGCCTGTAATTTTATTTTTTTTCTACGACCAAAGCACTATGAAACACCTTTCTAAATCACTATTCATCACGGCTTTCCCTACTTGGGCACTCTTGCTAGCACTGTACAGTATCGGCAATTTTTCATTGCAAAAACTAGGCATCCTACTCTCGAGTATGACCGTAATCGTATTTTTTGCTGGCCTATACCTAAAACCAAGGGCAAGAACTTCTGCCTTCCTTCTTCCCTATACCCTACTCATAGGAACAGGGCTGGCTATTGCGCTCTTCTACTTGGACACTTATGCCGTTTTACTTACGAGCTCTTTAGTAGTCCTTTGGTGGGCTTACTTGTCGTGGTATTCGTACCTACCCGCTGTAAAAGACAGTAAATTGCAACTTCATCAACAACTTCCTAAACTGGAATTTGAAACTTCGGATGGAAAAAAAATCAGTACGGACGAACTTCCTGGAGACTTTAAAATTCTCATGTTTTATCGAGGAAATTGGTGTCCGTTGTGCGTGGCTCAAATAAAAGAAGTGGCTGCACACTATCGAGAACTCCAAGAAATGAATACTACTGTACTACTCATCAGCCCCCAACCCTCTCAACACCATTCTAATCTACACAAAAAATTTAACGTTCCGTTTTACTATGTAAAAGACGTCAAGAACCGCGTTGCTCGTGCATTGGGTATAGTCCATCTTCAAGGAATTCCCTTTGGATTTCAACTGCTAGGTTACGATAGTGATACTGTATTTCCGACAGTTATCATCACCGATAAAGAAGGAAATATTATCCATATTGAACAAACCGACAATTACAGAGTACGTCCTGAACCCAGTGCGTACATCTCAATTATCAAACACTATAACTAAAGCCTTCGACACGATTGTTTTTAATAATGCTTTTCCTCGATATAAATCAAAAATCTCACTTACATTTGTTACAAAACAATTCTTATGAACCAATCGATAGAAAATTTACAATGGCGTTATGCCGTTAAAAAATTTGACGATAATAAAAGTCTAAACGACCAACAGATTACCGTACTAAAAGAAGCCTTTAATTTGACAGCTACTTCATACGGTTTACAACCTTTAAAATTAGTTGTTGTACAAAACAAAGACATTCAAGAACAACTCGTAGCGCATTCATGGAACCAACAACAAGTAGCGCAGGCATCACACGTCCTTGTCATTTGTGTTCCTAAAGAACTTACGGTAGCCGATGTAGATGCGTACTTTGCACTCGTGAAGGAAATCAGAAATACTCCTGATGAGATTTTAAATCCATTCAAGGAAATGTTATCTAATAACATTGCCAACAAATCGGCTGAGGAGCTCCAACAATGGATGCGTAGTCAGGCCTATATCGCTTTAGGGAACTTGTTAACTGTTGCGGCAAATGAACGCATTGATTCGTGTCCGATGGAAGGATTTATCCCGGCCAAATACGATGAAATTCTTGGTCTTGATGCTCACAACCTAACGGCAACACTAGTATTACCAGTAGGATTCCGCGCAGAGGATGACTATATGAAAGACCTTAAAAAGGTACGAAAAAATTTAACGGACATCGTTATCGACATCCACTAAGCATTTTCTAGAAATTGCGAATTATGCTGCGAATTTTACGTAATTTAGTACATTCGTAAATCGTAATTCGTAATTTTTTTTCATGCAACCCATACATAGTTTACTCCTCATCATCGCTTATTTTTCGGTATTGGTTTTTATTGCTTACGTCACCGGAAAATCGGCCAACAACGCCACCTTTTTTAAAGCGAATAATAGCTCTCCTTGGTATCTCGTAGCCTTCGGAATGATTGGAGCTTCCTTGTCAGGGGTCACTTTTATTTCAGTTCCTGGATGGGTAGAGAGTGCACAAATGGGCTATATGCAAATGGTGTTGGGGTATGTTTTGGGCTATGCCGTTATTGGTTTGGTATTACTACCGCTGTACTACAAACTCAACTTAACGTCCATTTACACCTATCTTGAAGAACGTTTTGGGAAGTACACCTACAAAACTGGAGCTTCTTTTTTCCTCATATCCAGAACCATAGGCGCTTCATTTCGCTTGTATTTAGTTGCCAATGTCTTACAACTTATCTTATTTGATTCGTACGGCATTCCGTTTTGGGCAACCGTCAGTTTAACCATACTCCTCATCTGGTTGTACACTTTTAAAGGCGGTATAAAAACCATTGTTTGGACTGATACCTTGCAAACCCTCTTTATGCTCATTGCCGTTGGCGTTTGTATCACGAGCATTGCAGACCAGATGAATATTCATAATTTTATTGATTATATCCAACAGAATCCACTGAGTAAAACCTTTTTCTTTGACGATGTAAAAGCTGGGAATTATTTCTGGAAACAATTTTTCTCAGGGGCTTTTATCGCAATTGTCATGACAGGCTTAGATCAGGACATGATGCAAAAAAACTTGAGTTGTCGCAACTTAAAAGATGCTCAAAAAAACATGTTTTGGTTTACCTTGGTATTGGTTGTCGTGAACTTCTTTTTCCTCGCTTTAGGAGTGTTGCTAACAGATTATGCTGCCAATGAAGGTTTAGCTGCACATAAGGATGAATTATTTCCGAAAGTAGCCATGAGTGGAGAACTCGGTCTCGGTACGGCTATCTTCTTTTTACTTGGACTCATTGCCGCGGCCTATTCAAGTGCCGATAGCGCCTTGACTTCACTGACTACTTCCTTTAGTATCGACATCTTAGAAATCGATAAAAAAGAAAGCGCTGCCGAACGAGAAAGTACTCGAAAAAAAATCCATGTACTCTTCTCCTTATTGCTGGTCGCTACCATTTTAGTGTTTAAATATTCTATTGCAAATGCCAGTGTGATCTCTAAAATATTTCAGTTTGCCGGTTATACCTACGGTCCCTTACTCGGACTTTATTCTTTTGGATTGTTCACCAATCAACAGGTAAAAGACCGTTGGGTACCTATAGTATGTATACTCGCTCCTGTTGTTACCTTCTTCATTAGCACTGCGAGCTTAGAACTGTTCAATTTTGACTTTGGATTTTTTATCCTTATCGTCAATGGAATACTCACTTTTACCGGACTAACAGTACTCATTAAAAACAAGACCTATGCCTAAAAAAGGAAAGGAAAAAAATACGGTCAACAAGGCCAAGCACAGTCGATTGATGAAACAAAAACAGAACAAACTACGACTGGAAAAGCAACGTACCAAAGAGCGCCTGAAGGCCATCATAAAAAAAGTAAATGAACACAAAGACAACCAAGATGACAGCACAGCAGATCATTGATAAATTTGAGCTGATAGCTCACCCAGAAGGAGGATATTTTAAAGAAACCTACCGCAGTTCAGAGCTCATAGCAAAAACTGCCTTACCTCCAGTATTTTCAGGACCTAGAAACTATGCTACGAGTATTTATTTTTTACTCACATCAGAAAAATTCTCTGCCTTTCACAAAATAAATCAAGACGAAATCTGGCATTTTTACACCGGAAGTAGTATTTATTTGCACATCATAGCTCCTGACGGTAGCTATACGAAAGTAACTATCGGTAATCGTTTGGAAGATGATGAACTCCCTCAATTTGTCGTTCCTGCCGGGCATTGGTTCGCAGCGGAGGTCAGTACTCCCAATTCTTATGCTTTTACGGGATGTGGCGTTGCTCCTGGATTCGATTTTGAAGACTTTCAACTTCCTTCAAGAGCCGTGTTATGTGAAGAATTCCCACAACACACAGCACTCATTACCCGATTGACACATCATTAAAAGCCCAAAGTAAAGGGCTTTTTATTTTACTACAAATACTACATTAATCAACGCATTCAAATCTGTTGGTTGCCCAATAATTGTATACGTCAATACGCCATTGGCATTTATAGACATGGTATTGACATTGAACACCGTATTATCAGCAAAAGTCACGTAGTAATACAAATCAGTAGCTGCGTACACAGGAATTGCAGCAGGCGCTCCAGTACTACTAGTCACTGGAGTAGCAAACTGTGCGGTATACTGTGCGTATAAATCTAAGGTAAAGGTTCCATTGGTACTCGCATCAATGGCTATCGAAGGCGGATAAAAAACACGAGCTGCTCTCGAGGTAATTGGCGCTATCGCCTGTACAACCTCTTCAACGGTGGTTTCGTTAGTAGCTCCAGGATCACCGGTTACATTGTCAACATCGACATTTGTGACCAAACTCACTTGGGAAGCATTTTGACTATCCGTTTCGGCTTGCCATCCCGTATTGGTAAAGCGATATACTCGTTGATCGGTAGTATTAAACAACAAGGACCCAATTCCAACCCCTGTTGTAAGGGCTGTCATTTCAGCATTCGTGGCTGTCGGTAACCCCATGAGTGAATTACTATCGATTTGAGCATGGGCTCCCCAACCCATCATCATGGCTACAATCAATAATTTCCGTTTCATCTTTCTATTTTTTTTTACTCAGCTTCTTGCCCTAACAATGTGAATGATACAAGAAATTAAGTTCGTGTTATTGCAAGCATAAAAATACAGTATTTTGCACGTACTATAAAAATTGATAGTATATTTATTCCGAATTTAAAGACAATTACATGTTTAAACGTTTAAAACCGATACTTTTAGGCTTATTGAGCCTGTTTGGTATGACTGAGAGTCAGGGTCAAACCGGACCGGGTGGAGTTGGAACGAGAGACGGAAGCTCGTCTCTGAGTATCTGGTTAACGGCAAATGATTTAAATGCCAATGAAAACACTGCAGACAATCCTGCCAATGGTACCCGTGTAAGTACCTGGAATGACTATAGTGGTAACAACAATAACTTTACGCAATCGGGGAACAACCGCCCTACCTATACCACAACTGGTACCTTTAATGCCGTAAATTTCAATGCAGCACCTGGAACCGCACAATTTATGAACGGAACCATCACCGGTACATTTTCGAATGCCAGTGCCTATTTTGTTCTTAATCCTGTCAATAGCGGGAATTCAAACTCCCTGTTTGACAACCCATCGAGTTCTTTACGTGTTGAACAATGGAGTAATACCAATCGCGTAGGATTTACCCGTTATGGTGTAGGAGACTACCGTACTGGAATCGCTCCTCCTTTTAATAACGACGCCATTTTTTCGTACCATAAAAACACCGGGGTAAATACCATTGAAGTACGGGTAAACAACGCCACTGAAAATTTAGGTATCGGATCGACAACTGCTGGAATTCCGGTTGATCGCATAGGTCGTAACTCCAACGGATCGGATGAAGCGAGTGGTAACTTCTACGAGGTGATTTTCTTCAACACCAGCATTAACAACGCTCAAAAAATTATCGTTGACAACTACCTCTCTGCCAAATACAATAGCATTGCTATCCCTACAGATATTTATACGCAAGACAATGCCGCCGCTGGAAACTTTGATTTTGACGTGGCAGGGATTGGACGTGTTGATGCCAGTAACCTACATACCGATGCTCAAGGTACCGGAGTAATCAGAATCCTGAACCCTACGGGGCTTGGCAACAATGAATTCTTATTATGGGGTCACGACAATGGCAATTTTCAACTAAGTAGTACCACCAATGCACCTGACATTATCGCTTCCAGACTACAACGTATTTGGAGAGTCAATGAAGTGAATTCAGGAGGAACAGCAGTCGATGTTGGTGCCGTGGATTTACGCATTGACACCAGCGGACTCACAGGAATTTCTACAGGAAATTTAAGACTCCTAGTGGATACGGATAACGATGGGAGTTTTGCCGATGAAACGCCAATTTCAGGAGCGACCAATTTAGGTAGTAATGTATTTCAATTTGCAGGAATCACTGCACTTACTAACAATGTCCGTTATACCTTTGGACTGGCCACAACTACGATTATCACCAATAGAAGAATCACGATACGCGTCAATAAATAAGTTGACCAAGATCTACATAAAAAACAAGCTACACTGCGAGTAATACAGCACAGTGTAGCTTTTTTCTTTCATATACTCCCCCCAATAATAAAAACAAACAACACTAACAATATAACACTTTTTTAACTTTTTTTAACAAAAAAAACCTCCCTTTACAAAAAAACACCTACAAAAAGTTAACAAGAAAGGTTGAAACCTGCTACTTCATCAACCAACAGATTGCCCAGAAGAAACTATTATTTTTAAGTATAAAATTTAAATCCTAAGGTTTTTGCAGACTTAAAAATTTGTGTTTTTAGCAAAAAATATCATACGCTAGTAAAGCACCGAACGCTTCGGTATAAGATTAGATTGCTAACTAAAAATCAGGATTTACTTTTGAAGAAACAGGAATTGCCATTGTAAAAACATCACAGGCTATGGCGCAAATTGATGTTTAGTGTGTATTCACCATTACAGCAACTACTGATAAAGAACTACAGCAAGGAAGTGCTGTAGCGAATTGTATTGTACTACTCATAAAAAATAAAACCGAGTAACCTCGGTTTTATTTATCTATCGATCCTAAAACGCGACCCATAAAATTATTTAAGGCCTCTTTTTTAGGAGTACCGTCTTTGATCATTTTATCAACCTCGATGGCTCCATACATATTGGAAATTAACTCCCCAATCACGTCCAACTCCTCATCTTTTAATGAAGGAACTTCGGTTAATGCCTCTAGCGTTTCGATGGTCTCCAAAACGTAATCTTGATCATTTTCTTCTATAAATGAAGTCAAATGCTTAATCACTGGTAATTTCATATCCCTAAAGTACTTCGCTTACTAATTCTTTTAACACATCAAATTTGTTGGTTTGTGTTTGGTTCACAAACTTACCATCTACAAAAGTTGCAAATGTAGGTAGGTTATCAACGGTAGCTAATTGTCGGCTTTCCGGAAATTTTTCTGCATCGGCAATGACAAAGGCTACCGATTCATTTTCGTTTGCCAATTTCTTAAACTTAGGCTTCATAATGCGGCAATTACCACACCAAGTTGCTGAATATTGTACCACTACGGTTTTATTATCCGAAACAATTTGAGCCAAATTGTCTTGATTTAATTCTTGTAACATTTTTTAAGTTTTTTTTTAGGATTCTCAAAGAGAATAGTCATGGGCATTAGGCATGCCTCGAAGAGAAAAGTTCGTGTCCGAAAACACGAACTTTGTAATTTATTAGTTTGCTGCTAAGTACTCAGCAGTTGCTTTTGCGTTAGGTTGCATTGCAGTTTTTCCTTCTTCCCAGTTTGCAGGACAAACTTCACCTTTTTCTTGTACGTGCGTGTAAGCATCGATTAAACGTAAGTACTCATTTACATTACGTCCGATTGGCATGTGGTTTACACCTTCGTGTACAACAGTTCCTTCCTCATCAATGATATAAGTAGCTCTGTAAGTTACGTTATCTCCTTCTACTTGAACAGTTCCTGTAGCTTCATCATAAGTTTCGTTAGTGATGTCTAAGATCCCTAAAATTGATGATAAGTTACGGTTGCTATCCGCCAATAAAGGATAAGTAACTCCCTCGATTCCTCCGTTGTCTTTTGATTGGTTTAACCAAGCAAAGTGTACTTCAGGAGTATCACAAGAAGCTCCGATTACGATTGTATTTCTCTTTTCAAACTCTGGTAATGCAGCTTGGAAAGCGTGTAATTCAGTTGGACAAACAAAAGTGAAGTCTTTTGGATACCAAAATAATACTACTTTTTTCTTGTTGTTTACAGCCTCTTCTAAAACATTTACTTTGAACGTATCTCCCATTTCGTTCATTGCATCAACGCTTAAATTTGGAAATTTCTTACCAACTAATGTAGCCATCTTTTTAATTTTTTATATGATTAATAATTTTATTGTGTTCGTTTGAAACACAGGCAAAGGTATTGGGTTTCTATTGATAAAAATTAGATTTCTCCACTTTTTTTCCTATCAAACTATAGAATAAATCAATACCATCAATTAGTAACTATAATTATTTTAAATTAAATTAGTTAAACTTCTACAAAACAAAGAATTAACTTTAAAAAGAAGTACTACTATTAACAAAAACAATTTTACAATAAAAATTATAGATAAAAATTATTGAAACACTTACTGTAATTTTGACCTGAACCTATAAAACGAAACATCATGACAGAATTCAATTCATCAAACAACGCGAGTACTGGTAAATGCCCTTTTGGTTTCGGCCCTCACAATACGGGTGCTGGAGGTGGAACAACCAACAGAGATTGGTGGCCAAATCAACTAAAACTATCGATACTTCGACAACATTCTTCCCTATCGAACCCAATGGGACCTGACTACTCCTACGCGGCTGCCTTTGCTACACTGGATTTAAAAGAATTAGCCGCTGACCTCGATGCTTTAATGACCGATTCAAAAGAGTGGTGGCCTGCTGATTACGGTCATTACGGTCCTTTCTTTATCCGTATGGCTTGGCACAGTGCCGGAACCTATCGTATCCATGACGGAAGAGGTGGTGGTAGTTCCGGATCGCAACGCTTTGCTCCATTAAACAGCTGGCCTGATAACGGAAATCTCGACAAAGCAAGACGATTACTTTGGCCCATTAAACAAAAATATGGAAATAAGTTGTCATGGGCAGATTTGATGATCTATGCCGGAAATAGAGCTTTGGAAACGATGGGCTTTACCACCTTTGGTTTTGGTGGTGGACGCGAAGATATATGGGAACCAGAAGAAGATATCTATTGGGGACCCGAAACGACTTGGTTAGGAGATAAAAGATATACGGGTGACAGAGCATTGGAAAATCCACTCGGTGCCGTTCAAATGGGGTTAATTTACGTGAATCCAGAAGGGCCCAACGGAAATCCTGACCCGATAGCTTCTGCTAGAGATATCAGAGAAACCTTCGGAAGAATGGCTATGAACGATGAAGAAACGGTTGCACTGGTAGCTGGTGGACATACATTTGGTAAAGCTCATGGTGCCGCAGACCCTGATCAATTCGTTGGAAGAGAACCCGAAGGAGCGAGTATCGAAGAACAAGGACTAGGATGGAAAAACAGTTTTAAGTCTGGAAAAGGTGATGATACGATTACCAGTGGTATCGAAGGTGCCTGGACGCCAAACCCTACCCAGTGGGACAACGATTATTTTAGAGTGCTATTAAACTACGACTGGGAACTTACCACAAGTCCGGCTGGTGCACATCAATGGAAGCCTACTGAAGCATCTAAGGCACAACAAGCACCGAGAGCTCACAATCCGAACGAGGGTCAAGATTTAATGATGACCACCGCGGACATGGCCTTAAAACTCGATCCTATTTACGCACCTATTTCAAAGCGATTCTATGAAAATCCAGCAGTCTTTGCCGATGCTTTTGCTCGTGCCTGGTTTAAACTCACCCACAGAGATATGGGGCCTAAAAAACTATACCTAGGAAGTGAAGTGCCCACTGAAGAGCTCATTTGGCAAGATCCAATTCCTGCCATTGATTACCTTCTTATAGACCACGCTGACCAGCAATCTCTCAAAGAACGTATTGCTGACAGTGGCTTGAGCATTCAAGAACTCGTCAGTACGGCCTGGGCTAGTGCTGCTACCTTTAGAGGTTCTGACAAACGTGGAGGTGCTAACGGTGCACGCATCCGTTTCGCCCCACAAAACGACTGGGAAGTCAACAATCCAGCACAGCTTAAACGCGTTCTAAAGCAACTAACACTCCTTCAAAAAGAGTTTAACGCGACACAAAAAGACGCGAAAAAAGTTTCGCTAGCTGACCTTATTGTTCTCGGAGGAGCTGTAGGAATTGAAAAAGCAGCAGCTGCTGCAGGGTTTGACATCGAAGTACCTTTCAAGCCCGGAAGAAATGATGCCTTGGAATCGCAAACAGACGCCAGTTCATTTGCTGTACTCGAACCCAGAGCTGACGGCTTTAGAAACTACAGAAAAGCAGGTGATCTGGTGAGCTCAGAAGAATTGTTGATCGACCGTGCACAACTCCTCGGATTAACTGCTCCGGAAATGACGGTACTTTTAGGAGGTATGCGCGTACTGGACAGCAACTACAATCAGTCTAAACACGGAGTTTTAACCCAACGTCCAGGCACTTTAAGTAACGATTTCTTTATTCATCTCTTAGACGATGGGATTGCGTGGGAACCTACTGATCAGCGTCGTGAATACTTTAATGGAACCCGCCGCTCAACAGGAAAGCTCGAGTGGATGGCTAGCAGAGTTGACCTCGTATTTGGATCGAATTCCGAACTTCGTGCACTGGCAGAAGTATACGCTAGTGAAGATGCGAAAGAAAAATTTATCCGAGACTTTGTAAGCGTTTGGCATAAAGTAATGAATCTCGATCGCTTTTAATCAAGGGCAGCATCCTTAAAATAAAAAAAGAAGAGTATTTTACTCTTCTTTTTTTTTGAAAACTATTTGCTAGCAAATAGCTGTACGTCATTTTCTGAGACTTCTTGCTCTCCGAGAATGATTAAGCGTTCGACTACGTTCCTCAATTCACGTATATTCCCGGTCCAATCGTACTCTTGCAGTAATTTTATGGCAGCTTCCGAAAACTGCTTTTTAGGAGTTCCTTGTTCGCTGGCTATTTTCTCAGCGAAGAATTTCACCAACAAAGGGATGTCTTCACGACGGTCGTTCAACGCGGGTACTTTGATTAAGATTACCGCTAAACGATGGTACAAATCCTCTCGGAAACGACCTTCTGCAATTTCCTTTTTTAGATCTTTATTCGTCGCCGCAACTACGCGTACATTCACTTTAATATCTTTATCCGACCCTACTCTAGAAATTCTATTTTCTTGCAAAGCTCTCAGTACTTTTGCCTGTGCTGACAAGCTCATATCTCCAATTTCATCTAGGAAAATAGTCCCTCCATTGGCAGCCTCAAACTTCCCTGCTCTGTCTTTGTTCGCACCAGTAAAACTCCCTTTTACATGACCGAACAATTCACTCTCTATCAACTCTGAAGGAATTGCAGCACAATTGACTTCGATCATCGGGGCTTTTACCCTACTCGACTTCTCGTGTAACCAATGCGCCACCAACTCTTTTCCCGTTCCGTTTGGACCAGTAATTAATACGCGGGCATCGGTATCAGCTACCTTTTCAATTATCTCTTTGATATGATTGATCGCAGCGCTTTCTCCTACCATTTCGTAGCTCTTGCTCACTTTCTTTTTAAGGCGCTTATTTTCTACGACCAATTCTTTTCTATCCAAGGCATTGCGAACCGTATTGAGTAATCTATTTAAATCTGGCGGTTTAGAAATATAATCGAAAGCTCCGAGTCGCATGGTATTGACAGCAGTATCCAAATCCCCGTGTCCAGAAATCATTACCATTGGGATTTCGGGCTTAATTTTTCGGGCTTTTTCCAGCACCTCAACACCGTCCATCTTCGGCATTTTAATATCACACAATACCAAATCAAAATCGCGATCTTTAATCATTTCAATTCCGGCCAGTCCATCAGCTGCTTCCTCTACTTCGTAACTGTCATTTTCTTCTGAAATGATCTTTTTTAGAACTCTGCGAATTGCAGCTTCGTCTTCTATAATTAATATTTTACTCATATCTATACTCGCAGCTTTACTGCCTTCATTTTTTTATTTTAGTTATACACTGCACCTATCGTGCCAATTTACGGTGCAGCCGTCGGTTAAAAATACAGATTTTTAAAAAAACAGCTCCCTAAATCCTAATACAATCTTTCCGAATGCTTTTACCCCTCGCGTAGAAACCAAAGAAACACCAACACACAACAAACTCATTTTTAAATACTTAAAAATTGGAAAACATAAAAAAAAGAACTATCTTACTTTAGATTGGGTTGAAAATCACAACTAAATCACCCCCTTTTGATATTATTTTCCAAGTCAGATAAACGAATTTAAAAACAACGAACTCTATGGAAATTACATCACCCTCTAACGCACAGTCATCCCCTATTGCTGAAGCTTTTTTCAGACCTCTGAGTTATGAACATCGAGAAATTTTCGCTGCTGCTACCAAATTCATCAACGGATTTGAAATTATCCCAGTAAGCGTCTTTGAAAATGAAAAAACACCCGAGCACCTACAATTTTTATGCAAGGTTAGCTTTCCGTCATCTCCCATTATTTGGGAATGGGTTTTCGGCATCCGCACACAGGAAGAGCAGCATCGCTTGGACGAACATCACTACCCATTAATTCAACTCGCCAACCAGCTCCTCATCAACCCTCAACTCCTCCACAGCATTGAGGAAGCCTTGCAGAAAGCAAAGTTTTACGCCAAACAGCACATCTCAAAACAAGTATACACGAGTATCGATGAACATCTAAACAAAAACGGATGGCCGGAAACTATAGGGCAGTTTTTCCTGTATTTAAACGAAATTTCAAAATCAAGTAGCTTACAGATTACACTGACAGATAACGAGCAACACACAGAACAGTATATTAACCTAGGCCTTCACTTTTATTGGTTGTTGCAACAAGAAATCACTGTTGACCAAAACACGCAGTACCTGTACAATCACCGCAACCACATTAACGGGTTCAACTTTAAACACTGGGCAGAGCAATTTATGTACTCTTGGGGAACCTATTTACAATCTCCGAGTTCCTTAACGCAATTGCGCAACGAAATCAATACCTTCTTTAACGAAAGTATGTATTTGAAAGGCAGCATGGCTACCCATTGGCATTGCTATCAAGATTACCTGGATTTATCACTACCTGATTCCGATCCTAAATCTGGCATTTCTACCTATCGCAGCATTGATACTCCTAACACAAATGACAGTGTATCGGCACCCTCGGATTGCTACTTCAATCAAGAGCAAGTAATCGATAAAAACGGGCAGTTTCACAGTATACTCATCGCCCCGCATTACAAAACACAGTCCATCCATCAACTCCTAGGAAATACACCATACAATCATTATTTCTACAACGGAAAAATCGTTCACTACAGTATTCCGCAAAACAATTACGCCAGTATTCACGCTCCAGTAATTGGGACGCTTTTACACACAGCATTTAGTATTGGAACAGAAAACCAACTCGTGCAATACCGAAAAGGACAATTCACCATTACGGAAACAGAAGCCTATGGAGGATTCTCCTATGCCAGTTCTAAAGGCGTTTTAATTTTCGACACAAAAGACATTGGTAAAGTGGCTTTGATAGCCATTGGAGATTCGGTAAAAAACGGGGTAGCACTCGCTACTGAATTACAAGGTAGGGCCGTTTGCAAAGGGTACCAATTAGGAAGTTTTAAAAGTAATCACGGGCAACTACTCTTGCTCTTTGAAAATCCTGATATTGCTATCTTTCAACATAAAAACTCCATCAATTCCCAATACGAATACGGAAATAGTATCGGAAAATACCGTTAACATCAATGTTTGATAAGATGGATATCGCGCTGAGGGAAAGGAATACTAATATTGTGTTCTCTAAACAAAGCATCGATGGCAAAGCGCAGCTCGCTCTTGGCTATCATCGCTAAAAAGCTATCATCGATAGTAAACACCAGCTTAAACAGCAAAGCACTATCGCCAAAATCTTCAAACAATACCATCGGCTCTGGAGCACTCAATACTTTTGGGTGTTCTTTAGCCGCTAACAACAACAACTCTTTTACCTTTTCTACATCGCTTCCGTAAGCGACACCAATACTCACATACTCTCGAACAGTACTGCCGTTTTGCGTCCAATTAAACAGACTACTGGTAAGGTATTTGTGATTGGGAATTACCAAAACTTTGTTCTCTATGGTAACCGTACGGGTGGTGCGTAACTTGATTTCTACGACGCGACCGACTTTACCATCGAGCTCAATAACGTCGCCCACGTGAACACTCTGGTCAACGATGATAAATATCCCCGAAATAATATCTTGAAAAAAAGTTTGCAAAGCCAAACCCACACCGATCAATAAGGCTGCGGAAGCCGCAAAAATCGCCGTAACATTCACCCCTGAAGAACTCAGTGTTACGAGGAAGATGACAATGTATACCAACCAGCTCGCAAATGAAAATACGGTATCAAATTTATTTTGGTCTTCGCGTTCCAACCTTCGAACCACAAATTTCTTAAACGACCTCAATAGTACCGAAGCTACTACAAGAACGATTAACAACAGTAATATTGACTTGATACTGATGCTTATTTCCTTACTAAACTTAAAGGAATAATTTAAAAAGTTGTTAATTTCTTTCACGAGTTAAAAGTACAAATAGCACAGGATAAAAAAAAGCAGTTACTCAAGTAACTGCTTTTTGATATGTTTAACCGCTGTAACGCATCCATTTCCACAAATCTTTATAGGTTGGCTTTTTACCGTACATCAAAATACCTACTCGGTAAATTTTTGAAGCGATCCAAACCATAAAAACAAAGGTTACGATGAGTAACACCATCGATATGAGAATTTCCCACCATGAAACTCCGAACGGAATTCTCATAAGCATCACTATTGGTGATGTAAAGGGTACATAGGAGAAGATTACTGAAATAGGACCGTGAGGATCGTTAATTACAGTAGCAAAACCGACGTATACTCCTAATATCAAAGGCAACATAATTGGCATCATAAACTGCTGGGTATCCGTTTCATTATCCACGGCAGCACCTACAGCAGCAAACAGCGAACTGTATAACATATACCCTCCGAGGAAGTAAAAGATAAATAGGAAGAACATCTTTACCAAAGGCAACTCAAAAATTGCCTTAAAAATCTCTTGCTCTTTTCCTCCTGCCATCTGTTGCATGTCAGCCACTTGTTCTGGATTTAATTTAGCAGCTTGCATCTCGGTCATATCTATCCCGAATACTGTACTCGCCACTACGCTAATCACCAAGAGGAGTATCCCCCAAATGACAAACTGTAACAATCCTGCACTTGCATTCCCTATAATTTTCCCCATCATCAACTGAAACGGCTTTACCGAAGACACTATGACCTCGATAATTCTACTCGTCTTCTCTTCAATCACGCTTCGCATTACCGAAGTACCGTAAATCATTACGAACATCATGAGTAGGTAACCTGCGATGGCTCCAACTCCAATCTTTAATCCATTGATGAGCTTCGAAGACTTTTCTCCTGAAAAATTGTACATTTTTATTTCGGAAGAAATACGTGACGCTTTAATCTTATTCAAATCGATCCCGAAAGACTCTAACTTCTCATTGCGAATCTTCTTATCGATTTTATCTTCTAAAGAACCGATGACGTTTAAACTAGGAGATTCTTTAGAATAGAAGGTTATGTTCTTTGCCAACAACTCTAAGCTATCTACTTTCGGAATGTGTACCACCCCGTAATAGTCTCCCTCCTTAACTTTTTCTTTGGAATCGTCAATCCCCATTTTAGTAAAATCTTGGAATTTTACCGTTTTGGTATCCTTAAACACATCCTGTGCAAACAATCCTGATTCATCTACAAACACAATTTGCTTCACCTTCTCGTCGTTCTTTTTCATCAGGAAGAAGACCAAGAATCCCATTCCGACCATTATGAGCGGACTCAAAAAGGTCATTACGATAAACGATTTATTACGCACCTTGGCAATAAACTCTCTCTGAATAATTAACTGTAACTTTTTCATCACTAACTATTTTTTTGGATTGCTTGAATAAAGATATCGTTGGCACTAGGCACGAGTTCTACAAAATGCTGTACTTCTCCTCTACTCGTTAAAAAAGACAGTAGCTCATTAGGTGAATCGTTTGCTGATAACTGTACATTCACAGTCAACCCATTTGAGAGCATTTCAAAATCAGCTGGACTTACCTTAAAACGTTCTTTTAACTCGGCATTTACCTGAGTTTGATTAGCCGTGTTTAAACCTACCTGGTAGGTGAACGACCTAAACTCCTTTTTGATATCCGTTAATTTTCCGTCGAGAATTTTATTCGATTTATTGATGAGTGCTATATAATCGCACATCTCCTCTACGCTCTCCATTCTGTGGGTAGAAAAGATGATGGTCGCCCCTTCGTCTCTTAACTGCAAAATTTCTTTGGCAATCAACTGCGCATTAATAGGATCGAACCCTGAAAATGGTTCGTCAAAAATTAACAATTTAGGACGGTGTAATACTGTTACTATGAACTGTACTTTTTGTGCCATCCCTTTGGAAAGCTCTTCAATTTTCTTACCCCACCACGCACCGATTTCAAACTTGTCAAACCAGTATTTCAAGCGCTTTTTTGCCTCTGACTTTGACAAGCCTTTCAGTTGCGCCAGGTACAGCGCTTGTTCACCTACCTTCATACTTTTGTACAAACCGCGCTCTTCTGGCAAGTAGCCAATATGCTCTACGTGATGTGGGGCCAAAGCCTCTCCATCTAAGTACACCGATCCGCTGTCGGGTATGGTAATTTGATTGATTATACGAATGAGCGAAGTCTTTCCAGCTCCGTTAGGACCTAACAATCCGAAAACACTACCTTTCGGAATTTGCATAGACACCCCGTTTAATGCAGTATGGTCTCCGTAATTCTTTACTACATTGTCTATTGCTAATAATGTATCCATTACTATGTTTTAGTTGATTAATTGTTTTTCATATCTGATAGCGTAAACAAACTTACAGCTTTTTACACTTTGTTAGTCCTCAATTTTAACAATATGTTACGAAATCTATTCAAATTTTAAACAAAATAGATTTACAGGGCTTAAAAATTGCATTATAATTTACTATGCATGCATAATTTTTTATCAATTTACTATGCATGCATAATATTTTTTTATATATTTGACCCTGTATGGATAAAAACAAATCAATAGATCACCAGCTAAGAGCAACTTGGCAGGCCGTTGCTAAAATGTACAACGAGCAAGCTGCGAAACACAACAGCACCATGGCCACCGCTTTTGCTTTACTCAATATTGATTTCGACGCAGGAACACCTTCCACTGCACTAGGACCATTAATGGGAATGGAGCCGACTAGTTTATCGAGGTTACTCAAAACTATGGAGGACAAAAAACTCATTTACAGAATGAAAAATCCAAATGACGGAAGGAGTGTGATTTTGAAACTTACCGATTTCGGAAAAGAAATGCGAGAAGTTTCTAAAGGTCATGTTTATCAGTTCAACAACAAAGTGCGCGAATACATCACAGATGCAGAGCTGGAAAATTTTTTCAAAGTAACAACAACAATCAATAAACTTATTACAGACAAGTTAGTGTATGAAGACATTAACAAAGACGCTGTATAAAAACAAATATACAAATGACAAGAAGAATTAAAAAAGTAGCAATTGTTGGTTCTGGTATCATGGGATCTGGTATTGCGTGTCATTTTGCCAACATTGGCGTTGAGGTTTTATTATTAGACATTATTCCCCGAGAACTTAACGACAAAGAAAAAGCAAAAGGATTAACTTTAGAAGACAAAGTTGTACGTAACCGATTGGTAAACGATGCCTTGACTGCCTCGTTAAAATCAAAACCATCTCCGATTTACAACAAGAAATTTGCAGATCGAATTACTACTGGAAACATAGAAGACGACTTACACAAAATCAAGGATGTTGATTGGATTATGGAGGTTGTTGTTGAGCGTCTTGACATTAAGCAAAGTGTTTTTGAGAAAATCGAACAATACAGAACTCCTGGAACTATCGTTTCTTCGAATACCTCAGGAATTCCTATCAAGTTCATGAACGAAGGAAGAAGTGAAGACTTCCGTCAACACTTTGCCGTAACGCACTTTTTTAACCCACCGCGTTACTTAAAGTTATTTGAAGTAGTTCCGGGACCAGACTGTAAACAAGAAATCACTGATTTCTTAATGGATTACGGTTCTAAGTTCTTAGGAAAAACTTCTGTATTAGCGAAAGATACTCCTGCTTTTATCGGAAACAGAATTGGAATCTTCGGAATTCAATCACTTTTCCACCAGGTAAAAGAATTAGGATTAACCATAGAAGAAGTTGATAAATTAACAGGACCAGTAATTGGACGTCCTAAATCAGCTACTTTCCGTACCGTAGATGTAGTTGGACTCGATACGCTAGTACACGTAGCCAACGGTATTTACGAAAACTGTCCTAACGACGAAGCGCACGAATTATTCAAGCTTCCTGATTTCATCGAAAAAATGATGGAAAACAAATGGTTAGGAAACAAAACCAAACAAGGTTTTTACAAAAAGACGGTGAATGCCGAGGGGAAAAAAGAAATTTTATCACTCGACTTAAACACACTAGAATACCGTCCGAAACAGCGTGCTAAATTCGCAACGCTAGAGTTGACAAAAACTATTGATAAACCTATCGATCGCTTTAAAGTATTGGTAGGAGGAAAAGATAAAGCAGGAGCGTTCTACCGCAAAAACTTTGCCGCTATGTTCGCTTATGTTCAAAACCGTATTCCTGAAATTTCAGACGAATTGTACCGTATCGACGATGCGATGAAAGCTGGTTTTGGATGGGAAAATGGACCTTTCGAAATCTGGGATGCCGTAGGTGTTGAAAAGGGGATCGAATTGATGAAAGCAGAAGGATTAACACCAGCTGCTTGGGTAACTGAAATGTTGGCCAAAGGAGAAACTGCTTTCTATACAGTAAAAGACGGTGCAACGTATTACTACGACGTAACCCAACAAGCTCAAGTGAAGAAACCAGGACAGGATGCATTTATCATCCTCGACAACATCCGTAAAACAAAAGAAGTTTTCAAAAACTCAGGTGTAGTGATTGAAGATTTGGGTGACGGTATCTTAAACTGTGAGTTCCAATCAAAAATGAACACCATCGGTGGAGATGTTTTAGCAGGATTAAACAAAGCGGTTGATTTAGCTGAAAAAGATTTCCAAGGTTTAGTGATCGGTAACCAAGGAGCTAACTTCTCTGTAGGAGCGAATATCGGAATGATTTTTATGATGGCTGTAGAGCAAGAATACGACGAGCTCAACATGGCGATTAAATACTTCCAAGATACGATGATGCGTATGCGTTATTCATCGATTCCAACGATTGCAGCACCACACGGAATGACGTTAGGTGGAGGATGTGAATTATCATTACACGCCGACAAAGTAGTTGCCGCAGCAGAAACGTATATCGGATTGGTAGAATTCGGTGTAGGTGTGATTCCTGGTGGAGGTGGATCTAAGGAAATGGCCGTTCGCGCTCAAGACTTATTCCATCAAGGGGATGTACAATTAAACGTTTTACAAGAGCACTTCTTGACCATCGGTATGGCTAAAGTGGCTACTTCAGCACACGAAGCTTTCGACCTAAACTTATTACAAAAAGGTAAAGATGTCGTAGTGGTAAACAAAGAGCGTCAGATTGCAGAAGCTAAGAAACACGCTATCTTACTTGCTGAATCTGGGTATACGCAACCCGTAAAACGCAAAGATGTACTTGTTTTAGGTAAACAAGCACTCGGAATGTTCTTAGTTGGTACGGATGCGATGAATGCATCAAAATACATTTCTGAACACGATCAGAAAATTGCCAACAAACTCGCTTATGTAATGGCTGGAGGTGACTTATCAGAGCCTACCAAAGTTACAGAGCAGTATTTATTAGACCTTGAACGTGAGGCTTTCTTAAGTTTAACAACGGAGCGCAAGACATTAGAGCGTATTCAGCACATGTTAAAAACTGGTAAACCACTAAGAAACTAAAATCATGAAAACAGCATATATAGTAAAAGGATATAGAACCGCCGTTGGAAAATCAAAAAAAGGTGTGTTCCGTTTTAAAAGAGCCGATGAAATGGCTGCTGAGACCATCAAATTTATGATGGATAAGTTACCGGAATTTGACGTGACTCGTATTGATGATGTCATCGTAGGTAACGCAATGCCAGAAGGATCGCAAGGATTGAACATGGCTCGTATTATTTCGTTAATCGGGTTAGATTCAGTAGATGTACCTGGAGTTACGGTTAACAGATTCTGTTCATCAGGATTGGAAACCATCGGTATGGCTGTTGCTAAAATTCAATCGGGAATGGCGAATTGTATCATCGCTGGTGGTACAGAAAGTATGAGTTCAGTTCCGATGACTGGTTTTAAGCCTGAATTGAACTACGACCTCGTAAATGCAGGTCATGAAGATTACTACTGGGGAATGGGAAATACTGCCGAGGCTGTAGCACAGCAGTACAACGTATCGCGTGCTGACCAAGATCAGTTCGCATACGAATCGCATTTAAAAGCGTTAAAAGCCTTGGATTCGGATCGTTTCCAAGATCAAATCGCTCCTATCAACGTAGAAGAAACTTATATCGACGCTAACGGAAAGCGCGCGACAAAACAATACACTGTAAACAAAGACGAAGGACCTCGTAGAGGAACTAGCGTAGAAGCCTTGGCTAAATTACGTCCCGTTTTTGCCGCAAATGGATCAGTAACTGCAGGTAACTCATCGCAAACAAGTGATGGTGCTGCCTTTGTTATGGTCATGAGCGAAGACATGGTAAAAGAGTTAAACTTGGAGCCTATTGCACGTATGGTAAGCTATGCTGCCGCAGGTGTACCTCCTAGAATTATGGGTATTGGACCCGTAGCTGCCATTCCGAAAGCTTTAAAGCAAGCTGGATTACAGCAAAACGACATCGACTTGATTGAATTAAACGAAGCCTTTGCTTCTCAATCATTAGCTGTTGTTAGAGAACTTGGATTAAATCCTGACATCATTAACGTAAATGGAGGAGCTATTGCCCTTGGACATCCACTAGGGTGTACTGGAGCAAAACTATCGGTACAGTTATTCGACGAAATGCGCAAGCGTTCATTGAACAACAAGTACGGTATGGTAACGATGTGTGTAGGAACCGGACAAGGTGCTGCAGGTATTTTTGAATTCTTAAACTAACAAAAACATTAAACAACAATGGAGACCATTAATAAAGATATATTACGCGGAGGACAGTTCCTCGTAAAAGAAACGAAATGTGAAGACGTTTTCACACCTGAAGATTTTTCTGAAGAGCAACAAATGATGCGCGACTCAGTAAAGGAATTCGTAGACAGAGAAATTTGGCCTAAAAAACCACAATTCGAAGCAAAAGATTACGCATTGACAGAAGAGGTAATGCGCAAAGCTGGAGAGTTAGGATTCTTAGGTGTAGCCGTACCAGAAGAGTACGACGGGCTTGGTATGGGATTTGTTTCTACCATGCTTACTTGTGACTACTTTTCAGGAGCCACTGGATCTGTAGCTACCGCTTTCGGTGCACATACCGGAATTGGTACGATGCCTATCACGCTATACGGTACAGAAGAGCAAAAGAAAAAATACGTTCCAGCATTGGCTACAGGAACAAAATTCGGAGCTTACTGTTTAACGGAACCAGGAGCTGGATCTGATGCCAACTCTGGTAAAACGACCGCTGCCTTGTCTGAAGACGGGAAGACTTATAAAATTAACGGACAAAAAATGTGGATTTCAAATGCAGGTTTTGCTGAGATTTTCATCGTATTTGCCCGTATCGAAGACGATAAAAACATCACTGGATTTATCGTTGAATACGATCCTAACAATCCAAACGGAATTACCTTAGGTGAAGAAGAACACAAATTAGGTATTCGTTCATCATCTACTCGTCAGGTATTCTTCAACGATACTGAAGTACCTGTAGAAAACATGTTATCAGAGCGTGGTGGTGGATTTAAAATCGCCATGAATGCCTTAAACGTTGGACGTATCAAATTAGCGGCAGCATGTTTAGATGCACAGCGTCGCGTAATTACTGAAAGTGTAAAGTACGCTAACGAGCGCGTTCAGTTTAAAACTCCTATCGCAAACTTCGGTGCTATCAAGGCTAAATTAGCTGAAATGGCAACTGCTTGCTACGTTGGAGAGTCTGGAACTTACCGTGCAGCTAAAAACATTGAAGACCGTATCGCTATTCGTCAAGAAGAAGGAAACACGCACCAAGAAGCTGAGTTAAAAGGAGTAGAAGAATACGCAATTGAATGTTCTATCTTAAAGGTAAAAGTTTCTGAAGACGTACAGAACTGTACTGACGAAGGAATCCAAATTTTTGGAGGAATGGGATTCTCAGAAGAAACTCCAATGGAGTCTGCTTGGAGAGATGCTCGTATTTCACGAATCTACGAGGGTACTAACGAAATTAACCGCATGTTATCAGTGGGAATGTTAGTAAAGAAAGCCATGAAAGGACACGTAAATTTATTGGAGCCTGCTATGGCAGTTGCTGATGAATTGATGGGAATTCCTTCATTTGACACCCCTGATTACTCTGAATTATTCTCAGAAGAAAAGGAGATTCTCGCCAAATTAAAGAAGGTATTCTTAATGGTAGCAGGTTCAGCTATCCAAAAATTTGGACCAGAATTAGAGCAACACCAACAATTATTAATGGCTGCTTCTGACATTTTAATCGAAATCTACATGGCAGAGAGTGCTATTTTAAGAACTGAGAAAAATGCAAAACGCAGTGGTGAGGCTAGTCAAGAAGTACAAATCGCTATGGCTAAATTGAACTTGTTCAACGCCATCGAAAAAATCACTTCAAAAGCTAAAGAAGGAATCGTTTCTTTCGCTGAAGGTGATGAGCAACGCATGTTATTAATGGGATTAAAGCGTTTTACAAAATACGCTAACATGCCTAACGTAGTTGCTTTACGTACGTTAATCGCAGACAAAATGAACGCAGAAAACCAATACTGCTTCTAATCATATTGCTCGAAAGAGCGAACAAGCTTCTTCAACTTTTATAGGTTTTAGAATTTAGTTGTTTGTTTAAAAGACCGTTAAATTAAGTTTTAACGGTCTTTTTATATACTATTCGGTAAGTTTGTTTTATACTTGCACGACAGATTGCTCACTTTTAAATATCACGGAATGCCTGAACTCGGAATCTTCGGAATTTGTATCCTATTAGCTACTATTGCCTTCTCGTATCAAGGTTTTGAAAACATGTCTTTCTTTAACCGCTACAAGTTCAATGTCGGAGCTATTTTAAACCAGAAAGATTACAAGCGCATGCTTACTTCTGGCTTTCTTCACGCAGACTGGAGCCACCTGCTATTTAATATGTTTAGCTTTTACTCTTTTGCTTCATTGCTAGAGTTTCAATTAGGAATCTTCAACTTTGCACTGTTGTATTTCGCAAGCTTATTAGCCGGTAGTACCCTTTCTTTGTACATGAATAAAAACAATTGGTACTACAGTGCTATCGGAGCCTCTGGAGCAGTTTCTGGGGTTATTTTTGCCGCTATTGCCCTGTTTCCTGACTTGAAATTAAGCCTGTTTTTTATTCCGATAGGAATTCCTAGCTGGTTGTTTGGATTGCTTTATATCGGTTATACTGTTTACGGTATGCGAAGCAATAACGATAATATCGGTCACGATGCCCATTTAGGTGGAGCCATTACCGGACTCATCATTGCCGTACTCCTGTACCCACATGCCCTCGTAGAAAATTACCTTCCGATTTCACTAAGCGTCGTTCCCATCATCGTTTACGTTGTTTATACGCGTACAAATTTTAGCTTTTTACAAAAAAAACCTAACATGAAGGTCTTTCGCAATACCACCAGTAAAACCGCGCAAAGCCTAGATGACCGCTATAACGAAGCGCGTGCTAATGAGCAAAAAGAAATTGATGCTCTCCTAGAAAAAATCAACAGGAAAGGCTACGATAGCTTATCGGAAAAAGAACGTCAAACCCTAGCTCGTTACTCTAAAAATCAAAAAAAATAACTACAGCGGAAACGCCGTAGAGTTTTTAAACGAACGCATCACAAAGGAACTGTGTATTGTAGAAATCCCCTCCACTACCGACAGTTTTTCATTGATGAATTCTTGGAAATCATTCATATCTCGAACGGCAATTTTCAATAAAAAATCAAAATTCCCTGACACGTGATGGCACTCCATAACTTCGGGCAATTGGAGCATCGTATCTTTAAAAGAGTCTATTAAACTGCGCTGGTGCTTAAAAAGCGTAATTTGACAGTATGCAATAATTTGCTTGCCAATCTTAGCGCTGTCGAGTAGTACCACGTACTTATCTATATAGCCCTCACGCTCCAATTTTTTGATACGCTCATAGGTCGGTGTCGCTGTCAGTCCAACTTTTGCGGCAATTTCTTTCGTGTTTTGCTTGGCATTTTCTTGTAATTCCCTCAAAATTTTCTTGTCAATACGATCCATAATCAGTGGTATTTTCTAAATCTTTATGCTAAGTGTACGTGCTATGCAAAAATAATCTTTAAAATCAAACAAAACAGTATTATAATCTAAATATACTATTATTATGGTAGTATTTTCTTCTAAACACTACATTTGCGGATATAACTTAAGTAGAAATAGCAGATGAACACGAAAGTTAGTACCACAGAAAAATTAACGGCTTTATTAAATGATGTACGCGAAGCGAGAGATTCCTTCTTAGGATATCCGGTGTCAAAAGATTTTAATTACGAGCCGCTATACGAGTTTTTACAGTACCCCATCAATAACTTAGGGGATCCTTTTGAAAGCAGTACCTATAAAGTTCAAACACATGAAATAGAACGCGAAGTCGTTGACTTTTTTGCGAAGCTATTCAGAGCCAACCCGAAAGATTATTGGGGATATGTTACCAACGGTGGATCGGAGAGTAATTTGTACGGATTGTACATCGCTAGAGAGATGTTTCCGAAGGCCATGGTGTACTATTCAGAATCTACCCATTACAGTGTTAAGAAAAATATCCACTTACTCAACATTCCGAGCATCGTAATTCGCTCTCAGGAAAATGGAGAAATCGACTATACCGATCTCGAAGAAACACTAAAATTTAACCGTCATAAGCCCGCCATTGTCTTAACCACTCACGGAACCACAATGAAGGAAGCTAAAGACGATGTTTCACGCGTAAAAAGTATATTGCGAAAACTCGCGATACACGATCATTACATTCATTGTGATGCTGCCTTAGCAGGTTCGTACGGAGCCTTTGCTACCCCGCGAGTACCTTTTGATTTTGTCGATGGTGCTGACAGTATCTCTATCAGTGGACACAAATTTATAGGATCGCCAATTCCGGCTGGAGTTATCGTTACCAAGCGCTCTTTGCGCGATCGCGTTTCTAAAGGAATTTCGTATATCGGTTCTTTAGACACGACCATAACAGGTTCGAGAAATGGGCACAGTCCACTATTCTTGTGGTACGCCATTCAAAAAATGGGTGTTGAAGGTCTCAGAGCTCGTTATGAACACAGTTTAGAAGTTGCTGAGTACTGTAAGCACGAATTGCTAAAACTCGGTATTAATGCCTGGACCAACCCGGGAAGTATCACGGTAGTACTCCCAAAAATGCCTAGCGAGATAAAAGATAAATGGCAGTTAGCAACTGAAGAAAATATTACACACATCATCTGTATGCCCAATGTCACCAAAGCGCAAATTGATGCGTTTATTAGCGATGTAGAACAGGTATTACCGATGCAGGCTGAGCTCGAAGAACCAGCCTATTATTAAAAGAGAGGAAAATTTGGGGAGGGACACCCAGTTGCATTTTATATGCGACAAAAAAAGGAGATCGGTATAGATCTCCTTTTTGCTTTTCACAGCTAGCAATTTTCCCATTAGTTTACTCGCGACCTTTTCTTTTTCAATTTTAGCCAATACAACCCTCCAAAAATCAAGATGAGATCAACACAAATGGCATTACTCAACCAAGCAAAACTCCAAGAATCAAGCAGGTCCGTAGTACTCAAAGCGATCATATTAAAGTGATTGTTGGCTCCGTGGAATACGGCGGCCACCCATATCGAGTGCTTCCAACTACCGAAATAGGCAATGATTAACGAAAAGGCAACACAGGCCAAAGGATACGTAATAAAGGCTTCTAAATACGGATGCTCAGGAAAATTATACCCAGTTAAAGCAACGGGCAAATGCCAAATACCCCATACAAGCCCTAGCAAAATTGTTCCTCTAAATTCACCAAAAGCCTGAAACATTTTTCCTTGTAAATACCCTCGCCAACCTATTTCCTCTCCTAGTACTAACAAACAGGTTAAAAATAATCCTCCAACGGTACTCAACAGCAATTGGACATGACCTCCAAATACCGACCAATCGGGCTTACTCCTATACCCCAGTTGTACCTGAAGGTAAAAACCGAGAATCACATAGACAGCCGGAATAACCAAGGCTATTACTATTGATTTCCACGAAGGCTTTACAAACTGTAAATCGCGCCAGGTACCTCCTGCTCTTTTATTAAAAAACACGGCTAACATCGCTGGCAAGAATCCGTAGCAAAGTATCAGCAATACCCGAGGCAAGAGACTCTTAAATTCGATAAGGTGAAGCCCAACAAATCCGATTACCCACGATAATCCCAATACACTGAGTATATAAATTTGTGCTTTTCGTTTGGCGTCGTTCTTAATTTCTGTAGTTGTTGTCGTTATTTGTATCATAGACTATACTCATTTAATTTTTGAGCAAATCACGTGATAATCAACTAATCAATCGTCTCAACGGAAGCCATGAGACCTTTTTCTTGCTTTTTTTTATACTGTAGTGGTGTTACTCCTTCTCTTTGTTTAAACACGCGATTAAAAGTTGCCTTGGAGTTAAAGCCCGAATCGAATGCTAATGCTAATAGGGTTAACTGTTGTGCTTCTCCTGCCTGTAGGCGTTGTTTAAAATGAGCTATGCGATACGTATTTACGTAATCGTAAAAACTCGTATCGAGCCCTTCGTTTAAGAGTTGTGATATTTTTTTATTACTGACCCCCATGTGGGCTGCAAGGATATCCAAACTCAAATCTTGCCGCAAGTATATGTTCTCTTTTGCAAACAAACGTTCCAATGCAGCACGCAACTCAGTGTCTTCTTTGTTGAGTTCCTTCCCTATTTCTGGAACTACGGCAGTATTGGAAACTCGGGGAGAACTTTCTTCCTCCGCATCGGAAACCAAAAAAATGGCAGGCTGGTGTATTCCCCAATAACACAACCACCATATGAGCCCCACAAAAAAGAGCAAGTTTAATTGCACTGTTAACAGTACCGAATCTTTCCAAAGTAAGAGGGGCACAGCACTCATATCGACTAGGACAAAAATGATTAATCCACGAACCCAAGTTCGATACCATCTCAAATCTCTGTCAGTTAAGGAAGTGTATTGCTGCTTTAATTTTCGTTCGTAAAAACGCAGCCAACGAGTATTTCCAATTAAGAAGTATATGAGATGCAGGATACTAAATACTGCGATCCCTGAATATACCAACATACCCAAACGGCTCGTCGGCACATAGAAGGCTACTTGCAAATACTTCGGTAAGCTAAACAAAAATACAACGATCGCAAACGGCAATAGATTTCTCAATAAGTTATTTACCGTTTTACTGCGGTTGTATATGGCGTGGATATAAGCCCGTAACAGCGGTCCTAATGCCAGGGGCATACAAATCGCTAAAGGAAGAACTGCTGCCTGCAGCCAAGCCAACTTCATATAGGTGCTGGCATAACCTCCGAAAATAAATGCCAAGCACAAGACCAAAAAAAACAGCAAGCGATGAGCAAAAGATTTTCGAAACCTCTTTGCTAGTAGCACTAGTAAAAACAAAAAGCTGGTCAGACCAGAATAGACTAAAAACTCCACAATTCTTACAATTTACGTTCCGAAGTTAGTAAAATTTAACGGGGTGAAAGCTTCTTGAAGTCCGAAACTTTTCCATTTGTAGAGCGCTCGAACAAGGGGGCACTACAAAAGCAAAAGCCTCCACAAGGGAGGCTTTTGTGATAATTCATAATATTTAGTGCCTATTCTAAAGCTCCTAAATAACGCTCTGCATCCAACGCAGCCATACATCCTGTACCTGCTGCCGTTACTGCCTGGCGGTATTCTTTATCCTGAACATCTCCTGCAGCAAAAACTCCTGGAAGATTTGTTTTGGTCGACTTTCCTTTGGTAAGTAAATACCCAGTTTCATCCATATCCAATACTCCTTTAAACAACTGTGTATTTGGCGTATGGCCAATAGCGATGAATACCCCTGTTACAGGAATATCTGTTTTTTCACCTGATTGATTATTGACAGCGCGCACACCTTCCACTACATTCGCTCCTAATACCTCATCTATTTCCGTATTGAAAAGTACTTCGATATTAGCTGTTTTGCTCACGCGGTGTTGCATTGCTTTTGACGCTCTCATATAATCTTTACGTACCAACATGGTCACCTTATTACAGATATTAGCCAAATAGGTAGCTTCTTCAGCAGCAGTATCACCTGCTCCAACCACTACTACGTCTTGTCCTTTATAAAAGAATCCATCACAAGTAGCACAAGCAGAAACACCTCCACCAATCAAGCGTTGTTCACTTTCCAAACCTAAGTACTTTGCAGTAGCTCCGGTAGAAATAATCACTGTTTCAGCTTCTAATTCTGTTGTTTCGTCAACAACAACCTTATGGATCCCTCCTTCTTCTTTCGAAAAATCTACCTTGGTCACCATACCAAAACGCACTTCTGTACCGAAACGCTCAGCTTGATTTTTTAAATCTTCCATCATAGCGGTACCATCGGTTCCATTTGGATATCCAGGAAAGTTATCTACTTCTGTAGTGGTTGTTAACTGTCCTCCCATTTGCATTCCCGTGTACATTACTGGTTTCATATCAGCCCTAGCGGCATAAATTGCTGCAGTATAACCTGCTGGTCCAGAACCTATAATCAAACATTTAATTTTTTCTGCCATATCTCTTTTAATTAATGATTACAAATGTAGTTTATTTTTATTTTTTTTCCACGTAGGACTATATAATTTGGTTATTGGTCGATAAAGAAGAAAAATATTACATTTTTTTATTTTTTTCTTGTGCAATCTATTTTTTTTGATACCTTTGCAGTCCCAATGAAAAACGGGGTGTAGCGTAGCCCGGTCATCGCGCCTGCTTTGGGAGCAGGAGGTCGCAGGTTCGAATCCTGCCACCCCGACAAAAACCTTAGAAGTTTAGTACAAACTTTTAAGGTTTTTTCATTGTTGGAGGTTTTCTTAATCTCACTTCAAAAATCTACAAACAGCTATAAACGCTCTTCACCTTGTTTCTGATTTTAATTGAGCTTTCGTAATGACTTGACTTGTGCCTTTACTAAACTCCCCTCTCCGAAATCTGAACACAGGCCAACCGACGATGTTCAGGATTTAGCACACAACAAATTTGACAGTCCATGTAGGGCATTACGCTACAGTTCTACAATAAGGACTCATGTCGGTATGTACCTCACCCAAAAGGCTTCGGCACTAGTGTTAAGTATTTAGTCAACTATTTAATAGGAAACTTAAAAATACGTTTGATAATTTATCAAAACATGCCTACATTGACCTCAGCTAAGAATTTTTACTTTTTTATTGTGGACACTAAGCAGTAGAATGCCAAGCTGAACTTCTGCTTAGTCAGCCAAATTGGTTGCACAAAAAAGATGAAAGTATTGTATATAAAAAAGTTGCGCCCAATTTCTGACATGAACTATGAATTTTAGTACTATTTTTTCAACGGTACCCTTTACTTTTTTCTTATTAGAAATTGGAGTTGATTTTTCCAATTACGATCATCAAACTGTCTATAATACAGCTCACAACAACGAGATGAACACAATAATGAAGAGCATCACAGCGCAACGAATATAAAATAGCGGATGAATCGCGTAATCTGAAGAAAATAAATCAAGCATCAATAATAATCCGAAAAGAGAAGGTATAAAATCCGCTACTTTTCAACTACAACAACCTTGACAATAAGCTAAAAAATGACAAACGAAAAAAACAGAATCATCGGAATTAGATTGGCATCAATGCTTTTAGACCATTTCATTATGACTTTTGGAATTGTAATAATTCTATTTATCCTTGCAGGAATTGGGCTCTTATTATTGGGAATCCCTACGAACGATGATCTACCTGAATGGTTTATAATCATTCCCCTATTTTTGGGAACAATGATCTTCTCCATATACTTAAACAAAGATGCAATTAGAGGAAAAAGTCCCGCTAAAAGAATTCTTGGGCTGGTAATTGTTGATCATAAAACAGGAGAAATAGCGAATCCTTTAAAATCATTCATTAGAAACCTAACCTTAATCTTTTGGCCAATTGAGGTTATTTTTTCTCTTTTCTCACCCGAACGTAGAATTGGAGATCATATCGCGGGTACAAAAGTAATTTCTGATGATAAAACTTTGAAAACTGAAATAAAAATTGGTCAAATTATAATAAGCCTAGTAATCGGAATGCTATTCATGGCTTTAATTACGGCATTACAATTCACACTGGCAGGAACATTTAGAAGCATGATGAAATGGTAAAAGGCCAGTTACCAGGAAACTATAGCTGCAATCACGGCAGATTCGACTAGGACAGTAATTTTGGCGTAGCTGGACCTCATAGATGATAATACGAGACCGTTGTACAACATCGTTTACGTTGCATTAAAATGAAACTCGATGAAAAACCTAATCTTATAATGAAATGAATGAAAAATGGGAAACATAAAACCCCAAATGGCTGGTTGCTTTAGCAAAGGATCAAATTCCAGATAGGCCTAAAATAGTATCAGCTTTATCAAATTGAGTAAATGCTAAACGTGAAAGTAGCGCGTATAGCTACTTTGTTGGTAGCGACACTCCCAATCGACCTAACGTTGAATGGCAATTTGAAGAAAATATTACACTGGAAGACAAAGAAGAAGAGTACAATTGTTCTCGATGTGCTAAAAGGGAGTAAGATTTGGGGAACAGAACATCTGAAATACCTAAAATAAACCGTTCGAAAACAGATACAGCGTGCCCTATACAATATGTACAAACTTGTTGAAAACCACTTAAACCTATGAACATGAAAAAAATTATTGATATCACATTAAGACCTACTACTCAAAATGATTTGGAAACGCTCTTCAAATTTCAACTCGATAAAAAAGCAAACTATTTAGCCGCTTTTACGTCAGAAGATCCTACTGATAAAAAAGCGTATACGGAAAAGTGGACAAGGTTATTGGCTGACGAAAGAATAACTACTAAAACTGTGATAGAAGATGGTACTATTGTAGGAAGCATTACTAAATATGAAATGAATGGAAATGCAGAAATCACGTATTGGATTGGAAAAGAATTTTGGGGTAAAGGAATTGCGAGTTCTGCTCTAAGGGAGTTTCTTAAGTTAGAAACGACAAGACCAATATATGGACGTGTTGCTTTTGATAATATCGGTTCTCAAAAAGTCTTAACGAATTGTGGATTTACTAAAATCGGAACAGAAAAAGGATTTGCAAATGCTCGTATGAAGGAAATTGAGGAGTTTGTGTTTGAATTACAACAGTAAATAAACCACTAGTAATAGTCATAAACTAAAAAACTACAGTACAAAACTATACCCACACTTACAAATTAACTTGGGGCTAGCAGTAATAGCATAAGGCCCTTTTGATACCTAGAAACCAACACAACTAGACAACGACAGGGCCGTTTTTCCGACAAAAAGACATCCTAGTAAAATAAAACAAACTAAATAACAAAGTTTTTATTAATTTTAGTTAGCTTAAAAATTAATAGGTTTTGGTCAGAACGGACAAGTATATTTCACTAGATGATATTTATAGATATGACAAATTACTAGATTTACATATTCAAAGTCACAAAGTAAAGAAAGGAGAAGTATTTCTTAAGCAAGGTCATAAATGTGATTATTTCTATTACATCACGAAAGGCTTGATGCGAATATTTTATTTCGATTTAGACGGCAATGAAGTAACGCATTGGTTTTCTAATGAAGATATGATGATCACCTCACCAGACAGTTTCTATAATGACAGGGAAAATATTTTAAATTTTGAAGCTTTAGAAGATTGTGAATTTTTGTTAGTGACCAGAGAACATTTAAAAACAGCATCTAAAAATATCCCGAATTTCGATGTCATCTACAGAAAACTCATCGTTGATTTTACAGTTGCATTAAGCAGGAGAGTAATGAGTGTTCATACAGAGTCAGCAGAATACAGGTACCTCAAACTAATAAAAGAATACCCCACAATTTTTCACCGAGCCAAACTATCTCATATCGCTTCTTACCTGGGCATAACTATACAAAGTTTAAGCAGAATACGAAAGAAGCTGATCTCCTAATTTTTTACCCTAGGGTAAAAGAACTACTTTTTTCGCAACAGAACTTTGCAGTGTAATAATTCACAGGGCATTTCCCTTTTTATTTTAACACTATGAAGTACGAAGCTATTAAACACTCTTGCAGTGGTCATTTTATTCATTTAGAAAACACAAGAGCTTTTGTGTACGAGAAAGGTGCTGGAGAAACGGTAATATGTTTCCATGGCGTACCAGCCTCATCTTTCCTCTACCGCAAACTAATCCACGAGTTGGCCGCTAAAAACCTACGAGCTATCAGCTTTGATTTATTGGGTATGGGTTTAAGTGATCGACCTGAAGATTTCAACTACAATTGGACAAATTTAGGTGAATGGACCTTGGAATTGATCAATGCGTTAGAACTTACTAATTTTCATATCATACTTCATGATATAGGAGGCCCAATAGCCTGTGAAATAATCTCAAAGATCCCCGAACGCGTACTTTCAGTAACTATTTTAAATACGCTACTAACCAATCTCCCCGAGTTTAAGAAACCTTTTCCTATGTCGCTATTCGAGAAAAAATATCTTGGAGAGTTTGCTCTTAAAACAACTACTGCGCTTGTCTTTAAGTATTTGATGTACCTTAGAGGTATTCATAATAAAGAAGCATTTAATTTAACAGAAGCTCAGGCATATGTCGACTTTCTCAATGGCGATGACAACGGAAAAAGTTTTCTTAAGATTATGAGAAACTTTGAAACTACCCAAGAAAAAGAAGCCGACTATATCAGCAGTCTAACAAATTTATCGGTCCCAAAACAAATTATTTGGGGAATCAATGACAAAGGGCTTACACTTAAAGAATACGGTATACCTCTGCAAAAAAAATTAAACATTCCTCTAATACCACTCCCTGGATCACATTTCTTACAAGAAGATTATGCTCATGAAATTTCTGAATACTTCGTACAGTTGATTTTAAAATAGTGCAATGGTTTTTGCTTACAGTTAAGGCTTTACTACAACGATAAAAACAATCTAAACACTATATCACATGCCTGTACTCAATAAAATACTCATAACCGTTGGAGAAAATCATTTCTCAAATAAAATGATGAGAAGCCTGGAACAAATAGTTGTTCAGAACTATAAAATACACATCAGTAAAAGCAAAACTATTGTCGTATGGAATATTATTGCGCAGGGGAATGCGTACAATAATTATCAATTGAAGTCCCCTTCAATCATAACATTTGGTTGTGAGCAGCACATTTCACAAAACCAACGAATCAATTTTTTTAAGTCCCTCTCAAGAGACTGGATTTTACTAACGAATCAGCATTTAAATGATATCCTAATTGGTGCATTCGACGAAACGACATTCAATTCTTTGTTAAAAAGAAATAGTAGTCATTATTCATTATTAGGAAAAGTAAAATACTATACTTCCCTTATAACACAACTACTAACAACCACACTAAAAACAGGACTTTACACAATCAATTCAACCAATAAAAGAAAATAAAATGCCTGTTTATACAGTCTTTACAGAAAACTATTTAACGCCGATTCAAAAGAAACGTATCTCAAAAAAAATTACGGATCTACACAGTACAGTTACCAACGTCCCTTCCGAATTAATCACCGTCTTGTTTAGGTCAGGCTTTCACTTAGAAAAGGACTACGAGCTTATTATCTCAGGCATCTTAAGAACAGGAGGAAATAGAACTGATAGCATGTTTAAAACATTAGGAATTGCCTTAGTAAACGAATTATCTCAAGTGATCGCCATAGATCAAAACAAGATCCATTGGGACTTTTTAGAGGTAAAAGCCAAATGGGTTTTTGGACGAGGTGCTGTACTACCCAGCCCTGGTGAAGAAGCGCAATGCTGTAAATAGAATTTCAATGCAAGCTAATATCAAGGGAATTTTTTACCCTATGGTAAATTACTAGCTAACAACCAATTGTAACTTGCACTCAGATAAAAAACAAGTAAACATATAAAACAGATCGTATGAAAACAACAGAGAAAACAGCCTTGATAACCGGTGCTGCAAGTGGAATTGGAAGAGAGTTTTCAAGAATTCACGCAAAAAGAGGAGGTAATATTATCGCCGTAGACATGAATGCAGAAGGTTTAAAAAACTTAAAGACCGAACTGGAAAATGAACATGGAATAAAGGTCTATACTATCGTTAAAAATCTCACTCAATTATCGGCTCCCCAAGAGATCCATGATGAGTTGTTAAGTCATGAAATAGCAGTAGATTATTTAATTAACAATGCTGGTTTTGGTGGCGTAGGAGCCTTTCATGAAAGAGACTGGGCAAAAGACCAGGCTATGATTCAGGTGAACGTACTAGCCCTAACATCCTTAACAAGGCAATTTTTGCCTGATTTCGTAGCGCGTGATTCTGGTAAAATACTAAATGTTTCATCAACAGTAAGCTTAGTACCAGGTCCTCTTCAAGCGGTCTATTTTGCTACCAAAGCTTATGTAACCTCCTTTAGCAATGCGCTATCAGGTGAATTAAGCGGCACGGGAGTATCTATGACCGCCTTATTACCCGGCGCAACAAAAACAGCTTTTGGAGATGCTTCAGGTATGAATAAAACTCCAATTTATAAAAGACCAGCCAGTGCCAAAGAGGTAGCCGAAGCAGGTTATAATGCAATGTTAGCAGGCAAAATTGAAGTCATAGCAGGATTGCCATGGGAACAACGCATGGAATTAAAATTCATTCCATTTATGCCTAAAAAGGCGCTGATAGAAAGAATGAAAAAACAATCAACCCACTAATTTTCATCAAAAATAAAAACATGAATACAACCACAGAAAATAAAGAACGTACTTTTGAAGTAGCCGTAAACCAACTAGTTGCAAACCAACGCGCATATTTTAATAGCAATGCAACGAGATCGTTAGACTTTAGGCTTACTCAGCTTAAAAAACTCAAAGCCTTGCTATTAGAAAATGAAGAAGCCATGCACAAAGCGATTTTTAAAGATTTTGGAAAATCTAAGTATGAAAATCAGCTCACAGAATTCTTCCCTTTGATTGACGAAATCAACATTTCAATAAAAAATTTAAAGAAATGGATGCAACACAAATCGGTAAAAACAAATTTGTTAAACTTCCCAGCTAAAAGTTACTTGGTTCCAGAGCCTCTTGGTGTAACCTTGGTCATTGGCGCTTGGAATTTTCCTTACAACCTTTCCCTTACTCCTTTAGTTGGTTCCATGGCTGCCGGAAATACTACTGTGTTAAAACCTAGTGAACTTCCGGAAGAAACGAGCAAAATAATGGCTAAAATTATCAATGAAAATTTTGATCCTAACTATTTAAGAGTTGTTGAAGGCGCTATTCCTGAAACTACTGCACTTTTAAAACAACGTTACGATAAGATTTTCTTTACGGGAAGTCCTATGGTAGGAAAAATTGTAAACAGAGCTGCAGCAGAACACTTAACAGATGTTACCTTAGAATTAGGAGGTAAAAACCCTGTTGTATTTCATAAAGACGCCGCCTTAAAAACAGGTGTAAAAAGAATGATTTGGTCAAAATTTGTGAATTCAGGTCAATTATGTATTGCCCCCGACTACGCGCTCGTTCATAAAGATGTAAAAGAGGAATTCTTAAAATTAGCGGTAAAGGAAATTGAGAAAGCCAATTTTTCTGCAGAGAATAATAATTTCGTTCAAATTATTAATAAAAGGAACTTTGATAGAGTTGTCGGGCTAATCGATGCGGACAAAGTATATTATGGAGGCACTTACGACAGCGCTGATAGAAGAATTACTCCTACAATTCTAGACAACGTATCATTAGACGATGCAGTAATGCAAGAGGAAATTTTCGGTCCTATTTTACCGGTAATTGAATACGAAACAATCGATGAAGCCTTCGCACTTATAAAAGGAATTGAAAAACCACTAGCTGCCTATTTATTTTCTGACAGTAACACTGTAAAAGAACGTTTCTTAAACGAAATCCCTTTTGGAAGTGGAGGGATAAACGACTGTGTTATGCAGGTTACCAACCCTAATATTCCTTTTGGTGGTGTTGGGAATAGCGGTATGGGCCGTTACCATGGAAAATACAGTTTTGAGTGCTTTTCGCATTTTAAAGGAGTACTTGATAAACCTACGGCCATAGAAACCAATCTAAAATACTACGGATACAGCGAAAAACAACTAAAAGTAATAAAAGCTTTAAGCTAATTTTTATATCAACTTTTAATCACGTTGTGCTAAAAATGACGTGTATTAACCTTAATTAATTATCTAAAATGAGTAGCGAGAAAGATAAAATAACTCAAATTAAGAAGAAAATCATTTTTGCATTATTAATGGGATCCATTACAACAGGAATAATTTCATTCTCTTTGATACTGATCAATATAGGATACGATGAAAACTTTTTTTCCAATTGGTTTAAGTCATGGGCATACGCATATCTTTTTGTCATCCCCGCAATTCTTTTTATAGCACCACCCGTAGAAAAGTTTGTAGAATTTATTATAACAAAAGCTTCATAGACCGTCGAGAAAGAACTACTGAATTAGTACAATTTCAAAAGAAATCTATAATAGTATAGGTTTCTTTTTCTATGAAATAAAGCTTTAACCTTATAGGTTGTTATAAGAATCCATAAATCAAATCTTAATGAAGTGCTTTTGCTACTATTTAAGTATCTTTCCCCGACATCAAAAATAACGGGCCTGCTTTTACTGCCTAGTTAAATGCGTATACACAAGCGAGCATGCCATAAAAAACGATTATGAAAATTAGAGAAGCACACAGAGACGAGTTCACCATTTCAACGGACAAGCATAAATTGGACCTAAAAAGCATCCATAAATTTCTAGCAAACGAAACCGATTGGGCTCAGGGAATTCCCTTCGATACTGTAAAAACTTCAATTGAAAACTCCTTGAATTTTGGTCTCTATCACGAGAACAAACAAATTGGCTTTGCCCGAATAATTTCGGACTATTCGACCATCGCTTATTTAGGAGATGTGTACATCCTCAACGAATACCGAGGCAAAGGCCTTAGCAAATGGCTGATGCAAGAAATCACCGAACACCCCAACCTTCAAGGATTACGACGCTGGATTTTATTGACAGATACAGCAGCATGGCTGTACAAAAAGTTTGGCTTTACAGCACTACCGCATCCTGAAGTCTACATGGAAAAACACATTCCGAATATTTATCAGCGTTAGGATGATAGCACAGCTATCTCCTATGCGACCTAAAGAAACTGCACTCTTTTTTGAGTTGCTCGGATTTTACCCCAGCTACCATCAACTTCCGCTTCCTAAAGAGAAAATTATCATGTACCTTTAGCTATATCAAATTGCCTTCAAGTGAAAAAAGTCAAAATCCTACTGTACGGAATCATTTTAGCATTGCTCTTATTCCTAGTCAGCCATTACATTCATATCAATCCCCGATACCACATTGGTCAGAAAATCGATTCACATCGAGGAGTTGCTGTCTATTACAACGGTCCGGTGCATCGTGTAGAAGGTAGAAACCTCGATAAGAGCGGTTATAATATTGGTTTGAAATACCAGTGTGTTGAATTCGTAAAAAGATTTTACCTCGAAGCGCTACATCACAAAATGCCGAACAGCTATGGTCATGCCAAAGATTTTTTTGACAGATCAGTAAAAGACGGGAACAAAAACAACCAGCGAAACTTACGGCAATATACCAACCCTAGTACTACGAAACCTCAACTTAATGATTTGCTAATTTTCGATGCCACACTCACCAACAAGTATGGCCATGTAGCCATCATCACCGAGGTCACCGAAAGCAGTATTGAAATCATCCAACAAAACACAGGTCCTTTTGGAAATTCTAGAGAACGAATTCCTTTGGAAAAGCGAAAAAATCAATGGTATCTACAACACCAACGGCTGCTGGGATGGTTGCGGAAATAATGAGTACTACAAGTCCATTTCTCGTCCGTTTTTTTCACGGAGTATCAAAAAGTTTTGCCTAGCTACTAATCTCAGCGTTAAAATTGACTAATTCACAGGTTCGGACACCCTGTTTTCGTGTGCTGTTATCCGACATACTATTGAGATTCTGATTTTTTTTAAAAAAACATGTAACATTTTTTTAATAGTGCATCTAAAGGGAAATCAAAACTTAAAAAAATGAAAAACACCGTATTACTCATTGTCTTGTTACTTACCTACTGCGCTAACTGCGCTCAACAAAAACAATCGCCAATTCACGTAGAAGTCGTAGGTAAAGGTGCTCCCATTCTGTTGATTCCTGGATTTACCGTACCTGGCGACATTTGGCAACCCCTGGCCAAAAAACTCGAAAAAAATTACGAATGTCACCTCGTGACCTTAGCGGGTTTTGGCGGTAAGGAGCCCATCGCTTTTCCTTGGTTACCTACAGTCAATACCGCTCTTAAAAACTACATCCTAGAAAACAACCTACAGCACGCTACTGTTATCGGACACAGTTTAGGTGGAACTATTGCTACTTGGCTCGCCACTCAACAGGAACTCCAACTAAAAAACATCGTTCTCGTAGATGCACTCCCTGCTTCAGGGGCTTTGATGATTCCCAATTTTAACCCCGACAACTTACAGTACAATAGCCCCTACAACCAACAACAACTCGCTATGAATGCGGAAACCTTTACACAAATGGCCACTGCGATGTCTAAAAACATGAGTCTGAATCGCGCTGCGCAAACAAAAATCAAAAACTGGATCCTAACCGCTGATCGAAAAACCTATGTTTACGGTTATACCGATTACCTCAAACTAGACCTTAGGGAGGCCTTAAAAAAGATATCCATTCCGGTAACCATCATAGCAGCCTCACAACCCTACGGTAAAAAAGCAGTAACCCAAACCTATAAAAATCAGTACGCAAACCTAAAAGATTATCAGTTTATCATAGCCGACAACAGTGCGCACTTTATCATGTTAGACAAACCGAATTGGTTTTTAGAGCAAATACAAATAACTTTAGCGTCAAAAAAATGATTTCAGAGCAAGAATTTACACAAATCTATACCTCGCTAGCTTCAAAAGTATATCGATTGTGTTTAGGCTATGCCACCGGGAACGACGAACTTGCCAATGAATGGCTGCAAGAAACTTTTATAAAAGTATGGAATCACAGACATTCATTTCAGGGAAATTCATCAATAGACACCTGGATATATAGAATTGCTGTAAATGTTTGCTTAGGAGATTTACGCAAGTCCCGAAAAAACATTCCCATTCATAACGATTTATTGTCCGATTCCAGCGATGATGACACCCCAAGAGACACCAATGAAGACCTAAAAAAAATGTACCACTGTATTGACCAGCTAAACGAGCAGAACAGAGCGCTTATACTGTTGGAATTAGAAGAAATACCTCAGGCCACCATCGCCGACACTGTTGGACTAGCACACGGAACATTGCGAACGCGTTTAAGTCGTATTCGAAAATCACTTTTAAAATGTATTACCAATGGAAAATGATAATTTAAACAAACTATGGGGAGCCCAAGCAGCGCCTTCTCTAGTGCAAACTCCTCACGATATCCTCACTAAAGCTAAGCAGCAACGCAACAAACAATACATCAGCATTAGCATTATGTCATGCACTGTTGTGGTACTCATCAGTTACGCCCTTTTTTATTCCTACTTTCAATGGAACTCATTTAATGGAGGATTATTCCTAATGATATTCAGCCTAAGCTTCCGAATAGTTTTGGAATTCTATTCGTTACACCGCAAGGAACAACAACTGATTTCTATGACTCAAAAATCCTACCATCGCTATTTAAAAAAGTATTACAAAACCAGACGTCTCATTAACTGGGCGATTACCCCAGTCTGTATTGCGGTGTATACCTTCGGATTTTACTTGTTATTACCTTACTTCAAAGCCTCTTTTTCCTCGGGCTTCTACACCTATGTTTTAATTTCAGGATTTCTCTCCATCGCCATCATCACGGTAATTATTGCCAATACCATCCGTAAAGAAGAACGATTTTTAAAACATTTAACGAAGCAATAAACAGTGGTGAAGCTACTTGCAACAACAAGGCAATACTCTAAAATTAAAAACTTTTACTCAGAAGAACTTAGGCTCTAAATTCTTCTGAGTAAAATTTCCATTCTCCGGATAGCTCGCTGCAATCAAAAATGCCAAGGTGCTTTAAAAACCTCAACTCCTTTTTAATTTTATTGTAAAAATACCTTCCCGAAATACTACTTCTCTACAACTTTTGCTACGCGATTTGTACGATCATCTTTCGTTAAGGTCAATCTGATGATACTATTTTCACCTGCCTTCAAACTGTGTGGCACTCCTCCTTCTAAAGCAATTAAATCGCCTTTCTTTAGCGGATGACTGGTACCTTGTACATCAAAGTCAATACTCCCCTCTACTATTTCAACAACGATAGGAAAAGCCGTTTTGTGTTCCTTCATCAGCGTTCCTCGATGCATGGCAATTCTGATTTCTTTGGTAAAATCAGTTTCCAACAAAACCTTTATTAGAGGCTTGTCCGGGTTAAATACTGTATCCTGATAAATATTTGCTGTAGTCATAGGTTTAAAATTTTACTGTTTTACATAGGTTTCCCAAGTAATTACCGACTGGTACTTTGTTTTATACAACGCTTCTAGGTCTGTGGCCCAAGTAGTTGTCAATTGCACAGAATCACGAGGTGCTAAACTTTTAAAGAAAACTTGCAAATAGCGATTTTTATGCTTCCCTACCCACCTGCGTTCTCCTGAATGAAAGCTCAACTTCGTTACTGCTTCTCCGTCAAATTCCAGCAAGGTATCACTGATTACGAGACGGTGATTTTCATGAGTATAACTTCCGGTAAGTTCCAAAACATCCAAATCATCAGCACCGTTTCGTGCGTACAAATTCCAACCGTGATCCTCAGTGGTTTCTGGAGCGGGCACCTCCATATCGATAGCTTCTCTCAGCCCTTTATCCTTACATTTTCGCTTGTACAACACAAGGGTATTAGGGGTCTTTTCCTTAAAAAAAAGCGCGTATACCACGCCGTTTTCATCTTCTCCTATCCATTTACCCTTCGCTTTTTCGTACGATAATTTCTTCATGGTATACTGGGTTGCATACACCTTTCCTTCCATGGTATACACAATACTATCTGGGTAAAACGTATGAGTAGATACTTGTTTGCCCATCAGGTTAAAAGCCCAGCTGTAATTCCCGGTATAAGAAAAGTGATCTTTTTTTAACTCACTTGCGAACTTTTGAGTCTCCGCATCGCTGTTTTTATAACTACACCCGAAAAAAAACAGCAGTACAATACCTAGTTGAAATGTTTTCATAATACACCTATTCAATTCATTATTTAGAACGACTTAAAATTACGCATTTAATCGCTACCGGTATATGATTGAAATCATAATAAAAGTCCCAGCAAAACCAAATAAAGCAACCAAGTTGCTTTTAGTAAGTATAATCCTTAATTTTACCCCGTACAAAAACTCACATCATGAATCGCAAATTACCTGTAACCGTCCTAAGCGGCTTTCTAGGAGCCGGTAAAACGACCTTACTCAACCATGTACTTCACAACAAACAAGGACTTAAAGTCGCTGTTATAGTGAATGATATGAGCGAGGTAAACGTCGACGCAGCCCTAGTCAAAAACGAAAATGCTCTTTCCAGAACAGAAGAGAAATTAGTAGAAATGAGTAATGGTTGCATCTGCTGTACCCTACGGGAGGACCTAATGGTTGAGGTAGAACGCTTGGCAAAAGAAGACCGTTTTGACTACTTACTTATTGAAAGTACTGGAATCAGCGAACCCGTTCCGGTAGCGCAAACCTTTTCTTTTGTTGACGAAGAAAACGGGATTGACCTGTCTCGTTTTAGCTATGTAGATACCATGGTCACCGTGGTCGACGCTTATAATTTCTTTAACGATTTCGGAAGTCCTGAACTTTTGATGGACCGTGACCTTACCGATATTGAAGGCGACCACAGAACCATCGTCAATTTACTCACGGACCAGGTGGAATTTGCCGATGTAATCATCCTCAATAAGACAGACCTAGTAACTGAAGTTCACTTGGGCGTACTCAAAGCGACCTTGCAAAAATTAAATCCCAAAGCACGTATACTCGAAACGAGTTACAGTAAGATCGATCCCAGTGAAATTTTAAATACTGGACTGTTTAACTTTGAAGAGGCAGAACAGAGTGCTGGTTGGATTGAAGAGCTGAATAAACCCTCTCATACTCCAGAAACCGAAGAATACGGAATTGGGTCGTTTGTATACAGAAGTAAAAAACCGTTCGATCCAGAACGATTTCTCCGTTATATTCAAGAAGACTTCCACGATAATATCATTCGCAGTAAAGGACTTTTTTGGATCGCTTCTAGACCTGAACAAGCTCTTGTTTGGGGGCAAGCAGGTGGTTCCTTAAAAGCCGACAGCGCAGGTGTTTGGTGGAGTAGCATGAACTTTGAACAACGCACGCGTAATGCCGTTTTTATTGAAAACCAACAGCATATCGAAAAAGATTGGCACCGAGAATTTGGAGATCGAAAAAACGAATTGGTTTTTATAGGACAAAACCTAGACCAAGAAGAGATTATTGCCAACCTCGACGCTTGCCTTGCTACCGATCAAGAATTGACTACCCAGTCATGGAAAACAGGATACGAAGATCGTTGGCCAGTGGAACGCGCTTATCCTATGCACTAGATTTCAACTACCTTGAAAGTTAATTTGAATTTTCAAGGTATGTATATCTAGGTCGAGATTCCCCTATTATCATAACTCCAGTTCTTAGAGTATACGGTTAAAAACACGTACTACACTACCGACAATCCTTTTTTGAAGGCCTCATAAGTAGCAGCAATTTGTTTATACGAATTCGCTTTATCTTCCCGTACCCCTTCCAATCGCGTATCGATATTTAATCCTGGATGAAAATCTTGAATATAGTCTTTACTCCAAAGCATTAGTTCGATCAGGGTAGGAATCAAGCCTATGCCTTTATCCGTTAATGTATACACTTTTACTTTTAAATTATTCGGTCGCGTCCCTTTTTCAACAATCTCAAACTTCTCCAACATTTTTAACCGAGAGGCTAAAATATTGGTCGCAATATGTTCTTGGCTCTCTACAAAATCCTTAAAAGTACTTTTCTCCTCAAACAACATCTGCTTAATAATTACCAAGGTCCACTTATCTCCTATCACGTCCAACGCCGAAGTTACAGGACATTTACAGCGAAAAAAGTCGTTCATTTTCAAAAATTTAAATTATTACTTGCAAAACAAAAGTAATAAATATAACTTTGCTTGCAAAATAAAAGTAAATGAAAAAAGTACTATTAACAGGAATTTCGGGCTATATAGGTCAGCACTGTGCTGTAGCCCTTTTAAAACAAGGTTATGCAGTGAAAGGTTCACTCAGAAGTTTAAAAAAAGCTGCTGCCATCACTGCCATTATCGAAAAGGAAGTTGATCCGAAAGGAAAACTTAGCTTTTGCGCATTAGACTTATTGAGCGATACGGGTTGGGATGAAGCCGCCGAAGATTGTGATTTTTTAATGCACGTAGCCTCTCCGTTTTTCTCAAAAATACCAAAAGACGAAAACGAACTGATCAAACCGGCAGTGGAGGGAACGCAAAGAGCCTTAAAGGCAGCGCACAAGGCTGGTATCAAACGGGTGGTACTTACCTCTTCTATGGTCGCCATGCTCGGGTCAGTTTCAGGAGATGAACACATTGACCAACAAAGTTGGACAGATGTAACAGCCAAACACGCTACTGCCTATTTAAAAAGTAAAACACTCGCTGAAAAAAGCGCTTGGGAATTTGCCAATACGCACGGAATGGAACTGGTAACTATACATCCTGGCCCTGTATACGGTCCTAGTTTATCTGACAATCTTTCTGGTGAATCGATGACGCTCTTTAAACGCATTCTTACAGGACAACTAAAGCAGATGATACACGCCAGTATCAATATGTCGGACGTTCGTGACGTTGCTAAAATTCACGTTTTGGCTTTAGAAAATGAAAGTGCTAAGGGACAGCGATTGGTTGTAGCAACCGATAGGGCTCATAGTTACCAAGAAGTGATTCAATTACTAAAATCGGAAGGTTATCAGCGTGTAAGCACCAGCATGGCTCCTACTTTTATGGTAAAACTACTCGCTAATTTTAACAGTGAAATGAAAGGGATGCTTCCCTACGTAGGAAAAAAATACGAAGCAGATATCTCGACTACCAAAACTTTATTTGATTGGGAACCGATTCCGTTTAAAACAATGATTTTAGATACTGCTGCCTCTGTGAGTACCATCCTGGCAAAACGCGATTGAGTCTCTCAGTTCGAATAAAAAGAAATATAGCTCCCCGCGCTGTATTTCTTTTTTTAAAAGCGTTGCTAGTTATAGTTTCTCAAACCTTCTAAGCTCTCATAGTACCAATCACTTTTGATTGAATAACATCATTTTTTCCAACTTAAACAGTTTTATATCTAACTGTTTTATTCTTTTTTCTTGTGCTATGATATACAAGAATAACTCTTCTACTTTTTCCAAAAGTGACACATTCATTTCTTGTATAGAATATCCTTCTTTTTTCACCAATCTTTCTGAATTAACACCCGGTAAGTGTCTATTATTCTGTATGTATTTCTCTAATTCGTCAAATGTTTTTAACTTATAATCATCAGCAAAAACATCATCTTTCCAATTATCCACCTGAACAATTACAATATCTTCCGTAACAATACCATCTTCTACCCAAAGATTAAAATTATCTAAATATTCAGCTTTAAACTTACTCAACTCTCCTGTAGATGCTTTTTCCGCTTGTGGTGCTATGTAGGTACTCCCTGCAATAGTTATCGTAGCATTCGCTACATTAGAATCTGTATTAACAGATACTTTTGTCAAGGTTTCTTCAGTAACGTGGTTCATAATCACATCTCCATCAACATCAAGAGCCAACAAAAGTATCGACAATACCCTGGCTTCATTACCTCCATAAAAAGTTTTCTTATATTATTCATCATATTCTAAATCATTATATTCGTATCTAACTTTTACATTTTTTCACCCTGAAATCTTAAGTATTAACAATTATTCATCTATAACCTCGTAGTTTCAAATAAACGTGCTCTTTGCTGATTTTATTCTGCCCCCCTTTTATAACACACTTCACTATGTATCTCGCTACAGCCAGTTAGCGCCAAACTTTATGCTCTCAAGTATCACAAAAACTCTCCAGCTAACTTATAGCTGCTAAAAGAAACATACTTACCACACTCAATTTAAGTGTACTCTTTTAAGAACCTAGAGATACTATTTGCCATTTACCTCTTTTTAGTAGTTTACATTTTGTCAGAAATGATACCCTTCTGACTCCAATAATGTTCCCATACACTAAGATCCAAAACTTCACCTCCAAAACACCTAAAACTAATATGCTAATAAACAAATCCATTCAACACCCCTAGATTGTATTCCACGGGAAAAGGGAAAAATCTATATCTATAATCAGTAATGACTACCTTAAATTCACTACCACAATCAATATCCTATCGACAGCCTTAAAATTAACCTAAGGAAAGGTCAAAAATTGAGTTCTTAAGAAAACTTTTTAATAAAACACTTTTGAGATTTAGAATACTGGATGTTATGCCCTTCAAAACGCAATTCGTTGATCATTCTTTTGACCGTACTTTCAGAACATTCGAACTTACTTGCAATTTGTTTAAGAGAGTGACACCTCCCTTTTTCAATTAAATCTAATAAGTATTCCATTCTTAATTTACGTTCTAAATATCTCACAGTATTTTCAAGTTTTAATCTGAAATAGATTATCGGATTATTAATACCCTAACAAAAAGATTACCTAACTGGAATGCACCAATATTTATCGCTTTATCCACTAGATCAGAAATTAAGTTACAACGAGTTTTATAACTACTGGTTAGATTCTCAATTATTTTTAATGATTATACATCAAAGTTATATTGTTCTCGAAGCCTTCATATAAACACTTGATACGATAGCACTCAATACCTGAGCAAAAAGACTCAATTTATTAGAACTTTATTATAAGATGAAGACGAGTAATTCTTTACTATCCCCTTACAGATAGCTAAAAGTACAAGCGTTGTTCTGCCCAACATGCGATTGTTTAATTTCATAATTTTAATAATTGATTGACAAGTGTTAACGTAAAAGTCCACGTTTCCTAATTCAATGGGAAACCAAAAGATGTTTGATGAACTAGCGGGCTTATGTATTTCTATTGAAGAAGTTTCTTAGAAGGGGCGAGGCCAACACCTCAACCATAATTTTGAGTAGCAATACAACTAAGGCAATATCAACTAACTGATAGTTAAACTAAAAGAACCTTTTTAAATGAATATTGCTACCTAGTACCCCAGTTATCTTTTACATACAATAGGTCGGCTAGTCAAATCTACATTAATGACTACTTAATCCAATGCTACTTGTAACGAAAGGGGAAATATGAAATGTAGAATAAGTGTTTCGGTGTAAAACTATTCATTTTGTAATACTTGTATTGAACAATTCTATACTTTTTTGAGTTGTTATTAGGAGTTCCTTCTTAATTTTGCAGTAGATTCCCGTTGATATGTCCAAAGAGTGCTGTAACATACAAGCCGTAATTCAAGAGTTTTACGATTACCTGAAACATTATATCTTAAAAAAAGTTCAGGACCCCGTCATTGCCGAAGATCTCGTTCAAGAGGTTATGCTTCAACTGGTCTTAGCACATCAAAAGTCTACACAAGTACAGCACCTCAAAGCATGGCTTTTCCAATTGACCAGAAATACCATCTACGATTATTTTAAAAAGCACCAAATTTCGTATCGGGAAGACGAACTATTCACAGAGGAGGTAGATGAAGACACGGAAGTACTTGCCGTGGCCGATTATATCGTTCCCATGCTATCCTTGCTCCCTGAAAAATACGCACTGCCTCTGCGTTTGAGTGATATTGATGGGCTCCCTCAAAAAGCCGTAGCCCAACAACTTAAACTCGGGCTCTCTGCCACAAAAATGCGTATACAACGAGGTCGTCAACAACTCAAAGAACTCTTTGTTTCCTGTTGTAATTTACACTATGACGCACAAGGAAACATAGTCAGTTGTACCATCAAAGAGCATTGCCAGCCGCTTCATGACATTCAACAAGAACTTCAAAAACACTCATTTTAAGTAACTTCAAAAAAAATCTAAAAAAAATGTGTCTTTTCGCATACAGACACAGACTTCATAATAAAGTTTAACTTAAAACCATTATTATGAAAATCAATATCAAGATTTTACACGCTTCTTGCTGTGCAAGAAATTCTTTCATTAAAAATCAATTGGAAAGGCTTGCAAACGAACACGACCTCTCTGTTCATATTGAGGAATTCTCTGAAATGCAAGACACACTCATTTACGGTACAACAGAGTTCCCAGCTTTAGTCATTGACCAAAAAGTGTATCCGTACAAGCACTACCAATCCGACACTGATTTGACAACCTTATTAAAAGCCTCATAATGGAAAAATTAGTAACGATTTTAACCGCTTTTGCGGACCTACTCGTGTTTGACTGGCTCGGATTCGATGCGGACTCCTTACTGGCAAATGCCCTGCATTTTTTCATCATCGGATTCAGTGAAATTGTGGTTTTGGTCATTTTAGTCACCTATTTGATGGGGATACTTACCAGCTACCTCCCTATGAATCGGATTCGATTGTTTCTGGAAAAACACAAAAAATCAGGGCTGGGGAATATCCTAGCATCCTTATTAGGTGCCATCACCCCTTTTTGTTCTTGTTCATCGATACCGCTCTTCGTCGGTATGATGCAATCTCGAATTCCCCTAGGTATCGCTTTGTCCTTTCTGATAACGTCTCCTTTGGTGAACGAAATTGCCATCGCCATTTTCTGGGCAACCTATGGTTGGAAAGTAACAGTCATTTACGTGCTATCAGGCATCGTCTTGGGAATTATTGGAGGAATCGTTTTGGATGCCATGGGGATGTCAAAATACCTCGCAGACTGGGTACAAAATTTAGCAGTTTCAGAAACGACGAATACCACTGACCATCGTCCCTTTCTCGTTCGATTTCCTGAAATCCACCGAGAAGTGATCCAGACCCTAAAAAAACTGATTCCCTATATCTTTATAGGGCTCGCCATAGGATCGGTTATCCACGGGTACGTTCCTGAATCCTTTTTTGAACAGTACATTTCAAAATCGAATCCCTTTGCGGTTCCTATTGCCGTCATCACCGCAATCCCTCTGTACATCGATGCCGTGGGTATACTTCCTATTATCGACTCATTAGTCAACAAAGGAGTGCCTTTAGGAACTGCCATTGCTTTTATGATGGCTGCGATAGGCCTATCAGTACCCGAAGCCTTACTATTGAAGAAAGTTATGAAAAAACCATTAATCATCGCTTTTTTTACCACCATAGGTTTAGGTATGATACTCTCAGGTTTTTTGTTTAACCAACTATTTTAATCATCTATGAAATCATTATTATCATCCATAGGCGCCGTAGCTACCGCACTATTAGCCTGTACCTGCTGTGTGGGCCCTCTGTTGGCCTTGGCCGGAATGTTGGGTGCTACTGCAGCCCAGTTAGTTTGGCTTGCAAGCATTAAACCCTACCTAATTACAGGAAGTTTATTAATAGTTAGCTACAACCTATACCGTGCTTATTTCCCGCCAACACCACAAGCCTGTTGTGAAATAAATACAGGCACTCCTAAAAAGGAATTGAGTAAGCTGGAAACCAAAAGCATCCATTTTTTTTCATCGAAATTATTTTTGTGGATTGTCGCTGCCTTAACCGTTGGCTTCTCCATCCTACCCTATATCTTCAATTAAAAATCAAACCATATGAAAATCAACAAGAACTACCTAAGTATGTTCCTCCTAGTGTTCAGTATGAGCTGCAAGGCTCCTCAAAAAGAGCAAAGGCTCCCAAAAACTGTACACGAACTCAATAACAACACGAACATCAGTAAAAAAACCTTCCGTTTGCAAGGGTATACCAAGTCTTGCTGCACCAGTATCGTTAATTACGCCCTCAAAGAAGTTCCCGGATTTATCAAATCGACTTCCCAAACCGACACCGGAGAAATTACTGTTTGGTTTGACCATAACCACACCAAAGAAGCCAATATTATTCGCGCTATTAACCAAACTCCTTACCGAGTTCTTCCGTAAGTGGAATCACCAACTTTTGAGAACCTGCAAACTGTACTCTCAAAAGTTGGTTTATTTAACACATTGTCATCTTTAGCAAGGAACTTTCTCCGTATCTTTGCCCTGCTATGAAAAAAAATTGCTTACCTCTTTTGAATTCTTTTTACCATTCATAGCACAAACTATTTTATAAAATTAAGTATTATGAAGAAATTTGTGATTGCCGGGCTTTTGGCCTCACTAACTGCCTGCTCTGGAAATGATGGTGCCGATGGTGCACCAGGTGTGAGTAGCCTTACAAAATTAACCGATGAAGCCGCTGGAAGTAATTGTAATTACGGTGGTGTAAAAATCGAAACGGGACTGGATAGTAATACCAACCACACCCTTGACCCGAATGAAGTACAATCAACTACCTATGTCTGCAATGGTTACAACAGCGATTTTCAAGACGAAAACCGCATTGTCCTTTTTAGCAGTGGTAGTGGAGCCTCTGGAACCAGCTTAGAAGAAGGTCGCGTCTTTGGTGAAATTCTCAAATTTGACAAGAGGCACTGGAAAAATGCAACTTCTATTAGCTATGTTGCTTGGGCCTACAGTGAAAAATCGTCGAATACATGTTACGTTGAACTCGTCAATATGACCGACGATAAAGTAATTGCTAAAAGTACCCTTAAAACCAATAGCACTCGCTACCCAGGAACCTTATTAATTTCTCCTGAACTCATTGCAGAACTCCCAGAAAAAGAAATTACCCTCGGTTTAAGAATGCGTACTCAAAACAATGGTACCACAGTTTACATGGGCCGTAAAGCAGAGTTAATTATTAAACGATAAGCAGCATGATGATACCAAAAACAACGTTACGTGTACTGTGCTTATCTCTTGGATTGCTCTTTTCATGCCAAGCCAATGACGGGATAGATGGTGCCAATGGAAAAAATTCCTTGACCGTCATTTCAAAAGAAATTGCAGGCCCTCATTGTCCTTATGGCGGAGTTAAAATTTCTGCAGGTGTTGACCAGAACAGTGACAATCAACTGAGTGAAGATGAAATTTCAGACGTTAAATACGTATGCGATGGCATTGACGATCCCATAAGTAAAACCACCCGTATTTTGATACACAACGACAATGGTGGAGCTACTGGGGCCTCTAGTACGACAGGAAACCAATACCCCGCTATCGTCAAATTTGACAAGCGCAATTGGAGCAATCTTACTTCTATCAAATACAGTACAAACATTCGTACAGAAGACGCAAGTGTTGAGGCCATTACCTATCTTTACGCTGGATATACCTGGCGTAAAATCCCTGGTTCAGAAATCAAAACAACTAGTACGACCTATAAAAACCTCTTATCAGACGAATTGATCGATGCCTTTCCTAACGGCGAATTCATGCTAGGATTAGGATTAAAAGCAGCATCTAATTCTTCGAAAGTTGTTTTTCTGTCAAAAAAAACAGAACTTATTTTAACGCAAAAAAAATAGGTACAGCGTGCACACTAAGCTGTTGCAAAATAACTTAGTGTGCCTTTTTATAAATTTCCAAACACTATGAATACACCACTGATACTCGAATGGCGTTTTACCATGCATCAACGCATTCAACTGACCGTCGTTATTGGCGGGGCTATTTCCTTGAAAGCCGTTTCTTTGTTGGTCGACAACAACGCCCCAAAATTCACGGTCTTGGCGGTACTTTTATTCCTAGTTGTAGGAGCATTAATTTGCTTAGCATGCACGAAACGAGGAGTTTTCAAATCGGATAACAATTTGTATCGAGGCTTGTATTTTAGATCACATTGTTTACTCAAAAAGAAAATTTCTCTCACAGACAAGACGAAAGTGACCGTACTAGAGCTCAATAAGCGTCAAAAGTCAGCTTGGTTTTCTGATGCCAAACCAGACCATAGCATCAGCTATGCTCGTTACGATGTAACCTTATTAAATGATAAACACACAGAAAAAGAATTGTTAGTTTCCTTAGATACTAAGGAGCTTGCCCAAAAGACAACAGCGTTTCTCGAACAACAATTCGGGCTTGTAGAAGAAGTGTACAGTCCTGATTTTAGATAATTCCCCCGAGTACTGAACCTTACTCAAGGGAATTTGAACTGAACTAAATGGCTACTAGAACGTATAGCCTAAAAAATGCATATAGTCAAAATTTGACTGATCCTGAAAATTCATGAGTGCGATTCCAATTCCAGCAATCCCGTGTGATAAGGACAACTGTGCGTTGGTATCGAATTTATTAAACGTTGTATCGAAACCTGCCCATGCAGTGGTTTCTGATTTAAACTCCTTGGTTTTGGAAGCCCAATAAGCAATGGTTTCCTCTAACCCTTCGATATCACTATTTTCTTTTATTTTTTGAAAGAGCGATGCGATTCCCAATACTCCGTAAAACAAATTAGCATCGGTTACGTGTACGCCTTCGTCATCTTTAAACTTCGCAACTTCCTGAATTAAATTAGTAGCGAGCGGTCGGTACTCTTCCATATTACAGAAATTCACCACGCGTAAAATTCCATAGGCAATACCGAGGTCGCCATATACCAACCCAAAGGAAAAAGAAGATTTTTTCTGCACCTCATCGGCACAAAATGGAAATACTGGCATTCCCGTTGGGTTCTTTTGCGCCTCCATAAAAATCATTGCGCCCTTAATTAAATCGTATACTTGGTTTTCTTCGATTTTTAATTGATACAAACTCACCAAAAAATCGACAATTCCCATAATACCGTGCTTTATCCCTAATTCTACTAAGAACTTCCCTCCTCTCGGGATCGTCGATACCCAATAAATACCTCCTGACTTCGCATCTTCACGTGCGAGTTCTTGTACTTTTTCAAATACCTTGCTCAGCAGTTGTTGATAACTTCCTGGATTTCTCTTTTCGCGGAGTACAAAATAATTGGCGTACTTTAAACTACCTGCAATAGGATTTAAGTTATTCTCGTCCAAGCTCTCCATCAAAAGCTCCTCCAAAATTGTATCATTACTACTGATAAATTCTTCTGCTTCTGCTCTACTCAACAAGCCTTGACTCGCATAAAAGTCAACCAAATTGGCAATATCGATAATATCGGCAACGATATCGTACCCTTTGTACTCATCGTTAAGTCCTTTCATGGCATCGTGTAACACCTCCATGCTTTTGTCCATGTCATTTTGGTAATAATAGAACAGTGATACGCCTGCCAATCCGTTCAATACTCCCATAGAGGTAAACACCGCTTTGTTTTCTGCTAAGTTTACTTCGATTTCTTTAATAAGTTCCTTTGTATCCATAACTAGCTTCCTAATTCTAATTGATTTTTAACTAAACTGAAATAATCTCCTTTCTTATTCACCAACTCATCGTGGCTTCCTACCTCACTAATCTTTCCTTTGTTCAACACCACAATTTGATCTGCGTCTTTTACCGTACTGAGTCGGTGTGCAATAATCACTACCGTGCGGCCCTTAAAAAACTGAAATAAGTTATGATGGATAATTTTTTCATTTTCCGCATCTAAGGCAGAGGTTGCCTCATCAAAAAATACGTAATGCGGATCCTTATAAATAGCTCTGGCAATCAGTAAGCGTTGTTTTTGCCCTCCTGACAATCCACTTCCGGCAGCTCCAATGGTCGTTTCATAACCTTGAGGTAACGATTCGATATACCCGTCAATATTTGCCATTTTTGTGGCCATCTTCAATCGTTCCTCATCAATTTCTGTATCAGCCATAACGATGTTTCTAGCGATTGAATCGGAAAATAAGAAGCCATCTTGCATCACTACTCCACAATTTTCACGGATACTCTTTGGAGAAACTTGAAGTATGTTTTGCCCGTTGTAACTCACATGACCACTTACAGAATCATAAAACCTCAACAACAGTTTCATCAGTGTTGTTTTTCCACTTCCACTAGCTCCTACTATGGCAGTTACCTTCCCATCAGGGATATACATATCTATATCTTCAAGCACATAGGGAGAACGAGGACCTTCGTATTGAAAAGACACATTGCTCAATTTGATTCCTTGGTTTAACTGCGCCGTATGCAATTGTAATTCCTGATAATTTTCTTGCTCCTCAGGATCTTCATTTTGTACTTCATTTAATCGAGCCAAACTCAATTTTGCGTCCTGCAGCGATCTCAAAAACACAATGAGTTGATCGACAGGTGAATTCATCATTCCAATAATATACGAGATACTCAACAGGGCTCCGAGGGTCATGTCACCTTGCACTACCAAGAGTGCTGTATAAAAAGACACGACTATATTTTTTACGTGATTGATAAAATTAAATCCAGAACTTTGGATCTGATCGAGGCGCAAAATCTTTAAGTTGATTTCAAAAAGCTTGTTTTGCACACCTCTCCATTGCTCACATTTATAATCTTCAAAACTGTTCAGTTTCATTTCAGTGACACCGTTGAGAATTTCATAAACTGTTTCTTGAGAGTTACTATTTTCAACAAATCGGTGATAGTCGAGTACTTTTCGTTTTTTAAGAAAGTAATTTGACCATAAAATAGACAGGACTGTCAGCGAAGAGTATATAAGTACTATGGTCACATTATAATACGCCAGCACTACAAAAAACACCGAAAAGGTAATCGTTGAGAAAAATGTCGTAATCGATTGAGATGTCAAAAACTGCTCAATGCGATCGTTGTCTTGGATGCGCTGTTGAAAATCGCCTACTAGCTTTGAATCAAAAAATCGCAGTGGTAAATCCAATGTTTTAAGCAGGAATTCCGAAATAATTTGTATTCCAATTTTGGTCCCTACGACGAGGAGCGACCAGTTTCTCAAAATCTCAATTACAATGACTCCTAGGTACAAACTCAACTGAGAGAACAGGATAAACTGAATATAATCTACATTTTTCTGGTTTATTCCTCTATCGATCAAATACTGAGCTAAAAACGGAAATATCATATTGATCAAACTCCCCAGCAGCATAAGCGAAAAAACGATACCTAATTTCTTTTTGTGCGGTTTAAAATAGCTCAGGAAAAACTTGAGAGAAAGCTTATCTTTTTGCTTGAACTCACGCTCGTAAAAGGCTTCCGTGGGCTTGAGGAAAAAGATGATTCCCTGTTCCTTTTCTCCCAACCAAGATTTTGCAAACTTCTCATCGTCCAAACTTATAAATCCATGACCTGGATCTGCTATTTTCCACTTCTTTTTCGTTCCAAAAGTACCTTTCTCATACCCTTTTAAAACCACAAAGTGATTGCTATTCCAATGGATAATACAAGGGTAATTTTCGAAATCCATCTCTTTTAAATCTTCCAAAGTCATCGCTCCAGAAAGCGTTTCAAAACCAAGGCTCTTGGCGCCTTCATCAATTCCGAGTAGCGATACTCCTTCTTTGGTAATAAAACACTTTTCTCGTAAATCACTGAGAGATATTTCTTTTCCGTAGTGGCTAGCAACCATCGCTAAACAAGATGGGCCACAATCCATTTTATCGTATTGTCTAGTAAGTTTCATTCTGAATGGTTTTTTTGTTACTGTATTTTAATTTTCCGAGCTGCTTGTTGTAGTACCTTTCTAACAATCCGTAAATTATTAATTCGTGAAATCTCGGATTGGCTTGAATAATTCTGTTGACGTGCATGTGAATATAACTGCGAACGAGTTCTTCGCGTTTTTCAAAAGCCGCTGGAGTCAGTTCAACCGCTTTTAAGGCGTTCAATCGCTGTACGTACAGTCCGGAGAAATCTGAGGGTTCTCCCTGTACCGCTGCTGTAATCTCGGCATCGTACTTGCGGAATTTACTATTGACATCTTTTTTGACGCTCGCCACTTGCCCATACTCGATCCAGAAACTCTGAAACATGGCTTTCATCACTTTATGGCGTCGTTCTAAATCAATTCCTAAATAGTTAAAATAGTCATCGATAGACTTCAACATATACAACCAACGCTTTCCTAGTCGCAATTGCTTCAATCCTCTCAACAAGGCCACCGTAAACTCTGAATCAATGTGAAAAATAGTTTCTGAACTTTCGATGTTTTCCCAATGATAACGCTCTAATTCACGATTGTAGGTCGACAGGTCGAGCTTCCATATTTTATGCTCGTCGAGCAAGGTCGCTAGTTCTCTATGGATAATCGTAGACACCTCTCCGTATTGTGCTTGATCTTTGAGATGGAATCGCACTCGAATATGGAAATCTGGATCTGCATACCTGATAAAAAACCATTTATCAATCTTCCCTGACTCTTGCAATTTCTGCGCTATCAGCGCGATATTTTTAGTGACAATTTGATCGGCAGTAATCCTACCGGTATACAACTTAAAATACACCCATTCATCTCCGTATATAAAACTTCGCTTTACCTCTGCGGCCTTCGGCGCTACTTTTGGAGTGCTTTTAGCGAGCAATGCATAGTCATTTTCCGATTGAACAATACTGATACACTCATTTGCAAATCGAGTTCCTGGTTCATTTACATCGTATATACACTCTGTAATTCGAAGTGTCTTTTGCTTTAACAATTCATCAAACAATACTTTAGCCGTATTGGTGTTTTGAAGATCGATGATCATTTTATCTTCTCCGAACACGGTGATATACACAAAGCGTGGCACCGCTCTATTTTTCAAATCCTCTAATAATTCGAAGCGATTTTTATAGGCCGAGTTTTTTAACAACCACGAGGCTTTTCTCAATACGATATCCGATCCATAACTTATTCTCGGAACATTTTCAACATCGCGAATGGCAAAACCGCCAAAATCAATAGAATAATCATTGTGGTGATCCTGATCTTGCAAATCACATAAAAAGTGATACAAGGGCAACGAATCGTAGTGGAAATTCTGAGCCGAAGTTAAGTAGGGAATCACCTCTTTGTTCTCTCGCTTAGAACGCAATACTACCCTGTTTCTCTTAACACTTACATACAAATCATTTACAGCTATCGTCGGCATGCCTTCCGTTGTTTTTGAAAGTATGCTCAACTCAGCATCTCGCTGCACGTGTCGCATCAGTATATTCCCCGACCTCGTATTTGGCAAATGCATTACTTCAGCGGTAATAGCACCGTTAAAAAGTGTTTTTTCAGTCTCCGCAACCGTTTTCACCAAGCGTTGAACTTCTCGATCTGTATTGCTAAATCGACCCAAAAGATTCGCTCCTGAAACTCCTCCTACTTTCCCTAAAAATAACTGATCACCGTGTACACTATAGGTCATGGCAAAAGTCCCATTTTTAGGGCTGCGCACATTTTTATACGCTCCTAAATCTACCTTTTTGAGGTCAATGGTGCCTCCAATTGGAGTTTGCATCATCAAATTCATCCAAAAATCGTGAATTTCCGTATCTATTTTTCGCTCTCTCACGGTGTTTTTAGCAGCTGGCATGGTCACGTCATCAATTAGATCTGAAAAAACCACATCGTCCTGCAAATTTGGAAGGTAGGCAATGCCTAACTCATTGTCCAACACCTTAACCAATGGGAGCTCGGCATCTTCGTATCGGCGGTAAAAGTTTTCTTTAAAACGATCCAAATTACTTTTTCGCTTGATAGTACTCTTTGATATCTTTGACAGCAATCCTAGTACTCCCGATAACTTGGTATCAACCTGCTCATCTAAGGTCACCGTCGACTGGTGTTTTTTGAGGTTAGAATTAATCACGTATTTCTTGTCAAAAGGCACCTCTATACTCCTTAATACGCTGTAGATCGCTTCGTATTTTTCTTTGGTATTAAACACGGCTTTATCCAGATTACTCAAGTGTTCTCTCACCGTTTTAAGCGTCTGAAATACGCCGGCTAGTTTCGAATCAGAAACGATGAGGTCTTGATATTCTTCATAGAAATCTAACAACTGCCCTAGCGGATTCGGTTGATTTAGACTCAACTCCAAGGAACTCAAGTATATTTTTGAATCCATTAACTCGCGTAAATAAGCCTCCACGTCCTTCGGATCTACGCCTTCCACTACCGTTAAAACGCGTTTTTTCAACTGTCTAAAACTCAAACCGTCTTGCAACTCCTCAAGCAGGTAATCAATAAGCTGATCGCGATCTACCGATGACAGGGTATAACTCGTTTTACCTCCCTGGTACTGCGGCTCGATAAAGCGAAAACTAGCTCCAATTTTGTAAAGAGTATTGTTTTTGCGAAGGCTCACATTTTCTCTAACTATAGGATATTCGTGTAAACGGTGAATTACGCGTAATAAATACTCCATATCCAAGGTTGAATAGCGTTGATACCCCTGAGATTTTTGCTGCTTATCAAGCACTGAATAGGAAGTAAAAAGTCCGAAAGGGACCGTATTGGATATCGCACGTAGGTAATATTTTAAAATCGCATCATTGATTTTTCCTCGCTTTTTCTCTTTGCGTACTACTTTTCCCCACTCACTGTGTAAAGAAGGAGACGCTAGGTATACCGCCTCGGCAAATTGTTCTTGTGAATACAAGGCATCAATAAAGGTATCCAATGCCGCTTCTTCTCGAGGTATATTTTGGTAATCACCCAGAGAGAACAATGGCTCTCTGACTAATTTTTCTGGAAATAGGCTTAAATTTTTCATATCGGTTCAGTTCAGTTCGGTTCAGTTCAGTTTGTTGATAGCGCTCCTGTTTAGGCTACCATTTTAGCTAGATTTTCAATTTTCTTTTCATTGTTTTTTTCGATGTCGTAAATAATGATCTCATCGATTTGATAGGTATCAAAGTAGGTATTCACTAAAGATCTTAAGCGCTCAGTACTGAGTTTTAAAATGGTCATACCGTTGTACTGCATTTTTTCGATGGTTTGAGAACCCTCGTCTATGCTCACCCCTATAGCGATGTTCACCGTTGGATTCTCTCCGTGCTGGTTATAAAAATCTTTTCTAAAATTCAACAGGTGTTCAATACCGTAATCCTTATCGTAGAGATCGTCTCCGTGCACTAGCGATCTGCAATAATTCAATCGGTATTTCAGAGCGGTGTCTAGGTGTTTGTACGATGATGACAAGTACCAGGTTTGAGGAATACTCCCCGAAAAAGGCGGTAAAAGTGTTTCGAACTCCTCTAAATTTTCGCGTTCTTCGTAAAACAGCTTATGAATACTCGCTATGTTTTTTTGAAATAGTTCGAAGTGATTTTGGGATTTATCAACATTGAGGAAATCGTGCTTAAGTTTATTGATATTATGCCCTTTTGACAAGCCAAAATCTATTCTATCATGAAACAAATTATTTAAAAATTTATAATTTGATGCCAAGGTATAAGGTGAATAATAATTGATAATGGACCCTGCAGATCCCACCTTGATTTTCTCTGTACTCCCTGCGATGATTGTCATTAACATCTCTGGATTCGTATAAGATGTTAAAGTAGAGCTGGTGTGGTGTTCCGCCAGCCAAAATCGCTTTAAATCCATCGCTTCTGCAGCACTTGCATAGGCCACAATATCAACCAGTGTCTGTTGTGTATTTTTATTATCTCGTTCCCCTAATTCGAGTATTCCTAATCTATTTTTTCTCATGATATAAAAGTTTTTAGAGCATTAATACGGACCAATCGCTTTCTACTTGCATTTCGTATTCTAAAAGGGCTAGTGTGGTGCCCGGAAGATTGTTTAGAAAACTCAAAGGATGCGATTCACTGGAATTGTCTAACAGAAAATTAACTGTCTTCTTATACCAGAAGTCGGCAGCTCGTTTTAGTTGTTGATTTTTGGTGTTTCTATAAAGTTTGGTATACATTTTTAAAGCCCCTGAACTCCCGTAAAAAAAGCGGTGATCTTTAATTCTCGTTTCTTCCTCTCGTTTCCTGGTAACACTTGACACGGCAATCTCTTCTGCCAAAGCCATGAGCTCAGGAGTGAGGTACTTGGGTTTTAAAGAGTATACTAAGGTTGAAAAATTCACATCAGAATTAGACCAGGCCAGTACGGCACGATAGTTTAACTCTTCAGGATACACCGAAGGTTTGTGAATACTTCTAGGGAGAAAATAGCGTTTTCCTTCCAGGTAGATTTCCTTGTTATCGATGAGTTCTTTTAGCTTTTTTAACAAACCGGTAATCATCAATGCACATTTCGGACAATCTACGTCGTTCAATACTTTCACTATAGCACAAATGCCGTGTGCATATCCTATGTGTACTCCTTCTAGGTAGTGCGATTCGTTATAAAAAAAGGCGTGGTTATTAGCCGAGTATATTTCGTACATTTTTTCTACGATTCCGCAGGTATATTCTTTGGCATTCACTGTTGCCAGGTAATGCAGGATCCCCACTGGTCCTCGCAAAAAGTCAAAATTATTTTCTTCTAGCAATCGGTGAGCTTCTGCGCTTACCACTTCATTAATTGTCGCAATTTGATCTGCATACGTATCATCGATAATACCATCTTCAAGCAATAAATACAATACAAACCCCAATCCACTTAGTCCATTTTCCAGACTGCTGTCTTTCAACACGGATGATTTTTCGTCATTTACATTGTCTAGAACAATCTTTAAAAAGTATTCGATCTTTGTGAGGTACGACTCCTTCTTAAAAATTCTGTAGAGCATCAAATTGTAAAAAACCATTCCTAAATTTCCATTGAGCAGACCGTCTGATTCCATGTACTGAAATTTGGTAGACTGTATGTAGTTTAAAAGATATTGGGTGATGTTCATAACGAGTGTATTTAGATTATTAATTGCGATTGTTAAATTCAGAAGGATAGCCGGTTACTACTATCCTTCTAAATTTGATAACTGTCTAGCGCTCTATTTGCTCTTTCTTATCACAAGACAATAACAAGCAAGATCCTGCTGGAGCTTTTTCTCCAGTTCCTCCTTTTAAGTTTGCTAATTGAGAATCTTGTAATTTCGTTACAGCTTCTTTGTTTAACTTTAATCCGTTGTTTAATTTGATAGTGTTCATCTTTTTTAGTTTTTTTGGTTAGTTACTTCTTATTTTTCAACTACTTGACCGTCACAAGACAATAAAACACATGATCCTGCTGGTGCCTTTTCTCCGGCTCCTCCTTTAAGATCTGCTAATTGAGAATCTTGTAATTTAGTTACTGCTTCTTTGTTTAATTTTAATCCGTTGTTTAATTTGATAGTGCTCATTTTTTTTAGTTTTTTTGGTTAGTTACTTCTTATTTTTCAACTACTTGACCGTCACAAGACAATAAAACACATGATCCTGCTGGCGCCTTCTCTCCAGCTCCTCCTTTAAGATCTGCCAATTGAGAATCTTGTAATTTAGTTACTGCTTCCTTGTTTAATTTTAATCCGTTGTTTAATTTGATAGTGCTCATCTTTTTTAGTTTTTTTTGGTTAGTTAATTTTTATCTTTCGATTGATTGCTCTGATGCTGACTTGTCACAAGACAATAAAACACATGATCCTGCTGGTGCCTTTTCTCCGGCTCCTCCTTTAAGATCTGCCAATTGAGAATCTTGTAATTTCGTTACTGCTTCTTTGTTTAATTTTAATCCGTTGTTTAATTTGATAGTACTCATCTTTTTTAGTTTTTTAGTTAGTAATTTTTAGCGTTGAATCGCTTCTTCTTTATCTCCTGCACAAGACATTAAGTAGCATGACTGTGACAAGGCTTCAACTACAGCGCCTCCTTTAAACTGCGACAACTGTGAGTCGTGAAGCTTAGTAATCGTCTTTTTATTCAGGTTTAATTCCGAATTAAATTTGATTGTTTTCATAGTTTATTCTTTCAATGCTATTTTATTTTTCTACAGCTTGCTTATCACAAGACAATAACAAACAAGATCCTGCTGGTGCCTTC
>NZ_CAZEQT010000007.1:574224-699326 GCF_964514025.1 Tenacibaculum litopenaei
GTTACTGCCTCTTTGTTTAATTTCAATCCTTTGGTGATGTTGATTTTGTTCATCGTTTCTAGTTTTTTGGTTATTTTATTGTGTGAATTTTTTGGGATGCGTGATTAACGCTCAATTGATTGCTCTGATGCTTTGTCACAAGACAATAACAAACAAGATTTTGCTGGTGCCTTTTCTCCAGCTCCTCCTTTTAAGTTTGCCAATTGTGAATCTTGTAATTTCGTTACAGCTTCTTTGCTTAATTTCAATCCTTTGTTGATGTTGATTTTGTTCATCGTTTCTAGTTTTTTGGTTATTTAATTATTGAATGCTTGATAGTTACTCCTATTTATCGTCCTCCTTCTTACACGAAATAAAGAAGCAAGAGTAGTTGGGTGTTTGATCACCTACACCACCTTTAAGCTTGCTCAACTGGCTTTCTTGTAATTTGGTAATGCGTTCCTTGGTTAATGTAAGGCGTTGCCTGGTGTGAATTTTATTCATAATCTATCGGTGTTTTCTGGTAAAAAAAGTATACCCCCTATACCTCTGAATTCTCCTTACCATGAATTCAGTTAAGCTCCTTGTGAAACAGCTCTCCGAAATTTTATCAATTGGCTCCCCGAGTCCTTTCTTCTCAGTTGCAAAATTTCATTTCGACAGGTTCCACCCGAAAATCCATTCTTTATCGGTTAATTGTATTATCTTCTTCTTGCTGTCCGTCACAAGAGAAAAATAGACATGATGAAGCAGGTGCTGCTCCTTGTTTTCCTCCTCGAATATGCTCCATTTGAGAGTCTTGTAATTTGGTGATGACAGCCTTATTTAATTTTAATCCCTTTTCTAATCTTATTTTTTTCATGATCTTATATGTTTTTTAGTTCAGTATTCGTAGTTCGTTTTAGTTTCTTGCTTGCTCTTCATCACACGATAAAAGGAGACACGACGATGCTGGTGCGGCCTTTTGTCGCCCTCCTCGAATGTCCTCCATTTGAGAATCTTGTAATTTGGTGATGACTGCTTTGTTCAATTTTAATCCGTTGGTCAGTTTGATTTTTTTCATGGTGTTCTATTTTTCAGGGTTGTTCTATAATTGTATTGTGATTCAGTACTGTTTTACTCACCGGGTAGCTACCTGGCGCGGTTCTGGATATCTTTGTTTCCTGCTCGATTTCTCTTCGTTCGAATTTTATTATTTCCGAAGGTGTAGCGTACACTGAAACTCACCGATCGAGCATCGAAATAATTGTCATAACGGGTACGTACGTTGTTGTAAATGGTAGTTGCTCTCGTTCGATACGTTTTTAAGACATCGTTGAAATTCACAGCCAAATTCAAGTTTCCTTCCATGAGTTTCATTCGAAACGAAAGATCTAAGGGGCCATAACCTTCTATCTCGGCTACGTTTTGTCGGGATGGAAAAATGTAGTAATAGTTAATTCCAAGAGACATTTTATTCTTCGGAGCCAGTTTGATAAAGTTTTGACTTTGTACAAACGCATTCGCCCCTTCTTGTTGTCCGATCGTTTGTGGGATTGATGATTTTATTTTTGAATACCCCACATCAACAGTATTGTACGACGTTAACCAACTCCAAGAATCAAACACATAGGTATCTCTAAATCCAAACGATTGGATGTTGAGGTGGTTGTAGTAAGTGTAATTCACTACTTTGGTTGTCGGATTCACTTCACTCAACTGCTCGTAATCATTTTCGATATCCTTGAAGTAAAACTTTAATTCGTTCTTTTTACTGTTGAAGTTAAATTCGTAGTTGGTGATAAATGCCGGTTGTAAAAAAGGGTTTCCTTGTACCGTTTTAAACGGATTTACCACAATTTTAAACGGATCCAAACTTTCGAATTGAGGCCTGTCTATACGTCTGCTTACATTGAGCCCTATCGAATTGTGCTCACTTAACTTATAGTTTAAGTAGACCGTAGGAAACAACTTGGTGTAGTCGTTGGTGTTGGTCTGATTTCCTGACTTCGAATAGGCTTTGGTCTCTGTACTCTCCATTCGTAGCCCTACTTTTGCACTCAGTTTATCTGTGATGTTTTTTGATGCCGACACGTACAAGGCGTAGATATTTTCATCGTATTGAAACATGTTTGACTGATTCGGATCTAAAACAGGGCTCCCCGAAAAACTATTGTAAAATTTGAAATCATTGTTCGTTTTTGACAAGGCTAGTTTTCCACCGGTCTTTAAGGTGATGGCCTCAAGTGGTAAGGTCAGGTCAACTCGTCCGGACCAATTTTCAAAATTGTACTCCACTCCGGTCTGATTTGCAAAGGTCGGTTGCAGTACCCCTGCCGTTTGTCGTTCACCGCTATTGCCGCCGTCTTGAGTAGACCCCGATCTAAAATAATCGACATCGATAGAAAGTTTTTTACCTAAGGTATCCAAGGCGATGGTATTGTTTAAATTCACCGCATGTGTGGTCGCATCCTTAGCGCTATTTCCTCTGGAAATCAATGCGTACTTTAACTGGTTATTTAAATCAAATACCTCATCGATATTGCTATTGATCTTTTCAATATCCGTATTGCTTCCGGTATATCCGATACCGAGTTCCCAGGCATCTGTGAGTTCTTGTGATAAAGAGATTCGGTAATTCCAATACTTGTTGGAATAATCTAAAGGACCTTTTCCTTCCCAACGTTCATCGCTGAAGTAATTGGTATTCTGAAATGTATTTCTCTTTTTGTACACCCCATTAGAAGCACTAATGCTCAAATAGGTTTTGTTTTGCTTATAATTAAACGCTAAGCTACGGGCATGTGAAAACAAGGTTCTCTGAGTACTCGAGACTCTCGCTACTGCACTCCAAAAGTCATTTCGTTGTTTTTTGAGAACGATGTTGACAATCCCTCCGTTACCTTCTGCCTCGTACTCTGAAGGCGGGATGGTAATTACCTCGATACGTTCGATATTTTCACTGTTGATAGCCGACAAATACCCTCTCAGTTCATCGCCTTGTAACGGCAACATTTTTCCATTGACCATTAAGCGAACAAAACTCTTCCCTAGCATACTCAACTTGTCGTCTCTAATCACGAGGTTCGGTGTTACTCGTAAAACCTCTACGGCCGATCCTAAATCCTGAGCAACGCTCTCCTTTACGTTGAATACCAATCGATCACTGCGCCTTACCAAAGTCTTTTTCTTCTGAGTGATCACAACTTCACTCAAAACGCTGGAATCTTCTTTTAGCTCAACGGTTCCTAAATCAGGAGCTTTGACGGGTACTTTTTGCGTTTGAAATCCCATAAAACTCACCTCTATATACGCGGGTTTTTGCGCTAAGCTCAATCGAAACTCTCCGACCTCATCGGTCACAGCTCCTCCTATGAAATCTGCCGTCTCTGTAAACGCGACAACATTGGCAAAAGGCACCGCTATTTTTTCCGAATCAACAACCTTTCCAGTATAGGTGTTTTGTGCTGTCAGCACGGTAGAAATTAGCGTTAATAAGATGGTGAATATTAGGTTTTTCATGGTTTACTTTTTAATGACAATTCAAAGGTACAGCGGGTTCGTAGCTAAGCTGTTACACTAAAGTGTAGTTGGCGTTTTGTGGAGTAGAAACTACACTTTGGGGTAGTGTGTAAGCTTCGTTTTGGTTCGTTGATGTAGCGGTAGCCACTAAGTGCTTATTGCGCTCGTAAAAAGAAATCAATCCCTCATGGCTCATACATACAGGAATGGTCTCTGAACCTAAATAATCTACGCTTTCCCCTACTACTGTTGCTTTGATTCCCAAAGCGCGTAATACGCGTAAAAGTTTACTATCAATTTCTGCAAAAGCTACAGCGTTCTCTCGGGCGCAAATTGGGGCGATTGCGCAAACCATTAGTTTTTTAAACAATTGTACATCGCTGGCTTCTTTTTTGATCGCAAAACGCCCGATGTGGTAAATGTGCTTCATCGGTGACATCCCGGCAATCTCAATTGGATTAATTCCGAAGATTTTTTGAATAGGCAATACTGATTGGTAATTCCAACGCAAAACGCGAATCGATCCTTCTATTTCTCCTTGAGCTGATTTAGCAACAAAAGTTTGAGAAGCATCAAAAAACTGTAACTCTTCATTGTAAATCTCCTCGACATCAGATCTGAAATTTTCAGGTAAATTTCCTGCCGCATGGTGCTTAAAATTCTCTTTTACGATAAATTCTGAAAGTGCTAAGATTTCTGACTTAGATAATTGTTGTAAAGCGTTGTTATTGAATCCCATAATAGTTTGATTTATACTTCAAAACTATCTCCAAGCTGAGCCTCTCTCATTACACGAAAGTGTAGTTAAGTTACACAGTATCAAAAAACTACACAAAAGTGTAGTTTTTTGATTACCTAATAATTAACTTTTTATTAGATTTGTTAAAATTTTAGACAAAAGCAATAAATTTTCACATGGATAAGAATATAAATGACTTCTTTTCTAACAAGAACACCGTAAATGATATTTCTGATTCAGAACGCCTACAAACTTCTGATTATTTAGCCCCTATCAAAGCATTCGCACGGACCACTTATAAGAGCATTTATATCATCGATTATCAGAAAAAAGGTTTTGAGTACGTTTCGGACAACCCTCTTTTCCTCTGCGGACATACAGCCGAAGAGGTCAAAGAAATGGGCTATGCCTTTTATTTTAAATACGTCACGGAGTCGGACCTAGACCTGCTGCTAAAAATCAATACGATCGGCTTTGATTTTTATGAAAAGCTACCTGTTGAAGAGCGCTTGTCTTATACCATTTCGTACGATTTTAACCTCAAAAATCAAGAGAACAAAAAGATCCTAATCAATCAGAAGCTAACACCGCTTTTCTTGAGCAATGACGGTAAGGTTTGGAAAGCTATTTGTATCATTTCAATGTCGACAGAACACAACTCTGGGAACATCAAAATCTACAAGCAAGGTGATAATACCATGCACAAATACGATTTAGAGGGTGATTTTTGGAAGAAAGTGGATAAGATAACCCTAACCACCAGAGAGAAGGAAATACTGCAGTATTCGGCAAGAGGATTCAAAATTAACGAAATTGCTGAAACCATCTTTGTGTCGCCAGATACCGTGAAGTTTCACAGAAAGAAACTCTTCGATAAATTGGAAGTTGCCAATATTACCGAAGCTATTTCTTTTGCGACCAATAACAAGTTGATCTAATGGAGGTCTTCCTCTAGTTTGGTGAGGTAAAATTCTGGAAACTGTTTTACGTTGTTGCCCGTAGCGATATCAATCGCTATATGAGTACTTATTTTCGCGACCAATTGTGAAGCTCTGAGCATTTGCGCTTTGGATATATCCGTACCTGCTCGATATTCACGTGCTGCCTCTTCTATCCAATCTTGAGGTTTTCCCCAAAACTTCATATAACTCGTCACGTATTCAACTACCTTGGAAGCGTTGAGTAACTCTCCTTCCTTTACAATGGTTTCGAGTGATAAACTTTCTGGACTCACCACCACAACTAACGATCCCCACCCTAAATTATAAGGGTGAATCACAGGTATCCCTGCATCGTTGCAAGCCCTATCAAATTGCATAGGGACGTTTGATGCATCATCAAATGCGTTTACCGCCAAGCTTTGACCCGCCAGTACTTCTGAAAAAAGGGATGCTTCCATTGTACCGCGATGCCAGGTAAGCATGGCTTCTGGATTTACTTCTTGTAGTTGGGCTATGTGTTCTTTAACTTGTTCTGGACTGAGTAGTTCTTCTCGAAAATGGTCATTTTCAGGCTCATCAGCCGTTTCTATACCATCGACGATAGTGATGTTTTCAAATCCGTTCTGCAATGCCTGTTTGGCAATTGTCATCCCTAAATTACTCCCTCCGATTAAAAGCCGAGTCCGCTTTATAACCGCAAGGTTATCAGGGGTCATTGATAGGTTGTTTCTGCTATATTTAGGTTCCATAGTAATGGTTTTACTGCAAAAATAACCCGCTGCCAATCAAAACGAACTACACAAAAGGGTAGTTTCTTAATTTTAACACAAATCACTCACTAACAATACATTACCTCAAACAAACACATAAAAAGGTAAGATTACCCTAACATTTTGGACATATTTCTGGCAAACGCTACCTACAAATTAACCGAGTCCCCTTCTTTTGATAACCTTTACTTAATCCGTTTTCTATTGCGGAGCTATTGCTTTGTAAGTATGGCTAAAATTTACTTCTATTACATTTTTTTTCTGTGTTACGCTGCTGTTCAAACACTTTCTGCTGCTCCTCGAGAAGAAAACTTCCAACAACCTTCACAAGCAGTTCAATTGTATGAAAAAGCAAAGAACTTTGCTTCGCATAATTTATATGCTCAAGCACTGGAATATTACAATCAAAGCTTGCAGGCCCAACCGGACCACGAGCTATTCACTGCCCTGCAACTCGCCATGAGCGAGCTCTATCTGACCGTAAAAAACATCACTTTAGCAAAAGAACACGGTCAACGAGCACTGCGCTCAGCCGTCAAATATGAATACCGACCGTTAATAGCCAATGCACATGCTCAACTAGGACAAATCAATGAAAAAGAAGGCAATTACCTAGAAGCCATTGAACACCAACAAAAGAGTTTGCGTTTATTCTGGGAACTAAAGGATACACTAGGACTCGCACAAACCAAGCGCAACCTCGGTAGTATTTATGAAGATTTAAACCAGGTACAAAAATCGTTTCAGTACTTTGAAGAAGCCTATGCCCTCGTTAAAAACTGTCGTTCTACAGCAGCCTGCGACATCCTCAATAATCTCGGTGATACCTACCGAAAAAACAACCAGTTACCACAGGCCTTACATTATACTCAGAAGGCCTTGCAACTAGCCCTCGAGCTCAACGATTCCCATTTGCTTGAAAGTGCCTATAAAGATTTAGCCAAAACCTATGCAGCCTTAGAAAATTACAAAGAGGCCTACCGACATCGGTTACAAGCGGCTCACTACAAAAACCGAAGTCTACAGCAACAAAATACGCGACAAATTAACTTTTTACAAGCCCGGTATAGCCTCGCTCAAAAAAAAGCAGAAATTTCCTTACTCAAAGAAAAAACCAAGGTGAATTCAGGACGACAAAAACTACTTTTATTGGCATTAATCGCAGTGATATCCTATGGGATCATCGCGGGATATCTCGTTAAAAAACGACGAAAATCAGATCGTAAATTACAGCAATATAAAGAGCGAACACTCCAAGCAGAACTCGAACAAAAACAAATACAGGAAACCCTCTTACAACAAACTCTCGAAACTAAAACCGCTTCCCTCTCTACCTACAGCTTGCAACTCTCACAAAAAAACAACCTGCTCCAAGCAATAGCCGAACGCTTAAAAAAATTGAGCCAACGCAAGAATACGGACCTCTCTTCGGTACTCAAAAAACTCGTTTCAGAAATTGAATTCAATATCAAACAGGATACAGAATGGGAAGATTTCAGTAATTTTTTTAACGAAATTCACCCGAGTTTCAATCAGCAACTAAACGCAATCGCATCCGACAAGCTTTCACCGGCAGAACTCAAACTAGGCATGCTCCTACGCCTCAATTTATCGTCAAAAGAGATTGCTGCCATCCTCAGAGTTACTCCCGACAGCGTCCGAGTAGCTCGCTACCGATTGCGCAAAAAACTGCCCATCGATCCCAAGGAAGAACTGGTTTCTTTTATGCTCAATATCTAAGCATTACCGCGGGGTTACAGCAATGTAAATTTTACCTTAATGTTGCCTTCTTGTTGCCTTTATATGCACACTTTGTTGCCTTCAAAAAAACAGTTAACCTCCTTGTTAATACTAGTTTTGGAACGAAAACAAAATCAACATCAATGACACATTCAAATTTCTTACAACTACTCTTTGTAACGATTATTTCTTTGTTTTTACAGCAAAAAGTCTCCGCCCAAAAAGGAGGACTCAAAGGAATAATCATCGACGAAAGCGGGCTTTATTTACCCGGTGCCAATGTTACTATTAAAAGTATCTACAAAGGAGCTTTTACAGATTTTAACGGTCAGTTTACCTTAGTAAACATCCCCGCAGGTCAGTACGACTTAAGCGTGAGTTTTATCGGTTTTCAGCCCTATACTAAATCGGTTACCATTAGTGCTCATCGAACCCAATTTCTAAAAATCACCTTACTTCCTGACAGCAATGTTTTGGACGAGGTTACCATTGCCACTGCCATTGGAGGTGAAGCGAAAGCACTCAACAAACAACAAGCAAATACCAACATCACCAATGTCATTGCCACGGAGCAAATTGGGAAGTTCCCAGATGCGAATATTGGAGATGCTGTAAAACGCGTTCCCGGAATTACCATGCAAGTAGATCAAGGAGAAGCGCGAAACATTATCATACGTGGACTAGCACCTCAATTGAATTCAGTGACTTTGAACGGGAGCCGTATCCCCTCAGCCGAAGGAGACAACAGAAATGTTCAAATGGATCTTATTCCTTCTGATATGATTCAATCCATTCAAGTCAACAAGGCTATCACTCCTGATATGGATGGTGATGCTCTCGGTGGGTCGGTAAATTTAGTTACCCGAACAGCACCTCAAAACTTTCGTTTGGCAGCAACGGCTGGATCGGGAATCAGCTTTATCACCAACAAACGAATTCTCAACGGTTCCTTGTTACTCGGGAATCGAACAAAAGACAAAAAGTTTGGATGGATGTTAGCCGGTTCGTGGAACGATACCGATTTCGGATCTGACAATATAGAAGCTGAATGGAGCAATCAATTCGAATTCAACAACGGTAGTACAACAGAAAAAAGAGCTGTTAATCCCTATACCAAAGAATTTGAACAACGCAATTACCTGGTTCAACGCATACGACGAAGTTTCTCTGTAAACCTGGATTACCAAATTGACCCCAACCACAACCTGTATTTAAAAACCATGTACAATTGGCGTGATGATCGCGAAAATAGGTTTCGCTCGAAATACAGTATGTTAGACGGGGAAGACATTGCTATCGGTGACTTCACACTTACCAACAATACTCCTACGCAGTTTCCAGTAAAGGTTAAACGTGAAACCAAAGGAGGAATAAGCAACTCGCGCAATAAAAATAGACGATTGGAGGACCAACGCATGCAAAACTATAGCTTGGGAGGAGATCACTTGTTGGGCGCTCTCAAAATAAACTGGCTCGGATCCTTTTCCAAAGCTTCCGAAGAACGACTCAACGAACGCTATGCCGTATTTAAAAATGAATACCGCGTACACAATGACATTCGAAATTCGAGATTTCCGCTGTATACTCCAGTATCTGCCAGTGACGCAAATACACTGGCTAACTTTGAATACGATGAGATTACGGAAGAAAACAAATACACCGACGAAACCAATTACAATATTGCAACCCATTTTACCCTACCTTCTCCCTTATTTAACAGTCCAAACGGGTTTATCAAATTCGGATTTAGAACGCGTTTAAAGCAAAAGCAACGCACGAATGATTTTTACGAATACGATTTGGAAAGCACCTTTCCAACCATGGCGGCCGTCTCAACAGAAAATTTGAGTTCCGACACCTTCCTTGCAGGTACGCAATATCAGGCAGGCTATTTTGCCAAACCTTCTTGGTTGGGAGCACTTGCCTTAACTGAGCGTACTCCGAGAACTTTAAAATACGACGAATTTTTAGGCGATAATTATCAGGCCCGTGAAAATGTATATGCAGGCTACCTTATGACCGAGCAGCAACTCACCCCTCAACTTACCCTACTAGCAGGTGTGAGGATTGAGCAAACAAGAATTACTGCAACAGGAAATCTAGTTAACTATGATAATGACGGTGATTACGTGAATCATCAAACCATTACTCACAGTCATCAATACACCAACTACTTACCCGGAATCCACCTAAAATACACCCTAAAACCCAATAGCATACTCCGATTTGCCTTCACCAATACACTGGCACGTCCGAACTATGTCGATTTGGTACCTTATAGAAATATATTACGAGAAGATGGAGAAATACAACTCGGAAATCCAAATTTAAAGCCCGCCGAATCCATGAATTTTGACTTTATGGCTGAACATTACTTTTCAAACATCGGAATCCTATCGGCAGGAGCATTTTTCAAAAACATCAGTAACTTTAGTTATACGTATATTTCCAAAGCAAGTGATAACTCGCTGGGAAGCAACACCAAAGGCTACGATGTTAAACGCCCACAAAATGGTGAAGATGCCTACGTATTAGGTGCTGAAGTCTCTTTTCAAAGAAAACTCAGCTTCCTCCCTGGCTTTGCTAAGAATTTTGCCGTAATGACCAACTATACTTTCCTAAAATCGAAAGCAAAAGGGATCAATAATGAAGATGGTGATGAACGTCAAGAAATGACTTTACCAAACACCGCTCCTCATATGTTTAACGGTTCTTTGAGCTACGATGACGGGAGTTTTACCGCCAGAATATCTGCAAACTACTCAGCTGCCTACATCGATGAAATTGGCAAAAGTAACTTCTACGATCGCTATTACGACCAACAGTTTTTTATCGATATCAATGCTGGATATTCTATCAACAAAAACATCCGCGTATACGCTGATCTTACCAATATTACCAATCAACCCCTCCGATATTACCAACAAACAGCGAACAGAACCATGCAAGCTGAATACTACGGAAGTAGGTTCAATATCGGTATCAAATACGACCTATTCCGATAGGTCCATACAATAATATTTAAAGAAAAATCATCATGAAGAACTATATATACAGTTGTTTAATCCTCCTATTAACCCTGGGCTCTAGTTGTAAAACTGGCTCAAAACTTCCTAAAATTACCCCCGCCGTCATTACTGAAAAAACGGGATATGACAGTGATGATCCAGCGATATGGTACAACGAAAAAGCTCCCGAGAAAAGCATCGTATTCGGAACGGACAAATCGAGTGATGGTGCTGTTTACGCCTTTGACCTCTCTGGTAAAATTTTGCCGGAGAAAACACTCAAAAACATCCGTCGTCCCAACAATGTTGACATCGCCTATAAGGTTAGAATTAACGACAGTACCTATTCGGCAGTACTCGCATTTACCGAACGCGAAAAACGCCAAATACGCCTGTATAGCATTCCCGAAATGAAACCTTTAGACAACGGAGGATTTCCCGTATTTAGTGACGAAACTACGGTCGATTTTGACCTCCCAATGGGGATAGCACTTTACCGTCCTTCGAATTCTGAAAAACTCTACGCCATTGTCAGCAGAAAACAAGGCCCGAAAAGCAACTATCTTTACCAATACGAACTAACTGCTAATCAAGGAGTTTTTCAATCAAAACTCGTCAGAAAATTTGGTGCTTTCAGCGGTAAAAAAGAAATTGAAGCCATCGTCGTTGATAATGAACTGGGACATGTGTATTACTCTGATGAACAACACGGGATTCGAAAATACTACGCAGACCCCAATAAAGGTTCAGAAGAACTCGCTTGTTTCGGAGGTGCGCACTTTGAAGAGGACATCGAAGGTATTGCCTTGATAAAAACTACCGATACCCAAGGCTACCTCATTGTTTCGAATCAGCAAAAAGGAGAATTCAACCTCTTTAACCGTGAGAATAACGCATTTGTTAAAGCTGTAAACCTCGGAACGACTGCCACAGATGGCTGTGATGGATACCACCGCAGTATGGGGCCCTTGTTCCCCAATGGAATTTTCGTCGCTATGAACGATGATAAAAATTTCTATTTCTACGACTTGGCAACCATCATCCCCTAAATTCTTGCGACAATCAGTATTAACCAGTATCAACAAAGAGCAATCGTTCAGCGATTGCTCTTTTTCGTTTACCTACTTTTACTTAACTTCGTCGTTATGGAGTTACTTTTTATGGGCTTGGCTGCAGGTGCCGTGCTTTCGTATTTTATATTTTCAAAATTTGCAACGCGTTCAAAACGACAACGCGCCAACCAGCAATCAATTATTTTGCTCGAAAAAATTAAACGAGTCTCAAAATTGATTAGTGTCGAAGGGGAATTTGCAGAAATTTACCACCATGAAAATACAAAAGAGAAACTTTTAGGACTGATTAGCAGCAAAAAAAAAGCTATTGTTATCATCAATGCCAAAGTACATATAGGCTTTGATTTTACTAAAATCCAAATGGAATCGGACCTCGAAGAAAAATGTATTCGACTCCTGGCTTTTCCCGAACCAGAAATTATCTCGGTTGAGCCTACCTTGCGTTACTACGACATACAAAATGGCTTGCTCAATAAGTTTAACTCTGACGACCTAACCGCGGTGAATGCCGCTGCCAAGGAACACATTATTAACAAAGTGCCAGACAGCAATCTAATTCCTATGGCGAATACCGAAGCGCTACAAGCACTACAAGTATTAAACAACCTTGCCGAAACTATTGGATGGCGATTAGACATCAGTGCTCTCGAACTTCCCAATCACACACAAAAAAAACTCACAACATCATGAATGTCGAACAATTACGAAACTACTGTATTCAAAAAAAAGGAGTCACCGAACATTTTCCGTTCGATGAAGTAACCTTGGTGTTTAAGGTGATGGGAAAGATGTTTGCCCTTACTGGATTAGACAAATGGGAAGCTGGAATTCCCAGCGTCAACCTAAAATGTAATCCTGAATGGTCATTGGAACTTCGCGGAACCTACGATGGTATTAACCCGGGATTTCACATGAATAAAAAGCATTGGAATACCGTAACCATAAACGAAGACGTAGACGATGCCATGCTCAGAGAATTAATCGACCATTCCTACGAAACCGTTGTAAAAGGACTACCTAAAAAAACGCAAGCCTCGTTAAACGAACTATAAATGGACAAAAAAGCACTGCGCCAAGCGTATAAGCAAAAACGAAAACAACTTAGCGCTGATCAAATAATAGCAATAGAAACTTCTATACTGGAACAATTACAAGCCATCAATTTTGATACGGCTTTGTACTTTCACGTGTTTCTACCGATAAAAAAACAGCTGGAAATAAACACCTACCCTATTATTGACTACCTAAAGCGCCTTGATAAAAAAATCATTATCAGTCGGAGTAATTTTGACGATTTTAGTTTAGAACATTTCATTTATGACAACAATACCCAAATAGCGTTAAACGCTTATGGAATTCCGGAACCCGTTACAGGAACCCCAATAGCTGTCAATAAAATCGATGTCGTGTTGGTACCCTTACTCATCTCCGATCGAGAAAATTACCGAGTGGGATATGGCAAAGGGTTTTACGACCGCTTTTTAGCCGACTGCCGTCAAGACATCCAAACGATAGGAATCAACTATTTTGCTCCTATCGATAAAATTACCGATCGAGACGCATACGACATAGCACTAGATAGGGTAATTTATCCCAAATAAAAAAGCCTGTAGAAAAACTACAGGCTTTTTTATTTATTTATTTTTAAGGCTCTTAACCATTCATTGAAATCAAAAATTCTTCGTTATTGAGCGAAGTCTTTATGCGTTGCTGAATAAATTCCATCGCCTCAATAGGATTCATATCTGCTAAGTATTTACGCAACACCCACATGCGTTGTACGGTTTTCTCGTCTAAGAGTAAATCGTCGCGACGCGTACTTGACTTGATCAAATCGATAGCAGGATAAATTCTTCTGTTCGCAATATTACGCTCTAACTGAAGTTCCATGTTACCCGTACCTTTAAATTCTTCAAAGATTACCTCGTCCATTTTAGATCCAGTTTCAGTTAATGCTGTAGCAATAATTGTCAATGACCCTCCATTTTCGATATTTCTGGCCGCTCCAAAGAAACGCTTTGGCTTGTGCAATGCATTGGCGTCGATACCTCCTGATAATATTTTACCTGATGCCGGAGCTACTGTATTGTAAGCTCTTGCCAAACGCGTGATAGAATCTAATAAGATGACCACATCATGTCCGCACTCTACCAATCGCTTCGCTTTTTCCAAAACGATGTTGGCAACACGAACGTGCTTGTCTGCAGGCTCATCAAAAGTAGAGGCAACTACTTCACCACGTACACTTCGTTGCATATCCGTAACTTCTTCCGGACGTTCATCGATGAGTAATACAATTTGATATACTTCAGGGTGATTTGCAGCAATGGCATTGGCCACATCTTTCAACAACATGGTTTTACCCGTTTTAGGTTGTGCTACAATCATCCCACGCTGTCCTTTTCCGATTGGTGAAAACAAATCAATAATTCTCGTCGACAACGAACTTCCTTTTTGTGCTAAATTGAAACGTTCATTCGCAAACAAAGGAGTAAGGTGCTCAAAAGACACGCGATCGCGTACAATGTTCGGATTCAATCCGTTGATTTTCGAAACGCGGATCAGCGGAAAATACTTTTCTCCTTCTTTAGGAGGACGCACATTTCCACGAACCGTATCACCGGTTTTTAAGCCGAATAACTTGATCTGTGATTGAGAAACGTAAATATCATCAGGTGAAGACAAATAATTATAATCAGAAGAACGCAAAAATCCATAACCATCAGGCATCATTTCTAACACCCCTTCACTTTCGATAATTCCGTCGAATTCAAAATCAGGATCGCGGTATTTGTTACCACTTTTGTGGTGTTGCTTCCCTTTATTTTGGTTGTTATGATGTTGTTTTCCTTTGTTTTGGTTTTGGTTATTGCGTTGACGATTGTTGTTCTGGTTCGTATTTTGATTTGACTGACCTTGCTTTTTATCGTCGTTCCCACTGCGCTTAGTTTCATCTTCACGCTTCTCCTCTTTCTGATTTTGAACCGTTTTTGAGCGCGCTGGGGCTTTGGGTTTATCTTGAGCTGCCACCTCCTTTTTTGCAGGAGCTGGTTTGGTACTTTTCTTTTCCGTAGCTTGTTCAACCTTAGACTCTTTAGGAGCTTCTGCCTTTTTAGAAATACGTTTTCTCTTAGGCTTTTCTTTGACCTCCTTTACTTCTGCTGGCTTCTCTTCTTTATTTGAAGATTCTGCCTGCGCGTCTAAAATTTTATACACTAAATCTAACTTCTTTAACTGACTAATTCTAGTCAAACCAATGCCTTTCGCAATGGCCTGTAAATCCGTAAGTTTTTTAGCTTTTAATTCCGAAATTTCGAACATTCGTAAAAAATATTAGGTTAAATAATTCTGTTGTGACTGAAGAATTAAATATTTATTATTTGTTTCCTGATTGCTTAGCTATATATGAGGTATATAACTGTAAAGTGCGGTTACTTATATCGCAAATATATACAAATAATTTAACTTCTAATATTTCTTTTTAAAAAAAGAAGTGTTATTTTTGCTACCCAAATTCAGAAAATGATACAGAGAATACAAAGCATATATTTGTTGATAGCTAGCTTACTAGCGGGTGTTTTAGCACCAAACGTAAGTTTGTGGACACAAGAATCAGCTGACGCTTCCGTGTTTATTACGGACTTGTTAAGCAGTGACCAGATTGCTTTAAAAGGAATTCCTGTACTGTTTTTTGCCTCGGCCCTAGTAGCTTTAGCAGCTATCTTTTTGTTTAAAAATAGACAGTTGCAATTTGTGCTTGGTCGAGTAGTAATCTTGATTAATCTTTTTTTAGTAGGATTATTGATTTATTTGTCACTAACATTATCTGGAGAAACTGCGGTTTCTGAGAAAGGTATTGGGATGCTCGTTCCTATTTTTGTTATCTTGTTAGTAGTTCTAGCAAACAAAGCCATTAGAAAGGACGAAGATCTTGTAAAATCTGTTGACAGATTGCGATAAGCCTAACATCTTAGTATATTTAGTGCGACAAAGCCGAGTATGAACTCGGCTTTTTTTTTTTGCCTTTTCCCCTTCTTCATCCCTTTGAATTTAAAAACAAGCACTTATAAAATTGTCTCGTTTTTATAGCTAAATATTCTTAAAATTATTTTAGTTTTATATTCGGAAAAAAGAAACCACCCCCACAAAAAATATATTTAAAAAACTGATATTCAGTGTTTTGATGAGTTTTATTAACAAAAAAACTAGGGTTAACCCTGATACCGTAAGTAGAAACCCTTAAAAACCGTTTAGGGATTCTGAGTATTGTACAAAACACAGTTGTCACATAAATTTGTAAACGTAAACAACAAATGAGTTACAAGATTAAAGTTCATATAGCCGACGATCACAAAATTCTAATTGAAGGAGTGATGGCTCTTATAAATATCGAAGATGACATTGAAGTTGAAGGCTTCTCTTTAACAGGAAAAGAAGTTGTAAACTGGTCAAGCACCAATACTGCCGATGTATTAGTATTAGACATCAACATGCCAGAAATGGATGGAATTGACGTTTTAAAAGTTTTCAAACAACGAGACGTACAAATAAAAACCATCATTCTTTCTAGTTTGAGTGATCCTAAGCTAGTTCAGGAAATGATCGCTTTAGGCGCAAATGGGTTCTTGGAAAAGAGCTGTGCCAGCGAACATATCGTGGAAGCCATCAGAGCAGTGCACAAGGGGTTGCAATACTTTAATGAAGACATTAAAAGTAAATTGTTCAACTTGTATGTGGCGAGTACCAAAAACGAAAACAACAAGGAAGAATCTCACAAAGATTTGACAGAAAGAGAAATTGAAGTCCTCAAATTAATAGCTCAAGAAAAAAGTTCATCTGAAATCGCAGATATGCTTCGCATCAGTGTAAAAACCGTTGAATCGTATCGAAGAAACCTATATAAAAAATTGAAAGTAAAAAATGTAGTAGGTTTAGCGATGTACGCAGTTAGGAATAAGATAGTATAATCCTTTCATTCTATTTTTCTTTGCCCCCAAAGAAAATACTCCCCCCATCCTATAATTCCTGATGAAATACATCGCTAAGAACTACAGCTAAGATATATACATGGCGATGTGCGCTGTTATTAAAACATAACATAGTTTAGAAAACCCCTTCATTTTGTTTTCTTTATCCCCTAACTTTTGAGAACGTCCCCCGTATCTCCATCTGTCTATACTAAGTGCATCGCCTTTGTAATTTTATTAACGAAATTCCTTAAATTAAAAAAAAATCAAAAACCATGAAAAAATTTACCGTTCTTTTCTCAGCATTAAGTATTGCCTTTTTAAGCTCTTGCTCTAACAACGACACCGACCCACAATTATCTCACGATTTAAGACAGCCAACGAGCTATTTAAAGTCGTATACCTTAAAGAAGAATACCAGTGGAAGCTATTATATTGATTTTGATCTAGAAGAAAACAGTAAAGTAGATAGCTACAAAAATACAGACTTGTCAAACGACTTAGTGATTAGCGAAGGTAGCAATACCGCAGCTCGCTCTAACAGTACAGCGCTTGAGTTAAACGACGATGTTTTAAAGGTAAACATCTTGGAAACAAACAATGGTAAAAAGACGAGAATCATCGTTGAAGACGACGAAGTGACTAAAGCTCGTGGTATTACTGAATTCTTAAACAACTACAGCATCAGTAAGAACGAAGATGACTCGTACAATTTAAAATTTCAAGTAAATACGAATGTTCAAACGGAATTCATTTTTAATGAAGATACCAACACTCATGAAATTCACTTATCTTTGGGAACAGCAACCGTTCAGAATTTCTCTAGAGATTTAAAAATGACTAACGGACGCTTAGAAATTGGATTTATCAATCACAAAGAGGACGGAGCTTCGAATGCAGCCAACCGCGCCAACAGAAGTCTTGAAAAACCAAACAAGCCAAAAATTGTAATTTTCTATGACGGAAGTAGTTCTGTAGAATAAAAGTAAAAAAACATATGAGATACATTGTTATACTGACGATTCTTTTCTTTGCAAGTATATCATTATCTTACGCTAATAACCATTCACCCAAGTTTGATCAATCACGAACAAACTTGGGTGAATTAGTAGTAAGTAAAAAAGATTCGCTCACCTACGTACAGTACCAGAAAATTGTTGTCAAACACGAAAAAGGGAATTACAGAGATGCCTTAAAAGAAGCCTTGGTACTACTTGAACAGTGTAACAAAACGAATAATACAACGCTCAAATCAGCTGTTGCTGAACTCATTGCTGATATCTATCGCGAAATTGGGGAAATCGCCATATCAACCGAATACTACAAAAGAAGCTTACAGGATTTACACGCCTTTAACCATGATAAAACAGCCTTATCAAACGATACTATCGCTAATATCAAGGCTCGTATGTTTTTAAAAATCGGAGGGAATTTTCAACGTACCTTCACCCGTCAGAAATTCCGATTAAACAAGTTTTACAGTCGTGAAGACAAAGATTTTGACGCGATAAATGCACTTAAAGAAATCACTGCTCAAAATAGAGATAGTGCCATTTACTACTACGATCAGCTCGAACAAATTCAAACCTTAAACACGAATATACAACACCAAAGAGCTAAAGGATATATCAACATTGCCGGAATCTATCAAATGGATTCTACCTTTACCAAAGCTGAACATTACATTTTAAAATCAATTGAGATCAACAAAACAAATAATGATTCAATAGTGCTCGCAGGTGCCTATTGTAATTTGGGCAATGTTTTTCTAATGCAAAACAAGTTTGAGTTAGCAAAGAAAAACTATTTTGAAGGTATCAATTACGTGCACGATATCAAGAGTCCAAAAGCCATACGAATCAGCGCTAAACTATATTACAACCTGGCTTGGGCGATGCGCAATTTAAATGAAGTAAAAGCCTACGACAACCTTGAAACTTCGTACGAATTTGAAGAAGATTTACGAAAAAGAGACTTAAAGAAGATCATTAAACAGATTGAAACGGATCACAATGCAACGCTCAAGAAGCTCGAAAACGAAAAGGAAATCAATATCGCTAAACTGAAAAAGAAAAACACGACGTATTTATTTGCTGCACTCACTGCATTGATTTTAATTGCCTCGGCAGTTGTCATCTATAATATTCGATTGAGACAACGCAACTTACAACTAAAACTCAAACAAAATAAATTATTAGAAAAACAGAATATTGATCGTCTAAAATCAGAATCGCAAATAAAAATACTAAACGCAACCATTGACGGAAAGGAAACAGAACGGAAACAAATTGCCGAAACACTGCACGACAGTGTCAGCGCCCTACTCTCTTCAGCGAACATGCACCTCAGTGCCACCAAAAAGCAGTTCGACGGAGAACCTCCGGTTGAATTGGAAAAAACACGTGAAATTATCTTAGAAGCTTCACAAAAAGTACGCGACCTATCGCACAACCTCGTGTCGTCTATCTTATTAAAATTTGGACTGGAGTACGCCCTGAAAGACATCACTAAAAAATATTCTAACACCGAACTTAGTTTTCATTCTGAGTTCAATAATATCAACAGGTACAATCAGGAATTTGAAATCAAGATCTACAATGTTATCCACGAGCTAATCAACAATATTATCAAACACAGTTTAGCCAGCAATGCCTATATTGTTTTGGAAGAACAAAACGAGTTTTTATCCATTTTAATCGAAGATGATGGCGTTGGATTTAATTACCGCAAAAGCACGACGAAATCAGGACTTGGACTCAATCAAATTGAAGCGAGGATACAAATGATGAACGGAAATTTCTTAATTGAAACCGCTACTAACAAAGGTACCAAAATAACGATTTCGGTCCCCGCTCCTAAAAAAACTGCCGTTAGCCTCGTGTAGCGAGCTCTATAACCTCCAAATCGCCAATTTCTCCTTGGTCGAGCACAAAGCGCAACATCGTACGCACTTTGTGAAAACCGTGATTTCCGGCAGCTCCTGGGTTCAGATGTAATAATTGATGCGTCGCGTCAAATTGCACCTTTAAAATATGCGAATGCCCGCAAATAAAGAGCTTTGGGCGTTCTTTTTTAATGAATGCTTGCACTTTGGGTTTATAACGGCCTGGGTAGCCACCTATATGCGTAATGTATACCTTTACCCCCTCTACGACAAATAAATTGTTTAGAGGGAATTCCAAACGAGCATCCTTATCATCAATATTTCCGTACACCGCTCGCAGTGGCTTTAGTGCTTTAATAGCGTCTGTAACCGATAAATCACCAATATCTCCTGCATGCCATACCTCATCTGCTTGACGTACAAACTTGAGTATTTGCTCGTCGAGATAACTGTGTGTATCCGATAACAACAAAATTTTCTTCATTTCATTTTCCTATTGGTCAGGCAATATCAAAAAAATAAACTCGCAATCAAAATTACGAGTTTATCTTCTGAAGGATAGACATGCGGGGGGACTATTCAATACCTACCTATAAGATACTAAAAAACAAACCAATACTCCTTATACTATGTTAAGCAACTACTACAACAGCCAAAATTCTCATAGCCTAAACTCCACAAAATTTTATACGATAATAACCAGTAAAATTCCATAATTTAGCTGTCTAAAATTTTTACTTTTTTGAGATATTTTTTAGAGTTAGCATACCACGGAAAACACTATCATGGATGGCAAGTACAACCCGATGCCATTAGTGTTCAAGAAAAAATCAGCACCGCGATGAGCACCATCATGAGAGAACCCATCACTATAGTTGGTGCAGGACGCACGGACGCAGGGGTTCACGCTTCACAGATGTTCGCTCATTTTGATACGGAAAAATTACTCGATGAGAATTTCACTTATAAATTGAACGCTATACTACCCAATGATATCGTCATTTATAGAACCCTCCCTGTAGCGGACGATGCACATGCGCGTTTTGATGCCACTAGCAGGAGTTATGAGTATAAAATACAGTTAGGCAGAAACCCTTTTTCACTGGATACTACGTGGCAATTACACCATACGAATATTGATATCGCCGCGATGAATGAAGCTGCTAAGGTTTTGTATGACTACAGAGATTTTGAATGTTTTTCAAAAGTAAAAACGGATGTAAACACTTTTTTTTGCGAAATTAGTCATGCCGAATGGCGATTGGATGGTCAGGAACTCACTTTTTATATCAGTGCCGATCGATTTTTGAGAAACATGGTACGCGCCATCGTGGGCACCTTACTCGAAGTGGGACTGGGCAAAAAAACGCGTTCTGATTTTATCGCCGTGATTGAAAGTAAAAACAGAGGAAAGGCAGGAGTTTCAGTGCCTGCAAAAGGATTATTTTTAACGAACGTAGCATACCCATATATATCGTGAGTAAAACAACAGGAAAAGCATTTGATCTAAAAATATTTGCAAGGCTCATGAGCTTTGCAAAAAATTACAAGTTAAAATTTAGTATTGCCGTTATCGCTACGGTTTTACTTGCTGTAGCGACCGCGGCAGATCCGTATATACTAATGTATACCATCAACGAATTTACGGCCTCAAAAGACATCAATCAACTGCTGAACAATACCCTGCTGTTAATTGCCGTACTCTTGTTGCAAGTACTACTTCAATTTGCCTTTATCTATTACGCAAATTGGGTAGGTCAGCATATTATACGAGATATTAGAGCCAAGACCTTTCGAAAAATCATGGGCTTTAAAATGGCATATTTCGATACGACTTCCGTGGGTAAATTAGTAACCCGCGTGGTTTCGGATATAGAAACCATTGCCAACTTTTTCACCCAAGGTGTATTTATGATCGTAAGTGACATTTTAAAAATGCTCGTCGTTGCGGTCTTGATGGTAGTCATCAACTGGAAATTGGCCCTGATCAGCTTGGCTGTACTCCCTATATTGATCTACGCTACCAAGTTGTTTCAAATTGCGATTAAAGCTACCTTTCAAGACGTGCGTAATCAGGTAGCAAACCTCAACGGTTTTGTACAGGAACGCGTTACGGGAATGAAAATCGTCCAACTGTTTAACAGAGAGAAAATCGAATATGACAATTTCGTCGCTATCAACGATAAACACAAAAAAGCCCACGTCAAAACCGTTTGGTATTATTCCATCTTTTTTCCAATTGCTGAAATTTTATCTTCTATTGCTATCGGACTCATTGTTTGGTATGGAGGGCTGCAAGTAGTGACGGATAATGCCGTAACCGTTGGAGCAATTATCGGATTTATAAAAATGGCGCAAATGCTATTCCGTCCCCTACGTCAGATAGCGGATAAGTTTAACCAATTACAAATGGGAATCGTGTCGGGAGAACGTGTTTTTGCCGTACTCGATACCGAAAGTAGTATTGCTCAAAAAGGCAATCAGCCAGCCACAGCCCTTGAGGGCAGCATTAAATTCGATCAAGTTCGTTTTAGCTACATTCCTGGAGAAGAAGTTTTGAAAGGCATTAGTTTCAATGTTGAAAAAGGACAGACCATCGCCATCGTCGGGGCTACTGGAGCAGGAAAATCTACCATTATCAATCTTATAAATCGCTTTTATGAAATTGACAGTGGTACCATTACCGTCGATGGAATCAACGTCGAAAATTTTGACATCAGCTCACTACGCCATCAAATTGCTGTAGTACTACAGGACGTCTTTTTGTTTTCGGATAGCATACTCAATAATATCACCTTAAAAAATGAGGCTATTTCCTTAGAAGAAGTTCAAGAGGCCGCTAAAAAAATCGGTATTCACGACTTTATCATGAGTCTCCCTGACAATTACCACTACAACGTCAAAGAACGAGGAAGTATGCTTTCGTCAGGACAGCGTCAGCTAATTGCATTTTTAAGAGCCTATGTCAGTAATCCTAGTATTTTAATTCTGGATGAAGCAACCTCATCGGTTGACTCCTACGCAGAACAAATGATTCAATATGCTACGGACCAACTCACAGAAGGAAGGACCTCTATTGTTATTGCCCACCGACTGGCAACCATCAAGAAGGCCGACCGTATTATCGTTATGGATAAAGGAACCATTGTGGAACAAGGAAACCACCAAGAACTCCTACAAATCGCTAATGGTTACTACAAAAACCTCTATGAGGTACAATTTCAAGAGGCGCAGTCCTAAGCAGCTAGCTTTCTGAATTGCAGAGAATTTACACCAATTAAAACTGTGTTGTATTTGGAAAATTCATTCGTTTTGTTACATTTGTTACTCAATCTATTAAAACTAAAAATCATAATACGATGAAAAAAGTAATCTTATCTGCCTTAGTAGTTGGTGCTTTAGTAGCAACTTCATGTAAAAACACGAAAGAGGAAACTACCAAAGCCGCAGAAGCAGCCGTAGAAGCGACAGAAAAAGCAACTGAAAAGGCAGCAGAAGCAGCTACCGAAGCAGCGACAAAAGTTGTAGAAGCAACAGAAGAAGCAGCGACAAAAACTACCGAAGCTGTTGCATCGGCTTTAGAAGGTGTAAGCATCCCTCATTTTGACAACGAAAAAGTTGAGGAATACCTTAAAGAGTACGCTGCTCATGCAAAAGAATACATCGCTGCGAAAGGAGATGTAGTAAAAAATTCAGCATTAGCCGTTAAAGGAACTGAATTAGCTAAAAAAGGAGAAGAGTTAGTTAAAACCTTAGACGAAGAAGGAGTTAAAAAATTCAAAAGCGTAATGAGCGCTATCCAATCTAAAATGGCTCCTGCTACTAAATAATATTTTTCTAAAAAAAAAGCTCTTCTTTATTGAAGAGCTTTTTTTTATGTCATAACATCTGCGTGCAATTTCTTTCGCAGTACGTCTACGGAATCGTAGAGTTCAAACCCACCATCCTTTATATAAGATATCTCACCTGTTTCTTCTGAAACCAATAAGCACAAGGCATCCGTACGTTCTGAAACTCCAATAGCAGCGCGATGTCGCAGCCCAAAACGCGCCGGAATCTGCGGATTGTCAGAAATTGGCAATACCACTCGTGTAGCAATGATACTATTGTCGCGAATCAGTGTAGCTCCGTCGTGAAGCGGACTATTTTTATAAAAGATACTCTCCAAAATAGCTTCATTTACCACGGCATTCATCGCATCACCTGTACCCGCTAAAAAATCGAGGTTATTGGTACGTTCTACAACGATAAGTGCTCCCGTTTTGGTTTTAGCCAAATTAATACAGGCGTCTAAAATGGTATCGGTATCCACCTCGGCATTCATTTCTGACTGCAAAAATTTTAGTTGATTTAAAAAATTTCGTTTCGACGAGAAGTTGGTAGTTCCAATCATCAATAAAAACTTTCGTATTTCCTGCTGAAAAACGATAATTAAAGCGATGACTCCTCCCGACAACAAATACCCTAAAATTCCACTCAGCATTTCCATATTCAGAGCCTGCGTAATTTTCCATATCACGAAGATTACCGCTATTCCTACAACAATATTAATGGCTACTGTACCTCGCAACAACTTATAGATATAATACAACAAGACTGCCACCAATATGATATCTAAGATATCCAATACGGAAAAATCAATAAAATTCAAATTCATACCTCTCAGTTCTATCCCCTTTAATTACTAGGCTCGCTGTAACTCAAACACTGTAATCTCAGGACGCACATTAAATCGGACCTGCCATAAATGTCCTAGCGCTCTGTTTATATATAATTTTCGCCCGTCGTTCAGGTCTATCTCTCCTTGATCATAGGCTTTATTTTTCACTGGCAACATCGGTGCTGGCAGAAAAGGAGGTTTGCACTGTCCTCCATGCGTATGTCCCGATAAAATCCAGCTGTTATAATCTTTCCACACCGGCAAATCACAAACGTCTGGATTGTGACACAACGCAATGTTGGCGCGATCATTTTTAAAATCTAGCATCGCCAATTCCGGGTTAAAATTGATTCCCCAATAATCGTCAAAACCTATAAAATTAAGCCCTTCATACTCCTGCTGTTCATTTCTGAGGACCGTGATCCCTGCATTTTGAAGAATACTACAAATAGCATCAGCTACTTCGTGTTGTGACCAATTTTCTCCGTAATCGTGATTTCCCAACACTCCTAAGGTAGCAATCTTACCCAATACTGCGTATTCTGCTACTTCCTTAAGCTGTTCCAACTGCCGCACACTATTGTAATTTACAAAATCACCGGTGTATACTACAAAGTCGGGTTGGTATACTGTCGCCTCCTTAAAGCTCTCAATAAGGTAGCTATAATCGAAACGATCCCCGACGTGAATATCGCTTATTTGCATCAACGTTTTCCCCTCTAAGGCTTTCGGTAAATTTTTTACCGGCATGGTGCGTTCAACAAATTCTAGCCAAAAAGGCTCTACTTGCCAAGCATAGCCCCCGAGTACTCCTCCCATTGCAAGAGATCCCAAAGTAATATTTTTAATAAACTTCCTCCTTTTCATTCAATTTCTATTTCAATTGTGTATAAATGGTGACAGCTTCCATTGCCTCTTTTACATCGTGAACTCTTAAAATTTGTGTTCCCTTCATCAGAGCAATCGTATTGGCAACAGTTGTTGCATTCAATGCCTGCTCCGGAGTACTGTCGAGCAACTTGTACAACATTGACTTTCTAGACACTCCTGTCAAAATAGGAGCGTCGAGTTTTTGAAACAAGTTCAAATTATTTAATAACTCGTAATTGTCCTGAATGGTTTTTCCAAACCCAAATCCTACATCCAAAATCACGTCGTGTACTTTTAGCGCTCTCAATTGCGTTAATTGCGCTGCAAAAAAAGAAACGAGTTCTGTCACGATATCTTCATAAACCGGTTTGTCTTGCATGGTTTGAGGAGTTCCTTGCATGTGCATCAAAATATAAGGCACTTGCAGTTCGGCTACCAACGGAAACATCGCTGCATCCATACTTCCACCCGAGATATCATTGATCATGGCCGCCCCCTTTGCTACAGCAGCTCTTGCCACCTCACTCCTAAAAGTATCTACTGAAATTAGAATCCCATCAAACTCCTTAGTCAACAGTTCGATGACCGGAACTACCCGCTGTAGCTCTTCATCAACACTGATGTGTTTTGCTCCTGGGCGTGAAGAATATCCTCCAACATCAATGAAGGTCGCTCCTTCCTCGAGCATCCTGGCCACTTGTTGCACTATGGCAGCGCCATCGCTGTATTTTCCTCCATCATAAAACGAATCAGGCGTCAGGTTTAAAATCCCCATCACCTTGGGTATCGACAAATCGATGAGCTCACCTTTACAGTTTATCGTCATTTTTCTTTACAACTTTATTAATAATTGCTTCTACTTTTGGTGCGGTATAATTTCTCAATTGATCCATAAGTTCTGGAACCGTTGCTGCCACAAGTAACAACGCTCTATTTTCGGGCTTTAAAAAACCTTCTTTAACCATCCTATCAAGCTGTTCCAATACCGGATCGAAAAAGCCTTCAACGTTTAACAATCCTACAGGTTTTTGCTCAATGTGGAGTTGCTGCAAGGTCAAGGCCTCAAACAATTCATCGAGCGTTCCAAACCCGCCGGGCATGGTTACATACGCATCGATCATCTTACTCATCACTACTTTTCGCTCACTCATCGTTTCAGTAACCACCATCTCTGTCAGTGCATTGTGCATCACTTCTTCCTCCTTTAACAAACCGGGAATCACACCAATTGCTGTTCCATTTTTCTCCAAAACAGCATCGGCAGTTACACCCATCAGGCCTACTTTTCCTCCTCCATACACCAATGAAATACCATTTTCAGCAAAATAGTGCCCCAATGCTTTGGCAGCGGTCTGATACTTTTCTCCAAATCCCATGCTCGATCCACAAAATACAACTACGTTCTCTAACTTCATTTTATACGTATAATTTATTTACGTAAAAATAAAGGAAAACCTAATTCATTTCTTATTTTTACCTAATTATTTCAGAATTGACAAAATGCAAGATACCTCAAAGCAATACGACGAAATCGTTGAAAGATGCCGTAGCTTATTTATAAAAAAAATGACGGATTACGGAAGTGCCTGGAGAATACTAAGACTACCTTCCCTTACCGACCAGATTTTCATCAAAGCACAGCGCATCAGACAATTGCAAGAAAACGAAGTACGCAAAGTTGATGAAGGAGAAGTTTCTGAATTTATTGGAATTATCAATTACTGTATCATGGCCTTAGTCCAGTTAGACCTCGGGGTGGTAGAACAACCTGACCTAGACACTCCGGAAGCCACCGTTCAGTACGACAAACAAATTGGAGTTACCAAGCAATTAATGGAATCAAAAAATCACGATTACGGTGAGGCATGGCGAGAAATGCGCATCTCTTCGTTAACCGATTTAATACTCCAAAAACTACTGCGTGTAAAACAAATAGAAAACAATAAAGGAAAAACGCTCGTTTCAGAAGGAATTGATGCAAATTATCAAGATATGATAAATTATGCTATTTTTGCCTTGATTCACTTCTCAGAATTAGAACGTTAACTATTAAAAACAACCCTTGATTATGATGTTAAAATTAGCCACTCAAATCTCCCGAGTACTAGTAGGACTCTTATTCGTCTATTCAGGTTTTGTGAAATTGGTTGATCCAATTGGTTCACAATTCAAATTTGAAGAATACTTTAGTGAAAGTGTTTTAAACATGGAATTCTTAATTCCATTTGCACTGCCTTTCTCTATCCTACTCATCGTTGCGGAACTCGCATTAGGTATTATGTTACTCGTTGGTTACAAACCTAAACTAACTGTTTGGAGCCTATTCGGACTCAACCTTATTTTCTTATTCTTAACTTGGTATTCGTATACCTATAACAAAGTTACAGACTGTGGTTGCTTTGGAGATGCTATTAAATTAACACCGAAAGAGACCTTCTATAAAAATGTCATTTTTATGGTATTTATCGGAGTTTTATTGGCTGGTGTAAAGCACATCAAACCGCTAATTTCTGAGAAAATAGCAAGTCTTACGAGCTTGGCTTCTATTTTGATTTCGCTAGGAATTGTATACCACGTACTCAACCACTTGCCTATCGTTGATTTTAGGGCGTACGCCATTGGTAACAACATCGCGGAAGGTATGAGTTACGAATTACACGAGGAGCCTCCTATTCACGATTTCAGCATCGATACTGACGAAGGAGATAAACTGGAAGAGGCTTTGACCAAAGACAAGGTAATGCTTATCTTTTTGTACAATTTTGACAAAACAGAAAAGGAAGGACTTGCTTCTATTTCAAAAGCGGCTAAAAAAGCCAAGGAAAACGGTTACGAAATTTACGTGTTAACAGCTTCTTATATTGAAGATTTGGCGGCGACACAAAAAGAATTTGACCTGCCTTATACCTTTGCTTTTTGCGATGAAACAGCACTAAAAACTGCCATCCGCGCCAATCCTGGAATTATGACTATTAAAAAAGGAGTGATCGCTGGAAAATGGAATTGGGTTGATGTTGAAGACATCGATTTTTAACAAATACCCGATCAATAATAACTCAAAACCCCACAAAATTGTGGGGTTTTCTTATATTCGCATAGCATGAAACAGCTACTATTAATTTTTATTGGAGGAGGTTCAGGAAGTATCTTGAGATACCTTCTGGGGAAGTGGTTGAACAACGGAACTACTGGAATTCCTTTCGGAACTTTTGCTGCAAACATACTCGGGAGCCTGCTTATTGGCTTCATACTCGGATTGGCTGCTAAACACGAAAGCCTAGGGCCGAACCACACCCTATTATTAGCTACTGGTTTTTGCGGTGGATTCACCACGTTTTCCACCTTTGCCTACGAAAATCACGTGTTTCTAAAATCAGGAGACTTCCTAAGCTTTGCACTCTATACGATTGCGAGTTTTGTTTTGGGCTTTCTCGCTGTTTTTGGAGGCATTCACCTTATAAAACTTATATCATAAATGACCGAATTAGTTCAATACACCGATCGAGAAACCCATGCGATTATCACGCTTAACAACGGAAAGGTAAACGCCATTTCTCACGAAGTAATCGAAGCCTTAAACTCACATCTAGACCGAGCTGAACAAGACCAAAAAGTAGTTGTTATTACAGGACAACCAGGGATTCTATCAGGTGGTTACGACCTCAAAAGCATGACTGCATCACCGGCTTCTGCTCTTGAACTGGTAACCAAAGGATCACAACTTGCGTTACGCATGCTTTCATTTCCGTTACCCATCATCATCGCTTGTCCTGGACACGCGATTGCCAAGGGAGCTTTTTTATTACTCGCTGCGGATTACCGCTTAGGAACAGAAGGTCCTTTTAAAATAGGACTCAATGAAGTTCAAATTGGAATGACAATGCACGAGGCGGGTATTGAAATCGCCAAGTCAAGATTAAGCCCAGTATTTCTTCAACGAAGTGTAAACAACGCAGAAATTTACGATCCTGAAACGGCTATTCAAGCAGGTTTCCTCGATAAAATTGTACCCGCTGAACACTTGCTCCCTACCGCTGAAAAAATAGCGCAGATGTTTACTCAGCTCAATTTAAAAGCGCATGCGGCCACCAAAGTAAAAGTTCGTAGAGAAGCATTGGCTGCCTTAGAGAAAGCCATACAAACAGACCTTGAACAAGGACTTACTCCTCCTTCAAAATAAAAAAAGCCCCAAGGTGCTAGACAGCATTTGGGGGCTTTTTCTTTTTAGACGAATCGTTGCTACTTTTTATAGGCCATAACTCCGGCCTCTACCGCTAAATCCAATGCATTTTCACTAGGTGTTATTGGGCAAGAATACCTATTACTATAGGCACAGTACGGATTGTAGGCCTTGTTAAAATCGATGATTACCGTCCCATCTTTTTGAATGTCTGTGGTCATGACATCAATAAAACGCCCACCTTTATACGAACTCACGCCATTGGTTTTATCTAAAAACGGCAAAAACAAATGCTCTTTATAGGCTTCTTGGGGATATTTATTTTTATAGATGAGGAGTTGGCATTCCTGATTTTTAATTTTAAATGTCAAGGTACCATATACCTGATATACAGCGACACGCTCGGTGGTCGTCGGCACCTCTATAATGCGTTCTGTTGGCGCCTTCGCTAGCGTCGCCTTTACTCGATACGTACTATCTACCGGAAAAAACGCCAAGCCATCAAACTTCTTTAATCCGCGACGCGTTAAAGGTGAAGTAGAAGCGTCTTTAAATTGAGCATTCATTTCTCTTTGAAATTCCGTCTCTCCTTTTATCGATCTCTTTTGCTGAGAGTTACAAGAAACCACCCCTAAAATGGCGATTAATAAAACAATTTTTTTCATGTAGTTTAATTTATACGGCAAAGATACATTAATTTGCCCCAGCATAGCTCCCCACAGCTTACAAACGAAACACATCATATTACACAATACAGGGGTTTTCCCATACAAAATTAGCTCAATTCACTTGACTTCGATTAAAACATTTGTTATATTTGAGAGAAGGCCTTCAAAAAACAATCAGCATAAAAACCTGATTATCAAAGCAAATAGAAAAATTTTATAAAAATATAACATATTTTGATTGTTTTTTAACATAAAAATACGTAGATAACCCTATATTTGACCCCCATTTTTGTCATAGTCATATGGCATAAAGAATGTCTCGTGTAGAGAACCTGTGAATTATGGCTTTTTGCGTTTAAGGTAATGCAAAAAGGAAGTTATTAATTTAAACGAAAGCACTTATATGAATTCAGAATTAATTGGTAAAGCGGAGGAGTTTGAAAACAGAAAATTCAAATTTGTAACCACTAGCGATCGAATTTTAGCATCAAGAGAAGCTAAGTCGTTAATCTTAGAAATAAATGAAGTGTATAAGCAAAGTAAAGATACCCACCTTATGGACCTCATGAAGCGTTTAACCATCATCAAACAACGTATTGACAAACGCTTAAAAGGAAAACCTTTAACTGCTTAATACTATTTTAAGTTTTTTAACGTTACAAGTAAGAGCTTATTAATGAACAGCTTAATAAACTCTTTAAAAATAAAATTTATTCTTGATAAAAAATCTAGGCTCGTTCCTAGATTTTTTTTTTAGATTTGTCTCAGCGGGATGTAGCTTAGTCCGGTTAAAGTGCTGGTCTGGGGGACCAGAGATCGAAGGTTCGAATCCTTTCATCCCGACTGCTAAAACACAGGTATTGATATACTTGTGTTTTTTTTTGCTCTCAATTTAAAATTTACCCACAAAAAAGTCACACCAATGTGACATAGTTTTGTATTTTTGTCACTCTAATGTGACAAAATGAATTCAACAAAAGAAAAAATAATCCTTGCCGCGATCAACTGTCTCGGAAAATCTGCGGCGGCTTCCTTAGAAGAAATCGCCACTTCTATACAGCTAAGTAGGCGTACTATCCATCGCCATTTCCCTAGTAAAACGGCTCTTATTGATCAGATCACTAGCTATGCGAGTGCCCATTGCTTAAACACCACTAAAGCTGCCTTAAAAAACTCAAAAATACCTAAAGAACAGCTGCATCAAATGTTTAGGAGTGATGTCCAAAGCGGTATGCAGTTTCGATTCTTATACCAAATAGGAGGCAATATGGAGACTGTGGAAGAGCAATCCGACGATTTCAAAACCATGATGTTATTATTTCGAGAAGTACTCAACACCTTAAAGCTAAAAGGCGATTTACTACCGGAAGTGACGCTTCCATGGATTGAGCAATTTTACCTAGCCACGATAGATGCCGCCATTGCTATGCAAATGCGTCCTGAAACTACTACCACTGGCCAAGAAATTACCACTATGGCTTGGTCGAGCTTTGCACGGGCCGTGTTTCTAAATCCTGACACCTAACTCCTACTCGTATGAATAGGAGATCTTTTATCCAATTTGGAAGTTCCACTACGTTGGGGATTTTACTAAGCCCATCCCCTATACTTAACACTATTAACCACCTAAACACTATGCATTACCCCGTTATCATCATCGGAGGAGGTCCGGCTGGCATGAGCGCCGCCTTAGTGCTCGGAAGAAGCACTATCAACACACTCCTTATCAACAGTGAAAACGCCCGAAACAAGGTCACCACCCATTCACATGGCTTTCTTACTCAAGATGGAAAACATCCAAAAGAAATTTTCAATACTGCTCGGGAACAACTCTCTAAATACCCCAGTGTCCATTACAGAAAAGACAGCGTTATTGACGTGAAAAAACAAGACCGAGGCTATCTTGTCCGTACGGCAAAAGAACAGTTTACAGCCGATAGAATTCTCCTTGCTACAGGTCATCGAGATCAAATTGAAAAGATTAACATTCCAGGACTCACCGAGGTATACGGTACATCAATATACCCATGCCCCTTTTGTGACGGATTTGAACTAAGTAATAAAGCTCTGGCCGTTATAGGAGATGCAGATATGGCTCCCATGTTTGCCAAAACTATATTTCACTGGTCAAAAGACCTCCATGTTTTCACCAATGGAGCTCCAATTAAAAATTCTTCCCTAAAAAAAGCACTGAAAGCCAACGGTGTACAGTATTTTGAACAAAAAATTAGCAAACTACATGCGATTGAAGGGAAACTAACCGCTATAGAACTGGCAGATGGCCAGCACATTCCAAGAGAAGGAGGTTTTTTACCCGATACCCTTGCCATTGAAAGTAGCCCGTTTGCAAAAGCATTAGGACTCCCTACAGAAACAGGTGTTTTTGGAATGGAGTATTACCAAACCGACGAACACTTTGAGAGTCCGTTACCGGGATGCTTTATCATAGGAGATGCTCAAAATGGATGGAGCGGAATTGCGGGTGCTGTCGCCGCAGGAAGTACGGCTGCTGCTGCCATTACTCATCAAATAATTGACGAAAACTGGATTGCTGTTTCCGATTAATTTATCCCCTAAACACAAGGCAACCTCCAACAAGTACACACTCATCAGGGGTTGCCAACCAATATAGCACAATTGATATTTTACCTTGATCGGAGGGCGTTGTAAGTAGTTTTCACAACAAACCAACAGTAGTATACTATTCCTAATGAAAACACTATATCACCTATCATACGTAACCATTTTAACACCTGTACCTCATCACTGTACAGCAAACTTGCGTCGCGGGCATGGGCATATCCTTCATGAATGGAAACATAAGTCTGTATAATACCTATCGGTAACAAGCTTAACAAGACCATCAATAACAACCCGATATTCAACAACCAAAACGCTCGTTTTACCAGCTTTTCATTCCAAACATCTCGTGAATACAGACGTAAACAGATCAGAATAAATCCCATTCCCAGCATTCCATAAACTCCAAAAAGAGCTGTATGCGCATGCACTGCGGTAGTATTTAATCCTTGGATATAATACAAAGCGATGGGCGGATTGATTAAGAAACCAAAAACACCTGCTCCGAGCATATTCCAAAAGGCGACTGCCATAAAAAAGAAAATAGGCCATTTGTAACGCTGAATCCACGCATTGCTTTTCAACACTTGCCAATGCTCACGAATTTCAAAACCCATCAGTGTCAAAGGCACTACTTCAAGTGCGCTAAAAGTTGCCCCCAATGCTATTGCTTGCACCGGTGTTCCTGAATAATACAAATGATGTAAGGTTCCTATAATTCCTCCTGCCAAAAAAATCGTTGCTGAGGCTATTGCAGTCTTCCCTGCAGTCTTTACCGATACTATTTTCATTCTTGAAAATAAGTACGCAATAACCACCGTTGCAAACACCTCAAAAAATCCTTCCACCCATAAATGTACTAACCACCATCGCCAGTAATTTATTACGGGCAACGAACTATTTTCACCATACATCAATCCTGAAAAGAAAAACATTCCAATGGCCATTACGGCAATCAACAATATAGTCAGTAGGTGTTTGTCATCGTTCTTTTTACGAATTGCAAAAACTATATGTCTTCCAACCATGAGCATCCATAAAACGAGTCCTACTGCTAGTAAAATCTGCCAGAAACGCCCCAAATCCATATACTCAAACCCTTGGTGCCCAAAAAAGAAATTGGTTGTAGCATCAAAAAATTGATGTATCCCTAACCACTCTCCCAACATAGAGCCCAATACAATTACTAACAGGGCCACAAATAAAAAATTGATTCCTAACACCTGATACTTCATTTCTCGCTCACTAATCATAGGAGCTAAAAACAAGCCTGTTGCGAGCCAGGTAGCCGCTATCCAAAATACAGCCAACTGAGTATGCCAAGTTCTTGAAACCGAATAGGGTAAATACTCGGCCAATTCAAATCCGAAAAATGCTTGCCCCTCTACCGTATAATGAACCGTAATGATTCCTAAAACTATTTGTAAAAAAATCAACAAAGAAATCACTACGAAATACTTCAGTACCGCACGTTGTGAAGGATGCAATTTCAAAGAAGACAACGGATCCGTTTCTCGTTTTAACAAAGCCTCTCCTTTCTCGTGATTTTTCAGGTAGTAATACACGAGAATAGCGATGAACAACAGCAGTAACACTACTGAAAATCCCGACCATAATTGTGCATCAGGTGTAATGGTGTTTTCAATCAATGGTTCGTGCGGCCAATTGGATGTATACGTATATGCTTTATCTGGGCGATTGGTACTAGCTGCCCAAGACGTCCAAAACAAAAAAGCATTTAATTTTCTCAACTTTTCACGATCGGTCAATGCTCCTTCAGGAATGGCGTATTGTTCATGTCCTTTTGAAAACAGGGCTGAATAATACGCTGTATTCTTCGCAATTGCCAAGGCGCGATCTTTTGAGAGCCATAACACTCTTGTTTTTGGATCAAAGGTATTGGTCCGTATAGCAGCGACCAACCGAGCTTGCAAGGCCCCTTTATTTTCAATCCCCAGCGAATCGAAGCTCATTTTATAAGCACGCTCCGCCCAGTGATTCAAAAGAAATTCAGCTTCTCTGTGTATCCAATCGGCGGTCCAATCTGGGGCCACATAACTTCCGTGACCCCAAATAGAACCAACCTCCATCCCCCCGATGGACTCCCATACATTTTGTCCTTGTTCTATCGTTGTTTTGTCAAATAGCACCTCACCCGTTTCACGGATTAGTACACGGTCGGGTATTGGTGGTTGCTTTTGATAAATTTCAGTTCCTACCCATATCAATGCCGCAAATGATGCGAGCACAACGGCTGCAAAGCCGATCCAAAGTTTTCTCATGATTTGTTGTGTTTTTGAAGTATTTTACGCTCCAAGTAAATTGCCTCGTTAAAAAGTATGTCGTTTTCAAGACGCATGTGTTCGTGCAAATTCGCATCAAAATCACGCAGTAATTTATAGGTTCGCCCATAGCTTCCGCAAGCTTCCTCTGGAACGCTATAGTTCGAAGTGAGTTTCCGTAGTTGCTCCACCACAAATTCTTCGGCCGAGTGTTCTTCATGAAGTCTGACGACCAAACTTTCGATACTCCCAAATTTTTCAAGGTAATTGAGCTTTCCTGCTTCCAACTGTTTAATCCTCGGAAAAAGCAGCAGTTCTTCCCGTTTCATATGCATTGCCAAAGCAGCACTCAATTCAGAAAAACAGCTATGAACAGCATACAACTCAGGATGTTCAACTCCGTGCAAACTGCATAGTTTTACCAACTCCGCTTTAATGAAAGGGCTTTGTTGTTCAACGTATAGATGGTGGTGTTTATAAATGCGATCTATCAATGCAACCAAAGATGCTGGCTGTACAATTAATCGCTCTCTCTTTTCGCGAACCCTGCTGAGGAGCATCGATGCACTTTCAACTTTCAAGATTCTTGCTGCGACTAACTCGTCTAAATTTCGATCTCCCACACAACTAATATCAATATGAAGTTCCTCCAACGCTGACTCCAATGAAGGATCCTGCTCTAATAGGACGGCTATGCTCGTCGTTTCGTTTACATTCATGTACTTCTAAAATTTTCGACCGCTCCACTATCCTCCTAAGTACTTACCTCTCGTTAAACGAGAAAAAGCAGTAGTAATAGTCTACTCATTCTTTCGAAACGACTATGTACTACACGTCTCCCAGCATACTCTAAGCATAGTGAGAAAAGAACCTAATAAATTTTATAACGGATATTTTTGTCTTTTATTAATTTAAATTTTTTTTAGCGTTTCAGCCATAAAAAATTTTTCTCCTTGTCGGTATAGAGAATACTATGTAAGGTATTTTCTTCCAACATTTCCTTCAATTGATTTCTAATTGCTACAAATTTGTGATGTAACGGACATGGACTTTTAGCATTGCACTGCGCCAAACCGAGGCCACAGCCTGTATAAATAGCATCGCCATCAAGTACTTTAACAATATCACTTAATCGCAATTCTTTTAACCGATACGGCTCTATCACAAATCCACCATAGGGCCCTTTGATAGATGTAATAATTCCGTTTTTGGTCAAATTTTGCAATATCTTTCCTGTAAATGCCTCCGGAGAGCCGATTGCCTCAGCAATGGCCTTCACACCTACTCTAAGATTCAAAGTGGATTGTTCTGCTACAAATATGGCAGCTCGTAATCCGTATTCACAAGATTTTGAAAACATACATTCTAATTCTGATACAAAGGTAGCTGTTTTTTATAAAAGACAAAAACATCTTTTATAAAAATTAACTCAGGATGCAATTGCGTCGAGTAAGGTCACATCGTTTAGCACCCCTTGTACAAAAACATCGAGTGGCCTTCGAATAAAGGTCGTCTTTACTCGAATTCGTTTTTCTTCGAGTAACTCTTTTAAAACTTTTCTTGCGTAGTACCCTACAGAACCGATGATAAACAAAGGATGATCTTTCAATTCCTCTTTGTAAACTAACAGTTGATTTTCAACAAATTCGCGCATACAATGCTGGACCAATTGCTTGGCATAAGGATGCTCTAGATGCTCTATCAAAAATCGACCAATACTCGCCAAATAAGCACTCGGTCTATTTCCGCTGTACAAACCGGTTATCAGTTCTGACTCTTGCAAACTGTACACACGTTCAAAATCAATTTTTAAATCAGTGGGGAGTTTTCCGTAAAAGTAACTTCTCAACAGTTCTTTCCCCAGGTGATTTCCACTTCCTTCATCCATCAGCAAATACCCCATTGCTCGTACGCGGTGCTCCACGTCGAGTCCGTTAAAAAAGCAGCAATTAGAACCGGTTCCTAAAATACCCACCACGCCAGCACAAGAGGAAGTTGCGTGAATGGCAATCATCAAATCTTCCTGTACAACACAGGTTTCCATCATCGGAAACAACTCTGCAAAAAGAGAATTCAATACGGCAACCGCCTTTGCGTTGTTGCATCCTGCTCCAAAGAAGTAAATTGCCTTAACGCGCTCTTTACACTCTAAGACATATTCACTACAATTCAAAACCGCAAACATTTCACTCTTTTTCATAGTAGATGGATTCAAGCCCACAGTACGAAAAGAGCGTCTCCTTCCCGAGTTATTTTTTGTTAGAAGTACCCAATCACACTTTGTCGATCCGCTATCAGCTATTAAAATCATCGTCTAAATTATTTACGATTTTTTTCCTCCTTCGGCTAGCGCTACTCCCAAGTGTCCAAACAACCGTTTTAGGCTAGGTAATACCATAAACTCCGTATCTACCAGGGGAGTCTCCAATTTTTTTATGGTAGTTCGCAATGCCACATCATCGCGAAGAGCAACTGTATTGGACAAGGCTTTTTCCAAACGCTCCCCAATGAGCGCCATGGCTTTGTAATGTTCCGTCAAACATACCAGGTTCGGATTGGGTGCTAAGCTTTTGAATGCCTGATATCCCCGTTGCCAACGCTTCAGTATCGCTATAATTTCTTTCTTAGTTCTTTCTTTACCAAACTTCAAATACTCGTCAATCAAGGTGTTCAATTCCAAAGCTCCGTAAGCATCGGCTGTGCAAGCATCAGCAAACAAGGTAAAAGGCGAAAAGGACTTGTACTCTACTCCATCCTTATTCCGCTCGTAAATTTTGAGTGGTTCGAAATACTCCGTTAACAATTGAACACTTGCAACTGTACTTGACTTGGTGATATTCCTTAAAATTTGATCTTTGTTTTTTCTATGAGTAATCCCCATTTGGTCTAAATACAAATCCATCGTTTTTAAGCGACTTATAAAATTAGGATCATCTACAACCTCAGCTTTCGACCAAAACAACTCTGCAATTCCAGCTGTTCTTGGCCATATTCTAGAATCTATAGTTAATGGGGTTACCAACTCACTCCACATGGTCACTTCTCCTCCTAGCACAAGCGCTTCCTGTGCCGCGGTTAGCGCGCCATTTTTTAAGGGATCAAACTTTCGGTGATGCAATACAGACTGCATTCTATCAATGTAATAATCATTTGACAATACTACCTGATACCCTTTTTTTACAGCTTCAATGAGTGTACCGTTTGGAAACCCTTCATTACGGCCTCTCCACGAATGTATGATAGCCGAAGTAGGCATGTCTTTGGTCATGATTTCATCCCACCCCATGAGTTTTTTTCCATAGGATTTCAAGATAGCTTCTAACTGTATATTAAAATACGTTTGTACCTCGTGATTCGTAGTCCAGCCGTGTTTCTTTTTGAGTTGTTGAATTTCCACATTTTGATCCCAGTGTTTTCCTTCATTCTCATCGCCTCCGATATGAAAATAAGGATCAGGAAAAAGACTACTCACTTCTTTAAATAGGGTCGCTAAAAAAGAATAGACCTCTGGATTCGCTGGGTTTAAGGTAGGATCAAAGACACCCGCATATCGTTCTATGGTATACGATTCTCCTTTTTTACTACCGTATTCCGGATACGCTGTCAGGATGGCTGTTGCATGCCCTGGGACATCAATTTCTGGGACTACGCGAATTCCTAAACTCCCTGCATAGGCAACGAGTTCTTTCACTTCTCGTTGGGTGTAATACTGACCATCTGAAGCGAGCTCTTGTAATTTAGGGAATACTTTTGAAGCTACGCGAAATCCCTGATCATCGGACAAATGCCAGTGAAAAACATTCATTTTTAATGCGGCCATTGCTCTTAAATTCCTCTTCAAAACAGCCATCGGTTGAAAATGACGAGCAACATCAATCATTAATCCACGCCAGGCAAACCTAGGCGCATCCTTAATACGAATCCCTGGAATATAAAATGAGTGTTCATCAAACTGAAGCAATTGCAATAAGGTTTCCATTCCGTGGAGTGCTCCCACATCTGTTTTTGCCTTAATAATCGCCCCAGCGGTACTGACAGACAATTCGTAAGATTCATCTATTTTTTCCCCCAAGACTGCTACCTCATCAAATTGTATCGTTACCGTTGATGATTGCTGAATACGAGGAAAACCTCGGTTGACAAACACTCCTGTTCTATCGGTGATGCTGCGAATCAGATTGACCGCTTTTTGATACACTCTACCCTTTTTGCTCGACACGCTTACCGAGAAACTGCTGTCAATTACCAATTTCCCTGGTGCTTTGTGCACCTCTTGTGGCCAAGGCATTAACGACAATGTACGAGACGTATATTCCTGTGCTAGTAAACACTGACCACATAAGAGCAGTGCTACTAGCAGATGTATGGTTCTTTTCATTTTGTTATGATACTTAAATTATCCCTCAGTGGAAATTGCCTGCAAACTCCGCGTTCACAGCGCTAAAAATAATAGCGCTTGAAGGCCTCTATTGCAGCGTATTCCGCCATCCCCAAGGCTCTGTATTTTTCAGCAGTTAACCTATTTCGGTCCTCTGCTCTTACCCAAAATTCACGTGCGTCATTCCCTTGAAACATCACGTTGTCTTTTTGGGATTGATGATAAAAAATTGCTTTTCTCTTTTTAACTACTTGATCTGGACTCATGGGTACTGCCATATCTATCTCGTGCGGTTGCCATTCAAACCAAGCTCCGCGGTAGAGCCAAACCCAACAATCCTTCATAAATGGAGCCCGCTTTAAAGCCCCAACCGCCTCGAAAACAGCATCCAAACAAACTTTGTGTGTTCCGTGTGGATCAGCCAAATCACCAGCTGCGTATATTTGATGTGGTTGTACTGATTCGATTAGATCTTTCATTATCTGTACATCGCGCTCACTTAGATTGTCTTTCTTAACCTTTCCGGTTTCATAAAAAGGCAAATTCAAAAAGTGTACTTTAGCGTCTGGTACCTCGAAATAACGGGTAGCTCCTAGGGATTCTGCTTTTCGAATCTCTCCTTTTAACTTGCGAACAGCCAGGGTATCTAATTCGTTAGTCCCTTTGCTTACCAAGGTCTGGATCACTTCTTTGATATTCTGTGCCTCTGGATTCAAAGACAAGGCGACTTCAGCAAAACGCAGAGCATCTTGGTCAGACACGGCTATATTTCCTGAAGTTTGATAGGCGATATGTACTTCATGACCTTGCTCCACCAATCTATTAAAAGTTCCTCCCATAGAAATCACATCATCATCGGGATGAGGACTAAAAATAATAACGCGTTTACGCTCAGGTGTGCTTCGTTCGGGTCTGGTACTATCATCTGCATTGGGTTTCCCTCCAGGCCATCCAGTAATGGTATGCTGTAAAGCATTAAACATCTTTATATTCAGCTCATAGGCACTTCCTTCTTCGACCAATAAACTTCCCATGCCGTACTCGTTATACTCTTTGTCCGTGAGCTTCAAAATGGGCTTCTTTAGCTGTTCACTCAACCAAAAAATAGCTTTTTTCTTTAATTCATCGGTCCATACACAAGCGCGGACCAGCCAAGGAGTTTTTATCCGAGTCAAAGCGTCTGAGGCTTCTCTATCGAGTACAAACGTAGTGTTCTCATGCTCTTGCAAATACGTAGCCGGAACTTGTGAACTCACCCCACCTTCTATGGTTTCCTGTACAATTTCAGCTTTGCTGATTCCCCATGCCAGCAACACAATACGCTTTGCCTTTCTAATCGTACTGATCCCCATGGTTATCGCTTTTTTAGGAACGTTTTCCAAACCTAAAAAACTCGGTGCAGCATCTTCCCTAGTCAGGTGATCTAAGGTAATACTTCGCGTACTTGAATTAATATGTGATCCGGGTTCATTAAACCCAATGTGTCCCGTTCTTCCAATCCCTAATAATTGAAAATCCAAACCACCTACCTCTTTCATTTTCAATTCGTAATCAACACAATACTGGTATACTTCTTCAGGAGCAATGGTTCCGTCAGGAATGTGAATATTCTCTGGAAGTATATCTACATGGTGAAACAAATGTTCATGCATAAAATGGTTGTAGCTCTGTAAATCATCGGGCTGCATCGGCCAGTATTCATCCAAGTTAAACGTAATAACATTCGAAAAACTCAATCCTTCTTCTCGGTGCAACCTCACGAGTTCTTCATATACCTTAATCGGTGATGATCCGGTAGCTAAGCCTAAAACACAGGTCGTATTTTGCTGTGCTTTTTCTTTGATTAACTGCGCGATTTCTGCCGCAACTACCTTAGAGGCATCCAAAGAACTATTAAAAATTACATTGTGTATTTTTTCACAGCGGGTCTCTTCAAACTGACCTGCTGGCTTGTATTCAATTTCTTTATATTGTAGCATTGTCATAGAATATGGCTTTAATTAGAACTTTTATAAAGGTACTTTGCAAGCGAGGGCTTCGCTATTTTTTTCGACTAAGAACCTCAAAACAACTACAAAAAACAACCGAGGAAATTATTCAACTTCCCCAGTTGTCATGGAAAATAAATGCTTAAAAGTTGGCTGCGCCAGTATCCCACCACAAACGGGTTCCTCCCGTGTCTGGTCCTTTTAAGAAACTGACCGCAGTGGTTACATTTGCTGCGTTGGTATTGCGTTCGCTGGCAACAAAATTGATTCGTCTGATTTGAATATTGGTATCGATAGCTCCTCCGCTATTGTTGATGACTACAGGATACAATCTGGGATACCCCGTTCTTCGAAACTCACTCCAAGCTTCTTGACCATCCGGATACATCGCAATCCATTTTTGAGTTATGATTTGTTCTAATTGCTCTTCGCGTGTCCCTGAGGCCTTATACGCAATCGTCACATTGCTTCCGTAAGCGCTATTATTCGCTGCATTTTTGGCATCAACAAAGGCATTAGGTGTACTTACCCCGTCCGCCAAATAGGCATCAACCCCAGCAACTGCGTGTTGTTGAAAAGAAGCTTTTACTCCGTTTTCGTAATGAATCTTGGCATCTCCAGCTCCTGTCCACCCTCTGAGTGCTGCTTCGGCCTTTAAAAAATACACCTCCGCTTTGGTAAACCACGTTTTTCTCGTGGCATTCATAACAGTTTCTCCAAGTAAAGAGTGACTTCCGTATTCCGATTTCGCTGTAATGGCAATACCTTGACGTACGCCTTTATAACTCCCCAAACTCGCATCGGCTGGTGCTGCAAAATACTTAGCTATTCTCCCGTCTTTAAATCCTTCTAAAATAGACTCCATTTCAGCACTCATACACACGTCACCCCAGGTACCACTAATAGTGGCCAATGGATGTGGAAATCCTCCCATGTCAACGGTAATATCATCGGTAATAAATCCGGTTGCGCTAGCCAATGCCTTTTCTCCTTCTGTCTTCGCTAGCACGGGAGCCACCTTTGACACTCTGATTGCTAAACGCAGACGCACAGTATTCGCAAAAGCGCGCCACCCAGCGATATTTCCTCCTAAATTAGACTCGTCAAAAGGCACAAATTGCTGATCGCCTTCGTATTGCTGTAAGCCTTGAATCGCTTCGTCTAAGTCTGCAAAAAATGCACGATATACTGTTTCTTGCGAGTCGTATTGCCCAGAAGAACTGTAATCGTTGTATTTCGTGTAACGTATAGGACCAAACACATCGGACACGCGATGCATTGCCATAACTTTAATAATATTGGCCAAGAAAATGAATTTCTCTCCTCCTTGAGAATTAGACAGGGTTACCTGATCTTTAATTTCCCTCACATAAGGCATCACCCCATTTCCATTGTTCGCATCATACGCATCGTTCCAAATAAAATTGTTCCACCCGTCTATTAAACTATAGGTTTGGTTATTAATATTTCCTGCGAATGGCGTAGGTGCGGTCATATATCCCGAAAACACATCTGCATTTAAATTCTGCTGCAACTGATAGTTCCAAGCAGGCTCTGCTCTGATAATATTCGCGAACATCGGAGAAAATCGAGACCCGATATGATTATTTTGCTGTGTTAAACTCCCTTGGGATATTCCGTGCGGATCCGTATTGATATTTTTAAAATCCTCCGTACAAGCATTTAAAAAAACGGCCACAAAAACTGCTGATATACTTCTTATTACTATTTTCATTTCTTTAAAAGTTAAGGTTGACATTAATACCGAAACTACGCGTTGTCGGTTGGTTATAAATATCTACGCCCTGTAGTCCAAGTCCTGTACTTGCCGCAATATTCGGATCGAAAGGTGCTTCTTTGTACAAGAAAAACAAGTTGTTGGCAATGAGTGACAATTTGATACTCTTAAAAAAATCAGACGCTATGGGCAGCTTATACCCAATCGCCAATTCTCTCAAGGAAACATTTGTCGCATCGTACACGTATTCTCCTAACATTCCATCACGTCCACCAATCGCATTGTAGTAGCTCTGTGCTGTAATTTGAGAGCTCACGCCACTTTCATTGACAACATCAATCATTCCTCCATTTCTATTTCGAGCATCTGCAGTTGCCTGTGATACTCCGTATTTGTCATTCACTGCTTCGGTAACACTAACGACCTCTCCTCCAAATTTTCCATCGATCAAGAAACTCACTGTAACATCTTTAAACGTAAAGCTATTATTCCATCCTAACGTAAAATCAGGCAAGGCATTAGCCACCGTTTTAAAATCAGTAGATTTAAGTGCTCCTGAAGCATTAATCACAGGTGTACCATTAGCATCTCGAACTAGTGATCGGGCTTTGATACTTCCGAAATCTTCTCCCTCTATCAAGGCGTACTCATACCCATTTACACCGCGAGCTGTAATAATAGCTTCGCCGTTTTGTAGCGATGGATGAACTGATACTACACGGTTTTTATTGCGCGCAAAATTTACTGTTGAATCCCAAGTAAAATTATCGTTTCGCACGGGCTTCCCATTCAATACCACCTCAATTCCGCTGTTGGTTATTTCTCCTGCGTTTACGATATTTTGTGAATATCCGTTAGGATTTGGCGCTGCTTGAATAAAGAAAATTTGATTGAGTGTTTTTGTATGGTAATAGGTAAACTCTAGCCCTAAGCGATTGCCAAACAAACGCCATTCCGTTCCTACTTCGAAAGACTTTTGACGTTCTGGCTCTAAGGTTTCACCCGCTATAGGAGCGAAAGGAACCGTGCTAATTCCTGTATTGGTCGGATTTATTCTGTTTAGAGGAATGGTAGCATATACAGGGATGTCTTTTCCTACCTCAGCATATGACAAACGCAGCTTTGCAAAATTCACTGCCTCTGGCAGTTCAAACATTTCTGAAAGCACTCCTGTTAACCCTACCGACGGATAGAAAAAAGAAGTAGAATTGGTATTCACTAAAGTAGACGACCAATCTGCTCTTCCGGTTAGATCCAAAAACAACATATTGTCATACCCTATATTCATAGAGCCAAAAACCGACTGCACTTCACGATTTCCTACTGTTTGTCGAATATTATTCGTCGTTTCAAAATTTGCTAACGTAAATACATTCGGGTAAATCAACCCTTTTCCATCTCTTCCTGAGTCTAAAAATAATTGGTCACCAATACTGTATTTTGTCAAACTCGTCCCTAATATCCCGGTAAAGGATACTTTCTCTGAAAAGTCTCGCGTATAATTGGCTATCAAATCGATATACTGCTGCGTATTTTCTGTTTTCTCAAGTATATAGCGTCCATTACTTCCTGAATTTACAGGGTCTGTACCTGCGTATTGTCGTTTGTCGTAAGTAAAAAAGGACTTATCAAAACTACCACGTGTTTGCAATGACAAGGCATCGGTGATTTGATAGTTTAGCGACAGGTTTGCCAATACGCGTTGTGCTACATCTTTACTCGGGTTTCGGTATATTAACCAATACGGGTTCTGCTGAATATTTTCATCAAAAGACGTCGCGTATTGATCCATCATGTTCAATGTTTGATTAAAGTACTCAAACTTCTCTTTATAGGTGGTTCTATCGATCCCTACTGGATGTAAATACATCCCTGTCAGCGGATTTGCATACAATCCGTTGGTGGGTCTGTTCCAAATGCGTTGATCAGATAAATTAACACTGGCGGATACTTTTATTTTATCATTTAAAAAACTTGCGTTTTCGCGAAGTGTCACATTATTTCTGACCAATTTGTTTTGAGGAATCACCCCTTCTGCCAAGGTATTGGCAAAAGAAAAATAGGTTTGCACCTTTGAGGTTCCTGAAGTTAAGGCCACCGAATTAATAGCTGTATACCCAGAGTTAAAAAAGTCTTTTGGATTATTAGACAACCCAGAAGCCTTAGCTCCCCATGACTTTGGGTCGCTTACCCTACCATTTTCAGCAATTGGATTTCCTACAGATGCCGATTGGTATTCCGATTGTAACTTGGGAAGTGACATAACCTGATCAACAGTAAAACTCGAAGATACATTGACCGATAAACGTCCTTCTTTCCCTTTTTTAGTCGTTACTAAAATAACACCATTCGCCCCTTGGCTTCCGTACAAAGCAGAGGCTGAAGCTCCTTTAAGAACAGTAATTGAGGCTATGTCATCAGGGTTTAAAAGCGACATCGCATCACCCCCATCTCTGTTTCCTGTTTGACTACCGAAAATATCCGTTCCCGGCTCAGAACCATTTGAGCCATTTCCACTATTCAACATCGGTACTCCGTCAATTACGTACAGAGGATCGTTGTTTGAGGTAGATGAATTTCCCCTAAGTATTACCTTAGCAGCACCACCAAGTCCTGACGAACTTCTCGTCACATTGATTCCGGCAGACTTTCCAGAAAGACTGTTTAGTGGATTGGTCTGTTTTACCTTAGTCAATTCTTCCCCATTTACTTCCTGAGCAGAATAGGTCAGTGCTTTCTTCTCTTTTTTGATCCCCAAAGCAGTAACCACGACTTCGTCCAACACATTAGCTTCTTCCAGTACTATCTTTATTTGCGTACTTGCCCCTAATACAATAGATTGGGTTTTCATACCGACGAAACTAAACTCCAAAACAGCGCCTACTGGTGCTTGAATTTGAAACTTACCGTCGAAATCGGTTTCGACTCCCTTTAAGGTTCCTTTGATTATTACTCCCACCCCTGGAAGTGGTTCCCCATCTGATTTAGCGACTACCGTTCCGGACACAGTTCTCTCTTGAGCAACTGCGAATTGTGCAAACCACAGGACACAGAATAACAGTAGTAACAGTTTATTATTTTTCATGAATAAGTTAATTAATTGTTTGTTTAAAGTTAGCGACTATTAAAAATCCTAAAAAAAAATTATATACAAACAACACAAAATAACACATGAATAACTCAATTTTAAAGACTTAACTTTCTGTCATACCAAAACAACAATTCCTTTACTTTTATCTATTTTTTTGATGAAAAACGGGCAAATACGGATGAAAGCGGATTGGTGTTTCCTTTTCTCACAAAAAAATTAAATCTACCAATGACTCTCAAAACACAACTAACAACACCCCAGCATAGCTGAATTACCTCGGAGGTCCATTTCAACGAGCAGTGGTTTTTGCTTTGAAAGAAAAAACATTATAAATTACACGCAACAAACAACACACAGTTCACCTTGAATCAGAAGAAAACGACGCATAATACGCGAACCATACCCAGAAAATATCACATCGTATTTTGGTTGGGATATTTTAGCTTTAACGTCCTTCGTTGGGGAAGTTACTTTGACGACTATTGGTATTCGTTAAAATCTAACCTCGTAGAATTCCCCTTACACATCCTCTTGGTCTATGCCAACCTGTACTATTTTATTCCTAAATTTCTAATACAAAAAAAGTACAAGCGTTATATTGTATCCATTGTTGGTTCCCTAACAGCACTGTACATAGTGCGAACGGCTCTTACCTATTTATTGGTCACCAAAAACATTTGGCCAGAAGCCGCAGCAGGACAGGAAGCTTTTAGTCTGAATCATATTATTGCAGTAACCCTCGGTGAATTTTATGTTTTGGCTGTAGCCACAGCCATCAAGCTCACCATTGATTGGGTACAGCAGCGTCAACGTATAGAGAACTTGAAGAAAGAACAGCTAAAAAGCGAATTAAACTTTTTAAAAGCACAGATCCAACCGCATTTCTTTTTCAACACGCTTAACAACCTCTACGCCTTAACCCTAGAAAAATCGAATCAAGCGCCTTCGGTGGTCTTAAAATTATCCGACATCATGCAATACGTCATTTACGACATTGCCGCTCCGAAAGTTCCCTTACTAAAAGAAATTGAATACCTTCAAAACTATATAGACTTGGAACGATTTCGCTGTCATGAAAATGCCACCATTGAATGTAGCATAGACGGAGACGTTACAGGTGTAGAAGTTCCTCCAATGATTTTCTTACCGTATTTAGAAAATAGTTTTAAACACGGAAATAAATACAGTGACGATTTTTATATCTATATTAGTTTCGAAAAAACATCCGAAAAACAACTAGTCTTCCGAATAACAAACTCGCTTCATCCTTCTGATCACAGCAGTACAGCTGGAATAGGCAATAACAATACACAACGAAGACTAGATTTGCTATACGGAAACGAGCATACACTCACGATAAACAGCAGTACTAACTCGTTCGAAGTATCATTAAAACTACCACTAACCCTAAACGACACAAAGTGAAAATACAATGTATTATCATAGATGATGAGCCTTTGGCAATCAAGGTTATCCAAAATCACCTCAACGAATTCCCTAACATTGCGGTGATTGACACCTTTAACAATCCATTAGAAGCCATTCAAACCTTGGAGCAGGAGAACATCGATGTTCTGTTCCTAGATATCAACACACCTAAAATGAATGGATTGGATTTTCTTAAAAACATTCCTGTTAAACCGCAGGTCATAATCACCACAGCCTACCGCGAATTCGCAGCAGAGAGCTATGACCTAGACGTATTGGATTACTTGGTCAAACCCATCCCTTTTCCGAGATTTCTAAAATCAATTAATAAGCTCACTCAGCAATTACACCTCAAACACCCGCACCCAAACGCAACACCAACCGAAGGTTCCTATATCTTTTTAAAGGTCGATAAGAAACTCGTCAAGGTTAAGTTTGAGGATATACTATATATAGAAAGTCTTAAAGACTACATCAAAGTATGTACTCGTCAAGGAAATTACATAGTTCACAAATCTCTCACGAGCATCACAGAAGAACTCCCGAGTACTAACTTTTTACGAACACATAGATCGTATACCATTGCCATTGACAAAGTCAATTCTATTGAAGGCAATTCATTAGAAATCCAAGACAAGCGCATCCCTATTGGAAGAAAGTACCTAAATATAACCAAGCAAATAATTTTAAAAAATCAAAATCTTTAACCAGAAATACCGCTACTGACTTGATTTTAGGTTTGTTTAGCAAACAAACAATGTCGTTGGTAGATTTTTTTTCCGGTCTTTCTATAAGATTCCTAGTTTTCAATTCTAAAAAATCAATTAATGATTAACTTAACTACCCTAGACTACTGTATCATAGCCTGTTTCTTCGCTATTGTCTTAGCCATTGGAATCATCGTTTCAAAACAGTCAGGAAAAAACTCAAATGAGTATTTTTTATCCGGACGTAACATGCCCTGGTGGTTGTTAGGACTCTCCATGGTAGCTACGACATTTTCAACAGACACGCCAAACCTCGTAACAGATATAGTCCGCAACAACGGAGTTGCTGGTAACTGGGTATGGTGGGCTTTTTTAGTAACTGGCCTGCTCACGGTTTTTGTGTATGCAAAACTCTGGCGCAAGTCAAATGTCACCACAGATATTGAATTTTACGAACTCCGTTACGGAGGCAAACCTGCACGTTTTCTAAGACAACTCAGAGCCGTTTATTTAGGAATCGTATTCAATGTTATGGCAATGGCCGCAGTGACACTGGCCGCCATAAAAATTGGAGAAATCATGCTAGGACTCACCCCTGAAGAAACCATCATATATGCCGGAACAATCACAGTATTATTCAGTGCTATTGGAGGTTTTAAAGGTGTTGTATACACAGACTTCCTCCTCTTTTTTGTCGCTATGGCAGGTGCCATCGGTGCTGCCTGGTACCTCGTAAATTTACCAGAAGTTGGAGGCCTAGAGCGTTTGGTTAACCATGAGGCCATAGTTGACAAACTGGCCATCTTACCCGACTTTAGCGATACTGAAGCACTTATAAGTCTCTTAATTATTCCTTTTGCCGTTCAGTGGTGGAGTGCCTGGTACCCAGGTGCCGAACCTGGAGGAGGTGGATACATTGCCCAGCGTATGCTAGCCGCTAAAGATGAAAATCACGCCATCGGCGCTACCTTCTTTTTCAACATCATGCACTACGCTTTACGTCCGTGGCCTTGGATTTTAGTTGCCTTAGCTTCTCTTATCGTATATCCAGACTTAGCGAGTATTCAGGAAGCTTTCCCGAACGTATCTCCAGATAAACTCGGACATGACTCCGCATATTCAGCAATGCTAACAAAACTCCCTAGTGGATTGTTGGGAATTGTTTTAGCGTCACTTGTAGCCGCTTATATGAGTACCATTTCTACCCACCTTAATTGGGGAGCCTCATACATTGTAAACGATTTATACAAACGCTACCTCAACCCAGAGGCCAATGAAAAAAAGCTGGTAGGTGTTGGACGAATTTCTACCGTAATCTTAATGATTTTTAGCGCTTATTTTGCTCTAAAACTCCAGAATGCTATTCAGCTATTCAATATTATTTTGATGTTTGGAGCGGGTACTGGACTCATTTTTATTTTGCGTTGGTTTTGGTGGCGTATCAATGCATGGAGTGAAATTTCAGCAATGTTTGTATCCGGAATCATTTCGTTACTTATCAATTTCACTTCTGTAGGAACGCTTTTGTTCCAACCAGAAACGGGTATTTTCCCGGGGTGGATGAAATTTCCCTTGATCGTTTTAATCACAACCATCGCATGGATCGTTGTTACTTTCTTAACCCAACCGGAATCCAAAGAAACCCTGTATGCTTTCTATCAAAGAATTCAACCTGGTAAAAGAGGTTGGTCTCCGATCCTAACCCAAGCACAAGAAGAGAATATCAACATCGTCACTGAAAAGGGCACCTCTCTACCTCAGGGGATATTAGCAATGTTACTCGGTATTGCCGTAATCTATTTTTGCATGTTCGCCACAGGAAATTGGCTTTATGGTAATTATGGCCTTGCCTCATTACTTACTGGAGGCGCTGTTATTTCGGGGTGGTTATTGACGAGTGTTTGGAAAAAAATCAGTAAAACCATTTTGTAAACATGAAACGATTAGCGTCTGTTGACAACTTGAGAGGACTTACAATTATTGCCATGATACTGGTTAACAACCCCGGTTCTTGGAACGATGTCTACTCCCCACTCCTACACAAACCCTGGAATGGTCTCAGCCCAACAGACTTAATCTTTCCTTTTTTCTTGTTTGTTGTAGGCATTGCTATTAGTCTTGCCTATACTGACAAGGTCATCACCCAACAAACCTATAAAAAAATACTACTGCGCAGTGCCAAACTCATAGGGCTCGGACTCTTGATCAACCTCTTTACTCCGTATTTCCCTTTTTTCCAAGACTTAGATACGGTTCGCATTCCAGGAGTATTGCAACGAATTGGTGTCGTGTTTTGTATCGGGGCACTATTATTTTTAAACGCAAATTCACTGACCTTGCTCGGTACTGCCATGGGGGTATTACTCGTGCATTATTGCCTACTCACGCAAGTTAACTTACCCAACGGATTGGCGCCAACGCTTGAGAATACAAACAACAACTGGAATAACCTTATTGACCAGGCCGTTTTCGGGTCGCATCTTTGGCAAAAAAATTTTGACCCAGAGGGGATATTGGGCACCCTTTCAGCAATTGCGACCTGTTTGTTTGGCATTTTAACAGGAAAACTGATACACCGTGCAAAACAACAAAAATTACGAATCTTACTTTTGGCTGGAATCGGATTAATTCTTTTAGGTCACTTACTTGATCCGTATTATCCCATCAACAAAAGTTTATGGACAGCGAGTTTTACATTCGTTACCAGTGGTTGGGCGTTGTTAGTATTCAGCCTTTTCTAGTACCTCAACGACATTAAAAACATTGCTTTTCCATCGATATTGACTGCCGTTAGCAAAAATGCCATCGGTATTTATGTACTCTCCATGCTCCTTTCCAAAAGTTTCTATCTCATTAAAGTCAACTCGAATGAAAATCTTCATAGCTTTTTATTTAAGCAACTACTCACTGTTTCTACCGATACCAAATTGCTCTCTTTGATTTACGCTCTTGTAGTGGTGAGTTTTTATGTATTGGTAAGCTATTACTTACGTAGAAAAAACCTTTATTTTAAAGTTTAACAGCATGATATCTTTATGTACTTCTCCCGCTGCCTACAACCTCGAAAAAGACACCCGTTTTTTTCAGGCTCCACCCTATTATTGTTTTCAATACCAATCAAACCTGCCCTTAGAAGCGTACCATACCTTCATTAACTGGACCTATGGTGTATTTGACCTGTTCTTAAAAGACTCCCAAAACGAATATCATTATATTTATTTTCCTAACGGAATCATCGAAATTTCACCTTTCACTAATGGGATGGTCGTAGTACTTATAAAAAGTAAAACCAGTGAAAAAGGACAATTTTTCTTAAGAGAACTCTTTTCACTATTAAAAAACTCAAAAAAAACAAAACCATAACATTCTGATAACGTGACAACAAAACAAACCACCTTAAAAAACTCAAAAAAAAGTGTGAAAAAAATTTTTCCAGTACGCAAAAAGCTCATATCTTTGCCACGCTTTTAAGGCAGACGCCGATATAGCTCAGCTGGCTAGAGCAGCTGATTTGTAATCAGCAGGTCGTGGGTTCGAGTCCCTCTATCGGCTCAAAACAAAAAGTGCTAACAGAAATGTTAGCACTTTTTTTATGCACTATTTTTTCTATAAATTTGTTAACTCAATATCACAAGAAATTAAATGAAGAATATTTTTGTAATCGGCATTGCAGGAGGAACGGGAAGTGGAAAAACCACTGTGGTAAATCAAATCATCAACGAACTCCCGGCAGATGAAGTTTGTGTTATCTCTCAAGACTCTTACTACAAAGAAACTGATAACCTAACTTACGAAGAACGCACTAAAATCAACTTTGACCATCCGAGAGCCATCGATTTTGACTTATTAGTAAATCACCTGAAAGGCTTAAAAAACGGAGAGATCATTGAACAACCGATCTACTCTTTTGTCGCGCACAACCGTACCAAAGACACCATTAAAACACACCCGAGAAAAGTGGTTATTGTCGAAGGTATTCTCATTTTTAACAGCAAAGAACTTCGCGACTTATGCGACATCAAAGTATTTGTACACGCCGATGCTGACGAGCGCCTTATCAGAAGAGTTCGCAGAGATATTAAAGAACGCGGAAGAGATGTTAATGAAGTACTGAGCAGATACCAAGACACACTGAAACCGATGCATCAGCAATTTATCGAACCTACTAAAAATTACGCGGACATTATTATTCCAGGTGGAGGACACAACAAAGTAGCCATCGATATTGTGAGAACCGTAATTAACGATCGCTTATAGTCATGGAAAAACAAACACCAAAAAAGAAAAAATACGTTGGAATTTTCGCCAATCGATACCTATTAATTTTAGGGGTGTTTGTTATATGGATGGTATTCCTCGACAGAAATTCTTACCTTACACACAAGGAGTTCAACAAGGAGATTGAAGAACTAGAAACTTGGATTGACATCCACAAAAAAATCATAGAAAAAGACAAGGAAACGATCAAAAAACTGGAAAACAGTAAGGAACTAGAACGCTATGCGCGGGAAAAGTACTTGATGAAAAAGAAAAACGAAGACATCTATATTATAGAATTTGACACCCTAAAGTAATAATGGATAATTATTTATTTGACGAATTTGAAAAAGTAAGCCCACAGGCCTGGAAAAATAAAATCCAAGTAGACCTCAAAGGCGCCGATTACAATGAAACCTTATTGTGGGACAACAACGAAGGAATTCGAGTAAAACCTTTTTACACCAAAGAAGACCGCGCTAGCTTTGACATAAAGCTACCATCTTCCAATTTCAATATTTGTCAAAAAATACAGGTTGACAACGAAGTTTCAGCGAACCAAAAGGCCAAAGACGCACTACAAAGAGGAGCCGATGCCATTGAGTTTATCTGTGTAAAAAGCATAGACCCTGTGATATTGCTCAAAGAAATAGATGTTAAACACACACACTTCTATTTTCGATTGAATACACCGAATGAGGAACTTGTCAATCACATTCGAGAGTCCGTAAAACAGGCTACGATCTTTTTCAATATAGACCCTATAGGTACGCTTGTGAAAACAGGGAACTGGCACCGTAACTACAAAGCGGATACAGCACTCTTAAACAAGCTGTCAACGATTCAAAATTCACTACTCGTAGATGCCAGTACGTATCAGAATGCAGGGGCTAACTGCAGTCAACAACTCGCCTATGCGCTTGCACATACACACGAATACATCGCACAATTAGGGCCCAATTGTGTCCCTAACCTACACTTTCGCTTTGCCGTTGGTTCCAACTACTTTTTTGAAATTGCCAAATTGAGAGCCTTCCGAGTTTTACTGGCAGAACTTATGAGTTTTTTAGCCCTTCCAAACACGAAGGCCGCCCATATTTTTGCAGAGCCAAGCACGCGAAATAAAACCTTGTACGATTACAACGTAAATATGCTGAGAAGCACTTCGGAAAGCATGAGTGCTGTGCTCGGTGGAGCGAACACTGTGGCCAACATTCCCTATGACGATTTGTTTCACGAAGCGAATGAGTTTGGTGATCGCATTTCGAGAAACCAACTGTTGATTCTCAAAGAAGAATGCGAAATGGAAACACCTCATACCATCGCAAACGGAGTCTATTATATCGAAGCACTCACACAACAGCTCGTACAAAAAGCACTGGAAATATTTAAACAGATAGAAAAAGGAGGAGGCCTTCTTAAACAATTAAAAGAAGGTACTATTCAACGTAAAATAAACGAGTCAGCACAGCGTGAACAAGCAGATTTTGACCGCGGAGAGCTGGTACTTTTGGGTACTAACAAAATCCAAAATGACAACGATAGGATGAAAGGAGAACTTCAAAAATCACCGTTTTTAAAAGAACGCAAAGAAAAAACCTTATTACAGCCGATATTACCTAAACGCCTAGCAGAAAAACTAGAACAAAAACGCTTAGAAAATGAGTAGAAAAGACTTTTCCAATTTTACCATAAAAAATCAGGTAACAGAAACGACGAGCCTATTACACGAAGATTTTGTAGCCGGAATTGCACCTAATTTACGAGGCCCCTACTCTACTATGTACGTGAGAAGGCCTTGGACCATTCGACAGTACGCCGGTTTTTCGACTGCAGAAGAGAGTAACGCTTTTTACAGAAGAAACTTGGCCGCAGGGCAAAAAGGACTGTCGGTAGCTTTCGATTTAGCCACTCACAGAGGGTACGACTCCGACCACGAACGCGTTCAGGGTGATGTTGGAAAAGCAGGAGTAGCCATTGATTCTGTTGAGGACATGAAAGTACTGTTCGATCAGATTCCACTGGATAAAATGTCTGTTTCCATGACGATGAATGGTGCTGTTTTACCCATTCTCGCATTCTATATCATTGCAGCAGAAGAACAAGGCGTTGCACAGCATTTACTTTCGGGGACGATTCAAAATGACATCCTCAAAGAATTTATGGTACGTAACACCTATATCTACCCTCCGACTCCTTCTATGAAAATTATTGCTGACATTTTCAAATACACGAGTCAGAACATGCCTAAATTCAATTCAATCTCTATTTCGGGTTACCACATGCAAGAAGCGGGTGCCACTCCTGAGATTGAATTAGCTTACACCTTGGCGGATGGACTTGAATACATCCGAAAGGGAATTGAGGCCGGAATGGACATCGATAGCTTTGCACCTCGACTGTCTTTTTTCTGGGCGATTGGAATGAACCACTTTACAGAAATTGCCAAAATGAGAGCTGGAAGAATGCTCTGGGCTAAAATTGTAAAGCAATTCAACCCAAAAAACCCAAAATCACTTGCTTTAAGAACACACAGTCAAACAAGTGGATGGAGTTTAACAGAACAAGATCCATTTAACAATGTGGCCAGAACCACTATAGAAGCCATGGCAGCGGCTTTTGGAGGTACGCAAAGCTTGCACACCAATGCCTTAGACGAAGCCATTGCCTTACCTACAGACTTTTCTGCGAGAATTGCGAGAAACACACAAATTTACTTACAGCAGGAAACGCATATTACCAAAACGGTAGACCCTTGGGCTGGAAGCTATCACGTAGAACAAAAAACAGAGGAAATCGCAGCAAGAGCTTGGGAATTGATTCAAGAGGTAGAAAACCTTGGAGGGATGACCAAAGCCATTGAAAAGGGAATTCCTAAAATGCGAATTGAAGAGGCAGCAGCCATCAAACAAGCCAAAATTGACAGTGCACAGGACGTCATTGTCGGTGTTAACAAATACCAACTTGAACAGGAAGATCCCTTACATATTTTAGAAGTAGATAATCAAGCCGTTCGCCAATCGCAAATTGAACGCCTGAACACTCTAAAAGAGGAACGCAATCCAGAAACGGTAAAAGCGGCACTGGCTGAATTAGAACAGTGTGCAAAAACCGGAAACGGAAACTTACTTGATTTAGCCGTAAAAGCAGCTCGACAACGAGCGACACTCGGTGAAATCTCAGATGCCTTAGAACGTGAATTCGGACGACACAAAGCCGTTCACAAAACCATATCAGGAGTGTATAGTAAAGAAATCAAAGACGATGCCCTATTCCAAAAAGCATCACTACTCGCCGATGAATTTGCAGAAATTGAAGGACGACGTCCTCGAATTATGATTGCCAAACTCGGACAGGACGGTCACGATCGCGGGGCCAAAGTAGTTGCTACCGGATATGCTGACCTCGGTTTTGACGTGGATATAGGACCGCTGTTCCAAACTCCACAAGAAGCCACCAAACAAGCCATCGAAAACGACGTTCATATACTTGGAATTTCTTCGCTGGCCGCTGGTCACAAAACGCTCGTGCCTCAAGTAATCGCCGAACTAAAAAAATACGGTCGTGAAGACATCATGGTCATCGTAGGTGGTGTAATCCCTGCACAAGACTACGACTACCTTTTTGAAGCCGGAGCAGTAGGAGTCTTTGGACCAGGAACAAAAATTGCACAAGCTGCCATAGATATGCTTGAAATACTAATCGAAAGCAGTGAAGACGAATAACTATGAACATTCAATTTATCAATAGAACCACAGGAAAGACAGAACAGGAAACACCTCCTGGAGAAGGCTTTTTAAAATTTATTTACGAAAACCCTATCGGAAAGCTAACATTGCTACCGTTGGTGAAACGAAAACTCATTACGAGTATCTATGGTACTATGATGGACAAACCATCTTCTGTAAAAAAAATTCCTTCTTTTGTCCAACAATTAGGTATTGATTTATCTGAAGCTGCAAAAAAACTAGAAGAATTCACCTCTTTTAACGATTTCTTTTACAGAAAACTAAAACCCGGCGCTCGTCCTATCGGTTCGGATGTCGTTTCTCCTGGAGACGGAAAGCTCTTAGCTTTTCAATCTGTAGCACAGGTACATAATTTCTTCGTAAAAGGTAGGAAATTCACGGTAAGCGAATTTTTAGGAGACGCTCAACTAGCTAGTAAATACGAAAAAGGAAGCATGCTTATTTTGCGATTAGCTCCCAACGATTATCACCGTTATCACTTTCCGTATGCCGGACTACCCAGCAAGAGTACCTTAATCAAAGGAAATTACCTCTCGGTATCTCCTTATGCTTTAGCGAGTAACTTTACACGTGTATTTTGTGAAAACAAACGCGAAATATGTAGCTTACACACACCGGATAAAGGCACGATACTATTACTTCCTGTAGGAGCTACCATGGTAGGAAGCATTATCAGTACTTACACTGCTGATCAACCGGTAAACAAAGGAGATGAAATGGGCTATTTTGCCTTCGGGGGGTCAACGGTTGTCATGCTTTTCGAAGAAGGTCAAATTACCATCGACGAAGATTTACTCAATAATACTGCCAACGGAATGGAAACCTTTATAAAAATGGGAGAGCGCATTGGAAAATAGCGCTCTTTTTTTCACTTCTCTACTCCCTACTACCCATTTTTTATAATCAGTTTTAATAACAAATTAAGAAACGATTCATCAGGTCATTAAAGCTTTAATGCGTAAATTTGCAAAGTTTTATTCTTATCAAATTTACCGATGAAAAAAATCCTAAATATACTCTACTCAACAAAACTGATGGCCGTTTTATTTTTGGTATACGCTGCTGCAATGGGGATTGCAACGTTTATTGAAAATGACTACGGAACTCAAACTTCTAAAGCCCTCGTTTACAACACGTGGTGGTTTGAAGTTATCATGATATTCTTTGTAATTAACTTTTTCGGAAATATTTTTAGATACCGCCTCTACAAAAGAGAAAAGTGGGCTGTATTTCTATTTCACATTGCCTTCCTTTTCATCTTAATTGGTGCAGGAATCACTAGGTATATCAGTTATGAAGGAATCATGATTATTGATGAAGGAGAGGCTACTGACACTTTTTACTCAGACACGAACTACTTGAACGTGATTATTGATAATAGTAAATTTCAAAAAGCGACGGCGAACAAACTACTATTATCTGCGTGGGGTACCAATGAGGTTGCTTTTAACGAAGTATTCCAACCGACACCTGAAGACAAAGCCCATACTATTGACTTCAAACTCGTAAACTACATTCCGTGGTCAGAACGCAAATTCGTAGTCGATGACAATGGTGTTGAACATCTCTTTTTGGTGGAAAGTTCCTCTGGATCAAGACATGAGCACTACATTAAAAGAGGAACCATCGAAAACATTCACAATATACTAGTCGGGTTTGATGCTCCAGAAGACAATGCAAATATCAACTTCAAATACGATAACGGAAGTTTAAAATTAAAAGCTAAAAGCGATGGTGATTGGTTTAGAATGGCTGACCAAAAGAAGGGAGCCATTGTAAAAGACAGTTTACACCATTTTCAATACCTAACCCTGCACAACGTAGGTGGATTGCAGTTTGTAGTTCCTAAAACACCTGAAAAAGGAGGTATGCAAACCTTGAGAGGTAAAAAAGACAAGACAAAATACGATACTGTCGTTTTTGACATCACCGCCAACGGCGAGACAAAACGCGTTACTTTTTACGGAGGGCAATTCAATGTTGACAATCAAGAAAATTTTAGCATCGGTGAGCTAAACTTTAGAGCCTGGTACGGGTCTAAGCAACTACAAACACCATTTAAAATTAAGCTCAACGATTTCCAATTAGAAAAATATCCAGGATCTGAAAGTGCTGCTGCCTTTGCGAGTGAGATCACCGTTATCAGTCCTGAAGAAACCTTTGATTTCCGTATTTTCATGAATCATATTTTAGATTACCAAGGCTACAAGTTTTTCCAATCGAGTTATAAAATTGAAGGAGAGCACGAACAAACTCACCTTTCTGTAAACCACGATTTTTGGGGTACTTGGATTACCTATATAGGATATTTCATGTTATTTTTCGGTTTGCTTGCCGGTCTGTTTGTGAAAGGTACTCGATTTGACCACCTCAAAAAGGCGCTTGCTAAAATAGAAAAGAAAAAAAGTGCTTTAACCCTATTATTAGTAGTCTTTTCAACGTTGACTTTTGCACAACACGGAAGCACACATGCTCCAAAAGCACTAACAGAAGCTCAAATAGACTCTATTTTTAAAGCCAATACTGTGAGTAAGGAACATTCTGATCTTTTCAGCACCCTTGTTATTCAAGATGCAGGAGGAAGGATGAAACCTGCCCATACCTTTGCTTCCGAACTCGTAAGAAAGGTGTCGCAGGGAGAAAAATTCAGAGGCATGGACCCGAGCCAAGTGTTCTTATCGATCACAGAAAACCCGATGTTTTGGCTAAATGTTCCCTTTATCTATCTAGAAAGAGGGAATACACAGATTCGTGAAGTGCTCGGTGTAGACAAAGATGCAAAATACGCTCGATTCATAGACTTTTACACCCCTACTGGAGCGAGGAAACTTGACAAACTCGTCATAGAGGCTCAAAAGAAAAAAATTCAAAACAAATTCGAAAAGGACGTTATTAAAATTGAAAAACGCGTTTGGTTGTTATCACAAGCTTTGGGAGGAGGTATGCTTCGCATATTCCCAATTCCTAATGATGAAAACAACAAATGGGTTTCACAACCTGAAACTGCTCAAGCTAATTTTAAAGGAACTGATTCGGTTTTTGTTCGTCAGTCATTACCGGTATATTTGCAATTATTGCAAGCTTCAAAAAAATCGGGAGACTATACTGAAACTAACAAAATGCTAGACGGGATCAAAAGATTCCAACGCAAGCACGGATCGGAAGTAATGCCTTCGCAAGAGAAAATCGATTTAGAAATTGCTTATAACAAATCAAATATTTTCGTCAATCTATCGAAAGTATATGCTGTGGTAAGTGCCCTGTTGTTTTTATTGGTGTTCTTCCAAATTTTATCCAACAAAAAGTGGGTTAATAAAGCCGTTAAAATAATGATCTATCTCGTTATGGTAATAACAACCGTACACGCTTTAGGATTGGGTGCACGTTGGTACATCAGTGGGAATGCTCCTTGGGGTAATGCCTATGAAGCTGTCATATTTGTGGGCTTAGCCACCATGTTTTTCGCATTGGTAATTGGAAGAAAGTCGTCTTTAACGATTACAGCTACCACCTTCCTAACCGCGATCATTTTAGGATTCGCTCACCAAAACTGGTTAGACCCAGAAATTGCCAACCTAGTTCCTGTGTTAAACTCATGGTGGATGTACGTACACGTTTCGGTTATTGTTGCGAGCTACGGACCCTTTGCGATGGCCATGATTTTAGGGGTATTTGCCATGTTCTTAATCATAGCAACTACCAAAGCTAATCGCAAAACAATGGAAGAACGAATTAAAGAACTTACTGTCATCAACGAAATGGCTATGACCGTTGGGCTCGTGATGTTGACCATAGGAAACTTTTTAGGTGGAATGTGGGCCAACGAAAGTTGGGGGCGCTATTGGGGTTGGGATCCTAAAGAAACATGGGCACTGGTCTCTATTATGGTTTACGCCTTTATACTACACATGCGCTTAATTCCCGGATTACGATCGCGTTACACCTTTAACTTGTGGTCAATTATCGGATTTTACGCCATCATGTTTACCTTTTTCGGAGTAAACTTCTACTTGTCAGGATTGCATTCTTATGCAAGTGGAGATAGGGTAATTACGCCTTCATCTGTATATTATTCGATAGGGTTTGTAATAATAGTAGGAATTGCTGCTTGGTATAAGCATCAAAAATTTTACAAGAAATAAAATGAAGTTTCATAAAAAACGTACTTTTGCGCTTTAACAAAAAAGAATTGTAACTATGTTTCATAAAAATATAAAACTAGCCATCGCAGCCTTAATAACAGGATATGCCATTTACCAATTTAGCCAAGGAGAAATAGGAAATGGAATCGCCTTGCTTTTATTGGCGGGGATTTTCGTATTCTTTTATTTTAAGAATGAATTCATCTTAATGGCTTTTATCAAGTTAAGAAGTCAGGATTTTGAAGGTGCTCAGCAGTGGTTAAACCGCATTAAAAATCCTAGTGCGGCATTGATTCAGAAACAGGAAGGTTATTATAATTACCTTCACGGAATTATGCTTTCTCAAACCAATATCACCAAAGCGGAGAAATTTTTAAAGAAGGCTATCAAACTCGGATTAGCAATGGACCACGATTTAGCCATGGCAAAGCTTCAATTAGCGGGTATCGCTATGACCAAGCGCAGAAAACGAGAAGCGACTACGCTTATGAATGAAGCAAAAAAACTAGACAAACACGGAATGTTAAAAGAACAAATGCAAATGATGAAACAGCAACTAAAAAAAATATAACCCCCTACACTGCAACCCCTTATCCAATATAATTTGTACATTTACACAGTTAGGCCTAAATAAATGATTAGATCTCTTTTTTTTAAATTAATAGACAAATACGCTTCAAAGTGGGTTGTATTAGGAATAGATATTGTTTTAGTATGTATTTCTTTTGTTCTGGCATATACCGTTCGGTTTAATGCATCGTTGAATTTTAATGTTCAGGATTTATACATACAAATTCCATTTGTTGCATCCATAGCTTTTATAAGTTTTTTAACCGTAGGATCTTACAGAGGAATTATTAGACATACAGGAACCAGAGATGCTTTCAATGTCTTTGTGGGGGTTACCTTATTATCCATGATGGTTATCAGTTTTGTATTGTTTAACTCAACCTTTAAACTGATACCTAACTTCACCATACCAAAGTCAATTGTTATTATCCATTATCTCATATCTGTACTAGTTTTAGTAATCAGCAGGTATATTTTCAAAGCTTTCTTTGAAATTATTTCATCGGATTTGAATGAAATAACTAACGTCTTAATCTACGGTGCAGGAGATTCAGGTATGATTACTTATGGAGCACTAAATCGCGATACCAAAAACAACTATCAAGTTGTTGGTTTCATCGATGATAACGATAAGAAAATCGGCAAAAAGATTAATCGAATAAAAATTTATGATAGTTCGACTATAGATTTAGATTTCATCAAAAAGAAAGAAATTGACGAAATCATTATCTCTATCCAAAATATCAAATCTGATAAACTTCTAGTGTTAACTGATCGTTTATTCGAACTCGGTGTCAGTATTAAGATTGTCCCTCCTTTAACAAAATGGATTGACGGGGATTTTGAAGCCAATCAAATAAAACAAGTAAGAATTGAGGATTTGTTAAATAGAAAACCTATTTCCATCGACAATCCTATCGTCAAACGTGATGTAGATAAAAAAGTAGTATTGGTCACGGGAGCAGCAGGCTCTATTGGTTCAGAAATATCGAGACAGTTAAGTGAATACAATTGTCAGCAATTAATTTTGGTAGATCAATCTGAATCTCCCTTATATGATTTACAACAAGAATTGTTTCAAAAAAACCGGAAAAACTTTACCGCAATAGTTGCAGATGTTAGAGATATTCATCGAATGGATGAGATTTTTACTACATACAAACCTCATAAAGTATTCCATGCTGCTGCCTATAAGCATGTACCACTAATGGAACTTAGCCCGTATGAAGCTGTTAAAATAAACATTGGTGGCACTAAAAACATTGCTGATCTCGCAATAAAACATTCCGTAGAACGTTTCGTTATGGTTTCTACAGATAAAGCCGTAAACCCAACCAATGTAATGGGGGCAACAAAACGCATAGCTGAAATGTACATAGGTTGTTTAAATAATAACGAAAATCATAATACTAAATTTACTACTACCCGATTTGGAAACGTTTTGGGGTCTAATGGTTCTGTCATTCCTTTATTTAAGAAACAAATTGAAAATGGAGGACCTTTAACTGTTACGCATAAAGACATTACTCGTTATTTTATGACCATTCCTGAAGCATGTAGACTAGTTCTAGAAGCAGGAACCATGGGAAATGGTGGAGAAATTTACATTTTTGATATGGGCGAATCTGTTAAAATTTATGATATCGCTAAACGGATGATTAATCTTTCAGGACTTAGATACCCGGAGGATATTGATATCAAAATTACCGGGTTGAGACCAGGAGAAAAACTTTATGAAGAGCTACTCGCAAATGGTGAAAATACAACCCCAACTTACCATGAAAAAATTATGATAGCTAAAGTTCAACAGCTCGACTATGAGGAAACCGAAAAGAAAATATTAAACCTTTGTAAACAATACGAAGATACAACAGCAAATAGGTGTGTTCAATTAATGAAAGAGATTGTTCCAGAATACATTTCTAACAATTCTGTTTATGAAAAATTGGACACCAAAATCAAAAATTAAATCACTACTTTCGCAAAAATTTCAACAAATGCAAAAAGTCAAAAAAATTGTTTTATTCTCAGTAATAGCAATACTTTCATCTTGTGTTCCTAAAAAGGACATTGTTTACTTTCAAAATGATAAAATTGATCAAGAAAAGTTTTCTAATAGTTACAAAACAGTCATTAAACCAGCAGATTTATTACAAATTACAGTTTCCTCTGTTGACTTGGAGGCTGCCAAACCATTCAATCTCCCTGCCGTAGCGTATTCTACAACGACGAATAACATTATTGGTACTCCTAGGCAACAAGAATACTTAGTTGACAATAACGGTAATATTGATTTCCCCGTATTGGGATCGATAAAAGTTGGAGGTCTTAGTAGACAAGAATTAATTCAATATTTAAAAAAGCGACTTGTTCCTGATTATATTAAGAATCCAACAATAATTGTAAGGATTTCTAATTTCTCTGTTACTATCTTAGGTGATGTTAAAAAACCAGGTACCTATACTATTCCTAACGAACGTATTACTGTGCTTCAGGCAATCGGACTCGCAAGCGATTTAAATATATCAGGGAAACGAAATATTCAGGTAAAAAGAGAAGAGGCTGGAAAAATTAAAACTTATGATATTGATTTACGCTCTAATACACTATTCACTTCACCTGCATACTACTTGCAACAGAATGACATTGTATACGTACAACCGAATAGAGCGGCATCACAGTCTGCTTCATATAATCAAAATACAGGGCTTTTTATTTCTATCGGATCTGTACTAGTAGCATTAATTTCAGTATTAACACGTTAATTTAACCATGAAAAAAGACCAATATACGACTCATAAGATAAAAGAAAATGAGACGATAAATATACGAGCAGAGCTTGAAAAGTACATGATACACTGGAAATGGTTTGCTTTGGGTATTTTTTTAGCACTTTCTGGAGCTTTTCTTTTCCTTAGGTATTCTACACCAAAATACGCTGCTTCGTCTACAATACTAATTAAAAACGATAAAAAAGGAGGTTTATCTGAAGAGTTGGCCGCTTTTGAAGATCTTGGTATTGTAGGAGGATCAAGTAAAAATATAGACAATGAAATAGAAATTATAAAGTCTCGAAAGTTAATAACTCAAGTAGTAAAAAAGCTTAATTTAACGGTGACTTATCTCACTGAAGCCAGAATTAAGGAATCTGAACTATACAATAACAGCCCTTTAAACCTGATTAATTTCCCAAAAATCAAAAAGGATACTACATTTTTTGTGAATATTGTATCAAATTCAACCTATAAAACCATCAAAACATCAGGTGAAGAATCAGATATAATACCTTTTGACACCACAACAGAAAATATAGACCCGTCTAAGATTCATATAAAAAGTACTTCTTACCTCACTGAGAAGCAGATTGGAAAGACTATTAAAATTACAATTAAGCCAATCGATGCGGTAATTGATTATTACAGGAGCGCTATTAATGTTAGCTCTATCAATAAAAAATCAAGTGTTGTTAAAATGGGACTAAAGTCTGCTGTTCGAAAGAAAGCAGAAGATATTTTGAATCAATTAATATCACAATACAATGAAGACGCTATCAATGACAAAAAGGAAGTTTCCGAAAGAACGAGTGTTTTTATTGCTGATCGTTTAGAAAGTGTTTCAAAAGAACTCGGCAAACTAGATGATAATGTTAAAAGATTTAAAGACGAGAACAAGATTACGGATATAGAATCTGAATCTGAAATAATGTTAAAAACAAATAGTGTTAACAGAGAAAAATTAATTGAAGCATCAACACAGCTCAATTTGGTGAAAGCCTTAAATGATGAGATTGATGAGGGTTATGATTTATTACCTTCCAATCTCGGATTGGATGACCCCAATATCTCGAAATCAATATACGAATACAATAAACTAGTATTACAACGTAAACGTCTTCTCAAAAGTGCAGGAGAAAAGAACACTCTTGTGATTGAACTCAGCGAGAATATTGCCAAGGTCAAATCGTCATTAAAAAAGAGTATTTCGAACAGAGAAAAGTTACTTCAAATTAATTTGAATAATCTTAATAGAGAATCAAGGACATTCAGCTCTAAAATTTCTTCTATCCCAGCAAAAGAAAGAGATTTTCTTGATATCGCACGTCAGCAAAAGATCATTGCAGGTTTATACTCTTATCTTTTAAAGAAAAAAGAAGAAACTGCCATATCGTTAACAGCAACTGCAGTTCCTAATGCGAAAATTATTGACTCCGCATATAGTTCTAATATACCTGTTAGTCCTAAGAAAAAGATCATTTTCCTAGCTGCTATCCTTATCGGTCTAGTAGTTCCCTTCGTTATAATTTACTTAAAAGATTTATTAGACACGAAAGTTCATACGAAAAAAGATATTGAGGAATTAACTAACATTCCTTTCCTAGGAGATGTTCCGCATTCTGAGACCAAAGAAAAAATCGTTATTAATGCGGGAGCTAGGTCAAGTACGGCTGAAGCCTTCCGTTTGATTCGTACCAATTTGGATTTTATGCTATCAAATGCAGATGAAAAATTTGGAAAAACAATTTTCGTTACCTCAACCACAAGTGGAGAAGGAAAATCATTTACGTCTATTAACTTAGCAGCCTCTTTATCTTTATCAGGTAAAAGCGTGGTATTAGTTGGATTGGATTTACGTGCTCCAAAAATTACAGAGTACCTAGAGATTCCAGACAGAAAAGGGGTAACTAATTTTATTACCAATGATGAAATCACGTTGGATTCTTTGAAATTTAGTATTCCTGAAATCCCAAAACTTGACATCATCGCTTCTGGTGCCATACCACCAAACCCAGCAGAACTTCTGATGACGAATAAAATCAAAGAGATGTTCGATGAATTAAAAAATCAATACGACTACGTAATAATCGATACCGCTCCTGTGAATTTAGTGACGGATACCTTATTAATTTCTAAATATTCAGATTTGGTACTTTATGTAACACGAGCTAATTATTTAGATAAGCGTATGTTAATTGTTCCACAAACATTGTATAACGACAAAAAGTTACCGAACCTCGCAATCATATTAAATGATACTGATTTAAAGCGTGGTTATGGATACGGTTATGGATACGGTTACGGATACGGATACGGTGTTGCCGATGAAATTGGTACACCATGGTATAAAAAACTATTCGATAGATCGTAAAACAATCACAATAAAAAAAGAAGCTAATTCAAAAATTAGCTTCTTTTTTTTTATTGAAATGAGGCATTGTTTTTTATCAAATGTTCAATTTGTTTGACCGTCTTTTTATCCCCTATTTTCTGCAATAGTTTCAAGTGATTGTTGTGATGGGTATCTGTACCGACAAAGTCATACAAATTCTCTTTTAATAGCTGTTGCGCAGTTTTCTGTACCCCTTTCCCATATTGTTCCGTTAAAGACAACAAGTTTAACTGAAATAAACAACCCGCTTTTTTCAGTTTGTAATACATTTGGAAATCACGATGGTAAAAATTATAGCGCTCTGGATGTGCTAATACAGGTTTATATCCCTGTAATTGTATTTCAAATAAGATGTCAAACAAATTATAAGGCGCATTAAAATAAGACATCTCAACCAAGATTTTATTGTCCTTCAAGGTCAGTAAATCTTTTTGCTTTAGACGTTCAACAAACTGTTCATCCATCATGTATTCCGCAGCAGCTCGAAATGAGATTCCTTCTATACCTCTTTTCTTCAATTCTGTTCTCACTTCCTCAGCCTTTTCCTGAATAAGCGCCGTAGAATTTGGATATACATCACCCAAAACGTGTGGTGTTGTGATAAACTTTGTAATCCCGTAAGAGATCATTTTTTCTATCAATGCAATGGAATGATCCATGTCTTTCGCACCATCGTCAATTCCCGGAAGTAAGTGTGAATGGATATCTACAAATTCCACATCAAAAACTTCATTTAACGGGATTTCTTTCTTTTTTAGAAAAAACATAACACTAATATTATAAGTAAGTTTTTATTGATTTAAACAAGCTCTAAAACACGTTCCAGAGCCATTCCTCTCGACCCCTTTATTAACCAGGTCGTTTGCTCGATTTTTTGGGTAGTTAATACAGTTTCTAATTCTTCAAAATTCTTCAATTGCTCCAAGTCTGTATCGACCTCTGAAAAATGAGCCCCTACCAAAAAGGCATGATCGAACTGGAAACTAGCTGCTAGTGTTGCTATAGCCTGATGCTCTTCCGCACTCTGAGCTCCCAACTCAAACATATCGCCTAGCACTACCACCTTTCGTTCCGCTTCTAATTGCGCAAAACTTTTCAATGCGGACTCCATACTGGTAGGATTGGCATTGTAGGCATCCAATACAATGGTATTAGTTCCTTTTTGAATCACCTGCGAACGATTGTTTTCAGGAATATATCCTTGAATGCCCGCGATAATAGCCTTAGGTGAAACATCAAAAATTGTTCCTAAAGTAATCGCAGCCGCAATATTGGTAAAATTATAAGCTCCTATTAATTTTGTTTCAAAGCTTACACCGTCGAAACCTATAGTCACAAACGGATTCGCGCCTTTGTACTCAACGCTGTCCTCAAACATGATACGATCCATTCCTTCTGTGCGATCCAATTGTTTTTTGTCAGCAGGATTTACGATTACCTTTCGCTGATGAGCTCTCAAAAACTCATAGAGTTCCGACTTCGCTTCAACTACACCTTCTTCGGATCCAAAGCCCTCCAAATGCGCTTTCCCGAAATTGGTTATAAATCCATAATCAGGAGCCGCAATAGACGCTAACAATTCAATTTCCTTATGGTGATTTGCGCCCATCTCTACAATCCCTATTTCTAACTCAGGTGTAAATTGGAGCAGGGTTAAGGGCACCCCTATATGATTGTTCAAATTCCCTTTCGTAGCTCCTACCCTATAGCGCTGCTTTAAAACTGCATGCATCAACTCTTTCGAAGTCGTTTTTCCATTACTTCCGGTCAAACCAATAATCGGAATCGCCAATTGCTCTCTGTGATAATTGGCAAGTTCCTGTAAACATAGCAAGACATCTTTGACGAATACTATGTTCGGATGATTGGCATATGCTTCCTCATCTACAACGGCATAACTAGCCCCTTTTTCCAAGGCTTCTAAAGCAAATTTATTTCCGTTAAAATTAGCTCCTTTCAAGGCAAAAAACACACTCTTTGGAGCAATGCTACGAGTATCGGTACTCACCGTATACGACTGCTTATACAGCTCATAAAGTTGTTCTATCTTCATATTGTAAAAATAAAAAAACCCCATTTAATAATGGGGTTTTTATAACTCTTTAAGTGTATTCTTATTTATTTTGATAACGAGGCGTAGCAGTTTTACGCTTGTTCATCATCATTGGTCCCATCTTGTCAGTCGCACATCGGAATCCAATGTAGTTCGTCGACATATACTCTGGGAAATATCTTCTCTGTGCTGGATCTAACCAATATTCTCTATCGGCCCAAGAACCTCCCTTAAACACACGTGACTGATCACTAATCAAAGTAGTTCTCTTCTTATCGTCGTACTTGTAATTATTAATTACACGACCTAAAGAATCTTTTTCAGCTTCGGGCTTTGTAGGTGAATTATACATTCGTGGCTTCCCTGTTAATTGGTCCTTGTCTAACTCGTAGAACTTAGAAGAAGCTTGATCACCGTCTCCTAAACTAGAGTTATCTGCCAAGTTATAATTTCTACGCATGTAGGTATCTTCTTTCGTAATCGGAATGTACTTTACACTACCTGGTAAGTCTTTAGGAATGATACGCCCATTTTCAAGAGTATCGTATTCTATTTCTCCTAACTCATCTCCAACGATAACCACTTTACCGTCTTCGTTAATTAATTTCTTTGTAAAGATATTACCTCTAAAATAATTAAAGTCATTCGCCTCTGAATCGATAATTGGACGGTAAACATCCTCTACCCATTCTGCTACGTTTCCTGACATATCGTATAATCCGAAAGCATTTGGTGGATAACTGCGAACGGCATTTGGAATATCCGAACCATCACTACTCCATCCAGCAATACCTGAATAGTTTCCTTTACCTTGCTTGAAGTTCGCTAATTGATCTCCTCTTCTTCTCTTATCTCTATCTCTGGTGTACTTTCCGTTCCACGCGTACTTTTTTCTTCCGCGGATATTGTTGTATTCACGATTTTCAAACGTTGCTTTTGCAGCGTATTCCCACTCCACTTCTGTTGGTAATCTGAATTTTTGCGATAAAATACCATCTGTAGAAGTTACGTGTCTTCCGGTAAAAGCACCTTTTACTGGTTTTGGCTCTCCTTTTTTACGCGGTACAGGCAATCCTTTTTTATAGATTGTAGAATCTCCTTCAAATAAGGCGTAAGGATTTGTTAAATACGCATCGGTATCGAAGTTATTTTTTCCTTGGAAAGCGAGTGAATCTTCTTTAAAGATATTTTTAATGATCCCTTTCTTCATTAAAATATCAAGGTTTACTGCATTGGTACGCCATTTACAGAACTTGTTCGCCTGAAGCCAGCTAACTCCAACAACTGGATACTCAGCATACGACGGGTGACGCAAATAACTTTCTGATAATAAATTGGTATTCCCCAATCCTTTTCTCCATACAAGGGTATCTGGAAGAATTGACGCGTAAATGTGTTTGTATTGTGGCTCTTCTGGTGGGAAAACTGCTTTGGTATATTGCATGAATAAACCGTATTCAGAATTCGTTACCTCAACTTCATCCATATAAAATGAACGTACGTGCATTTGTCTTGGGGTGGTATTCCAATCAAACATAACATCATCCTGTACCAATCCCATGGTAAAGGTACCTCCTTCAATATGTACCATACCAGGAGGAACATTATTTCCTTCTTTGTACTTCCCCTTTAAAAAACCTCCGTAATTAGGGTCATTAAAGTTCCATCCAGTGAGGGAAGATTGCGATGATGAACCGCCTCTCCTACTGCTACAAGAGGCAACCAACAATCCTGTGATGGCTACTAAACTTAATAATTTTAACGTACTTTTCATGTATTTTTAACTATTTTTAAGGGTGCTGCAATTTACAATATTTCTCACTTCTTACAACTAAATTCATTTTTATTTTCAAATACAATCGAAATTAAAACACGGTATTTGCTAGAGTTGAAACGATAGTTTTTATACTTTATTATGACGAATCTAATAAAAAGATTAAAATAACTAACGTTAAAATTCGTTATTTTGTCACGTATTATGAAGCTTCGAAGTTTAATTTTTTTGTTGCTATTCTCTTGGAGTAGCTTTTCACAGACCAGATCTGTTTTGGCCGATGGTCGTTGGTATCAATTTTCCATCTCCAAATCAGGCGTTTATAAAATTGACCGCAATTTCCTTCAAGGTTTAGGAATCGATGTCAATGCCATCAACCCACAGCAACTCCAAATATACGGTAATGGTGGTGCCATGCTTCCGGAACGACTCGCTGAAGCCCGCCCTCAAGATTTACAGGAAAATGCCATTTATGTCCAGGGAGAAGCTGACGGACGCTTCGATTCAGATGATTTTATTTTGTTTTACGGCCAGGGGCCCCACGATTGGAATCTAAATTTTGCCCCCGCGACTCAAGAACACCGTCAAAATATTTATTCCGACAAGTCCTATTATTATATACGCTTGGCAAATCAACCAGGGAAGCGCATTCAAAATCTCCCAGTAGTACCCGGAACTCCAGTAGCCTCTTATACCGATTACGACGGTCGACTCTTTTACGAAAAAGAAGAACGCAACCTCTTTGCTGTCGGAAGAGCTTGGTTTGGTGAAGATTTTAGTTTTCAAAACTCACAGCGATTCGAGTTGGACTTTCCCAATCAACTTCCAGGAAGCACGGTGAATATCAAAATTAGAGCGGTAGCTATTTCTTCTCTGAGTTCATCGATGAGCGTTTCGGCAAACGGAAATACAATTGCGCCCTTAACTTTTGCCCCAGCCTCTACTTCTGCTGGTAGCCAGCTGGCTTCAGCCAATACCGTAACAGGGACCATTGCTGCAAGCACCAACTCCCGAATTAGCATAGACTTAAATTACAATAACAACGGACTTCCTTCCGCAAAAGCCTATTTGGATTATATAGAAATTACGGGAAAAAAGCGGCTAGAAGGAGGTACCCGACAGTTTAATTTCAGAAATATCGCAGCCCAGGCTGCAGCAGGAACCGTTGCCTATAGCCTGCAAAACAGCAGCCAAGTTTTTGCCGTTTGGGACGTAACAACTCCATACAACGCCGGTGCACTTCAAAACACAGGAAGCGCTACAAACTTCCAATTTACAGCTGCTGGTGGTAGCTTAAAAGAATACGTGGCAGTTAACCTCAGTGACACCTACAGTCCCAACAGAGAAGAGCAAGCGCAAATACCAAATCAAAATTTACACGGCTTGTCGAACATAGAATACCTCGTGATCACCCATAATTCACTGCTTGCCCAAGGACAACGATTAGCGGATCATCACCGAAAAAATGCTAGTTTAGCAACGGCTGTTATTCCATTGTATCAAATTTATCGCGAGTTTTCATCGGGCTCACCTGATGTTACCGGTATTCGAGATTTTATTAAATTTCTCTATGACCATTCTTCTACTTCGAAAAAATTAAAATACGTTTGTTTTTTAGGAGACTCGTCTTACGATTATAAAAACAGACTCACGAACAATAACAATTTAGTCCCCACATTTCACGCTCGGGAAAGTTTTGACTTAGTATCCTCTTATGTTACCGATGATTATTATGTAATGCTCGACGCTACCGATGGTGGAATGGTTACCAGTGACGGAATTGACGTAGCCTCTGGAAGAATTCCTGTGAATAATCCGCAAGAAGCCCGCGTTGTTATCGACAAAATATTGAGTTATTACAGTCAACAGGCGCTTGGAGACTGGCGACAAAATGTAACGTTACTCGCTGATGATATTGACCAAGATGCCGATAAAACACTACAAGCAGGCTTGGAGGAAGTCGCAGATTCCATCAGAAAACATCAGCCTATTTTCAATGTAAACAAATTATACGCCGACGCTTTTAAACAAGAAAACTCATCGGGTGGTGAACGCTATCCTCAGGTTAAAAATGCCGTGAGTAATGCTATCGAGAATGGAACCCTGGTGTTTGATTACTTTGGTCATGGAGGAGAAGATGGTTTAGCCGATGAACGATTATTAGAAATCCCACAAATTGACGCACTCAACAACAGCCAAACACTGCCCTTATTCATCACAGTGACCTGTGAGTTTTCTCGATTTGACAATCCGCTGAGAACAACTGCGGGAGAAAAACTTTTCCGAAACCCACGAGGTGGAGCCGTGAGTATGATTACGACAACTCGAGATGTCTATATTTCTACGGGGGAACGCTTTAATAAAGAATTGGTGAAATTTGTTCTGGATTTTGAAAGAAATGGCGGAAGCATTGCCCAAAATTTAGTCAAGGCAAAAAACGTTACCAGCAGCAATCAAAAGTACTTTATATTTTACTTCGGAGACCCAGCTATGGAACTCGCTATTCCTGAACCCAATATCCTCTTGACAAAAATGAACGGGAAAGACATGTCAGTGGCCATCGATACGATGAAAGCGCTGTCACGTGTCCGATTTGAAGGAGTAGTTACCGATGCCAGCAATACGCCGCTCAACAACTTTAACGGAACCCTATTCACGACTATTTTTGATAAATCAATTATAAAACAAACCCTAGATAACGACGGTTTCGGGGTAATCAATCAATTCGATTCTCAGGAAAGCAAATTATTCCGTGGTAAGGCCTCCGTTACTAACGGGCGCTTTAACTTCGAGTTCATCGTTCCTAAAGACATCCGCATTGCCTACGGTAAAGGAAAGGTCAGTTTGTATGCCCACAATAATGCAATTGACAAAGGAGGGGCTAATTTCAACGTGACTGTTGGTGGGATTAACCCTAACGCACCCAGTGATACAACAGGACCAGAAATACAAGCATTTATGAACGACGAATCGTTTGTTGAGGGCGGAAATACCAACGCCTCTCCTAACCTCGTTTTAAAATTAGCAGATATCAGTGGAATCAATACGTCCATTACCGCTGTGGACCACGATATTGTGGCCATACTGGACGGTAACGAATCGGAACCCATTATCTTAAACGATTACTATCAAACCGAACTCGATGACTTTACCAAGGGGAATGTCACCTATAAACTTCGCAATTTAAGTGAAGGAAAACACCATTTAAAAATAAAAGCCTGGGATACTTACAATAATTCATCTGAGACTTCGTTAACCTTTGTGGTTGTAAACGATGCTGGACTTACCCTCTCTAACGTGTTGAATTACCCAAATCCGTTTGTCAATTACACGGAGTTTTGGTTCAATCACAACAAACCCAATGAACCATTGGAAGTGCGAGTACAAATCTTCACTGTTTCGGGGAAGCTAGTTAAAACAATACTCCAACCAACCCAAACTACGGGAAATCTGTCGCGTTCTGTAACCTGGAACGGCCGAGATGATTTCGGAAACAAGCTAGGGAAAGGCGTGTATATTTACAAACTGAGTGTCAAATCAACCGTGAGTAATGTAGTGTCCGAGAAATACGAGAAACTCGTGATACTCTAGATAATGAGTAAAATTATATATTTGCAACATCAACAATCAGATCATCAATGAAAAAATTAACAATCCTTCTACTATGTATTGCTGGATGCATAAAAATGCAAGCTCAGCAAGGTATTACAACGGCGACCCCGTTTTTATTAATCACTTCCGATGCACGTGCAGGAGGTATGGGAGATATTGGAGTTGCTACTTCTTCGGATGCTTTTTCAATTTTCCACAACGCGGCCAAGTCTGCCTTTAATGAAAATGAAATCAGTATCGGACTTAATTACACGCCATGGCTTCGTAATTTAACAGACGATATCTTTGCTGGGAACCTGTCGTATGTTCACCGTTTTAAAGAAAATGCCGCTTGGGGGGTAGACATCAAATATTTCTCACTTGGGAAAATTGATTTACGCGACAATGCGGGAACCTCTAATGGAAGCATCAATCCGAACGAATTAGCGATTACAGGTATTTACTCTTTAAAGTTAAGTGAAACCTTTTCTATGGGAGTTGGTTTAAAATACATCAACTCTAACCTAGATGTGTCTAATAATTTAGATGCTGTAAACTCATTCGCTGTAGATGTATCAGCCTACTATCGTTCTGAGGAAGAAAACTACGGAACCTTTAACGGTCGTTACCGTTTAGGTATTAATGTAGCTAACATCGGACCAAAAGTAAGCTACACCCCGAATACAGAAAGCTTTATTCCTACCAACTTAAAATTAGGAGGTGGATTTGACTTTATCTTCGACGACTATAACTTATTAGGATTAAATGTAGAATTCACTAAGTTATTAGTGCCTTCTAGCCCAAATTCAACTCGTGGTTGGTTTGATGGAATGTTTACTTCTTTGGGAGACCGTAGTTTTAGTGAAGAATTACAAGAAGTTACTTGGGCACTTGGAGCTGAGTACTTGTACAACAAAGCCTTTGCCTTACGAGCGGGGTATTTCCACGAAAGTGAAAACAAAGGAAACCGTCAGTATTTTACAATGGGGGCAGGTTTCAAAGCACGTTCATTCTCTTTAGACTTATCGTACTTGATGAATACCTCAGATGTTAACAACCCATTAGAGAACACTTTGCGTTTCTCTTTATCATTTGATTTAGGACAAATTTACGACGACTATTAATATAATTTTTTTTAGTAACTTCGTACCAAATATAAAAGCTGTCTGAAATGACGGCTTTTTTCGACTTTATACTTTATGAAAAAAATAGACATTGCTACCTCAGCACTAATTTTTGACGAGCTTTCACAAATGCCAGAAAGTGATCAAACTCTAATGAACGCAGCAATTGAAGCTAGAGCCAAGGCCTATGCTCCGTATTCTAATTTTCAAGTTGGAGCGGCAATTCTTTTGGAAACTGGAGAAATTGTAAGCGGGAACAATCAGGAAAATGCCGCCTACCCTTCAGGAATGTGTGCCGAACGAGTAGCTATCTGGAAAGCAGGTTCTACGTATCCGAATATGGTCGTAAAGAAAATCGCGATTTCCGCGGCTTCTAACACGAGTACCGTTGACAAGCCCGTAGGTCCCTGTGGAGCCTGCCGACAAACCTTATCGGAATACGAAATCAATCAAAAACAACCCATCGAAGTTTTGTTCATGGGCGAAGTAGGAAAAATTGTAAAAACAGAGTCCTTACTCTCCCTACTACCGTTTTCATTTGACAGTTCATATCTGTAAATATAAATGGCCATTTTTGTGATATTCATAAAAATGGCCATTCTTTTTAAAATTTAATTTTTATTCTTAAATAATTTGTCGTCCTTGTACGTTTACAAGTAAACTCGAGTACAATGATGAAGGCCGTTATTACAGGAACAGGAACCTATATTCCAACTATTACGAAAAAGAACGAACAATTTAACAACGAACATTTCCTACTTCCTGACGGGTCTAGTATCAACGATTCCAACCCCATTATCATTGAAAAATTTAAAGATATTACTGGAATCAAAGCCCGACGCTATGCGGAACAGACTTATAACACTTCTGATCTCGGATTTTTTGCCGCTCAAAAAGCTATCGAAACCGCCAATATTGATCCAGAAACCATCGATTATATCATCTTTGCTCATAATTTCGGAGATGTAAAACACCAAACCGTACAAAGCGATTTACTCCCGAGCTTAGCATCACGGGTAAAGCACCTATTACAAATTCAGAATCCAAACTGCATTGCCTATGACATTTTATTCGGATGTCCTGGTTGGGTGCAAGGCGTTATTCAAGCCCAAGCATTTATCAAAGCGGGCATCGCAAAAAGAGCGCTGGTAATCGGAGCCGAAACACTGTCGAGAGTAATTGACAAGTACGATCGCGACTCTATGATCTACGGTGACGGTGCAGGAGCTTGTATCGTAGAAAAGAAAGAGCACGGCAGCGCTGGGATCCTAAGCCATGCCAGCCAAACTTTTGCCAAAGACGAAGCCTATCACCTATTCTATGGTAGTTCGTACAATCCTACTGACGATCCTTCTATACGCTATATCAAAATGTTTGGCCGAAAAATATACGAGTTCGCGCTGACCAGAGTACCTCAAGCCATGAAATCAGCCTTGGATGAAAGTAATGTCCCTATCACCGACCTCAAAAAAATCTTTATTCACCAAGCCAATGAAAAAATGGACGAAGCTATAGTAAAGCGATTTTATCGCCTGTACAAAATGGCCGTACCAGAGAATATCATGCCTATGAGTATCTACAAACTCGGGAATAGTAGTGTTGCCACAGTACCCACTTTGTTAGATTTAGTCCTCAGAGGTCAAATTGACGATCAAGAAGTGCAACCAGGTGATGTTATCATGCTTGCCTCTGTCGGAGCAGGAATGAACATCAACGCCATCGTATACCAATATTAGTAGGAAAAAAAATGAGTCGGTAGCACGCAAATCTAAAATGGAAATATTATTTTTGCGGATGCAACAACACAATGTACTTATATTAGATTTCGGATCGCAATATACCCAGTTAATTGCGCGCCGTGTAAGGGAACTCAACATTTATTGTGAGATACACCCCTTCAACAAAATTCCCGCTAACTTAGACGATTTTAAAGCCGTGATTTTATCAGGAAGTCCTTCTTCTGTTCGTTCAGACGAAGCACCTCACCCTGACTTGTCAGAGATTCGCGGAAAAAAACCGCTATTAGCCGTTTGTTATGGCGCTCAATATTTAGCTCATTTCTCAGGTGGTCTTGTGGCCCCATCAAATACCAGAGAATACGGAAGAGCGAATTTGTCGTTTATCAAAGAGGACGAAGTATTCTTTGACGCCATTCAAGAAGGAAGTCAAGTATGGATGAGCCATTCTGATACCATCAAAGACCTTCCTACTAATGGAGTTTTACTGGCGAGCACTCACGACGTAATTAACGCCGCATACAAAATTGAAGGAGAAACTACCTATGCCATTCAATTCCATCCTGAAGTATACCATTCTACTGACGGAAAACGCCTGTTAGAAAACTTTTTAGTACGCATCGCTGGTGTGGCCCAAAACTGGACCCCAGATTCTTTTGTTGACGAAACCGTTGCGGCCTTAAAAGCTAAAATTGGTAATGATAAAGTAGTTCTCGGTTTATCAGGAGGTGTAGACTCTACGGTAGCAGCTGTCTTACTTCACAAAGCTATAGGTAGCAACCTGCACTGTATTTTTGTGAACAATGGCCTTTTGAGGAAAAATGAATTTACCGCCGTTCTCGACCAATACGAAGGTATGGGACTCAACGTAAAAGGAGTGGATGCCTCAGAACGCTTTTTAAACGAGCTTGCCGGTTTATCAGACCCCGAAGCTAAACGAAAAGCCATCGGAAAAGTATTCATCGATGTCTTTGACGACGAAGCACACCAAATTGAAGATGCTAAGTGGTTAGGACAAGGGACTATTTACCCAGATGTAATCGAATCTGTATCTGTAAACGGTGGACCTTCGGCAACCATTAAAAGTCATCACAACGTAGGGGGACTTCCTGATTTCATGAAGTTAAAAGTAGTTGAGCCTCTCCGTATGATTTTTAAAGACGAGGTACGAAGAGTTGGAGCTTCAATGGGGATAGACAAGGAACTATTAGGAAGACATCCTTTTCCAGGACCTGGATTAGCAATTCGTATCTTGGGAGATATTACCGCTGAAAAAGTACGTATCTTACAAGAAGTTGATGCCATTTTTATCAATGGACTCAAAGAAGACGGACTGTACGATAAAGTATGGCAAGCAGGAGCTATTCTACTCCCTGTAAACTCTGTTGGAGTTATGGGTGACGAACGCACCTATGAAAAAGTAGTTGCACTCCGAGCGGTAGAAAGTACCGACGGTATGACTGCTGATTGGGTGAACTTGCCATATGAGTTTTTACAAAAAACATCGAATAAAATTATCAATAACGTAAAAGGAGTGAACAGAGTCGTTTACGATATCAGCTCTAAACCACCTGCAACAATTGAGTGGGAATAACGTTACATATACAAAGAATTAAGTAAAGTTTTAGAAGTAAATGAAGAAGTTACAATTTTTAATTTTATCAGGAATATTGACCTTCACCATCTCTTGTGGTCAACAAAAGCGATTTGTTTCCTATAAAATTCAAGAGGGCGAAACTATGGAAGATGTAGCCAAACGCCTCGAAATTAATCGCGAAGATTTAATGCGATTGAATCCGGATGTCGGTCAAAATCCATCTCCTAATACGGTCATTGTCATTCCTAACCCTAAGATTAAAAAGGGTAATTCTTCTGCTTCTAACTCCTCTGATACCTACGCGGTCGTTGATGAAACTCCATCAGAACCCGCTGGTACTAAAAACAGTGAAGAAAGTAGTACTACGAGTAATTCCGAAACTTCAGAAGGAGCCGAAGTTAGTTATCAAACTAAGGTCGTTACCAAATACGAAACACACAAAGTAAAACCAGGTGAAACGGTATATCGCATCACTAAAAATTACGGGATTACTAAGGAAGAACTCATCGCGTTAAACCCAGAATTCCCTGGAATTCAAAACAACGTATTAAGTATTGGACAGGTGTTAAAAGTCAAGGCTATCGAAGAGACCATTACCCTTGATAAAGAAACCGTTTTAGAGCAATACCTTACCCATACCGTTCAGAGTAAAGAAACGGTATTTAGTATCACCAGACGCTATAATATTACCAAAGAAGACTTGTTGCAGCTCAATCCTGAATACCCTGAGCTTAAAGACAACGCTTTGGCAATAGGTCAATTGCTAAAAATTAAACCTATTGAGGAAGCGAAAACCATTGAGGATATCAAATTTTACAGAGATAGTATCCAACTTGACACAGAAATCAACTTGGCAATTTTACTACCGTTCAAATCACAAGCCTACGATACTTTAAGTGCCAAAAAGATATTTACCAATAACAAATTGGGGAATATGGTGACCGATTTTTACTTAGGGGCTTCTATGGCTATTGACTCGTTAAAAAAACAAGGTATTAACATCAATACCCAAGTATTCGATACGGGGAATCGCGGTAAAAATATCGAGGCAATCATCGACAACGACGAACTCGACAACGCTGATGTTGTTATCGGTCCATTTTATTCCGATAAAGTAACTGCGGTAAGCAAACACGTGAATGCACCTGTGATTTTCCCGCACTATTCAAATAAGCAACACAAGCTTTCGGGAGGTAAAATAATAAAAGTAGCTCCTGAAAAAGAAGATTACGCGAATTACCTAAGTAACTATATGAAGGCTAATTATCACGGAGAGACTATTTTTCTAGTCGGCGATTCGCAAGCAGATTCTAAAAAGACCATCCAACTCTTACACCAAAACCTCAAACAACACGATTCTATCCGTGCAATACACAGCTTGTACCCAAAAGATGGATACATTAAAAAAGAGCGTTTTACTAATAAGATGAAAGCGGGTACAAAAAACTGGGTCGTAATAGTATCTAATGATAAGGTTGCCGTTGCTGATGCTTTAAACAGCATGATTGGACTTCCAGACGATATGGAGGTACAAGTGTTTGCTGTAGAAAAGAACAAGGCGTATAACAGCATTGATAACAACAAGCTCGCCAACATCAACTTTACTTATGTGACGGCACAATACGCTGATGAAGCCTCACAAGAAATTCTGAATTTTAATAAAAAATACCAAGCGAAAAACAACGCACTTCCTTCTGACTATGCCATCAAAGGATTTGATATTACCTATGACACACTGATGCGTTTGGCTTCAGGAAATAGTTTATCAGCTACTTTTAAAGAAGGAATCTCCTTCCGTTTGGAAAACAAATTCGACTACCGTAAAAAGTTATTTGGAACCACCAGTAACCGCGGTTTGTTTATCGTTCAATACAATAGAGACTTGAGCTTAAAACGACTAAAGTAAGCTTCTTGCTAAACCGTATAAAAAACCTCGAACAACATTCTTGTTCGAGGTTTTTTTATATGCTTTCTTTAGTGCTTATACATTTTATCGTAGTAATCCTGATATGCTCCAGAGACTACGGCTTTCACCCACTCTGGGTGTTCCAGGTACCATTGTACTGTTGCCCTTAGACCTTGTTCAAAATCCAAACTAGGACTCCAATTCAACTCTCTTTTTATTTTCGAGGCATCTATGGCATAACGGTAATCGTGACCTTTTCTATCTGTAACAAATTGTATCAAGGACTCCGAATGACCAATGGGGTTTCCGAGCAAAGCATCTGTCACCTCAATCAATAACTTTACGAGTGCTAAATTACTGTACTCATTATCTCCTCCGATAGCGTAGGTTTCCCCGATTTTTCCTCTGTGCAACACTACATCGATTGCGCGAGCGTGGTCTTCTACATACAACCAATCTCTAACATTACTTCCATCGCCGTAAATCGGCAGTGGTTTTCCATTACAGATATTATTAATACACAGTGGAATTAGTTTTTCAGGAAATTGATTCGGCCCGTAATTATTAGAACAATTAGAAATTACGATCGGTAATTGATAGGTATCGTAAAACGCTCTTACAAAATGATCTGACGACGCCTTAGATGCTGAATATGGAGAATGTGGATCGTAGGCTGTTGATTCATCAAAATACCCTTCGTGGCTTAGGCTACCAAACACTTCATCCGTTGAAATATGGTAGAACAACTTACCTGAGAAATCACCTTCCCAAGCCAAACGAGCTTCTTGCAATAAGGTCAAAGTTCCCATGACATTTGTACGTGCGAAATGCAAAGGATCTTCGATAGACCTGTCCACATGAGATTCCGCTGCCAAATGCACTACCGTATCAAACCGATGCTCTTTAAACAACTTCTTAACTAATGACGCATCACAAATATCTCCCTTTACAAAGCTGTAATTGGGTGCCGCTTGCACACTTGTTAGATTGTTTAAATTTCCTGCATAACTCAAACTATCAAGATTTACTAGTTGATAGTTTGGGTACTTCTCTACCAATAATTTGATTACATGAGATCCTATAAAACCAGCACCACCGGTCACCAAAATTCGCTTCATCTATTATTTCTTATTTGCTGCTACTATATTCATTAAATACTGCCCGTAATCACTTTTTGCGAGTGGTTTTGCCAGTTTTTCCAATTGGGCCAAATCTATATACTTCATGTAGTAAGCTATTTCTTCAATACACGCAACTTTCAGACCTTGGCGTTTTTCTATAGTTTCAATAAACTGGCCTGCTTCCATCAACGAATCATGAGTTCCTGTATCGAGCCAAGCAAAGCCTCTACCCATCAAGGAAACTTTCAAGTTTGAAGCTTCTAAATAGGCTTGATTAACACTTGTTATTTCTAATTCTCCGCGTGCTGAAGGCACTACTTTTTCCGCAATATCCACTACTGAATTCGGATAGAAATACAAGCCTACCACCGCGTAATTTGACGCTGGTACCACAGGCTTTTCTACGATAGATTTAGCGGTTCCTTCTTCGTCAAAACTCACAACACCATACCGTTGTGGGTCTTTTACATAATACCCAAAAATGGTCGCCTTTTTTTGTTGCGTTACCATAGTCACGGCTGCATTTAACATTTCAGGCAATCCGTGCCCATAGAAGATGTTATCTCCTAAGATCAAACACACGTCATCGCTCCCAATAAACTCCTTCCCGATTATAAAAGCTTGGGCCAAACCATCGGGTGAAGGCTGTTGTGCATAACTCAAAGAAACTCCTAACTCTTGGCCATCTCCCAACAACTGTTCAAAATTTGGCAGGTCGTGAGGTGTCGAAATAATGAGAATTTCACGAATACCCGCCAGCATCAATACCGACAATGGATAGTAAATCATCGGTTTGTCATAAATTGGTAAGAGCTGTTTAGATACGGCCCTCGTAATGGGATACAATCGAGTTCCTGCACCTCCTGCTAAAATAATTCCTTTCATAAGAATGACTCTTTAAGGTAATATTGATCCAGCTTTTATTCTCATTCCTTCTTCAATATGTATAGGTTCATCAATTTTAGTTCCATTACCTAAATAAACTTCATTTCCCAAGACGACTCCTGTTGAAAGTGAAGTTGTAGGCATCAACATGCAAAAAGCACCAATAACACTATCATGCGAAACTACCGACGCTGAGTTAATATACGTACAACGACCGACCTTAATATCGGTTGTCAAAACACAATTTGCAGCGATTACAACTCCTTCTTCTAATTGGACAGATTTCTTGTCATAAATCACCGAGGAAGGATGAATTATTACTGGAAAATTAATATTTCTGTTTGAAATTTTGTTCCGTATTAACTTTCGAATAACAGGATTCCCTACTCCAATAACTACATTAAGTGATTCTTTCTTTTCATTTAATAAAGCTACGGAACCAACAACCTGATAGCCAGCCACTTTAGTTCCTGCAATTACAGCATCATCATAAAATCCAACTATTTCCCACTTTTTATCGTATTCATTAATCGATTTAATCATCGCCAACACCTCTCTTCCAAGTCCTCCGGTACCAATAATCGCAATCTTTTTCATAATCAAATATCTAAAACTTCATAATTTGTTGCATAGAAATATCCATCTTTCAGACAAATTTCGAAACTAGCTTTTCGAGCCAACTTTTGGGCATTAGCTACCCCTTTCCAAACAATAATTTTTTTATCATCCTGGATAAAAAACGCCCCAGGGTAAGGTTTGGTGGTAGCTCTAACCAATCGATCGACATTCTCCATCGTCATATGATTCAAAATTTCACCATCTTTAGGTTTCCTACCTTCCCAATAGGTCGCCTTGGCTTCATCCTGTTTCCAGCCTTTAACAGTACCTTTCAACAAATCACCATATAGCTTCTTGATTAATGTTTCATGTGCTGTATTAACTTTTTGATACAGAGTTGTAGAAGTTTCGTCCGATAAAATAGGTACTTCTTCCTGTCCTAAAATTAATCCAGTATCTACTCCTTCATCCATTTTAAAAAAAGACACCCCTGTTTTATCTAGTCCTTTTATAATTGCCCAAGGAATTGCTGCTCTTCCCCTTCCAATAGGCAACAAAGTTGGATGTGCTCCAATAGCACCTAAATTAGGAGCTTCAATAACTTCTTTAGAAGCTATCTGTGACCATCCTATAATAAATAACCAATCAATTTCATGTTCTTTTATAGCGTTAACAACGGCTTCATCATTGATATGGTTTGACTTTACAATTGGGATATTATGAGTACTCGCAAACTCATCTACATAGATTCTTCCAGATTTTTTCTTTGCTTTCTCATCTGGAATAGAAACAATTAAATCTAATTCTCCATTTATATCATAAATGGCTTCCATACAGCTCAATCCAATTTGAACACAGGTAACAAATGCAAACTTCATATGTTTAGTGATTAATATGTTGGTGGTTTTTTTGTAAAATAAACAACAGTTTTACCTAAGATAAGTAAATCCATAGATAAAGAAACTTTCTCTGCATATTCTCCATCAAATTTTGCCTTCTCTTCTTCGGGCATATGATCATAAGAATTCACCTGTGCCCATCCAGTCAATCCGGGCTTTAATGTTAAAGCTTTATTAGATCTTCTCAATTTAATAAGATTTACTTGCGAAGGGATCGGTGGTCGGGGGCCGATAAAACTCATGTCCCCTTTCAAAACGTTAAAAAATTGCGGTAATTCATCCAAATTGGTTCTTCGAATAAACTTACCGAAAGGTGTTATTTGTAATTTATCTTTTTCGTGAGACTCTACATTTGGGGTTTTTAGAGGCATACTTCGAAACTTATAAAACATAAATTCTCGTCCTTCTTTTCCTACTCTAATTTGCTTAAAGATAGGAGTTCCAAAATCTTGTAAATAAATTATTAGACCAATAACCAAATATACTGGAATCAGCCCAATAATTAAACAGACTGCCAAGACTATATCAAAAACTCGCTTAAAAATTAAAAACATAAAATCATTTTAAGGTTCAATAATATGCATTGCCGTTTGAAAGGCTTCACAATACAACTTACCTACTTGAGATCCTCTCAAGGTGGCTAAAGCCCTAATAGCTTCATCACTTCTTGGATGAGGATAAGGACGCATTACTCCTTCATAGGCATACAGAGCTTTTAATTTATGTACTATCCCTTGTTCCCCTACTTCGATAAAAGTGTCTGGGACAAAATTTTGTCCGTCCACAGGAAAAGCCCAATCAGTAGAGGATGGTATTTCCATAAAATATAAACTTTGTAAAGGCTTCAGGGGTTTTCTTTGATACAAACGAGCCGCTGCTTGACAAGCTTTTGAAGTATGATAATGATCGTTATTGAGATCGTATGGATGATGAGTGATAATTACATCTGGTTGCACCTCTTCAATAATCTTTTCAATAAACTGCACGAGCTCTAAATGAGGTACTGTATTAAATTTTATATTTGGAAAAGGGCCTAAAATAGGTCGCTCCGCTCCCATAAACTTTTGTGCATTATTTGTATGTTTTTCTAATTCCTCAATATCTGGTCGATGTCTTCTGGCATCCACACTCCCCGACAAGATACAATTGAATACTTTATGTCCTTTCTGTGTCAACACATATGAACTTGCTCCAAACCCTAATGCTTCATCGTCTGGATGAGCTGTTACTGTTAAATACGTTTTCATCTAAATGATTTTATTGTTTTATGTAATCCTGCTTTTGTCGAGATAGGTAATTCAATATCTAATGCTTCCTTTATTTTTCTATTGGACACCACATAGTTCTCGGTTAATTTGTCCAATCGATGTGAGTTGACGGGGAGATGAACAATATCCCCGAGTCTAGCTAAGGCTTTGACAACTCCCTTGGGAAGATCGATCCTTTTAAGCGGCCTTCCAATTACCCCACTTATCAACGATACAAGATCCAGCGTAGATAATGCTTCATCATCTGCTACATTAAAAATCCCCGAATCAATTGAACTGTACATCAATTTTTCTATAATGAAACACAAATTATCGACGGATACGAATGATCTTTTATTCTCAAATTTACCCAACGGATAAGGGATTCCTTTGTTAACAAAAGTATATAATAAATTAAGGTTCCCTTTATTACCTGGTCCATGAATCATACATGGTCGTAAAACATAAACATTTTTTCCTTCTCTTTTTTTATGTTTCATTAAATATTCTTCAGCAGCCAATTTTGACTGACCATATGGGGTTAAGGGTTCCGGAACAAACTCTTCCGTAAGTACTCCATCGACAGTATCCGCTACAGCTTTAACCGAACTTACATAAATAAACGTTTGGCAACTACTCGTCAAGAAATGTTCAAAAATCTCTTTTGTTAGCTCTGTATTTACATCGAAATACTCATTTGGTCTACTTACATTTTTTAAATCATGTGCTTTTCCTGCTAAATGTACAAAAGCATCACCATCACTCAATATCTCTGGAGTTAACTCCTCATAGGTAATATTATTATTTAAATGGGTCCTCGATACTCCTTGAACGTCAAAGTTTACCTTTAAATACTCTTTGAGGTTGGTACCAACAAACCCCGTAACCCCCGAAATAAATACTTTACCCATTTAATAATGAAATTATAGATTTCGCCATTTGTTTATTTATTTCCTTTCTTGAAAACTTTTTCTTAAACACCTTTCTATCTACCATTTTATATTTATATGTTTTCAATTTCTCCGATAACTCTTCAAAATTTGTAGGCTCAAATAAGAGTATATTATCCAAATGCTCTGACAAAAACACGTTTGCGTATCCGCCTACACCTGCTATTATCGGCTTGTTAAAAGTCCCATACTCAAAAAGTTTTGAAGGCAGTACCCTCTCAAATGCTTTATGTTTATTTAAATGCAAAAATAGATAGTGTGAACTTTCATAATAACCTATTAACTCTTTCCTGGAAACTGGAGGTATTAGTTTAACATTCTTCAATCCTCGTTTAGTAATTTCCTCTACTAATTTAGTCTTAGCCCCTCCATCACCGATTATTAAAAACTCAAAAACACCGGTGAATTTCTCTGCTAAAGGAGGTATAACTAGATCTAATCCTTGCCCTTCACCAATATTACCACCATAAACGATTGTCTTAACCTCTTGGTCATTTAATTCCAGAGGTTCTGATTGGGAATCTTTTAGAAAAATTTCATCTATACCATTCGTGTAAAAAGAATAACTTGTTTCGTATTGATCAAAATAACTCTTAAAACCTTCCGAAACTAAATTAATATGATCCGCATATCCAAAAGTGTATCTTTCTATTGGTTTTAGAACTGTATTTAAACCTAATTTCAACAATTTATTTTTGAAGATATCCGTAATTGTTTCACGAAAAATATCTCGGATATCTAGATACAATTTAGCTTTCTGTTTCCTTGCTATCTTTGCTCCCAAAAAGGCTGTAAACAAACGAGAAGAAGAAGCGTAAACTAAATCGTATTCCTTATCCTTAACCAATGTTAATGTATCAAAATAAAACTTTTTAAAAGACTTAATTTGGCCAATAATTCCACTTCCATGTTCAGGGATTTCAATTCTATGAATAGTCACCTGATTATTAAGACGATCAACACTATCAGCTTTTACCTTATAGGAATCGTATCGATTGGGTTGTGTTGTTACTACATCTACCACAGTTTCCTGTCCTAATTGTTCTAATAACTCCTTGAATAAGGATGTATTTCTAAAAGAGCCAGCACACAAATCTGGCTCAAAATAAAAACTTAAGAATAAAATATTCATAATGATACTTTGGTTGTTAAGATTTGATCGAAGCCCACTACTAACTTTAAAGCTTCTACAGTTTTATTAAACCCTTTCGCCAACTGATAGTTTTGAAGGTTAATAGCGTTTGCACCTTGAAATTCAATTTTAATATTTCCAACACGAGCAGTCATATTATGAACCTCTACCTCAATATGCTCATCAAAGTGAAAAATGGCCTTAGCATTACCTTCCGTTGGTTTTGAAATCGAATCACGAATATAAACTTCATCGGAATTCCAGCTAAAACTTCTCGTATGATTCATTCCATTTTCTCGATAGCCATCATGTGTAGCTGTAATACTACATTCCTCCTCCTTCAGATCAATAATTGAAGCTCTTTTAGCAACTCTAAACCCACCCCAAACTTGAGATTGCTCAGCATTATTAATCACTACAGTGTTATGAGCGCCAGTTGATCTTTCCTTTTGCCTGGTTTCGTTCTTATCATACGTCGATATTCCGGTATCGACAATTATTGGTTTTTTTTGATGATGAAACTCAAAACTCAACGTATCACTATGAGCATGTCCTGGTTGATAACTAGGTCCAATATTTCCTACATCGAAAAACAACTCAAAATTTTCTGTTGCTACTTTTCTATATCCCGAATCACTAAAAGGGAAACACCTTTTTTCTATGGCCAAAGCATTAGCGTAAACAAAAATTTCATTTGAACTAATTGTTATCCCTGGTGAAGCATCATTTACCATAGGAACAGTCCCGTTTTTATACGTTACATTATAAAGCCAACCTAACATACGTTCCGCCGTTTCGACAAGGTATGCGAGATCTTCCTTTGGTCTAGCTCGATCATTAGTTCGGGCTAAACTGACAGCATCTAATAATCGATACAATATAAGTATATGATACATTGGTGATAATTCAAAATGAGCGCCATCATTCAGTATTTGTTCGTCTAACTCACTTTTTAAAATCTCAATCGCTTTATCATAATATTTCTGATCTTTAAAAATATGCGAAACAAACCAAAGTGCAAATCCATTTTCTAACAAATGGTTTCCTAATAAATGATATTCTAAAGTCCCCATAAGTCTGTCAGCATCCTCTTTCAGTAATTTAAAATAACTTGGGTCATTTAATTGATTTTTTCCAATAAACTTCATTAAATTCATTATCCGTAAAGAGGTCGGATAAGGTTCTTTTCCATCCTTTACAAGATGATAATCTTCAATAAAATTCTGAATTAACCTCTGTCCTTGTTCTGAGGAGATATTTTCTTGATTTAAATATTCAAAATAATTCAAGTTATACGTCCATAATTTACCAAAAGAATCCTCATTCCAATCGATAACCGGAATAAAAGCTTTTTTCAAGTTTAAAAACTCGAAGGTATTTTCACCTTTTAGTGTTGTTGGGTTGTAAACTACATCCCTCCACTCTAAATCCAGAAACTGCTCCTCTTTACCTTTAAAACCTGGCGTGATTCCTATCATCGAACGCACTCTGTAATATATTTGGTAATATATCTGAATCGGTTTTAAGTATTTTACAGTATGAAATACTAACGGTATTTTTTTAATTTTATCCAGCATAATTTTTCAACCAGTAAGAAAAGTGTAATAACTGATATAACTTGTAAGTATTGTTCACTCTCTTATCAAAATGCTTTTGAGCTATTTCACGGACAACCTCTTCCTTTACAAACTCAAATAATCCATTTTTTCGATATACTTCAAGTATTGATTCGAACCCAAGCTGATATATAAAATTATCCATCGGTGGGTTAAATCCAGCTTTTTTCCTATCAACAATTTTCTTGGGAAGGTACTTCAAAAGATAAGCTCTTAGAGGTTTCTTAAATTTAAATAAATCGATCAAACCTATATCTTTCAAATTCCATGATAACTCATAAAGTCGTTTTGTTGCTAAAGGCACTCTTAACTCGATACTAGCCTGCATACTTGATTTATCAGATACAGAAAAATTATGGGAAAGGAACCCGAAATAATCCAAATACATTGCTTTCCGGAGTTTACTCATTCCTTTTACAGGAGCCAATAATCTATCTAGTTTATCTTTATATCGGTCAATTCCTGTTTTACTTTCCAATAAACTCTCCACTTCACTCATAGAAAAATATCCTATAAGTGATGTATATTTCATAGAGAAATCCTTTGCATCAAAGTAATTTTGAAATCGTTCGGCTTTTTTAGCCATCCATTTACTTCTTTTTCCAAAAACGCGAACTAATGGTTTCATTAAACCTAACAGGCCATCGTATTTAACTAATTTATAGCGTGGATACCCGGCCATAATTTCATCAGCTCCCATACCACTGATCATGACTGTTAATCCCTTAGCTTTTGCTTTCTCTGATAAAAGCTTAGAACTTTGGTATGTAAAGTCAGCGATAAGTTCTTCATTACCTATGGCGACTTCCTCTACTAAAGCCAAAAATTTATCATTCGTCTCTGTCTCCTCTAAAGGAATAGCTTCTACATCTATATTTAGTTTTTTACCTATTTCCATAGCATAATCATAATCGCTAGACATTCCTGCCTCTTTATAATCATTTTCAGATGACTTTACAGTAATAGGTAATATTGTGTTTCTAGTTTGTGACAGGATAATACTTGAATCAATTCCTCCACTAAAAAACAATCCAACAGGAACATCAGCTACCAAATGTTCACGAATAGAATTATCAATTTCTTTCTCTATTATACTGTTTGAACTCTTCATTTTAGGCGCCTTAGAAAGGTTCCAATATTTCACTTCCTCAAGCAAATTAGCATCCAAATCATATACTTCATATCCTGCTTGCGCGATTTTTCGGATGTTTTTAAATCCTGTTTCAGGTTCGTAAATGAATCCGTTGAGCAGATATTCCGCTAAACACGATTCATCTATTCTTTTCGCTTCAGGAAGTACGGAAAAAATTGATTTAATTTCAGAAGAAAAAATCAACTTCCCTTCTTCCTGGTAAACATAAAGTGGTTTAATTCCAAGACTATCTCTTACCAAAAAGAGCTTTTTAGATGTTTCATTGAACCAAGCAAATGAAAACATTCCTTCTACCTGTCCAATCTGTTCTATTCCCTTCTTAATTAACCAATGTAAGAGTACTTCCGTATCACTTTCAGTCTGAAAATCAACACCCTCAGCTAGCAATATAGCTTTCAGCTCTTTATAATTGTAGATTTCCCCATTAAAAACGAGTATTTGATTTTGGTATATAAATGGTTGGTTAGCTCCTTCATTCAAGTCAATAATACTCAAACGTCGGTGTCCCATTTTAAGATTCTGAAACTCATATATGCCTTGAGCATCAGGTCCTCGGTGCTCCATTTCAATTAATCCTTCGTGCAGCTTTAATTCTTGCTTACTTATATATCCTAATATTCCACACATCTCTTCTAAAATTTTCGTAAAAGACTTTCAAAAACTCTGTAATTCCATTCATCAGAATCAAATTTCTTAACAAAAGTTTTTGAATTCTTACCGTATTCTTCTCTCTTATTTGGTTTCTCTATCAAATAGGTCATTGCTTTAACTAGGTCAGGTATATTCTGAGGTTCAATCAATAATCCATTGTAATCATGTTCTACCAATTCAGTAAGGTATCTCCAATCAGTTGATACTATTGGAAGACCAGCTTGCATTGCCTCAATTAAAGCCCCAGGATATCCCTCTCCTTTCCAAAACGAAGGAAATAAAAAAGCATCGTACGTGAACAATTGCTTTCTGATGACATCCGCCGTAACCTCACCTATATAATTCACTCTTTCCATATTTCTCATGCGAGACTCTAATTCGGCATCCGTACATTTTCCATAAATATCTAGTATCACCTGTTCTTCATGATCAAGTTGCTTAAAAGCATCCAGCAACACCTTAATTCCTTTTTCTTCCTTCACATGGCCGGCATAAACAAATCTCACCACTTCATTAACTCTCTTCTCTACGCTTTCTATAGCAATTGGTCTGGATGTCGCAAACCAATGAACATTATCTTCTGTCTTAAGATGCTCTCTCCAAAACTTAATTAAACCTTTCGTCTGTAATAAAATCTGGTCTGCAGCTTTTAACTTATGAATAAGCAACTCATTTACATTCGATTCTTTATAAAAAAGATCCAAATCACTCCCAAAAAAACGAAACTGGATTTTCTTTCCAAGCAATTTAGCAATTCTCAAAAATATTGGTCCCCATACTGCAATTCTCCTCGGGTTAGCGTGAAAAGAAATAATATCATGAGTGAAAATCAAACTTATAATCCTCAACAATAGGAATACCTGTAACAAAATGTTTTTCAACCTATTTTCACTCAATTTTAAATTGACAACCTTAAATTCAAAAGAGTTTATCTTGTCGGTTGCTTTCACCAAATAATCAAAAGAAACTGTAGTACCGCCAATAGGAGGTGGTAACGGACCAATGAGCAAAACCTTTTTCTTTCTATTTCCTTCCATAAGTCTCCCATTGTTTACTCCACATTTGAAACATAAAAACATGCCATAACTTACGCTCACTCAAATTCTCTCCACGTAAAAATCGATTTTTATAATCTACGATAAATGGAATGTTAAACAACGAACTATCAAGTTCATCTTCGGAAATCAATTGATTCAATTGATCTCTTAAAGGACCCCGCAACCATTCAGCTAACGGGATAACAAATCCTTGTTTGGGGCGTTCAATCATTTCTTTTGGCACAAAGTCCCAGACCACGGATTTTAGCAATCGTTTTGTATGAGTATTAGGGACTATTTTTAAATCATTACTTAAGGAAAATGACTTTTCAATAATTCTATAATCAAGTAAAGGCTCTCTTCCCTCAATTGATGAAAACATCGTGGCCTTGTCAACCTTTGTCATTATTTGATCTGGTAGGTGTGTTTTAATATCCACATAAAGCATATCATCAATATCATTTCCTGAATTAGGAGAAATATTTTTGAAATAACTCAAATCCTCCTTTTTTACCTCCTTAATCCAATCACCTATTTCTGTATCCGATATATACTGAGAGACACCACACATAACATCAACTAAACTTTCCTTTTTAGCGAGTTCTCTAACCTTTTTCAATCTCGTATCGAAGTTGCGTATTTTTAATGAATTGGCTAGAGCAACAATTGGTTTGGATGAAAGTAAGCCAAACAGGACTTTAAACGGTAGTGAGTTCAACATCCTTCTTTTGTTAAAAATATCTATAGCCCATTGATGTTTATCGTATCCTGCGAAGATTTCATCTCCTCCATCCGCCGAAAGAACAACTTTTACATGTTTTGAAGCTTTTTCACTCACCATCATCGTGGGTATCGCACTTGGATCTCCAAATGGTTCATCGTAGAAAAAAGGGATTTTACCTACGAAATTCAATGCATCTTTAGAACTACATATGAATTCGTGATGCTCTGTACCAAAATGAGAAGCTATGGCCTTCGCATGTGATGATTCATCAATCGCTTTATCCTCAAAACCAATGGTAAATGTTTTTAGCCCCTTATGCGTTTTAGAAAGTATTCCTGTTAATAATGTACTATCATAGCCTCCGCTAAGAAATACTCCAACGGGAACATCAGAAACCATCCTGTAATTAAATGAACTTTCGAACAGCTCTTTAAACTCATTCTTTTGTTCTTCTAAAGAACTATTTTTCTTCTTTCTAATTTGTTTTTCAAGCTCCCAATAAACTTCTTCTTCAAATTCTCCAGAGTTTAAATCATAAGAGATAAAAGCTCCTGGAACAACTTTGTGGATACCTTGATATATACATTTATGATTCGGAACATAACCGTATTGTAAAAAGCTTTGGACAGCTGAATTATCCACTTTCGGAGTAAAATCACTGTCTCCAAAAAACGACTTCAATTCAGAACCGAAATAGAATTTACCGGCATTGACTCCGTAATAAAGAGGTTTGACCCCAACCCTATCTCTGAACATAAACACCTTCTCTGCGTTAATATCCATTAAGACTATCGCAAACATTCCATTTAATCGATTCACAAAATCTTTCCCATACATACTATACAAGACCAAAATCACCTCTGAATCTGAATCCGACTTAAAGGTAATCCCCTCTTCTTTTTCTACCTGCTTTTTAAGCTCATTAAAGTTGTAAACCTCTCCATTGTAAACCATGCAGACAGTTCTATCCTCATTCCACATCGGTTGATTACCCGCAGGTGACAAATCTAAAATTGACAATCTCCTATGCACAAAACCAACAGTAGCGCCAGCAGTCGAAACCACCTCAACACCCTGATTATCTGGACCTCTATGTGAGATCAACTCTCCCATTTTTCTGAGCGTATCAGTTGTTATATCTCCCTTTGAAATTATTCCCGAAAAACCACACATTATTTATAAATTTTATAGCCTTGTTACAATACTAAATATAATCACTCTTCTTTATTCCTGTTTTAATAATCCTTGCTGGTACTCCAACCACTAGAGACCCTGAAGGAATATCTTTTACAACAACTGCATTCGCACCTATAACCACGTCATCACCAATGGTTATAGGCCCCAATATAACAGCTCCAGCACCTACATACACGTTATTACCTAACACTGGGACTTCAATTTTCTTGGAAGTTCCACCCAAGGTCACATTTTGATCGATGTGACAATTATCTCCTATGACACAATTCTGGTGGATAACGACACCAATACCACCATACCCTAAAATAAAGTTTTTCCCTACCTTTAAATTATAAGGAAAATAACATCCGAAAATCAATCTGATGAAATAGGTTATAAATTTAGGTAGAACGGGGATTTTCCTAAGTCTATAGGATATTCTCTGCAATAATATTGGATTCATTTTAACTTTTTTAATTAATTTCTGTTTAGCTTCGAATGCTTTTTATACAAACGATACACGTTAACAAACATGTATGCATAAGAAATAAAACAAACCATCGCTATTACTAATTCATTTTTGATTAGATAACTACTAATCAATAGTCCAATGGATTCAATTACAAATCCGAAAAAATAGATTTTCCCTAACAGTTTAACATTCTCATTAAGTACAGCAAAAGATAAAGCAATAACACAAGAATAGACTACTACTGAACAAAATAATATTACATAAAGAATTTCATTTCCGACCAAGATATTTTTGTACACCAAATTTCCAACATAATATCCCATTAAAATCATTAAAGGAACTAAACACAGTCCTATCAACACCTTTTTTCTATCAATAGAAACGCTTTTGTTATCGATCGATTTATTCAATATTATATTTGAAAAACTTCGTGGTAAGAAATATAAAGGCTCCACAATATTCAAAATTCCAGTATAAATACCCAAGGCACTAGGAAAAAACACTTTAATAAAAAATGTATCAATTTTCAATACTAAATTATTCAAAATAGCAAAGCCTCCTATACTAAATATTTCTTTGTAATACAGTTTAATCGAAGGAATCCCTATAACATTCATCTTAATTTTTCCTTTAAAGAACAAAATCAATATACACGTTAATACATAAATTATATAAATCAGATACCAACTATATACCACATCCAATTCATACAATATAAGTCCAGTAAAACTAATTAACACAGACAAAAAAGTAATCGAGAAATTGAGTTTAAACAACGAAAGTCCAAACAAAGCATGCGTTAATAACTGATATAAATAATGAAAAAGTAAAAAAGTAAAAACTGTATAAACATTATAGGATGGGAATATTGACGTTTGTAAGACAAACGTATTTATACCAACTAACATCAGAAAAACTACAATAACATTTATCAAAGAAACAAGGACTTTAAAAAAATCCACCTCATTCTCCTTTTTGACATCAATGTTTAGTTTTAAGTCTGCTCCTAGAATGGAAATTACCACCAAAATACTGGTAAATACAAGAAAATAATTATATTCCCCCAAAAAAGTTAATCCAAAACTATCCAAAGCATAGATTGACAAATAGAGACGAAAAAACAATAATATTAAACTCGTTCCCAAATTAACAAGTCCATCTGGAATTTTATTCATTAGCCAACATTCTTTTTAAGGGAATTAACAAAAATAACCCCGATAGATAAGACACTATAAATAAAAAAAGCTTGTATAAGCATACCACTATCTGCTCTAAAAACGATCAGTAATAAAGGGTATAATGACGATTCATACACGAGCTTAGCTTCTTCAGGTAACACATTGGCATAATTAAATACGAAAAACACAAAAACTGCTAAAAACAAGGATCCTAAAATTACACCTAAAACACCGAAATTACCGATACCTTCTGCAAGCAAACTACTTGCTAAAAAAGCTCCAGCTCTACCATCTGAATTTTCATAATTCTTTACGAAATGCATTCCGTAAACATCAACGCGTTCACCTATTAACCATCCTGGCATCAGAGCCGTCAGCCCACTTAAGTATGTTTCCCCGTAGAGTACTTCCTTCTCTTCATTTAGGGTTCGATCAATTATATAATAATGCGCCTTGTTTTCACCTGACACCAAATTCTTAACATCAAATATTTTTCTTTCTTTAGAAAATTCGAGAACCTCGGAGAAATCCGTTCTAAAATTCCTTGCATCTCCTAAAAAAGTAAATATTGGAATAAATAAAAATATACCTACAAAAATTGTTTTATTCTTTAAAATTTTAAGGCTGTAGAGAACATACCCATAAGCCAAAAAGGTTGTAACGATTATTCTTCTTTCACCAAGAGCTAAAAAAATCAAGATATATAAGGCTGTGATAATGTAGGTAAGAATATTCGATTTACCTGCCTTTCTATTAACTAAATAAATAAAAGAAAAATAGAATGGCAGTGAATAAATTAGTAACATATATGCCCCCATTCCTTGATCATCGATATACCGATCATATCTCGAGGTCAAAAAATACTGGATAAATGATCCGTATGTTGAGAACACGAAATAAAAATAGATAGCAAAAGAAATACCAATCCATAACCAGATGTTGGTCAGTTTGGTATTTATTTTTATTTTTCTAGACTTACCTGATATTTTCCGATGTATACTCGCTATGACATCATAAAAACCAATAAATAAAGCTGTGAATATAATCAGAAGCCAATAATCGATTTCCTTAGAATTTAATGGTAAATAATATTTATTATAATCCCCAACATCATTGAAAAATGCGACGGGGAATATATAATACAATCCAACGATTAGTATAAAAACTTTAGGATTAAAGAAATTATATTTACTTTTTACAAAAACTCTAAAAAAAATGAATATATAAATTAAAAAACCTAATAACATCTCGATTTTAGCCTCTAGAATTACAAAAATCTAAAACAATTTTTCCTTCTAGATTATTTATATTTTTAAATTCATCGTGATTGACGAGAAACACAATGATATCCGCATCCTCAGCAGCCACTTGATAATCAGTTAATTTGAAAACACTGTGTTCCTCAATATTAGGCTCAACGATAAAGTACTCGCCATTATTATCATTTTGTAACACCTTATTAACGATATATTTTGCTGGTGATTCACGAAGATCATCTATGTTCGGTTTAAATGCCAAGCCCATCAATGCCACCTTCGGTTTTCTCCCGTTATCTAACTCAAACTTTAGTTTTGCTGTTTGAATTTTTTCCGCACACCAAAATGACTTATAATTATTCACCTCTCTAGCAGTTCCGATGATTTTAGTTTCCATTGGATACTCCGATACGATAAAATATGGATCTACGGCAATACAATGACCTCCCACACCACATCCTGGCTGTAAAATATTTACTCTCGGGTGCTTATTCGCTAAATTGATGAGTTCCCATACATTAATATCTGCTTTGTCGCAAATCAAAGAGAGTTCGTTCGCGAAGGCAATTTGAACATCTCTTGAAGAATTTTCAACTAATTTACACATTTCAGCAGTGCGAGCATTTGTCTTGTGTAAATCTCCTTTTACATATTGTCCATAAAAAGCAATAGCTTTTTCGGTAGAAGCTTTATCAATCCCCCCTATTACGCGATCATTATGAACAAGTTCGTACATTACATTACCCGGTAATACACGCTCTGGGCAATATGCAATATAAAGTTTATCTCGAAGCTCTGGTCTCTGCCCATAAATTAGATCTCGCATCTTTTCAGTAGTTCCAACGGGAGAGGTTGACTCAATAATATATAAATCCCCCTCTTTAAGAAGTGGAATAATTCCACGAGTAGCAGCCTCTACAAAAGAAATATCTGGTTCATTCTTTCCTTTAAAAGGAGTGGGAACAACAATTAAGTAATTATTTGCCTCAACCGCCGAAGTAGCAGCTTTTAAATATCCTCCCGCTACCGCTTGTGCAACTGCATTATCTAAATCTGGTTCTACGATATGAATTTCGCCCCTATTTATCGTTTCAACTACATTTTCATTGATATCTACACCATAGACATTTACATTATTTTGAGCAATTAGAGCTGCTGTGGGTAACCCAATGTACCCTAACCCAATCATTACAACTTCAGGCTTCTTCATTCTTTATAATTCTTTTATATAGTTGACAATTTGACTACACGCTGACCCATCTCCATATGGATTGTGTAATTTACTCATTGAAGAGTATCTGTTTTTATTATTCAATAAATCTTGAGCTTCTTGAACAATCTTATCTTTATCCGTACCTACCAACAGAACTGTCCCTGCATCCACTGCCTCAGGTCTTTCTGTAGTGTTTCTCATTACAAGTACTGGCTTCCCTAAACTCGGTGCCTCTTCCTGAACTCCTCCACTATCTGTTATAATTAGGTAGGATTGATTCATTAGCCAAACGAAAGCAGGGTATGAAAGAGGCGCTATTAATTGAATATTAGCAATTCCATCGAGTAATTCATATACCGGTTTTTGAACATTTGGGTTTAGGTGTACTGGATAGATGATTTGGACATCTTCATTAGTTTCAGCTAACCTCCTCAAAGCAGTACATATATCAATAAACCCTTGACCATGATTCTCTCGTCTGTGACCAGTAACTAAAATTATTTTTTTTGTTAAGTCTACAACTCCTTTCAAGAAAGAAACTTCCTCATCCTTGAAGTCATCAGAAGTAACTTTCTCAGAACTAAAATGAAGTGCATCAATAACAGTATTTCCTGTAACTATAATTGCATCCTCATTTATATTCTCATTCATTAAATTAGTCTTTGAAGTAGTCGTCGGTGAAAAATGAAAATCACTAATGCGTCCAGTAACACTTCTGTTTATTTCCTCTGGAAATGGTGATCTCTTATTAAAAGTTCTCAATCCAGCTTCTACGTGACATACCTGAGCTCCTGAATAAAAAGCTGCAATACTAGAAGCCATCGTAGTAGTGGTATCTCCATGAACATAAACATAATCAGGTTGGAATTCTTCTAAAATCGGCTTAAGACCTGTTATGATGTCAGCAGTAAGCGTATACAAATTTTGATTAGGCTTCATTAAATCCATATCAAAATCTGGGGTTATTTCAAAAAATTCTAAAACTTGATCTAACATTTCTCTGTGTTGTGCTGTAATACACACTTTTGTATCAAATACATCATTGTATTTAGCAAACTCCTTAACTAACGGAGCCATTTTTATAGCTTCAGGTCTCGTTCCAAAAATTATTAAATTCTTCTTTTTCATCAATCTCTTTTTTTACGTAAACTTATCATTGTGAATTATTAAAACTGATTTAACTTTTTTGGGTATATTCCTTGTACCAAACTACGAATTCCCGAACTCCATCGCTTATATCCGTTTGAGGCTTGTAACCATAATCTGAAATCAATCTAGTAACATCTGCCCATGTTCTCTGGACATCTCCAGCTTGCATAGGGTACATTTCCTTATCCGCCACCGTTTCAAAATTATCCTCCAAGGCAGCTATAAAGTCCATCAATTTCACCGAATTATTGTTCCCTATATTATACAATTTATAAAGTTCAGTTGTTCTTGGTGTCGAAGTTAACACTCTATTTACACCTTCTACGATATCATCGATATAAGTAAAATCTCGTTCCATGTTTCCATTGTTAAAGACTTTAATACACTTATTATTCGTTATTGCATCGGCAAACAGAATAGGTGCCATATCTGGTCGTCCCCAAGGACCGTAAACTGTAAAAAACCTCAACCCTGTTGTCGGTATCTTATACAAATGGCTATATGTATGAGCCATTAATTCGTTGCTCTTCTTTGTAGCTGCATATAAACTCACTGGTGAATCTACGCGATCTTCCTCTTCAAAAGGAATCTTTTGGTTAGATCCATAAACACTAGAGCTACTAGCATAAACCAAATGCTTGATTTCAAAAAATCTAGATGCCTCTAATATATTCATAAAGCCTACGATATTACTCTGGACGTACACATCAGGATTTTCAATACTATAACGAACTCCTGCTTGCGCAGCTAAATTACATACAACATCAAAAGACTCCTCTTTGAATAAAGTAAATAAAGCATCTTTATCTTCTAAATTTAATCTTTCAAACTTGAAATTATCAAAGCTATCACTCTGTGCTTTATTGTAAAACTTTGTAGCTTTCTCGCGAGTAATCCCCAACTCTTTTAGACGCGCATACTTTAAGTTCACATCGTAATAATCGTTAATATTATCAACACCAACCACTTCGTGTCCTTGATTTAAAAGACTATTACTTAAATGATAACCTATAAAGCCTGCAGCCCCAGTAACCAAAATCTTCATTAATTTTTCCCTATTTGATAGTATTCAAATCCTTTCTCTTCCAGATTAAACACATTATATTGATTTCTCCCATCAAAAATAACTGGCTGCTTAAGCTGTTTCGTAATTTCATCAAAATCTGGCGATCTAAACTCCTTCCACTCTGTTAATAAAATCAAAGCATCAGCATCTTCTAAAACGTCATATTTGGCTTTTTTATAAGCGACATCATGAACATCTTTCAAGTAAAAATGAGCCGCTTCATCCATAGCTTTCGGATCGTAGGCATTGACTTTAGCTCCTCGCTTCACCAATTCTTTAATGACGTATATAGCCGGAGCTTCACGCATGTCATCAGTTCCTGGTTTAAAAGCTAGTCCCCACACCCCAAAGGTCATCCCTGTCAAATCTTCACCATACTTCCTCACAATCTTCTCAGAAATAACAAATTTTTGACGGTCATTTACATCTTCAACTGATTTTATCAATTGAGCATTGTAATCATGCTCTTCCGCAATTTTTTTTAAGGCCTTAACATCCTTCGGAAAACACGAGCCTCCATAACCCGCGCCAGGATATATAAAACTATACCCGATGCGAGCATCGGAACCTATCCCGATACGTACATTATTAACATCTGCTCCAACTCTCTCACAAATATTAGATATCTCATTCATAAATGAGATCTTTGTTGCTAACATTGCGTTCGCTGCGTATTTTGTCATCTCAGCTGATTTAATATCCATACCGATAAATCGATCATGAGACATTGTAAATGGAGCGTACAATTGCTTCATTTTATCAAAAGCGTAGTCTGAATCAGCTCCGATTACCACTCTATCTGGCTTCATGAAATCATTGATAGCATCTCCTTCCTTCAAAAATTCCGGATTCGAAACTACATCGAACTGAATTTTCTCCCCTCTTTTTTGCAATTCTTCAAAAATCGTTGCTTTTACTTTATCTGCAGTTCCTACAGGTACAGTTGACTTATCTACAACAATCAATCTTTTTTCCATTGATTGTCCTATTTCTCTAGCTACAGCTAACACATATTGTAAATCAGCAGAACCATCTTCCCCCATAGGTGTTCCAACAGCTATAAAAACTATTTCAGCATCTTTAATTGCCTCTTCTAGACTAGTTGTAAAGAATAAGTTCTCGTTCTTTACATTTTTTAAAACCATTGCTTCTAAGCCTGGTTCGTAGATTGGAATCACCCCCTCATGTAACTTTTTAATTTTTTCCCTGTCGATATCTACACAAGTAACTTTGTTTCCCATTTCTGAAAAACAAGTTCCTGAAACTAGTCCTACATAACCAGTACCAATTACGGCTATATTCATTTATTTATTTTTTATCCTTAGATTTTAAACTTTCTTTATCGTGAACTTCCTTTCTTAATCCACTACTTGAAAATCTGTGCTCTCTTTTGTTAAAGTACAGTTTTATACCTTTTTTCTCACAATAGTCTCTTCCCGTAAACAGCTTACTCGCATACTCATCTCCAATAACTCTCACATCTATATGAAAAGATCTTAATATATCTTCTAAATCCTGCTCCGTAGTATAAGGAACGATTTCATCTACATACTTACAACCTTTTAGCTGTATATATCGTTCAACAACAGACTGCACTGGTCTGTTTTTTTCTGGTCTATCAATGGTAGGATCAGTTTGAAGGCCACAAATCAAATAATCACATTGTCGCTTGGCCTCTTCAAGCATTTTAATGTGCCCCGCGTGAAGTAAGTCGAAAGCACTAAAAGTAATACCGATTTTCATTTTCTTCTCTCTTTTTAAAGGACAAATATATGTCTTCTTTTATAATAAAAAATGTTTTTCTCCTAATTTTACAGTTTTTTTACACCTGATATCATACACAAGTTCAATGGATTCCCTTGCAGCTTGAATTCCATATCCACCCCCACTAAGAACATCCTCATAACTCACTGTATGCAAATCAGTAAAGCCTTCACTAAATTCAATTTCTTTATTATTCACAGTTATTGATCTGTAAGTTTTTTTACCTTCTGCCACACAAAAATCAGGCAACTTTCCACCATCAATTGACAGATACCAACGCACTCGTGCTTTTTCAAATTCAAGATAACCCGACATTGTTTTTTCATCTTTATAATGCACAAAATTTTCCTGTACTTTACCAAAAACCCAACCGAGCATATCAAAAAAATGAACTCCAATATTTAAGGCTACACCTCCTGATTTAGATACATCTCCTTTCCAAGAAACATCATACCAACTCCCCCTAGAAACAATATAGGTCAAATCGACTTCGTATTTTGTATTAATCCCGCTATTTACAACCTGTTTTTTTAACCCCAGTATAGCAGGATGATATCGCAATTGTAAAATAGAATACACATTCCCTTCAGACTCTAACTCAATCGACTCCAATGCATCCAAATTCCATGGATTTAACACCAAAGGCTTCTCACAAATCGCACTAGCTCCGCTTCGCAATCCCATTCTTATATGAGAATCATGTAAGTAATTTGGAGTACAAATACTTAAGAAATCTAGATTTACATTTGCCTGCCTCTTCAACTTCTCAAGATGACGATCAAAGCGTTCAAACTCTACAAAAAAATCTGCTTCAGGGAAATACGAATCAAGTATCCCAACACTATCAAACTTATCCAAAGCCGCCAATAAATCACCACCAACCTCTTTAATAGCCTTTAAATGTCGTGGAGCAACATAGCCCGCAACCCCTATAATAGCAAAGTTCTTCATAATATTAGTTTAACAGCTCAATCTAACAAAACCCTATTTTTTATTATTTTCAAACACGCTAACCCTATCTTCAATCTTCCTATACCAATCTTTCCCCTCATCACACTGGGCTATTCCATTTTCATCAAATTCAAGACGTATGCCTGATCTACTCACCCACCCAATATGCCTAGCTGGGTTCCCAACTAACAAAGCGAAAGGAGCGACATCTTTAGTTACTACAGCACCTGCGCCGATCATTGCAAAAGCCCCTAATCGAACCCCACAAATTACAGTCGCATTTGCCCCAACTGACACTCCACGCTCTAAATAGGTTTCCTGATACTCTTTTTTTCTTACGATATGACTTCTCGGATTTTTAACATTGGTAAATACTGCAGAAGGACCTATAAAAACATCGTCATCACATATAACACCAGAATAAATTGAAACATTGTTTTGCACCTTAACATTCCCCCCCAATACTACACCTGGATGAATAACGACATTTTGCCCTAAATTACAACCCTCCCCAATTACAGAATCAGACATAACATGAGAAAAATGCCAAATCTTTACCCCTTTACTTATAATCGCACCATCATCTACCACAGCCGTATCATGTACAAAATAATCCATAAAAGTTACTTATAATTTATCTCTTTAAAGCTAACCACACATCCCCTACAACCTTGCGTCTACAACCTCACTAGACCAAGTTCCTTTTACATCGTAAACTACAGAATTCTCTTCTCGATAAAGACCTAAGTCCATTTTTTCAAACTCACTATGAGCAACAGCCAACACGACAGCATCAAACTTAACATCTGGAACCCTCGGAGAAAGCACCATTCCAAACTCTGCCTGAACATCCTCTGCCCTTGCCCACGGATCGTAAACAACTACATCTGTACCAAAGCCCTTTAATCCTCGAACCAAATCTACCACCTTAGTATTCCTAACATCGGGGCAATTTTCCTTGAATGTTACTCCCAAAACTAAAACTTTAGCATTCCGCACCAATATATCATGTTGAATCATCAACTTAACTACCTCTGTTGCCACATACTCTCCCATCCCATCATTCAACCTGCGACCTGCTAAAATGATTTCCGGATGATACCCTTTTGACTGAGCCTTCTGAGCTAAATAATACGGATCCACCCCGATACAATGCCCTCCAACTAAACCAGGCTTAAAGGGTAGAAAATTCCACTTGGTCGCAGCTGCTTTCAAAACCTCACCAGTATCTATCTCTAGGAGATTAAAAATCTTAGCTAATTCATTCACAAAAGCGATGTTAATATCTCGCTGACAATTCTCAATTATCTTTGATGCTTCCGCTACTTTTATTGAACTAGCCATATAAGTCCCAGCTTTAATAACTGATTTATATAACTGATCAATCTTAAAAGCTATTTCTGGTGTCGATCCCGAGGTTACTTTTAAAATATTCTCTACAGTCCTCACCTTATCTCCTGGGCTAATGCGTTCTGGAGAATACCCTACAAAGAAGTCACGATTAAAAACCAATTTCGACTCCTTCTCTACAACTGGAATACAATCTTCTTCCGTCGCTCCTGGGTACACCGTTGATTCATAAATCACAACTCCTCCTTTTTTTATCCATCTCGCTACGGTACCGCTAGCAGCTAGTAAAGGACCTAATATCGGTTGATTGTTTTTATCTACTGATGTAGGTACTGTGATAATAAAATAATCACACCCTTCTAAAGCGTCCTCTATCGAAGTAACAAACAATCCTTTTTCAACATTTCTATCCGCAACCAATACCTCTTTCAAAGTACTATCTTCCACCTCTAAAGTCTTATCAACCCCACCTTTTAGCTCTTGTACTCGCTGATTATTGATATCAAAACCAATCACCTTATACTTCTCAGCAAATAAACTTGCCAATGGCAAACCAACATAACCTAAACCAATAACACCTATCACAGGATTACTCATGTATATAACTTAAAAATTTAAACAACGAATTTACAAAAAGAGGAATAAATTGCACAACAAATGCTTAGAAATGAAAAAACCTCACTAGACAACTAGTGAGGTTTTGTATCTGTGGGCGCGAAGGGATTCGAACCCCTGACCCCTTGGGTGTAAACCAAGTGCTCTGAACCAACTGAGCTACGCGCCCTGATGCAATTAACTTTAAAGAGTTGTGGGCGCGAAGGGATTCGAACCCCTGACCCCTTGGGTGTAAACCAAGTGCTCTGAACCAACTGAGCTACGCGCCCTTTTTGTTAATTGCTGATTGCGGGTGCAAATATATGACCCTTTTTTGAATTGACAAGGGCTTTTTTCATTTTTTTTCATCACAAAACCTCAGCAACCACGAAAGTACTACCTCCTACATACCCAATATCACCCTCTTTTAAATTCATTAACAAGGACTTATAAGCTTCCGCTACCGATGAAAATTTTTTTCCAAAAATTTTATTTTTTTTTGCCCTTGCTTGCAATTCCTCCACTTCCATAGCCCTAGGAATGTCCGGAGCACAAAAATAATAGTGAGCATTTTCTGGAAACATCGGTAAAATTTCATCAATATTTTTATCAGAAACTACCCCCAATAGAATATGAAGGTCTTTATAGGACTCCTTTTTTAACTGTTCAAGGGTGTAAAAAAGCCCTTCTTTGTTATGAGCAGTGTCACAAATAACCTTAGGTGCCTCTTGTAAAACTTGCCATCTCCCTTTCAAGTTGGTATTTTGAACTACCTTTTTCAATCCAACACGCAGTACCTCTTCAGAAATTACAAAGCCCCTTAAGGTTTGTAAAGCCGTAACCGCCGTCCTGACATTATTATATTGATAAGTCCCTAACAGATCCGTTTCGTAGTCCATCGGTCCTTGGTCAGAAGCAAAGAGGATGGGGGCTTCACACATCGTTGCCTTTTCCATAAATACCGCGGTCGTTTCCTCTTGCCGTTCTCCAATAACCACCGGAACATTAGGTTTGATGATCCCAGCCTTTTCAAAAGCGATCTTTTCAAGGGTATCCCCTAGCATCTGCACATGATCCAATCCAATATTGGTAATAACCGATACTTCTGGAGTAATAATGTTGGTAGAATCTAATCGACCTCCCAAACCAACTTCAATGATGGCAATATCTACCGCTGCTTTCGCAAAAGCTTCAAAGGCCATGCCTACCGTCATTTCAAAAAATGACAGTCCTTGGGCTTCCATAAAGTCTCTGTGGGAAGCCACGAAATCTGTAACAGCAGCTTTAGAGAGCTCTTGCCCGTTGATACGAATGCGTTCTGTAAAGTTTTTTAAATGCGGAGATGTATACAAACCTACCTTATAACCTGCTTCCTGCAATACAGAAGCGAGCATATGACTGGTCGATCCCTTTCCATTTGTTCCTCCTACATGAATTGATTTAAATTGGTCTTGAGGATTCCCGAGGTACTCCGCCAAGGCCACTATATTGGTCAAATCTTTTTTGAACGCTGCTTTACCCTGTCGCTGATACATGGGTAACTGGGCGAACATCCAGTCTAAAGTTTGCTGATATGTCATAATCGCAATGCCCTCTCTTGTTATTGAGCAAGTGAAAATTTATAAATTATCGTTCCTTTTTGCCTACTCGGTGCGTTTCCGTCTGGATTCCACTTTGTTCTCAAAGCCGCTTCCTTTGCAGGCTTTAATAAGCAGGGAGAAGTATTCGTAGAGCCTTTTACCCCAGGAATGGCCTTTATTACTTTACCATTTTTATCTACCTCTATTTTCACTACGACGATTCCCTCTTGTTGGCAATCGGGCTTTTCTATAGGCTTTGATAACGCTTTTCTTCCCTTCAAGTTGTAATTACCGCCAGAACCGCTACCTGCCTTACCGTAGTATTTTGAAGAATTGGCATCGCCATTTTTATTTCCTTTGGTTCCTTCTTGTGCATCATCGCCTTCACCGGCAGCTCCTTTGTCAGAAGTACCGTTTAACAAACTGTTCAGAGCATCACTCGCCGCCTTAGAAGGCTTAGGTTTCTCCTTTTCTTTAGGTTTTGGTGTTTCTTTCTTAGGAGTCTCAACAGTTTTTTCCACCGTTTCTTCTTTGGTTTGATCGTTTTTCTCAACAACCGGGACATCTTCTGCCGACTCATCAGTAATGACGTCTTCCTGTGCCGTTTCTTGAGGCGTATCCTGAACTTCTTCCTGTGGCTGCACCTGTTCTTCAGTAACCTCTTTCGTACTCGATTGCTGTTGGGTGTGCTCTACAGGATCTCCACGTCCTACCTCTGAATTTCCGAAATTAATCGCCAAACCGTATTCGATAGGTGGGTCCAAGTACTTCATCCCATAATTAAAGATGCCAAACAATAACAACAATAAAATCAAAAGTGTCAGTACTGCGGATTTCTTTTTATGTTTTGTATCTAAAAACGCCATTTATTTTCCTTTAACAGCTAAAATCATTTTTAGCTTATTTCTATTTGCGATATCAATAACCTTCATAATTTGCTTATAAGGTACGTTCTGATCTCCTCGAATTACTACCGTTTTCTTTTTGTCTGCTCCTACCTTAGTGAGGAGTGTTCTCTCCAAATTGGTTTTCGAAACTTTAGACTTATCGATGTAAAAGACGGAGTTTTTAGTGATCGTAACAGCGACAGAGGTATTATTCTCTGTTTTTCCTCCTGCTTTCGGTAATAAAACATCAATAGCACTTACCGTAACGAGGGTCGATGTCAACATGAAAAATATCAGTAATAAAAATACGATATCCGTCATTGACGACATATTAAAACTCGGATCTACTTTATTTCTTCCTCGTAAATTCATTATACTGGTTCGTTTAATAGATCTAAAAACTCTACTGACTTAGCCTCCATTTGATATACCACCTTATCGGTACGCACCACCAAATGGTTATAAGTAATATATGCGATAATCCCTACAATTAACCCAGCAACGGTAGTCGTCATTGCCGTGTAAAGCCCATCAGACAACATCTTGATATCTATTTGACCTCCAGAGTTCGCTATTTCATGAATGGCAACAATCATTCCAATTACCGTTCCTAAAAACCCTATCATCGGAGCTGCTCCAGCAATGGTAGCCAATACACTGACGTTTTTCTCCAACTGATAGACTTCTAACTTACCTGCATTTTCGATGGCTTTATTGATATCATCTAACGGTTTTCCGATTCTCGAAATTCCCTTTCCGATGAGTCTTGCTGTTGGGGTATTGGTATTATCACACAAAGACTTTGCGCTTTCCAATTTACCATTGGTCACGTGATCCTTGATTTGATTCATAAAGTTTTTATCTACATTGGCCGCTGCTTTAATAGCAAAAAATCGCTCAAAATAAATATAGAGTGCAACCGCTAACAGTACAAATAATAAGGCGATGATAAGCTGTCCTCCTACACCTCCATCCATAATCAATTTATAGATCGATAAGGTTTTTTCTTCTGACACTTCTTCCAAAGCTGCTGCTTGATCTTGAAAATATGCTAACATTAAATAAGGTTTAAGTTTTAAATTACTAACGAATGAGTTCTTTTTTAATTGTTTAAAAAAAATCCTGAATTGTACAATTCAGGATTTAAAAATATAAAATAAATAGACTTTTTAATTTACGACAGCATTAATTTTACCATTACATAGCCTAATCCTCCTAGAACGATGGTATAAGGCAAGGCCATTTTAACCATTTTTCCATATGATAAATTAATCAAAGGTGCTAGCGACGACGTTAATAAGAATAAAAATGCCGCCTGACCATTAGGTGTTGCTACACTCGGTAAATTGGTTCCAGTATTAATAGCGATGGCTAATTTTTCAAAATGCTCTCTATCGATAACACCGCTTTCAAATGCATTTTGTACCTCTCCAATATATACGGTTGCCACAAATACATTATCACTAATAGCCGATAAGAATCCGTTAGCGATATAGAACAACCCTGGCTGTGACGCTGGATCCTGCTCTAAAGCCCAATGAATAATAGGACTGAACAAGTGTTGATCGTGAATCATTGCTACGATGACAAAGAATACGACTAACAGCCCCGTAAATGGCAATGCCTCTTCAAAAGCATGTCCTAATTGATGTTCATCGATAATTCCCATAAAGGCCGTTTGAACGATGATCAAAGCGAGTCCGATAAATCCGACAGGTGCAATGTGTAAAGCCAATCCTGCAATCAATAAGATAGCTGAAACTCCTTGTACTATTAAACCGTACTTCTGTTTTTCGGTACGTTTTGCATCTTCTTCTTCGGTATATCTCTCAATAATCTCAGCCGCTACGTTCGGAAGTTTTGCTCCAAATCCAAACCATCCTGTGGTTTCGAGTACTGCTGTTGTTGCCAAACCTGCCAGTAAAACAGGAATCGTAATAGGAGCCATTTTCACAAAGAACTGAACAAAATCCCAGCCCAAACGCTCACCAATAAGTAAGTTCTGTGGTTCTCCTACTAAAGTACAAACACCTCCAAGAGCTGTCCCTACTACTCCGTGCATGATTAAACTTCTCAAAAAGCTACGGAACTGCTCAAGGGTTTCCCCACTCAATTCCTTTCTATCGAGAATTCCGTCATCATCGTAATCTTCTGAACTCGAATGAATTTTGTGATACACTCCATAGAATCCAACCGCTACACTAATTAATACAGCTGTTACCGTAAGTGCATCTAAAAATGCAGACAATACCGCTGCTAAAAACACAAAGAGTAAGGATAATACTAATTTCGATTTAATTTTTGTAAACACCTTACTGAAAATATACATCAATAGGGGTTTCATAAAATAAATCCCAGCAACCATAAACACTAACAGTAATACTACTTCAAGGTTATGATCCACTTCTTTGTAGGCATTTTTCGGGGAAGTCAATCCTAATGCCAGTGCCTGGATGGCCAATAATCCTCCCGATTGTAAGGGATAACACTTCAGTGCCATCGCCAGAGTAAAGATGAACTCAGCAATAAAAAGCCAAGCAGTAACCTGCTTTCCGATTACAAAAAAGGAAAAGACATTAAAAATTAAGAAACCAATCATGGTCATTTTAAACCATTTTGGACTCGCCCCTAAAAAATATTTAAACATGGTATTGTTATTTTACGCTTCTACAGTAGCTCTTTTAAAGCTATTTCAAAAGCAGTTTCACTTATTTTAGTTTTCGAAGCACTACGTGCAAAGGTTCTTTGCAGTGCTTTCTTTATTGTATTTGAAGTATCGTCAAAAATAGCACGATCTGTCATTTCTACTCTACGCTCCATGAAGTAAGCAAATACTCTTGCCATACCACAATTAGAAATAAAGTCAGGAATTAAACTCACCTTGCTATCAGTATCTTCCATGATTGGACCGAAGAAAATTTCTTTGTCAGCAAACGGAACATTAGCACCACATGAAATCACTTCCAAACCAGTACTAATCATTTGATTAATCTGATCTTGAGTTACTAAACGAGAAGCCGCACAAGGTGCAAAAATCTCACAAGGTAAATTCCATATTCTACTGTTCATTTCTTCGAATGGGATCATATTTTCGGCAACCAAGGTGTTCCCGTCTTTCTGTAAGTACAAGGCTTTAATTTCTTCAAAGGTGAATCCTTCTTCATTGATTACTCCTCCTACTCGGTCGATAATCCCTACTACTTTTGCTCCCATTTGAGCCAGGTAAAATGCTGCTGCTGCACCAACATTACCAAACCCTTGCACAATAGCTCTTTTACCTGCTACATTACCTCCGTAAATGTCGTAGTAATGACGAACTGCCTCTGCTACTCCATACCCGGTAATCATGTCTGCAACGGTGTATTTTCTGGCAATACTCGGAGATAAATCAGCATCTTCTAATACCTTGATTACTCCGTGTCTCAATTGCCCAATTCTGTTAATTTTATCTGCTTCTGTTGGCTTAAAGTGTCCGTTAAACACTCCTTCTTGTGGGTGCCAAACTCCGCTATCTTCTGTGATTGGAATCACTTCGTGAATTTCATCGACATTTAAATCACCTCCTGTTCCGTAGTAATTTTTTAACAAAGGAGCTACCGCCTTATACCAGCGTTCCAACACTCCTTTTTTACGAGGGTCGTGTGGGTCAAAATTTATTCCCGATTTTGCCCCTCCAATGGCAGGTCCAGAAACGGTAAATTTAACCTCCATCGTTTTTGCTAAAGACATCACTTCGTACTTGTCTAGGCCCTTTCTCATTCTCGTTCCTCCACCTGCAGCACCTCCTCGCAATGAGTTGATTACTGTCCATCCCTCAGCTTCAGTTTCCGAATCTTTCCAATTAAAAACGATTTCTGGTTGTTTTTCTTCGTATTTTTTTAATAGTTCTTTCATTGTGTATAAAAATAATATTCAACTTTACTGCTATTCTTTTTCTTAGCGCTGTACTTGTTTGTAATGTTCCCCCCGAAGGGGCCTTAAAGCTGATTCATTTTTAACTAGTTTAGGGATTTATTCAATTCTACAAACTTACCATAAAAAAATAGGTTATTGCTATAAAAATTGACCTTCGCTTATTATTTCCACAGAAAAGTTTCTGTTCCATAAAAGAATATTCCCACTCGATTTTGTCGAGGGCTAAAATACGGTGGAAACTTTAAAGAAAGAAAAAGTTTCCATAATTTTTACACAGTTTTAACATTCCGTGAATGCTGCCTGAGTACCCCCCTGAGGCTCAAATATTTCACCCGAACTGTGATCCTTCACAGCCCCTGTTACTGCCGCTAAGCAGTTGACCTGTCCTTCCATCCTTAGCAGGCCAAGTAAAGCAAAAATCAATGCCTCCTTATAATTGATAAGGGCTTCCTCTCCTTTTACTACCCTTCCTTTTGCATAAAATTCTATGCGCTCCATAAGATAGGTATTAAAAGTTCCTCCTCCTGTCACCAGACAAATAGCTCCTGTTCCCAAACAGCTACCAATCTGAAAAGCTGCGTGTTCAACAACGGTATGTAAAATATTCGGAATTGGGACGGGCCGCTCCGTTAAGATCGGAAACACCTCTGCTAAAACCCATTCTAATCCCAGTGATTTCGGTGGTTGCCACTGATAGTATTCCAGTGAATTTAGTCGCTCAAACAGCTCAACATCCAGGGTACCTGTTCTTGCCAAAGTCCCTTTGTCATCGTATTCTAAATTCAACTGACGCGTAAATTTATTCAGTACGATATTAACAGGGCCTATATCATAGGCTATTCGCTTTCCGTTCTCCTCATACGATATGTTGGCAAAACCTCCCAGATTCATACAATGTGTATAGTCATCGAACAAGAGTTGGTCTCCAATCGGAACCAGAGGAGCTCCTTGGCCTCCCAAAGCCACGTCCTGTGTTCTAAAGTCACAAACGACTTTTTGTCCGGTTGTATTCGCTATTACCTGTCCATCTCCTATTTGCAAAGTGACACCTACCTCAGGTTGGTGTAATACGGTGTGCCCATGTGAAGCAATGAAATCTACTACTGAAATCCCATGAGCCTTCATAAATTCATTAATTACTTCCCCTAGTAACACACCATAAGCTGTCGTTAACTCCGCATGTTCAGCACTTGATTTCCCGATGGCTTCCTGTAATCTCGTCCGCCACGAATTCGAATAGGCAACTGTTTGACAAGCGAGAATCTCATAATTTTTATAATTCTCCCGTGCTATTTTTACATAGACAAGATCTATTCCATCTAAAGAAGTTCCGGACATAAGCCCAATACAGTAATGGTATTTTTTCATTGACAAGCTAGCTTTTTCTACTTCAAAGGTATACTGAAAAACTCATATTAACAATTTGTAATCACGGAGTATGTAATATTCGTATTCTCTCATTCTAAGAAATCATTCCTCTTAAAAAAGACAGGTAAAAATATAGTTGATTAACAGATTATAAAAAAAACACCCAAGAATTGTTCTAAATAGATTTAATAGTCCTTCTCTTTTGAAAATTTGACTATAAACAAGTATATTTGGGGACAAATTTTACGAATTTAACAATAATATTAAACAATAGATGGATTTTAACCTTACTGAAGAGCATTTAATGATTCGCGATGCTGCACGTGATTTTGCACAAACCGAATTATTACCAGGAGTCATTGAAAGAGATGAAAAACAAGAGTTCCCTAATGAGTTAGTTAGAAAAATGGGAGAGCTCGGATTTATGGGAGTGATGGTAGATCCGAAATACGGAGGAAGTGGAATGGATACCATTTCTTACGTGTTAATTATGGAAGAATTGTCAAAAATTGACGCTTCGGCCTCGGTAATGGTTTCTGTGAACAATTCATTAGTGTGTTATGGATTGGAAAGCTATGGTACCGAAGAACAAAAACAAAAATACTTGACAAAATTAGCCACTGGTGAACAAATTGGTGCCTTTTGTTTAAGCGAACCTGAAGCGGGAAGTGATGCTACCTCTCAGGCAACTACTGCTGAAGATAAAGGAGATTACTACTTGTTGAACGGTACAAAAAACTGGATTACCAATGGAGGTCGTGCAGATGTATTTTTGGTAATCGCACAAACTGACAGAAGTAAAGGACACCGCGGAATCAACGCTTTCATCGTAGAAAAAGGTATGGAAGGATTCCATGTTGGGCCTAAAGAAGATAAATTAGGAATTAGAGGTTCAGATACGCATACTTTACAGTTTAACGATGTAAAGGTTCCTAAAGAAAATCGTATTGGAGAAGATGGATTCGGATTCAAATTCGCCATGAAAACACTTTCAGGAGGACGTATTGGTATTGCTGCTCAAGCTTTAGGAATTGCATCAGGAGCCTATGAATTAGCCTTAAAATATTCAAAAGAACGCAAAGCTTTTGGTACGGAAATTTGTAACCACCAAGCTATCGCATTCAAATTGGCTGACATGTATACAGAAATTGCCGCTGCAAGACATTTAGTAATGCAATCTGCCTGTGATAAAGATGCGGGTGCCAACTACGACCGTTCGGGAGCTATGGCTAAATTATACGCATCTAAAGTAGCCATGGAACAGACTGTTGAAGCTGTGCAAATTCACGGAGGAAACGGATTCGTTAAAGAATACCACGTAGAACGTTTAATGCGTGATGCTAAAATCACACAGATTTACGAAGGAACTTCAGAAATCCAGAAAATCGTTATCTCAAGAAGCTTGATCAAAGAATAGTTTCTTGAAAACTTAATATCAAAAGCTCGTCATCACTTGACGAGCTTTTTTTATAGGATTGATTTGTCCTTAATAATGATTAATTTTTATACCATAGTTTTTTTAGTGAGTCCTTATTTTTGAGAGCTAAAAATTTAAACTATATGAAAATTAAAAGAATGCTAATCGTCCTCTGTTTGGCGATTACAGCCGCATGCTCAAATGACGAACCAGCAGACAACCCTACAGGAGGAAATCCTTCAAATGGAGGATCAACACCAACTCCTTCTTCCATTGCTACCGTAACAAAATTAGATGCCTTTACAACTTTACCTTTAGAGGCCATCCATTTTGTCAATGCGACAACTGGGTATGCCGTTGCGAGTAAGCTGAATTCAGGCGGTTCAAAATCTTCCTCTATTTACAAAACTACAGACGGGGCAAATACCTGGACTAAGATCTACAGTACTTCCTTGTTTAACATTGCAAAAATCAAGTCAAAAGATGCCAATTTTCTAATGGCCATCGCTCCTACAGGAGAGGTTTTAACAACTAGGGATGCTGGTAGTACCTGGAGTTTAAACAATGCCTTAACAGGTAAAAACTACCATTTAACAGATTTGACCTTTCATACAGGGGATGATGAAATCTATATTGTAGGCTACCATGAAACGACGAAAGACGGATTGATGTTTATCGGAATTAATGACGGTGCTATTTGGTCAAAAAACATCAATGCTGAACTTACAAACCTCGTTAAAGCAACTCCGTTAATGGCTACAGAATATTTAGCGGCTACCAAATTGCTCGTCTTTTCCGGAGGAACGAGTACTAAAGGAGCGCTCTTTACTTTGTACAAAGCAAAATACGAACGCGAAGGAAACTATACCGCAGCTCAATTAGTGGATGTTGCGGCCAAAGACGGAACTGTTATCGCTGTGGGTAACAACGGACTAACCAATACAGGAAGTGAGAAAGGAGTCATGTTTGGATCGGTACATAACGGTGACTGGAATGATGTTGATTACGGTCACAATAACAAACTTGTTGCAGTAGCCTTGACACGCTTATCTAAAAATGCGGTTGCCGTGGGACGAAATACAGCTTCTCAATCGACCGATGGAGAGTTTATCACCGTCTCAAAAGACAACGGAAATAGCTGGCATAGCATTAAACACAGTATTACCAACGGAGCTTGGAACGATGTTTATGCTTTAGATGCTGATACATTTATAGCAGTAGGTGCACAAGGAATGCTCGCAAAAATTGAAATCAAATAACAATACCCTAGAACGTCACTTCGGAATCGTTATGAAAAACTATGTTACATTCAAAACTACCGAGACATGCTGCCTCAGTAGTCCAAAATAACGATGCCTTTTGACATCTATTTAGTTTGATAAGCCCATCATGTTTGATGGGCTATTTTTTATCCACCTATCGGAGTTAAACCTAAATCAGGTAGATTCCAACACATGGAAGTAAGCCTAAACTGCACGCGAATTTTCATTCGATACGAGTAACCTCCATTGTAAAAATGCCCCGTAACTCGGGTGTAGCCCGTAATGATATACCCTTTTCCAGGTCTCAGTGCTTGCGCCTTCGTTTTCCATCCGTCCATATGAGCATTTAACGCATAGGCAGGTGTACAACAATTTTTTATTTCAACCCAAAACTCGCGATACACATAGGTGTTTCCAGGCGCCCAGTTACAATTGCCTAATGGTTCGGTTCGACATTGATTCATCATTGAAATCATGTTGTTTTGATGTACATAAGGACTTCCACTTCCCGAGGTATAGGAGCATCCATCATCTATTAAGCTGTTACACGGAGGAGATATGGGAGCCGCCATTTCTACATCCTTTCCTACCGTTGTTTTTGATTCGACTTCAACTCCGGTAGTACCGGAAGTATCTGGCGGTGTTACCAAATCTTCAGATGAACAACTGACGATTACCATACTTAACATTCCTAGTACTACCCATGATAGTACCGTTTTTTTTACGTTTAAAATTCTCATAATAAATTTGATTAGTTTACCTACTCTATTCTAAGGCTTTTCGGTAGCCACCTGTCTTATTTTTAGATCGATCTATTGGTAAGTGTTGGGGTAACTATTTTCATTACCCAATAAATTCTAAAAAAACAGGATTACAGCTCCTGAGAACTGTTGAGTATCCTAATTTTTTGATATCTTGAATCCATGAAAATTGAAGAAAAATTTGACAATCCCGTATGGACTGCACTAGAAGAAACCCATAAAAAATTTGCCCTTATCACCGATGAAGGACGTTTTTACAAACCCGAAATTTGCCCTTTCGCAGCAATTGGAGCCAACGATCAAATTGACAAAGCACTTGCTTTTTACGCCGATCAATGCAAGAATTTCTTTTTCGTCAACAAGGAGCCTATTCGTCGTCCCAACTTCCCAAGCCATCAAGAAGTTTTTTGCGACCAAATGATCTTGGAAAACTTTAATGCGCCAACCTACACGCATACTATTGTTCCCCTACAACAAAAAGATAAAAAGGCCCTCTACGACCTAGTATGGAAAGTGATGCCTGGCTATTACAAAGAAGAAACTTTTAGTATGGGAAATTACTACGGAGTTTTTGACAAAGAAAAACTTATAGCCGCCACAGGTGAACGATTGCAAACTCATGATTTTATCGAAGTCAGTGCAGTAGTAACAGATCCAGACTATCAACGCATGGGATTAGCCAAACAATTGGTGGGCCATACAACAGAGGGCATCATCGCACAAGGCAAAACTCCCATATTACACGTTGCTTCGTCCAATCAAGGAGCCATAGCACTCTATCGCAAATTAGGGTATATCTTTACTCAAAAAATGGTTTGGACGCACTTTATTCTTTAAAATCTACAGCATGTAGCTGCAAGCCCGAAGAAGGAGCGATTGTTTTCATAAATTCAATCGTGCTTTCGGGACGCAGTGATTCTTCAATATAGGCAAGGTCGTAATTTCCCTTTCCCAATTCAAACAGCGCTCCCATAATCAAACGTATTTGATTTCGCAAAAAACCAGCACCTCGTACAACGAGAACATAACTCTTTTTAGGAAAAAATGATGCCGTTAACTCCGTATTCTCAACAATCGTACACATGGCTATTTCACGTACTACCTGAGTGTGCTCGTTGGGTTTGGTACAATACCTTGTAAAGTTATGAGTACCTTCAAACAATCGGGCTCCACGTTGCATAAGCTCCAAGTTTAAGTCGTCCAAAATACCCGTGATAAACGGGGCACTAAATGGATGATTCTTCTCCCCAAAAGAAAAATAATATCGGTATTCTTTCTGTTTTGGATGCTGAATAATATTAAAAGCATGATCCGTTATTTCTTCCATTTCTAACAAACGAATATCTGCCGGGGAATTTCTGTTAAAAGACACTAAAAAATCATCAAAATCCAATACTTCATCGATAAACAACTGTACCGCGTAATTATTGGCAGATACCTTGGCATCCGTTCGGCCTACGCCAACAGTCTTTGTGCGAATGCCTGTACATACAAACTTAAGTGTCTTATCAATAGCCCAATGTACCGTTTTTAAATTAGGTTGTTTTTGCCAACCGTGAAAACGAAACCCCAAATATTCAATTCGCAATAAGTAAGTATGCTTGTAATTCATAACACAAAGCTACGATGAAAAAAATGGCCATACGAATTTAAGAAACAACCATAATTACCAATTTCACAATAAAAACACCAAAACACAAAATATAAATCAACAAAACAATTAAAAGAATAAAATAACATAATCAAAATAACTAAAAATTACATTTTTTTTGAAAAAATCGCATTTTTACTGATATAGTAATTTGGGACTTCTTTTTTGGGGATATTCTATTTTCCAATTTCATTGAAGCAACCATATTACAACATTCATATTTTTTGCTATTCTTTTTTGATTAATACTCCCCGATTGAAAACGATTTCGGAGTACTACAGAAGGCTAATCATTTGTTTTTTAGAATGTTTTACCCCAAATTTGTATAGTAACAAAACACAAAATTAATGATATACGTAATGAAGTCACTTCGAGATAAAAGAGGTTTTGACCATCGTCAGCTCGGCTCAATGGTTAAAAAAACACCACCCCTTCATCTTTTTTATACGTTGCTTTCTACTTCAAAACGCATACCTCTTAATCAAAACACGTTACGACGGATGCACTCATCTGTACATGCTTTCTAAAGAGTAATTTACTCAAACACCTACGACGCTTATGAAGCCTTGTGGAAGCAAACTTTTTTGCTTCCCTAGAATTCTATTGCCCTAAACCAGCGCTATAAAACAAATAATACATGAAAAAAATCGAAGCCATTATCAGAAAATCTAAATTCCACGCCGTCAAAGAAGCACTGCACAAGGTCGGAGTTAACTTTTTCAGTTACTGGGACGTCACCGGACTTGGAAATGAAAAAGAAGGACACGTGTATCGAGGAATTACCTATAGTACAAGCGATATTCAACGACGTTATCTCTCTATAGTTGTCAATGATGATTTTAAAGAACCTGCCATCAATGCAATCCTGCAAGCCGCAAGTACTGGCGAAGTTGGAGATGGAAAAATTTTTGTTTCCAATATCGAAGAGAGCTATAGAATTCGAACTGCAGAAACCGGTAATGACACCCTAAACTAGATACCCTAACTACCATGAATACACTTACTACCAACAACCTATGGATGATGCTTTGTACAGCCCTCGTTTTCCTTATGCATCTCGGATTCACCTTCCTCGAGATAGGGCTCACGCGTCAAAAAAACACCATGAACATCCTATTTAAAAATATTTTCATCATTACCACAGGACTCCTATTGTACTGTCTTGTCGGTTTTAGTTTTATGTATCCTGGCTTTAGTAAAGATGCCCTAGGAATTATCGGATTTGCCGGTTGGGGGCTTCAAGCACCTTTGGCAGACGGAGTTTTAGATTTGAGTTATAACGAAAACTACACCTATTGGACTGACTTCCTTTTTCAAGGAATGTTTGCTGCCACAGCCGCAACTATCGTTTCAGGAGCCGTTGCGGAACGAATGAAGTTAGAACCTTTTATTCTTTTCACCATACTCTACGTCGGATGTATTTATCCCATTGCCGGATCCTGGAAATGGGGTGATGGATTCTTGAACCGCTTAGAAACTCCCTTTTACGATTTTGCAGGGTCAACCTTAGTGCACTCAGTAGGAGGCTGGGCCGCACTTGTTGCCGTTTGGCTTCTAGGTCCGCGTATTGGAAAATTTAAAAATGGAAAATCAATGGCCATCCCAGGACATAACTTGCCTATGGCTACCGCAGGAGTTCTGTTGTTGTGGTTTGGTTGGTTTGGGTTTAACGGCGGCTCCGTTCTTTCTGCCGATCCGTCAAAAACATCCCTCACCCTAGTAACGACCTCTTTAGCCGCTGCCTCTGGTGGTTTAGTTGCCTTTTTGATAACCACGTTTCGTTACAAGTACTACGATTTACCCATGTTTCTCAACGGGATTTTAGGTGGCTTGGTAGCCATTACAGCTGGTGCAGATGTTATGAGTCCTTCTGAAGCTATAGCTATCGGTGCTGTTGCTGGTGGCTTAATCGTCATGGCCGTACTACTCATCGATTCTCTACAATTAGACGACCCAGTAGGCGCGATTGCCGTTCACCTGATTTGTGGCGTATGGGGAACACTCGCAGTAGGAATTGTCGGTGATTTAGCGAGTTGGAAACAATTCACCTCGCAGTTACTAGGAGTTGCCAGCTATGCTTTAGTATGCATCGTCAGCTCCTTTGCGATATTAAAACTTTTGAAAATCGTTATCGGACTCCGTGTTTCTGAAAAGGAAGAACGCGAAGGTCTCGATAAAAATGAACATGGAATAAATGCTTATCCAGAATTCAGATTAAACGATTAAAATTATTATTTATGGAAGATCAAGGCCTGTATTTAAAAGAGTTTGAAACTGCCAATTGTGGAGCTGGTTTCATTTGTAACCTTCATGGAAAAACCTCTCATAGTATCATCCACAACGCTCTCGATATCCTAGTCCGACTAGAACATAGAGGCGCCGTAAGTGCTGATGGAAAAACGGGAGATGGCGCCGGTATACTCATCGATATACCACATGACTACTTTGCCAGAGTCTGTGAGTTTCCACTCCCAAACTTTCGAGAGTACGCAGTTGGAATGCTATTTATGCCTACAAAAACAACACAACAACGTTTTTGTAAAGAAATTTTTGAAACCGAGTTAAACGAGCAGAATATCAGTATTCTCGGTTGGCGAAAGGTTCCGGTTAACAATGCCGTTTTGGGTAGTATCGCTGCCGAAACAGAACCTGCCATAGTTCAAGTATTTCTTAAAAAACAGTCTGATATCAGTGATTTTGAATTTCAAAAAAAATTGTATGCTGCTCGCAAAGTGACGGAACAAAAAATTGCTCGTTCCAGACTCTCTCAAGCGAATTACTTCTATGTTTCTTCACTGTCTACTCATACCATTATTTACAAAGGACTCCTCATTCCTGAAGATATTGGTCCCTACTATCTCGACCTTCAAGAAACGGATGTCGTTACGCGTTTAGCGCTAGTACATCAGCGCTTTTCAACCAACACCTTTCCGGCATGGGAACTAGCACAACCTTTTCGTTATCTCTGTCACAACGGAGAAATTAACACCTTGAAAGGAAATATTAGTCGAATGAAAGCCCGAGAAGAGCTCATGGCAAGTCCGACATTCCAAGATAAAATATCCGACATGGTGCCTATTATTCCCCCAGGTAAATCTGATTCGGCATCGATGGACATGGCTGCCGAACTCCTACTAATGACTGGAAGAACCTTGCCAGAGGCATTGATGATGATGGTACCAGAAGCTTGGGAAAAAGCGAAGAATATGAACCCGAAGAAAAAAGCTTTCTACGAATACCACTCCTGTATTATGGAGCCCTGGGATGGCCCGGCATCCATTCCGTTTACCGATGGAAATTATATTGGAGCCATCCTCGACAGAAATGGACTCCGCCCATCGAGGTATACGGTAACTACGGACGGTCTCGTTATCATGGCTTCTGAAACCGGTGTTATAGAAGTTCCTCCGCACAAGGTCGTAAAACACGGAAGGCTGGAACCGGGAAAAATGTTTTTGGTAGATATGAACGAGGGACGCATCGTAGAAGACAGCGAAATCAAAAATAAGATTGTCGCCCAATATCCCTACGAAACTTGGTTAGAAGAACACAGACTCCCGCTCGCTAAAATACCGTATACCCAAAATCCTCCAAACCAAGATACCATCCAATACCAAACGCGACTCAAGGCATTTGGATATACCACAGAAGATATACAAACCATCATCAGCCCCATGCTTACTAAGGGAAAAGAGGCTATTGGTTCTATGGGAACGGATACCCCATTAGCTGTTTTGTCATCCAAGCCGCAACTTTTATACAATTACTTTAAGCAATTGTTCGCACAGGTTACCAATCCTCCACTAGACGGAATCCGAGAAGAAATTATCACAGATATCAGTCTTGCCATCGGGGGAGATCGCAATATTTTTGACATTGTTCCAGAACAAGCCAAAAAGCTTCGTATTCAAAACCCCGTAATTTCAAATGAGGATTTAGATAAAATAAAGCATATTCACCATCCTGATTTCTCAGCCGTAACCCTTCCGTTACTCTACAAAATAAACAAAGGTGTAAACGGCTTAGAGCACGCCTTGGAGCAACTGTTGTTTAAGGCGGAAAAAGCCGTTGACGCAGGAGCTAATATACTCATACTCTCAGACAGAAACATTACCGCTAAAAAAGCTGCTATTCCAGCCTTGCTCGCTTGCTCATTTTTACATCACTCCTTAAATCAAAAGGGAAAACGTTCGAAGTTTGGTATCGTCATAGAGACTGCAGAAGCTCGTGAACCGCATCATTTTGCAACCCTATTTGGTTATGGAGCTAGCGCTATCAACCCTTATTTGGTGAATGAAATCATCACCCACGAAGTGACCAATAAGAATGACATCAATCTTACCAAACAAACGGCCATTGCTAACTACAATACCGCTATTGGTAAAGGTATCCTAAAAATTATGAATAAGATAGGAATCTCTACCTTGCATTCGTATCGCGCTTCACAAATTTTCGAAATTTTAGGACTGAAAAAATCCTTTGTCAACAAGTACTTTCCTAATACTCCTAGCCGTATAGAAGGCATCGGTTTATACGTCCTTGAAAAGGATATCAGCAAACGCCATCGCAAAGCTTTTGATACTGAACAACCAGTATCTTCACTAGCACTGCCCATTGGAGGTGACTATCGCTGGCGCCGAACCGGAGAACACCACTTATTTAATCCAAACAGCATCGCAAAACTACAGCAAGCAGTTCGATCAAATAGTAAAGAAAAATACCGTGTATATGCCGAGCTTATCAATAATCAGAGTAAACAATTGATGACCTTGCGTGGACTTCTCGAATTTACCAATCTCGACCCCATTCCAATTGAAGAGGTAGAACCGTGGACAGCCATAGTAAAACGCTTCAAGACAGGTGCCATGTCTTTGGGGTCTATCAGTCAAGAAGCGCATGAAAATCTAGCATTGGCAATGAACAGAATTGGAGGTAAGAGCAATTCCGGTGAAGGTGGTGAAGCAATCGAGCGCAGTACTCCCTTAGCCAATGGGGACTCAAAAAATAGTGCCATTAAGCAAGTTGCGTCAGGCCGATTCGGAGTTTCTAGTTACTACCTGAGCACTGCCAAAGAAATTCAGATAAAAATGGCACAAGGAGCTAAACCCGGTGAAGGAGGACAACTGCCAGGGGAAAAAGTATTTCCATGGATTGCCAAAGTGCGTAACTCAACACCCTTTGTCGGACTTATTTCACCTCCGCCCCATCACGATATCTATTCTATTGAGGATCTCGCACAACTAATATACGACTTAAAAAATGCCAACAGACACGCACGTATTAACGTTAAACTCGTTTCGAAAGTAGGTGTTGGTACCATTGCAGCTGGAGTTGCGAAAGCAAAAGCCGATGTCATACTAGTTTCTGGCTATGATGGTGGAACAGGAGCTTCCCCATTGACTTCCTTAAAACACGCAGGCCTTCCTTGGGAACTCGGTATAGCCGAAGCACAGCAAACACTTGTGTTAAATAACCTGAGAAGTCGCGTTGTATTAGAATGTGATGGACAGCTAAAAACCGGACGCGATGTTGCCATTGCTGCCCTACTCGGAGCTGAAGAGTTCGGATTTGCCACTGCCCCTTTAGTTGCATCTGGGTGCATCATGATGCGAGCCTGTCACCTCAATACCTGTCCTGTAGGAATTGCGACCCAAGATCCTGAATTGCGTAAAAACTTCAAAGGAACTCCAGAACACGTTATAAACTTTATGTATTTCGTTGCTGAAGAGTTAAGAGAAATTATGGCAACATTAGGTTTTCGTACACTAGATGACATGGTAGGCCAAGTTCAAAAACTCCAAGCCAAAAAGGCTATAGAACACTACAAAGCCAAAGGGATTGATGTTAGTGCTTTGCTATTCCGTCCAAATACGGATAGCCCCGTCCGCAATACCACCCAACAAAACCACCATTTGGAACAAACGCTAGATCATCAAATCATTAAAGACATCCTCCCTAAAATTTCCCTTAAAAAGGAGATTACAAAGCATTACCACATCAAGAATACCCATCGAAGTGTCGGAACCATGCTGTCGTATGAGCTTTCAAAAAGGTTTGGTCCTTCAGGACTTACTCAACAGCAGGTACAGTTGCAATTTGAAGGATCTGCAGGACAGAGTTTTGGTGCTTTTTTGACTAACGGAGTTACACTAGCCTTGGCTGGAGACACCAATGATTATCTCGGAAAAGGATTGTCAGGAGGAACCCTCATAATTAGTAAACCCACAACCTCAAAATTTAAAGCCCACGAAAATATTATTACTGGTAATGTCAGCTTGTACGGAGCCATTGCAGGAGAGGTCTACATCAACGGACTGGCAGGTGAACGTTTTGCAGTTCGCAACTCTGGAGCACATGCCGTAGTAGAGGGGTTAGGTGATCACGGCTGTGAATACATGACAGGAGGTCGAGTGTTTATACTTGGAGCCGTCGGTAAAAACTTTGGGGCAGGTATGAGCGGAGGCATTGCCTATATCTACCAACCCACAACTACTAATCATACTCTTTTTAACACAGAGTCCATAGATCTGGACCCACTTAACTTTGACGATAAGCAACTCGTTTTACAGTACGTTAAAAAGCATTATGAATGCACAAAAAGTGATCGCGCCCGATTTCTTTTAGAAAACTGGCATACTAGCCAGCATGACTTTATTAAAGTCTTTCCGAAAGAATACAAAAAAATAGTACAAGAACAACAACAAAACATCAATCAGTTAACAGCATAATTATGGGACAAATAGGAGGATTTAAAATACATCAACGCACCAATGAACAACGATTACCCGCCAAGCAACGCATACTAAACTACGACGAATATACCATTCCTCTTCCCGAGGACACCCAGCGCAAACAAGCTTCTCGTTGTATGGATTGTGGAGTCCCATTTTGCCATAGTGCCTGTCCGTTAGGAAACCTAATTCCAGATTTCAATCACAACGTTCATCTCGAAAACTACAGAGAGGCTCTTGAAATATTACACAGTACTAACAACTTTCCTGAATTTACCGGAAGGCTTTGTCCCGCTCCCTGTGAAAAAGCCTGTGTTTTAGGAATTATTAAAGAACCTGTAGCCATAGAAAATATTGAAAAATCACTGGTTGAAAAAGGTTTTAGCAAAGGGTGGATAACACCTCAAATCCCCAAATTTCGAACTGGGAAAAAGGTTGCTATTGTTGGTTCCGGACCAGCTGGATTGGCTGCTGCACAACAATTAAATAGGTTAGGCCATTGGGTAACGGTATTTGAACGAGCAGATGCCTTAGGAGGACTTTTACGTTACGGGATTCCCAACTTCAAATTAGAAAAACACCTTATTGACCGACGAATTGATCAATTAAAAGCAGAAGGAATACAATTTCAAACAAACGCCGAAGTAGGTAAAAACATTCCTGTTTCCCACCTCGAATCGTATAATGCAACCCTTTTATGTGGTGGTGCTAGTACCCCCAGAAACATCCCAATAATGCCCCGTAAAGTGAAAGGCGTTCATCAGGCCATGGAATACCTTACCTTTCAAACAAAATCCCTCTTTCAATCCCTTGCCCCCAAACCTGAATTGGATGCAAAAAACAAAACAGTAATCGTTATTGGTGGAGGTGATACTGGATCTGATTGTATCGGAACCGCCAACCGACAAGGAGCACACAAGGTTATTAATTTCGAAATTCTTCCCAAACCACCCAAACTCAGAAGTACGACCACTCCATGGCCCTTCTGGCCTTTACAGCTAAAAACTACCAGTTCCCATGAAGAAGGTTGCGAACGTAACTGGTTAATAAGTACTAAAGAGTTTATGACGGATAAAAATGGAAATTTGACTGCTCTAAAAACCGTTGAAGTTTCTTGGGAAGTTACCGATGGTACTCATAGACTTAAAGAAAAGCCCAATTCTGAGAAGATTTGGCCTTGCGATATGGTTTTACTTGCACTAGGGTTTACAGGTCCGGAAAACAGCTTAGCGAAACAATTAGGAATACATCTGAATTCAAATTCGACCTATTCGGATACTCAATACCAAACCAATGTCGAATCTATTTTTACGGCTGGTGATATGCGACGTGGTCAATCATTGATTGTTTGGGCCATTGCTGAAGGAAGAAATGCCGCTGATGCGGTTAACCGTTATTTAAATAAAAAGACTCTCAGAGAATCGAGTATTAAAAATGAAGATCATTTATTAAGGGCATAAAAAAAACCTCACTACGGATGTAATGAGGTTTTAAAAGAAAGGCGACGACCTACTCTCCCACCAGTGGCAGTACCATCGGCGCTAATGGGCT
>NZ_CAZEQT010000008.1:0-39371 GCF_964514025.1 Tenacibaculum litopenaei
CTGCGTTTTTCCGTTAGCGGGTGCAAATATAGAAGCTCTTTTTGAATTGACAATGGGTTTTTGCTAATAATTTTAGCTCAAAACCTCCGGTAATCGCTCAATTATTTAGCCAACAACCACTTACCTCCTTAAAAAAAATACTCATTGTCTCAAACACACTCTTTACTGAACGCTTCTCTGCAAATACCCTCAGGAAACTACATCCTTCTTTACTATTATTACACGATACAACACTCTTTGGATTCTCTTTTATTATTTATCATTAATATAATTGTTCAAAAAGCGCTTTTACAATATCTTTGCAGCTCGAAAATTTCCACTTGTAGGGAAATTAAGTATAACTATATATAACATAATAATGATTAAAATTACATTACCAGACGGAAGTGTCAAGGAATTCGAAGTGAATAGCACGGCTATTGACGTGGCAAAAAGCATTAGTGAAGGGTTAGCTCGCAACGTAATATCAGCAAGTTTTAACGGAACCACAGTAGAAACGACCACACCTTTGACCACCGATGGGTCATTAGTTTTATATACTTTCAATGACGATGCTGGAAAAAAAGCATTTTGGCACTCGTCTGCTCACGTTTTAGCACAAGCTATCTTAACATTCTATCCGAATGCTAAATTAACTATTGGACCAGCCATTGATAATGGGTTCTACTACGACTTAGATTTGGGTGAGGACACACTCTCAGAAAAAGACTTCCCTGCGATCGAGAAGAAATTCTTAGAACTCGCTAGAGAAAAGGCGGAATTTAAAATGCGTTCTATTTCGAAGGCCGATGCTCTTGCCTACTATCAGGAGCGCAACAACGCTTATAAAGTTGAGTTAATAGAAGGATTAGAAGATGGAGATATCACATTTTGCGACCACAGTGACTTTACTGATTTATGTAGAGGAGGTCACATTCCTCACACTGGTTTGATTAAAGCCGTAAAAATCATGAACGTCGCTGGTGCTTATTGGCGTGGAGATGAAAAAAACAATCAATTAACTCGAGTTTACGGAATCTCATTCCCTAAACAAAAAGAATTAAAACAATATTTAGAGCTTTTAGAAGAAGCTAAAAAGCGTGACCACCGAAAGCTAGGGAAAGAATTAGAATTGTTCACATTTTCTCAGCGCGTAGGACAAGGACTTCCTTTATGGCTTCCTAAAGGAGCTGCATTGAGAAACAGGTTGGAAGACTTTTTAAAGAAGGCACAAAAGCAAGCTGGATATGAAATGGTGATGACACCACATATCGGGCAAAAAGAACTTTACGAAACATCGGGGCATTACGCAAAATACGGGGAAGACAGTTTCCAACCAATCACTACGCCAAAAGCGGATGAGGAGTTTTTACTCAAACCTATGAACTGTCCACACCACTGTGAAGTATTTGCTTATAAGCCTTATTCTTATAAAGACTTACCTAAGCGTTTTGCAGAATTCGGAACTGTTTATCGTTACGAGCAAAGTGGAGAACTCCACGGATTAACTCGTGTACGCGGGTTCACGCAGGATGACGCACATATTTTCTGTACTCCTGAGCAATTAGACTCAGAATTTAAAAACGTGATTGACCTTGTACTTTACGTATTTGGATCGTTAGGCTTTGAGAACTTCAAAGCGCAGGTATCGATTCGTGATATGGAGAACCTGGACAAATACATTGGAGATAGTGACACTTGGGAAATTGCAGAAAACGCGATTATCAACGCAGCGAAGGACAAAGGTCTTGACTTTGTTATCGAAGAAGGTGAGGCGGCATTCTACGGACCTAAGCTTGACTTTATGGTAAAGGATGCTTTAGGAAGAAGCTGGCAATTAGGGACTATTCAAGTTGATTACAACTTACCTAAGCGTTTTGAATTGACCTACAAAGGTGCTGACAACCAACTTCATAGGCCTGTAATGATCCACCGTGCACCTTTTGGTTCCATGGAGCGATTCATTGCAGTTTTACTCGAGCATACGGGAGGTAAATTCCCACTTTGGTTAACTCCTGAGCAAGTTATTATACTGCCAATCAGCGAGAAATATCAAAATTATGCCGAAAAAGTTTTACATTTGTTAGAAAATTCCGAAATTCGCGCCCTCATAGACGATCGTAATGAAAAGACAGGTAGAAAAATTCGCGATGCCGAAGTGAGTAAGATACCGTTTATGATTATTGTAGGTGAGAAAGAGGAAGAAGAAGGTACAGTTTCTGTAAGGAAACATGGAGAAGGCGACTTGGGATCGTTTAGTACGGAAGCATTTATTTCATTGATAAATGACGAAGTAAGCAAAACCCTAGTTCCTTTTGGAAAGTAAGTAATAAATAGATAGTAATTTTTAAATTTTAACGTCATAGCTATTAAAAAAAGAGGTGGTCGTAGACCAGCCAGAATCATTAAAGAAGATCAGCATAGAATCAACGAAAAGATTAAATATGTTGATGAAGTACGTCTCGTAGGAGATAACGTAGAAGTAGGAATTTACTCATTAGCAAAAGCTAAAGAGATTGCTCGTGAACAAGAATTAGACTTGGTAGAAATTTCACCAAAAGCGAAGCCTCCTGTTTGTAAAGTTATCGATTACAAGAAATTCTTGTATGAGCAAAAGAAACGTGAAAAAGCTTTAAAAGCAAAAGCTACTAAGGTAGTTGTGAAAGAAATTCGTTTCGGCCCTCAAACTGATGAGCACGATTATGAATTTAAAAAGAAACACGCTATCAAATTTTTACAAGATGGAGCAAAGCTGAAAGCGTTTGTATTCTTTAAAGGTCGTTCAATCATCTTCAAGGAACAGGGGCAAATTTTATTATTAAAATTAGCACAGGAACTCGAAGAATACGGAAAGGTTGAGCAAATGCCTAAATTAGAAGGTAAGCGTATGATTATGTTTATAGCTCCTAAGAAGACGAAATAATAGAATTATAAGCAAGATAAAAACGCAAAACAAAGATGCCTAAAATCAAAACTAAATCTAGTGCCAAGAAACGTTTTAAGTTAACTGGTTCTGGAAAAATCAAAAGAAAGCACGCGTTTAAGAGTCACATCTTAACAAAGAAGTCTAAGAAACGTAAGCTTGCATTGACACACGCTACATTAGTACACAAGTCTGATGAAGCAAACATTAAGCAACAATTAGTATTAAAATAAACTAAGCGTTCGCTAGGTAGTAAAATTAATTATTAACCATGGAGTTAGGCTCAACAAGTACTTGAAAAAGTCGCCTACTACAAAAACATTTGAATTATGCCAAGATCAGTAAATTCAGTAGCTTCAAGAAATAGAAGAAAGAAAATCTTGAAGCAAGCAAAAGGTTACTTTGGACGTAGAAAGAACGTATACACAGTAGCAAAGAATGCGGTTGAAAAAGGAATGTTATATTCTTACAGAGACCGTAAAAACAATAAGAGAAATTTCCGTTCATTATGGATCCAACGTATTAACGCTGGAGCACGTCAGTACGGAATGTCTTACTCTCAGTTTATGGGGAAAGTTAAAGCTAACGAAATCGAGTTAAACCGTAAGGTTTTAGCTGATTTAGCTATGAACCACCCAGAAGCTTTTAAGGCCATTGTAGAGAAAGTAAAATAAGTTTCACAACCTTGCTTATACTAAAAACCCAAACGTATCGTTTGGGTTTTTTTAAACAAACTATTTACAGCTAAATAAATTAAACTATTTATGAGATTATTGAAAATCATCGTATTTTTTTCCCTTAGTTTCATGGCCTTTGCCCCACAAGCAATGGCACAAAATTCAAGCGGTAGCGTCCGAGAACAATTTGAAGAACTTTATAAAAAATCAGGAAGTTACCAACAGTATAAAGTTGTTAAGAAAACAGCCTTTACTCAAATTCAGAAAAACGTTTTAGACAGTATAAAAGGGCTAAAGTCAACGATTAAAAATCACCGAACTAGCCTAGACAAACAGCAAAAACGCATCGGTGAATTAGAACAGCAAATCAACTCACTCAACAATCAGTTAACCAGTTCTTCTGAGAAAGAAAATTTAATTGATTTCTTAGGTCTAGAACTGACGAAATCAAAGTACAAACTCACTGTTTGGATTTTAATTTTCAGCTTACTCGGATTATTGTTGTATTTTATCTACAGTTATAAAAATAGTAACACGGTTACTAAAGAAACCAAACAACTCTACGAAGAGATTGAACAAGAGTTTGAACAGCACAAAAGGAAATCACTCGAGAAAGAACAGCAACTGCGTCGTAAGCTTCAAGACGAAATTAATAAGCAACGCGGTGTATAAACGCCAGAATAAAAAAACGCTCCACATGGGAGCGTTTTTTATTGAGATAAACTTCTACGAATCTTATACTAGGCCATAACCTCTAATGCTGCTGTGTTATGTTCACGTATTTCTTGCTCTAAATCCATTAAAAAAGCATCGATTCGTTCTTTCTCTAATCCTGGTACACAAATAATATGTGCTATATCATTCTCTGATGCCAGTTGGTACTTTTCACATATTGCTTCTGATGGTTTATCGAAAACTACCGTCAGGGCTTCTTTGTTTCTCCAAGCGTTCCCTCCTAGCTCATTTAACTTTTCTTCGGTATACTTCGCTAACTGTTGCGAATTTTCTACTCTCTTTTTAAGTCCTTCCATTCCGTGTTTCTCTAAAAAGGCCCACAGGAATAACGGGGTAAGTCCATTTCTCGAACCCGTAATTGTTGTATCCAAAGTTCCCACGTAGGAAATGGAATTCGCGATCCTATTTCTATGAGCACGTTTGCACATTACAATTCCACAAGGTATGGGACCTCCCATGAACTTATGACCTGAAATCGCAATACTATCTACTCCTTCTGCAAAATCAAACTTTGGTTTTGGCGTAACAAATGGAGCAATAGTTCCCAAGAAGGCGGCATCACAGTGGATGTAATAATCTTTAATTGCATATTTACGGATGATTTCTTTAATTCTGTCTAAATCGTCTACTGCTTCCGTCATGGTAGTTCCGATATTTAGGAAAAATACAGCCGGTTTATCACGGTGAATTGTCAAGATTTGTTCGAGATCTTGGTAATCTATTTCTCCATTATCTTGACTTCTAACTACAATATTTCGCATATTTAACAGGTGTAAGTTCTTTTTTACACTGTAGTGCGTCGATTCACTGTAATAAACAACAGCCTCCGGAAAACATTCCCTCGCTAAGTACAAGCCATACAAGTTTCCTTCAGTACCTCCATTGGTTACATATCCCCAAACATTATCAATTGACGTTGACAACATCTCGGCAAAGAATTCAATACAACCTTGCTCCAACTCTTTGGTATCAATTGATAAGGTTGAGCTCGCTTCTGGATCTCCCACGTTATTAATACAGACATCTAAAAACGGAGCAAACTGACTATATGAAAAATCTTTTGCTAATGGATATCCTAAAAACGCATCGGAACTTTCTTTAATTCTCGTGTATATTTCTTGTATTTTGCTCATCATAAATAATTTCTGATTCAAATTTAGTAGTAAAGAATAAAAAACCAAAACCACCCCAAGTCTTAAGTATTTTTTACTAAAAAACACGCTTTAAACAAAAAATAACTACTTTTACATTTGAGTATTTTAAGCTTTTACAAAAAATAATACTATGATCAACTTAGATAAAACGGATTTAAAAATCATTGAAGCACTACAAAAAGACGGAAAACAATCGATAAAACAGCTAGCGCAACAAATAAACTTATCCATAACTCCGACACATGAGCGAATTAAAAAGATAGAAGCTAGTGGAATTATTGAAAAATACGTTGCGATAGTCAACCCGGAATCTCTGGGAAAAAATCTTATTGTCTATTGTCAAGTTACTTTGGTTCAACACGAGGAAAATGCATTTAAAAAATTTGAAGATTACGTAAATTCCATTCCAAAAATTGTCGAAGTTTCCTATATCGCTGGGAGTTTTGACATCCTACTTAAAATTATTTTAAAGGATATGAAGGAATATCAAAATTTTGTTCTGAAAGAAATGTCCCAGTTAGAAATCATTTCGAATATCCAAAGCTCCTTCGTTATAAAACAGATTAAGAATGACACTTTAATAAGCGTCGATTAATCCACAGCTACCATTGCTTCATTCACGGTATTACTTTTCTGAGAAGATTAGTACCTTGAAAAAGCTATGAAATTTTTAGTTAATTATTATCCATTTTACCTACTTGTATTCTACGTTATTGGCGACCTTTTACAACAAGAATTACGAGTTTTCAAATCAGCTGTTTCCATAGGTGTTAGCTTCGCCTGTTGTTCCGCTTTGGTCCTATTTTTTTCGTTTAGAACACAACGTACTCCTTACTTTCTGCTAGGAGCAAGTGTTTTGTGCTCTCATTTAGCTATCCTATTGGTATTCCATCAGGCACCTGAACACAAACCTCTTTATTTTAAAAACCAATTGCAAGCAACCAATTACCTGAGCCTTAAGGTCAATAGCATACTGAGGAGCACAGCACGGTACCGAAAATTTGTTGCCACCGTACAGCAAACCAATGGAAAACCTAGCATAGGCAAAATTCTATTGTACCAAGCACTTGACGATACTCGACAACTGCACTCAGGAAGTATTCTCTATGTTAAAGGAACTCCCATTCCCCTGAGAGATCCTGTAAATCCAAGTTTATTTAATTATCGTAAACACCTCGCCAAACAACATATTTATCATCTACTTAATATAAAATACCTACCCTTCATTGCTAGGTCTCCTTCTGAATCGAATTTAGGTATCCATGCCCTACATTTCCGTGACAAATTACTAGAGCAGCTACGAACTCAACTTGATACTAGCATAGTATACCCAATGACTAGCGCGCTATTATTGGGAAACCGATACGCTATGAACCCCCAAAGTATTAAAGCCTATCGGCAAGCGGGAGCGGCACATATCTTAGCAATATCAGGGCTTCATATCGGAATCCTCTCCCAACTACTGCGCTTTTTCCTTCAATTAATTTTCGGTCAGCGTTCTTATCAACTCCTAAGAGTTTTAATTCTCATACTCCTTTTAGGAATCTACGTTTACATTTCTGGAGGAAGCCCATCTGCAATTAGGGCCTGGACTACCCTGAGTTTTATCTATATTAGCCGAGCTTTTAAACGCCAAGTGCATTTGGCCCAGCCCTGTATACTAGCCATGCTGGTATTACTCATCGCCAACCCGACGAACTTGTACAACACCAGTTTTCAACTGAGTTTTTTGGCCGTAATTGGGATTCTAGCAATCTACCCCAGGCTATCCAACCTTTGGACTCCAAAAAATTACGTACTCAAAATCGTGTGGAGTTCTTTTTCTATTTCTATCGCAACTCAAGTCGTTCTTACTCCGATTATCATATTCTACTTTCATGAATTTTCAACCGTTTTTTGGTTGACCAACTTATGTATCCTTCCTTTTTTAAGTGCCATATTAATTATAGGAACTTTCCTTTTGATTTTTACTTCCCTTATGACTCCTCCTGAAGTATTACTTAACACCTACAGCTATTTATGCCGAGGACTGCATCAGTTACTCATGAGTTTGGGTAGCCACGATACCTTTATTATTTCAAACTTAGTTATCTCTAAAACTACAGTACTACTTTTATACCTTATCGAGCTACTGCTTTACCTCCTACTCCTTAACTACAGTCAGCTCAAAAGTTATCTTTTATTAAGTGCTGTTCTTCTCTTACAACTTGGCGCTATTTACCAGAAGAGCATACGAATCCACGCAAAGCGCCTTATCGTATTCCACGAGCACTCAAGCAGTATGATTGGCATCCAAAGGCAGGGGGTAACAACGCTATACTGCAGTGACAAGATTCCTAATCCCCTAACAGTTCGCAATTATCAACTATGGTCAGCAACTTCCATACGATACCAAAAACTAGCCGCTGCCTACTTCATTCCAAATCACCTTATTTTCATCGTGGGAAAATCAGGCATCTACCCTACTGATTACAGTTCCAATTCCATTGTTATCCTGAGACAAAGCCCTAAGATACACCTTGAAAAGTTACTCAAAACCCTCCGGCCTAAACTAGTTATTGCCGACGGGAGCAATTACAAAAGTTATATCAAGCGATGGAAAAAAACCTGTAGACAACAAAAAACGCCTTTTCATGCTACTGCAGAAAAAGGCGCTTTTGTATTATCGTTTTAAACTCAGTATTAAATTGAGCTCTTAAAATTCTTTTCAAAGTCTTTCCAAGAGGTATTCTTATAATTTTCTTTGCTAAAATACGCCAAGATGATCTCAAAACGCTTTTCTTTAACATACCCAGGAACATTTTGGAGGAGTTGTTCATCCTTATTTAAAAACGCCGTTGAGGGATAACTCATTTGACCGTTCATGATAGCAGCGGCCAACTCGTGATATCCACGTCTTCCTTGTTTTTTAAAGGTATAGGTTCTTCCTTTGTAGGTAATATCCTTTTTTTCTTCCCCGTTCAATTTCACCGGATAATAATACTTATTTACCATGGCTACAATCACAGAATTCTGATAGGTAGAATCATCCATTACTTTACACCAATGACACCAATCGGTATAAATATCAATTAAAATAGGTTTAGGATCCTTCTTATTTTTTTCGACGGCTTCTTCAAAGCTCAGCCAATTAATTTTCGAAGTCTTTTTGGTGGCATCCTGTGCTTGCGCAGTAAAAGTTAGTAGTACAACTACAAATGATATAATAAAAGTTCTCATGATTTGTTGGTCTCAATATCTATTCCAAATTTACAAAAAAACCCGTCAAATATTAAAATTTCACGGGTTTGCTAAAAATATTGTGAACGGTCTTATTTTACACCGTGCATTAATTTCTTCATCATTGGTGTCAGAATCATCAGTAATATTCCTGCTCCAATAGGCACCAAGGTGAATATTAAGAAGAACGTACTCATATCGTATTGGGCAGTAATTTTATCAATCATACCTCCCATCGATCCAGCTGCTTTGTTCCCCATACCTACTGCGATATACCAAAGTCCGAACATCATTCCGATTTTAGTAGCAGGTACTAACTTTGAAACGTAAGACAATCCAACTGGTGATAAACAAAGTTCACCAATCGTATGCAAGAAGTACGCAATGATCAACCAAATCATACTTACAGAAGCCGTTTGCGCTCCTTGCGGAATCGATGCTGAACCATAAGCTAAAGCACCAAAACCTAAACCTAACAACACTAATCCCATTCCGAACTTTACCGTTGCTGGTGGGTTAAACTTACTTTCCCAAACCTTAGAAACTAACGGTGCGAAAGCAATGATATAGAATGAATTTAAAATAGAGAACCACGATGCTGGAACTTCTGTTTTCACATCACTAAATTGATTTTTTAACATCCAGAATACGATGGCCCAAATAATAATGAAACTCGTTCCTAAAAAGATGTTTGACAGTGCATATTTAGAAAACGTAATTTTAAATAATTGGAAAAGTACATAGGTAATAATCAACAAAGGAACTACTGTTAACAAGGTATTCGCTACTCTGAATATATTGGCAGCATCACCTTCTAGTACTCTGTTGGTATAATCACTCGCAAAAATAGTCATCGACCCTCCTGCTTGCTCGAATGCCGCCCAGAAGAATACTGTAAAAAAGGCTAAAATACCCACTACAATATAACGATCGCGTTGTACATTTGCTGGTACAGGCTCGTCTTCAATAAGAGCAGTTGTTTCTTCTTCTCCACCGATCGTTTCAATCTCATCAGATGAGTTTACCGTTTCAGAAGGTGCCAAACCGATGTTCCCAAAAATTCCTTGAGCAAACCAAAATTGTAGCATTCCGAAAAACATGAAGATTCCTGCAAGTCCAAAACCATAGTGCCATCCTGCTGTTTCACCAACGTAACCACACAATAGAATTCCGATAAATGCTCCTGCATTTACTCCCATATAGAATATGGTAAAGGCTCCATCTTTTTTATCTTGTGCATACTTGTAAACACCGTTAATAATCGAAGTAATATTCGGTTTAAACAATCCATTTCCTGCAACTAAACATCCGATTCCCATATACAAACTCCAAGGTGTATTCAATGCCATGGTAGCATGTCCGATCGTCATTATCAGTGCCCCTAAGGCAACTGCTTTTCTATATCCTAGCAATTTATCAGCGAGTAAGCCTCCGAAAATTGGCGTAAGGTACACCAACATGGTATAGGTACCGTAGAGCCCTAAAGCATTTTCACGCGACCATCCCCAACCTGGGTTATCTCCTGTAATGGCAGACGTTAAGAACAATACTAAAATTGCACGCATTCCGTAATACGAGAATCGCTCCCACATTTCCGTAAAAAACAGCACAAATAATCCCGACGGGTGTCCCATCAGTAATTTACGATTCATTTCAGAACCTTGAAATCTAATACTTGTATTCATATATATCTAGTTTATAAACATAACAAACCTCATAATTATAAAATTATGAGGTTTGTTCTTTACTTTATTTAATTTTTATCTGCTAATTCGAATCCTTCTGCTTCTTCATAATTCGTACCTGTAATATCTTCAGCACCATGAGTTAATCGTTTTAATGGCTTTAAAATAGCTAGAATTAACAGTCCAAATAAGGTACAGAAAATTGCGATTCCTGTAAACACTTGGAATTCTCCAGCTCCTTCTGACAACTCTCCGACAAAACCGGCTACTTTATTTCCAAGTCCTGTTGCCGCGAAGTACGCTCCCATCATAAAAGACGCGTATTTAACCGGTGCTAATTTCGTGATAAACGAAAGTGCCACTGGCGAAGCACACAATTCTCCAATTGTATGAAATAGGTAGGCCAATACCAACCAAATCATCGCTGATTTTTCGGTAATTGTATCTCCATCCATTACTACCTCCATACTCGCTTTACTCATAAAAAAGAAACCGAATCCCATGATAATAACTCCAATAGCCATTTTAAACAATGACGATGATTCTTTCCCTTTTCTTCCCCATTTCGTCCAGAATCCCGCTACTGCAGTCCCGAGTACAATAATGAAAAAGGCATTAATAGACTGGAATACTGCTGCTGGTACTTCATTACCGATCATTGGTAAAGAAAAAGACAACATTCTATCTGTCTTTTGCTCCGTATACAAACTCATCAATCCTCCAGCTTGTTCAAAAGCTCCCCAGAACACGATAATAATCAAGAAAGACAAGAACATTACGAGCATTCTATCTTTTTCGACAGAAGTCAATGGTTTACTCATCAATTCTTTATCGGGAGAATCTTTTTTCCCTAAAAACTCACCTACGCCTTCTAGGTATTTCATCCCGAACATGTACACGAGCTGTCCGAGTGCCATTCCAATTCCAGCCAATCCAAATCCGTAGTGCCATCCCCATTTTGCGGCCACAGCTCCTACTAATAAAGCTCCTAAAAAAGCTCCTAAATTAATTCCTATATAAAAAATATAAAATCCGGTATCTCTTCGGTCGTCTCCTTTTTTATACAAACCTCCTACCATCGTTGAGATATTCGGCTTTAAAAATCCAACTCCGATCACGATTAATACCAATCCAGTAAAAAACGCCCATTGCGCATCAATTGCTAAGACTCCGTGTCCTAAACAGAGCAATAAACCACCGAGCATTACGGCTTTCTTCTGTCCAATAAATTTATCGGCAATCCACCCACCTGGGATAGAGGTCAAATACACGAACATCGTATAGGTACCGTAGAAAGACAAGGTTTCTGCATTGGTCCATCCGTAGCCCGATTGCGGATCTCCTAGAAGTACAGGAGCTGCTAAAAACAAGGTTAATATTGCTCGCATTCCATAATATGAAAAGCGCTCCCACATCTCTACAAAGAAAAGCACATATAGTCCTACCGGATGCCCCAAGAATTCATTTTCTGAAGGCCGTTTAATTACTGAATTCGCCATAAGTTATATTTTATAAATTGTTTTTAATAAAGTTGGTCATTTTAGTATACAGGTGATAACGTGTATTTCCACCGTAGATTCCGTGATTTTTGTCCGGATACATCGCCCAGTCAAACTGCTTGTTTGCTTGGATGAGGGCTTCAGCCATACGGTAGGCATTTTGAACATGTACATTGTCGTCACCGGTTCCATGTACTAATAAATACTTTCCTTTTAACAATTCAGGATAATTTAATGGCGAGTTATCGTCATACCCCTTTGGATTTTCCTCAGGAGTTCTCATATAACGCTCTGTATAAATTGAGTCGTAAAAACGCCACGTAGTAACTGGAGCTACTGCGATGGCCATTTTAAACACCTCGTTTCCTTTTAATAAACAATTGGTACTCATATGACCTCCGAAAGACCATCCCCAGATACCTATGCGGTTTCCGTCTACGAAAGGTAATTTCGCCAACTCTTTTGCTGCCGCAATTTGATCTTCCGTTTCGTGTTTTACCAAGTTCATATACGTAACCTTTTTAAAATCACGTCCTTTGTATCCCGTTCCTCTTCCGTCAACACAAACAACGATAATTCCTTGTTGTGCCAACATTTGATGCCAGTAATCGTTTGAACCATTCCAACTGTTGGCAACACTTTGCGAACCAGGACCAGAATATTGATACATGAATACTGGATACTTCTTGTTTGCATCAAAATCAGCAGGCTTAATCATGTACATATTGACATCATTACCGTTTATATTCAGAGTAGAAAACTCCTTTTTAGACAATTTGAAACCAGCTACCGTTGCTTTCAGTGCCGCATTGTCTTTAATAGTTTTCAACACCTTTCCTTCCTCATTTCTCAAGGTATACACTGGAGGTGTATTGGCATCAGAGAAGGTATTGATAAAGTAGTGCATATTTTTACTAAAAGAAGCTCTGTTTGTCCCTGACTTTTCACTTAATAACTTTTTGTTTTTTCCGTCAAGTGCGATGCTGTAAACTCCTCTATTGATCGATCCATTTTCAACAGATTGATAAAAAATCGTATTTTTTTCCGTATCAATTCCGTAGTATTTAGTTACCTCCCAAGGTCCTTTAGTAACTTGGTTGATTAGATTTCCGTCTTTACCGTAGTGATAGATATGATTAAATCCATCTTTTTCACTCGTCCAAAGAAAGCTATTGTCTGCAAGGAAAGTCAAATCATCAGTCACATCAACATAAGCTGCATCTTTTTCGTTTAAGATCATTTTACTGCTATAGTCCTCTGCATTGACAAAGTACATTCTTAAATCGTTTTGATGACGATTTAGGGTACGCACTGATAAAACAGCTGCTTCTTTAGTCCATTTTATGCGTGGAATATACTCGTATTCTCCCACTGTAATTTCAGCGGTCTTGTTAGATCCCATAGTAAAGATTCGAAGACTCACCTTTGCGTTAGCCTCTCCTGCCTTAGGGTACTTAAACACGTGTTGACTTGGGTATTTTCCCGTACCGTACATATCCATCGAAAACGTTTTCACTTGACTCTCATCAAAACGCAAATACGCTAGGTGCTTACTATTAGCACTCCACTCGAATGCGCGTACAAATCCGAATTCTTCTTCGTACACCCAGTCTGTAATTCCATTAATAATTTCATTTTTCTTTCCATCCGTAGTGATTTTGAACACTGTTTCGTATTCAGAAAAATCTTTAATGTATAAGTTATTGTCCTTTGCGTAGGCAATTTTTTTGCTATCCGGAGAAAAGGTTGGTCGTTGAATATCCTCACCGATTAGGGACAATTTTTTTGTTGCGATATCGTACAGATAATAGGTACCTAAAAACGAACGACGGAAAATTTGTTTGAAGTTCAGTCCTAAAATTAATTTGGTTTCATCGTTGTTAAATTGATACGATTGAAAATACTGTAATTTTTCCAAATCTTTACTATCTACAATCGTCGCCACTTTTTCCAGTGATTCATAACTGTATTTGTCAACGGAAGAGCTTCCGTTTTCATAGTTTAAAAGCGAATAAAAATCGCCATTCATCGAATTCAATGAATTCATGTAATCGGCTCTAAACGTGCCTTTTTTCCATATATCCTCTAGAGTTATATCTTTTTGCTGGGCTTGCATAACAGAAGCAACTCCAATAAAAAATATTAACAGTTTTTTCATATTTAGTTGTCGTTTAAATAAAAAGTTTGCCAAGTTTACGGAAAATTCATTAAAATTTGATTGAAAAAGCTTAGAAATATATACAAACAAAGCGATTTTAACAGGATTCAATTATCTTTGACCCCACTAAAAAATATCAAGAGCGAATGTCTAAAGTGATTTCAGGATTTTCCAAACTTACGAAGGAAGAAAAAATACAGTGGTTAACCCGTAATTTTTTCAATAATGAAGACCAGGTTCACACAACCATACGACAGTATTGGAACTCCGACGAAGCCCTACAACAGCTTCACGACGATTTTATAGAAAACACCATTACCAATTTCTATATGCCTTATGGTATTGCTCCCAATTTCATTATCAACGGAAAAGAGCACGTAATTCCTATGGTCGTTGAGGAGAGTTCTGTGGTAGCAGCAGCATCGTTGGTGGCAAAATTTTGGAGTACTCGAGGCGGATTTAAAACTCGTGTTATTTCGACCACCAAAATTGGACAGGTACACTTTATGTATGAGGGTGACAAAGCCGAATTACAACAGTATTTCGAAACGCAAAAACCTCAGCTACTCGAAGCAACAGCTCCCATTACCAAAAACATGGAAAAACGAGGCGGTGGTATTCAATCAATTACCTTGGTCGACAAAACAGCTTCCCTACCGAACTATTATCAATTACACGTTACTTTTGAAACGGTTGATTCTATGGGGGCCAACTTTATCAACTCTTGTTTGGAAGCCATGGCTAAACAGTTCAGAAAAGACGATATCGAAATTGTCATGAGCATACTCTCAAACTACGTTCCTGACTGTGTCGTTCGTTCGGAGGTTTCTTGTAAAGTCGCCGACTTAGGAGGTGATGATCCAGAAAAATTCGCCAGAAAATTTGAACAAGCAGTTAAAATAGCAGAAATAGAACCCTACAGGGCTGTCACCCATAACAAGGGAATAATGAACGGAATTGACGCGGTTGTACTCGCTACAGGAAATGATTTCAGAGCTATTGAAGCTGGAGCTCATGCTTACGCTTCAAAATCGGGACAATACAGCAGTTTAACACATTGCGAAATCAAGGACGGTATCTTCACCTTTTGGATAGAAATTCCATTGGCCTTGGGGACCGTTGGTGGATTGACCGCACTACACCCGATGGCCAAGCTATCTTTAGACATGATGGGAAAACCAAGTGCACGCGAACTTATGGAAATTATGGCCACTGCTGGTTTGGCACAAAACTTCGCTGCTTTAAGAGCTTTAACCACCAAAGGTATCCAACACGGGCATATGAAAATGCACCTCATGAATATATTGAATCAGTTAGGAGCCACAGCACAAGAAAAAGAAAACATTAGCAAACAATTTGAAAATCAAACGGTTTCTCACAGCGCAGTTGTAGAGGCCTTTCATAAATTACGCAGTTAAATTGGAGAGATATTACAGTAACGGGAAATTATTACTTACCGGGGAGTACTTGGTATTGGACGGAGCTCATGCCCTAGCGGTTCCGACCGTATTTGGGCAAGACTTAACTGTTGAGCCCATCAATGACCCTCTGTTAATTTGGGGGAGTTTTACCGCTGATGGTACCTGCTGGTTCGAAGCTCAATTTGAGTTACCCAAACTGCGATTGCTCTCGGCAACCTTTGATTCTAGTTGCGAAGGCAGCTCAGAATTTATTGCCGAAACACTGCAAAACATTCTTCAAGAAGCCAGGAAATTAAATCCAGCATTCTTAAACTCTGATCAAGGGTACCTCGTAAAAACGCATTTGACGTTTCCGAGAAACTGGGGGCTAGGAAGTTCGTCTACCTTGATTAATAATATTGCCACTTGGGCAAAAGTAGATGCTTTTAAACTTTTGTGGAATGCCTTTTCAGGCAGCGGTTACGACATTGCTTGTGCCCAAAATAACAATCCAATACGTTACAAATTAACTGGAGAACAGGACCCCAGTACTACAGAGGTTAGCTACCGTCCTGAATTTGCAGATACGTTGTTTTTCGTATTCCTCAACCAAAAACAAAACAGTAGAGAAGGCATTGCTCGCTACAAGGAAAAACGCCATGAGATTCAGCGACACTTGACCACTGTTGATGCGCTTACCGAAGCCTTTATACAAGCTAAGAATGTTGATGAACTCTCAGAAGTTATTACCGAACACGAAACACTGATAGGAAATATCATTCAACAGCCTACTGTAAAAGAGCGGTTATTTACGGACTACCACGGAGCCGTAAAAAGCTTAGGTGCCTGGGGTGGTGACTTTGTGTTAGCAACAGGCGACAGTACTAGTGTTTCCTACTTTAAAGAAAAAGGATATACTACGGTAATACCCTACACAAAAATGATACTGGGTTACGAACAAAACACATGATACGACTTTACACTCCGCAAGACCAACCGCAACTCTTAGCCTTAATAGATAGGTTAATTCCTTCTGCATTCGCCAAAGAGGAACGTCGGGATTTTGAAACCTACCTCAACGAGGGCAGAGAAGATTACTTTGTGTACGAACACGAAGGAAAACTCATTGGAAGCGGAGGAATAAACTACCTAAAAAACGCCAAAACTGCGCGATTATCATGGGATTTGGTACATCCTGATTTTCACGGCAGCGGTATTGGATCACAGTTAGTACAACACCGCATTGCGCATGTAAAAAAAGCAAAGCAATATGCTATATTGGAAGTACGAACCTCACAGGTAGCCTTTCAATTTTATCAAAAGTTCGGATTTCAAACCCTACAAATCACCGAGAATTACTGGGCTGAAGGATTCGATTTATACCATATGACTCAAGCGTTATAGCACATGAAAAAAGTAATTATCATTGGCGGTGGTGCCGCAGGCTTTTTTACCGCCATCAACTTAAAAGAGCAGCTTCCAACTCTTGAAGTAACCTTGTTAGAAAAGGGAAAAGAAGTACTCCAGAAAGTTAAAATCTCTGGAGGAGGAAGGTGCAATGTTACCCATGCCTGTTTTGATCCCAAAGAGCTCGTTACCTTTTATCCAAGAGGACAAAAAGAACTCTTAGGTCCTTTTCATAAATTCATGACTGGTGACACCTTTGAATGGTTCGAATCCAAAGGAGTTCCTTTAAAAATTGAAGGTGACAATCGCGTATTTCCGGAAGCGAATAGCTCGCAAGCCATCATTGACTGTTTTCAAAAATGCGTTCGAGATTTGCAAATTACCGTCCACAAAAATCAGGGAGTCCTCACCGTTGAGCAACTCGAAAATCAGTGGCAGGTACAAACAAAAACAACCACCTATCAAGCCGACTTTGTAGTCATGGCTGCTGGAAGTAGTAAAAAAATTTGGGACCTGTGTCACGACCAACTCAACCACCGTATTGTACCACCAGTTCCCTCGCTCTTTACTTTTAATATCAAAGATCAACGCCTCGTAGATTTAGGAGGAATTTCTGTTCCTCATGCAAGTGTAAAAATTTTAGGAACCAAACTGGAAAATGAAGGTCCCTTACTCATTACTCATTGGGGATTGAGTGGCCCTGCTATTTTAAAACTCTCCGCTTTTGGTGCTCGAATTTTGGCCGATAAAAACTACCAATATCAAGTAGAGGTAAACTGGTTAGGACTTCCTACTGAACACATCGAAGAGCAATTGATCAATTTAAAACATACCGAAGCAAAAAAACTCATTTCCCTACGTTCGCCTTTTTCTGAGATTCCGAGAAGACTTTGGGAACGTCTTGTTACAGCGGCAGGGATCCGCTCAAATCAAAAATGGGCAGACCTCAGCAACAAGCAACTGCAGCAACTAAGTACAGCACTAACTAAAAGCACTTTTAACGCTAACGGAAGAACCACCTTTAAAGAAGAATTTGTAACAGCTGGAGGTGTTGACCTCAAGGAAATTGATTTCAAACACTTCCAAAGTAGAATTCACTCCAATCTCTATTTTGTAGGTGAAGTCTTAAATATCGATGCTGTTACTGGTGGATTCAATTTCCAAAATGCATGGACAGGCGGCTTTATCTGTGCTCAAAGTATTGCACAAAAATGCCTAAGCCAATAAACCTCGGTGGGGCTTTAGTGCATCTCTAAATGTTTTCATGTGTGCTTCATCAACAATAATATAAGCGATGCTGTGCATATCGTTCAGGGTTTCGTGTGCAACCTCGTGAAACGGCAGGTTATCAATGGCTGCAAACTCTTTGAGGTGGATACAGTGATGCTTGGCTGTTTCCAATCCGTCAGGACCTTTAAAGTCCCAGACTAACTTGATCTTTCTATTCAAAATCTAGAAGTTTATAAATTCCAGACAAAAATACCCATTTTAAAAAAATGGGTACCTATCAATACACTTATTCTTGTGGAATTGTCCACTTGAAATTAATTTTTCGTTTTAAATACACTGCAAGAGGCTCTAAACCTATGGCTTTTCTACGCGCGTCCACACTACTCGGATCCGCTACTGGAAAGGGCTCCAGCTGACGATTACTTCCATAGCGAAATTGCATCCCATACCATTGTTCTTTTCCCTGGTTCACCAGTATCCTATCGTAAATTTTAGCGTATTCTAAACAGCTTCCTTGCTCGCTTTCACAAGCCTTTTTCACCATTGGTAAATACGCTACTCGCACACTATCTTCCGGGTGATGGTTGATTACTAATAGAGGAGCATCGGCTGCCAACTTCCCTACCTGATCATATCGCGGCCATCCGTACTTTTTAAGTAACTTCTTTAACTCCATAAAATTCTCTGTCGTTATCTTCTTTTTCTGTGCTGCGATCGGATAATACCAATGTGGCACTTCCCCTGTCTTTGCAAACTGTGCTTTTGCCATATCCAACTGATAATCGAAGGCTTGATCTTTCATAATAACGCGCAGCAATAACCTTGCATAGTCAGGATTTTTTAGCTGTTGCTTTGCCAATTGCCGCTTTTCAATTGCGATCCAGCGTTGGTCACTCGTGAGTGCTCTTAAATCATTATCTGCCAAAACCCAAAGCGTGGAGTCTTTCTTTAATGCTCTATCTAAATAGGTAAATGCCTTTTCTACGCGATGGGTCAAGGCATATGCACAAGCTAAATTATACGTGTTCCTAGCATTCTCCGGATCCGTACTATAGGTCATTTCATAAGCTGTGATGGCTTTCTCAAGCATTCCTTTTTTTCGGAAGGCATCTCCCTTTTGCTGTGCTCGTAACATCAACGAGCAGCAGCAAAAAAATAATAAGAAATATCTCATACTACCAACGTTAGCCCTGAGAACTCAAGAAGATCTCCAATACTTGAATCGCCGTAGGTGTCATCTGAACATTGGAAGCATTAAAGGTCATCGCTACTGTTATTTGCAACTGTGGAATACTAAAAACCACCGCCTTGTATCCGTCGATAGCACCGTCATGACCAATTACCTGTAAGCCTTTGTAATTCATTACCGACACTCCCATTCCCATTTCTTCTTCCGGTGTTAGCATGGCTTTCAAACTCTTTGAAGACAACAAACTTCCCTTCAGTAAATGATGGTAAAAATGCGTAATTTCATCAGCCGTACTCACTACTCCTCCAGCTCCCATGGTATTGGCTAAACAGGTCGTTTTAGGTACTGCTTCCCAGCCACTTCCCCCATCGTAATAAGGCAATGCGCTGTTTTGAGATGCAAAGGCCTTCATGGCAAATCCAGTTTTTTTCAGTTGAAGCGGTTTTACTATGGCACGGTGAAGCAAGGTACCAAAATCAAGACCACTCACCTTTTCGGCAATATAAGACAACAACAAGTAATTGGTATTAGAATAGGCCGTTTTGGTATTTGGCGGAAATACGACTGCATGGTTTGCGATCCGCGTCAACATTTCCTCCTGAGTTCTTCGCTGCCTAACCCAAGTATGAAAACCTTCTCCTTGGAGTACATCAAATAGGCCGCTGCGATGCTTTAATAAATCGATCAAGCGAATTTCTGAAGCATTGGGCAAGGATGGAAAAAATCGGTCCAAGCGCTCCTCTAGCGTAAGCTTCCCTTGATCTACCAACTGTAAAATCAATACTGCTGTATAGGTTTTAGAAATTGAACCAATTTTATACACCGTAGTTTTATTGGCCTCTTTTGGTGGCTGTAACCTCGCTTTGCCAAAAGAGTACTGATAAACGGGGTTTCCGGCTTGCCGAACACTCACCGTTCCCATGGCTTTCTCGCTAGAAGCTAGCTCATTAAAAAAGGCGTCCAATTTATCTTTTTGGAATGCCTGTAGTTGTCCTATGGACGCAGCAATCCATACTCCGAAGAATAGTACAATTTTATTCATAAGTCGTTTTCGTTATTTAATCAGTAAAAAGTTAGAAAAAAGTAAAATTTAGTTGTTCTTGTTCTTTAAAGTCAAGCCCAATAATCCCAATCGAGCGATTAAGAATACCAGCATCCCGAAAGAAGGGGATAACAAACCGATCTTCAATCCTCCAGCGAGCACTTCAAAAGAGGTTCCTCCACTTATGGAAATAGAATCAAAAGCCGAAATCAAGCCCATCATCATTCCTAAAAACCCCCAAACTAAGGCAAACAAGCTCAGGTGACTCACAATTTTAGCCAGCTTTTGGCTTTGTTCTTCACTTAGAAACGCTTTACCGAGCAACAGTATACACATTACTAACAACACTAAAAGCGGATACATAAAAACAGGGCCTCCTTCTGTAAGTCTCGTAAAAATACTTCCCATAAAAACAGTAATCATTTTTTTTAATTTTAAAGTTATACCTCAAAACTACTCAGCATCACAACGCTTTTGATTTATTTGCGACCTTCACAAGTAAAACTGCGATAAACGACCAATTCAACAATTGTGAAGGTAAATATACGCGCTTCCAGTCAAAAGCAGTGTAAATTTGGTTATTCACCGCAAATAATCCGTATCTACCACAAAAAGAGTATTATTGCATTATGACCCGTTTTTTAACACCTATTCTCAAACGTAGCTCAGAAATACTCATCCATATTGGTTTTTGGATTGGAGTCTATTTCTTTTACACCTATTTTTTAGGATACGGTAGTAATAATACCGCTTATGTTAATCACTTTTCTTGGTTTCTGTTGCCTGTAACCATCCTGATGAGTTATTTTTTTCACTGTTACCTCATCCCTAAATACTTGCACAATAAACAACCAGGTCTGTTTCTTCTCTACAGTTGTTATACCCTGATCATTTCATTCTTCCTGATAGCCATTTCCATACTTTATGGCTTTGTATTCTCACATCACTACCTAGAGCAAGAGAGTGTTTTACCACTCACCAAAGGCCTCGTCTTTATTATCCTTGTTGTGTACTTAGTGGTATTCATCAGCATAATACTTAGTTTTTTACGACTCCAATTGCTAACAGACAAAAAAAATGAAGCCGTAAAACATCAATTTCTCGCTACGCAATTACAACTTAAAGATCAAGAATTGCGATTTTTAAAAATGCAAATTCACCCTCATTTCCTTTTCAATACCTTAAATACGATGTACGGATTTGCTTTGAAGAAGGCCGATGAAACGCCTGATATGATTTTAAAACTATCTCAGTTACTCGATTATATACTGTATCAGATTGAAAAGCCTACTGTTTCCCTTGCCGATGAAATTCAACATATCAAAAATTACATCGCCTTAGAAAAAATGAGGTTTCAAGAGAGTTTACAAATCGACATATCCACACCTCAGCTCAAGAGCTATCAAGAGATTCCCCCCCATGCTCTTTTTACCCTTTGTAGAAAACGCTTTTAAACACGGAAGTAGAATAGACGGTGTGCTACAAGTAAGCATTTCTTTATTGTTACTCGACAATCACTTGGAGTTTACTGTGGTGAACAGCACTCGTAACCAGCACTCTGATCACACCGGCATTGGACTCGAAAACATTCGCAAACGCCTAAAGATGATTTTTAAAGACACGTATGACTTACAAACGGAAAGAGTTGCCGAAACATTTACTGCCACCCTTAAAATCCCGCTTAGCAATGACCTCTAAAATTACCTGCATACTCGTTGATGATGAACCTATGGCTCGCGAAATTCTCAGTACTTATATCGCCAAAACACCTCAACTCAAATTACTCGCTGCGTGTTCTAGTGCCACTGAAGCCTTAGAAGTGCTACAATCCACACCTGTAGACCTCATTTTCCTGGACATCAACATGCCAGAAGTTTCCGGACTCAGTTTGGCCAAAGCGATTCATCAACAGACTCAACTAATATTTACAACAGCATACCGGGAATACGCCTTGGACGGTTTTGAGCTAAATGCTATCGACTATTTGCTAAAACCCATAGCCTTTGACCGCTTTTTAACCGCTATCAGAAAACTCTCCATTCCCAAATCGAATCGCTCTGAAGCTACGGGGATTTTTGACGACTTTATGTTTGTCAGAGCGGACCGCAAAATGATCAAAGTCAACTTTCAGGATATCATTTATATCGAAAGTCTCAGCGACTACCTAAAAATACACTGTCACTCACAAACACTTACCATAAGAGAAACCATCAGTAATATCGAGCAACGGTTACCTACACATCAGTTTCTGCGTACCCATCGATCGTACATCATCAGTATTCCCCAAATACTTTCGTATACAAACGAATATATTGAAGTCGTGCAAAAGGCCATTCCAATCAGTAGGAGTTACAAAGAAATTGTCCTACAAAAACTGGAATCTTTTTAGACGGAAAAGGGTTATATTTGTCAAAAATTTTTACTTTGAACACAGCTGATTTTATTTTCAATACTGACGAATACCACATCGACGAAGCACATTATACCTGGCGTACTCCTAGTAATATCGCCTTGGTAAAATACTGGGGAAAGAGCGACCCTCAGCTCCCAAAGAATGCTTCAATTAGTTTTACGTTAAACAATTGTCATACTACTACGAGTATTCGTTTTTCAAAAACAGCTGCAAAGGAAGAAGCACAGTTTGAATTGTTTTTTGAAGGAGAGAAAAAAGAAGACTTCAAACCTAAAATCGCAAAATTCTTTAAACGCATTCAAGAGTACTGTCCATACGTGCTTCAGTACGACATGCACATTGAATCGTCAAATTCGTTTCCACACAGTAGTGGAATAGCCTCTTCTGCGAGTGGAATGAGTGCCATTGCCATGTGTTTAATGAACTTAGAACAAGCTCTGAACCCTGAAATTTCAGCAGACTACCTAAAACAAAAAGCCTCTTTCTTAGCTCGATTAGGCTCGGGTAGTGCCAGCAGAAGTATCGAAGGGCCATTAGTAGTTTGGGGTACTCACGAGGCTGTAGCAGGAAGTTCTGATCTTTTTGGTGTTCGATTACCTAATGCTGTACACCCTGTATTCGAAGACTATCAGGATTGTATTTTACTCGTTGATAAAGGTGAAAAACAGGTGTCGAGTACCGTTGGGCATAACTTAATGTTCAATCATCCGTTTGCTGAGCGAAGATTTGAGCAAGCCAACGACAATTTAGCCGAACTCTTGCAAGTATTGGCATCAGGAGACCTCGAGAAGTTTATTAGTATCGTAGAAAGCGAAGCGTTGACCTTGCATGCAATGATGCTAACCAGCGAACCGTACTTCATACTCATGAAACCCAATACCCTAGAAATTATTCAACGTATTTGGGAATTCAGAAAAACTACTGGCAGTCATGTTTGCTTTACCCTCGATGCAGGAGCAAATGTTCACGTACTGTACCCAAAGTCTGAAAAACAGCAAGTTGAGTCATTCATAAACACCGAATTGTTAAAATTTTGCCAAAAAAATCAGTATATTTGTGATAATACGGGTTTGGGTGCACAAACCATTTAACAATTTAATTCCCTTAATACTATGAGAACATCAACATGGATACTAGTGTTGTTTGTTGGCTTGATGACTACGTCATTAACAGCTCAGGAAACAACGTGGTTTGACGCTAATTGGCAAGTAACCACCAAGGACAACGCGAAGTATTACCGTCCGAGTCCTAAGAAAATAAAAGACGGTTATTGGATTGTAGACTATTACCAGAACGGTAAAGTACAAATGGAAGGGTTTAGTTCGGTAAATACTCCTGGCGAAGAAAATTTCGAAGGACTCGTTACCTACTATTTTGAAAACGGAACTCCCTCACATGAGGCCAACTACAAAGACGGAAAGCTTCACGGCATTCGCAAGGTATACTACGAATCAGGAGAACTAAAAGAACAAGGAAAATACAAGAACGGAAAACGTGAAGGTATTTGGAAAACATTTTATAAAAACGGAAAAATCAAAGAAAAGGGAAAATACAAGAACAACGAAAAAGTAGGCGTTTGGAAAACTTTTTACAAAAACGTTTATTAATAAGTTGTAAACTAGCGGTTTTACCCTTATTTTTGTAAGGTAATCTAACAATTATGAAAGGACCACTGTTTTACGCAAAGATTTTACTCTTCGGAGAATACGGAATCATCAAGGACTCCAAAGGACTTGCCATTCCCTTTAACTCTTACAAAGGAGCGTTAAAATCTGCCAAAAACTTAACTGGAGAAGCAAAAAAATCAAACGAGAGTTTGGCTGAATTTTACTCGTATTTATCGACACTGAATTCAGACATCGTACAATTTGATTTAGTGAGTTTACAAGAAGATGTAGCTCAAGGTATGTATTTTGATTCATCGATCCCTCAGGGATACGGTGTGGGAAGTTCTGGTGCCTTGGTAGCCTCTATCTACGATAAATACGCTACAGACAAAATTACGGTACTCGAAAACTTAACGAGAGACAAACTGCTCACCTTGAAGCAAATTTTTGCTTTGATGGAATCGTTTTTCCACGGGAAGAGTTCTGGATTAGACCCTTTAAACTCTTATTTGAGCTTGCCGATATTAATCAACTCAAAAGAGCATATAGAAGCCACGGGAATCCCCTCTCAGAAAGAAGGAAAGGGTGCTGTATTTTTGCTAGACTCTGAGCAGATAGGAGAAACAGAACCTATGGTTAACATCTTTATGAACAAGATGAAAAACGAAGGTTTTAGAACCATGCTTAGCGAAGAGTTTTCAACGCATACCGATGCTTGTATCGAAGATTTCTTACAAGGAAACATCAAATCGCTTTTTACCAATGTTAAAATGCTATCAAAAGTAGTACTCGCGAATTTTAAACCCATGATTCCATCGGCATTTCACAAAGTCTGGGAACAAGGTTTACAAACCAACGATTACTATTTGAAGCTTTGCGGTTCTGGTGGAGGTGGATACATCCTCGGGTTTACAGAAGACTATGAAAAAGCAAAAAAACATTTAAAAGATTACAAACTAGAATTAGTTTACAGATTTTAATTAATCACTTGCTATGAGTTCAGTGAGAGCGAATACTTTTTTATTAAAGATATTTAGCCTCTTATCAGTCGTAAGAGGATACAACATATTAGTTCTAATAGCAGCCCAGTATTTGGCTGCTATTTTCATTTTTTCAGAGAAGAAGTCTTTGCGACACGTATTGCTCGATCCGCATTTGTTTTATCTGGTAGTGGCTACGGTGTGTGTCGTTGCAGGCGGTTATATCATTAATAATTTCTACGACGCCAAAGCCGACCGTATCAACCGTCCTATTAAAGCGGGACTGGACGCCTATGTAAAACAAGAAACTAAGCTCACCTTATATTTCACTCTTAACCTAATCGGTTTTGGATTTGGCTATTTAGTTTCTTGGCGTGCTGGCTTATTCTTTGCCTCTTATATCTTTGGAATTTGGTTTTATTCGCACAAACTTAAAAAAAGTGCCGTGCTCGGCCTTATTTCTGTTACAGTACTGACCATACTTCCCTTCTTTGCCATTTTTGTTCATTACAAAAATTTCTCCAATGTAATTTTTGTACATGCCTGCTTTTTATTCTTTGTCATTATCGTACGCGAACTCATCAAAGACCTCGAAAACATGCAAGGAGCCGTCGCTAATAATTATAACACCTTTCCCGTAAAATACGGTGAACCCACGACCAAAAAACTCATTATAAGTTTACTTTTACTCACACTGGTACCCGTGGCCATCCTCTACAATTACCCAGCTATTACTTATATGAAGTACTACTTTTACCTAGCGGCCACTGTACTTGTCTTTGTTGGCTTCTTCGCCTTCAAAGCCCAAGAGAAAAACCAATACCGCCTACTTCATAACATTTTGAAAATCTTATTATTGGTTGGTGTTTTTAGTTTACTATTTATCGATAAATCCTTAATTTTAGACAAAGTCGTAGAGGTTTTAGATTAAAAATCAAATAATTAACGTACCTTTGCGGCCGTTTTATTAAAAATATTCATATGAATTCTAAAAACTCGTCGAGAGGACGACAAGCTGGTCGTAACAGCAATCCTCGCAAAAATAGTCCGTATAAAAAGAACTTTAAAAAGCCTAGTACTAACGCTAAACCTGCAGCTCAAAAAGAAGACAATGGTGTGCGTTTAAACAAATACATTGCCAATGCAGGTATCTGTTCAAGGCGTGAAGCAGACACGTATATCGAGCACGGAAGTGTTCATGTCAACGGTAAGCTCGTTACTGAAATGGGATACAAGGTACAACCTACCGATGAAGTTCGTTTTGACGGTACTCTTATCAGTATGGAGAAAAAACGTTATGTACTTCTCAACAAACCTAAGAATTACATCACGACTATGGAGGATGACCGCGGACGAAAAACCGTTATGGAGCTCGTTCAAAATGCTACCAAAGAGCGTATCTACCCTGTAGGTCGTTTAGACAGAAATACTACAGGATTACTATTGTTCACCAACGATGGAGAACTCGCAAAAAAACTTACCCATCCAAAGCACAACGTGCGTAAATTATACCACGCAACTTTAGATAAGAAATTAACCTTAGCCGATTTGGAAAAATTGAGAGGAGATGTTGTTATCGAAGGTAAGCGCGTGTTTATTGACGCTGTTTCTTATGTAGAAGGTGAAAAGAAAAATGAAGTTGGTATTGAAATTCACTCTGGAAGAAACAGAATCGTTCGTAAAATTTTCGAACACTTCGGATATAACGTAATTAAATTGGATCGCGTGATTTTTGCTGGACTTACCAAGAAAAATCTACCGAGAGGGCGCTGGAGAGCTTTAACCAACCAAGAAGTGAATACCTTACACATGTTATAATAAACAACAAAAACCGAGCAAATTGCTCGGTTTTTTTAGTTACAGCACAGGGTATTATTTACCTTCTCCTTCGTGATCTTTACGAATTTCCTCATTCCTGTATTTACAACAGGGATGTAGGTTTGCATAGACTGTATCGGTGGCTTTTACCTCCTTGGTATCATGTCCTACTCCTGCAACTTTTTCCTTTATTGCTTTGACCGAAGTTTTACGTTCATCCAATATTACAGACAACTCGTGAGTTTTAACATTCCAAACGGCATACTTCACACCTTTCATCCCCAGTGCGGCTTTCTCAATGCGCTTCTTACACATCATACACACTCCATCTACTTCGATTAGGGCTTTGGCATTTCTTTTTTTCTTTTGTGCTGTTGCGCTTAAGGCAAACATGAATAAGCACAGTACTACTAAACTTTTTTTCATATTAATCTAATTTAAATCGTATTCCTGTATAAAAATTACTTCCAAATACTGGTGCATACACCAGTGTAGAGTCAAAAGAACTCCCAAAGGGATCCTCTGCTCCTAGTATCGGATTTGGCTGACGCACACCTCCGATATTTTCTCCTCCAACGTACCACTCGAATTGCTCCGAAAACACCTTGGTTATTTGTGCATTGACCAGCTGGTATCCTCCTACCTGGTCAGGTCTTCTCGAAATTAACGGATTGGATGCTGTACTGGGCAATCGCTGACTTCCCAACCAGTTATAGGTGACATCAAATTTCCATTTGGCCCCCTGCTCAGTTTTAGGAGTGCTGTACGATACATTCGCAAAAAACCTATTTCTCGGTTGCAAGGCCTTTCTCAACAACCCTGATCGGTATTGCGTTTTTACATCGATGATTTTGTAAGCCAATCGAAGGTTAAAAAATGGGATGATATTTTGATTGAGCTCTATTTGCAAACTTTTTGCATCACTCCTCCCGTCGAGATTATAAAAAGCTACTTCACGAGGGTTTTCCCAATCTACTACCACCTGATTTTGAAAATCGGTTTGGTAATAATCGACGCCGATATCTCCTTTTTTACCAAAAAGGCGGTATTTCTGCACAAATGAGACTCCGTAATTCCAAGCTATTTCGGGGTTCAGCCCATAAATCTTTCCTGGTCCCTGCTCAATTCTAATTCGTCGAGACGAAGCAAATAACTGTTGGTTTTCGGCAAACACATTGGCACTTCTTCTTCCCTGTCCGACAGAGGCTCTCAAAACACCATTTTCCCAGGTTACCATGCGGAAGTGTAACCTCGGCGTTAAAAAAGTTCCCAATAAATTGTGAAAATCGGCTCTGAGTCCAGCTTTTACGCTAAAAAACTCACCGTCGTCATAGGCGTATTCAAAAAACACTCCGAAAGCTCTTTCATACCTATTAAAATTGGTTTGCACTACGCGCTCCTTATAATTGTCATACAGAAAGCTGAGTCCCGTTTTAAACTTATGTCGCGTATCGCCAATTATTGAATTAAAATTGGAACTCCCATAAAAGCTCTGGTGTTCTATAAAATAATCTCGCAATCCAAAGAAAGAATCTTGTCGGTGATTGCTATAGGCCAATTGCACCCCCATACTCTGAAAAGGCAAGTCGGGAAATACGTAGCCCAACTTGGTAGACAGTCCAACCTTACGGGTGGCTATTTCACTTCCCCAATACGTTGTAGTACCTCGGTGTAGTTCTTTATCGAACTCCACCTGCCCAAGCTGCTTCCGATCATTTACGAAATGTACATTGGCAAAGGCCACCCAGCCTTTCTCTTGATCGATGTACTGCCAACGGTTTAACACATTAAATTGTCTCGCCAATGGATTGTCTAAAAATCCATCATCATTTCTATCAAAACGGTTACCGCGATAATCTCCGTGAAGATACACGCCGGTATGCCATTTTTTGGCCACTTGCTGGTTCCAATGGGTATTGAGCTCATAGCGTCCTCCAACAGCGCCATAAGCATTCACAAAAAAAGGAGCATCGGTAAAGGGCTTAACGAGCTCCGTATTGATTTGTCCCGAAACACTCTCAAAACCATTGACTACACTACCTGCTCCTTTCGTAATTTGGATACTCTCTACCCAAGTACCCGGAGTAAACTCCAATCCATGCGCCTGAGCGGCCCCGCGAATGGAAGGAATATTCTCTTCGGTAATCAACAAGTAAGGACTTTCTAAGCCCAGCATTTGAATTTGTTTCGCCCCCGTCAAAGCATCTGAGAAATTCACATCAATTGAGGGGTTTGTTTCAAAGCTTTCCGCCAAATTACAGCAGGCAGCTTTTAACAATTCCCCACTATTTAGGGTCATCACATTTTGTGCCTCCAAAAAAGCTCGCTGGCTCGCTTTCTTCTCACTCCTAACAGCAACCTCTTCAAGTAAGGCATCAGGAGTCAGGCGATGTTTTAAAAACAAGGTATTATCTACGGTAATCGTATCGGTTTTAAACCCAACAAAGCTAATTACCAATTGCTTTGATTTAGGTGTTAGGGGGATTTCAAAAACTCCATCTTCGTCGGTACTCGTTCCCAACGCTGTATGTAGCCATTGTACAGATGCTCCGAAAACACCTGGATTGTCTTTTAGTGTCGCGTCAACAACTCGTCCTTTCAACGTTTTTTGCTGAGCGTATAACACCGATCCCCCTAGTAGTATTAACATACTAAAAACTAGGTTCTTCATATTTTATTTCCTTTAATTATCACTGTGGTACTTCTCGCAGCAAAACAGGCATCAAAGGATATAAACTTGATATAAAATGCGTTTGGATTTTTTGGATATAGGCGGACTATCGGCAACGGTATCTACCTCGTTGTCAACATCCGCTACTGACGGTAATTGAAAAAAATAAGAAGATGTTAAAAGCCATATAACTGGCGAAAAAAGTTGTTGTTCCGACCCCAATTTACTGAGATCGTCAATTCCTTGCACATGAGCTATTTCGTCTTTACAACAATCAGGTTCACTGTTTGTCGTATCGCTCCCGCAAGCTTCTTCTCGTTCTCCTCCACAGGCATCGGCATCGCCGAGATAAGAGATATCCACGAGGTAATCTCCACAAAAGTGTTTTTCCACAGCAAAAGACATGGAAGAAAACACCAAGACAAAGGTGATACAAATCGCGGTTATTTTTCTTAATACCTGAAACATAGTGAATGCAAAATTACAAAAAACATAAATATAGTTTCCAAAAAAGATTCCTGAGAAGTACTTTTGCCGTAAGATAAAAACACTTGTGCAGACTATAACACCATGAATTCAATACTAGACTTAAAGAAAGAGGTTCTTAGCATTGTAGAGCGCGATGCAAGCACCGAAAGTAAATTACAAGAAATATGTGATGTTCTCGCTGAAAATGTAGCCTATTACGACTGGGTAGGATTTTACTTCAAAAACGGAGACAAAGAGGAACTCAAACTGGCCCAATTTAACGGGGAGCCAACCGAACATACTATTATTCCATTCGGAAAAGGTATTTGCGGTCAAGTTGCTGTAAGCAATGAAAACTTTGTTGTCCAAGACGTTTCTGAGCAAGACAATTACATTTCTTGTGGTTGGAAGGTAAAATCAGAAATTGTCATTCCAATTTTCGTCGACGGAGAGAATATTGGACAAATAGACATTGATTCTCACTCAGTTAACCCATTTACCAAAGATGATGAAGTACTTTTAGAGTACGTTTGCGAAAAAGTTAGTCACATTTTGTGATTTTTTTCGTAAATGCTTGATTATTAAAGTTTTTTTTGTTTTCTTTGAGGAAATTTTATTAACAACTTTATTAACAATAATTAACCCCTTGAATTATGAGTAGTAAAGATTTCCCCTCTTACGCTGCCTTGAGTGATACGAGTGCTCAAGCAAATTCAAAACAAACTTTTATAGAGAGATTCACTGACTGGTTTCGCAACTTTTTAGAAAATGCGGAATAGGCCCTGTGCAACTCCTATATTTGTTGTTTGAAACGCTATCTAAATTAAGAATTTATGATAGCGTTTTTTGTTTAAAAAAGTTCATTTCACGTTTTGTAAAACCCTCAGGGTTTTAGTAATTTTGCTCGCTTAACAACACAACAAAAATGAACGCAACAAAAAAAATCACATCTGCCTTAATTTCGGTTTTTCACAAGGACGGTTTAGAGCCTATTGTCCGCCAACTCGACGCTTTAGGAGTCACTCTTTACTCGACTGGAGGAACTGAAAAATTTATCAGAGATTTGGGAATTTCAGTAGTACCTGTAGAGGATGTTACTTCGTACCCATCAATCTTAGGAGGACGTGTAAAAACGCTACACCCGAAAGTGTTTGGAGGTATTTTAAACCGCCAAGACCACGAAGGCGATGTAGCAGAAATGGAAAGCTTTGAAATTCCACAATTAGATTTAGTCATAGTCGATTTGTATCCATTTGAAAAGACCGTGGCTTCTGGTGCTCCAGAACAGGATATTATTGAAAAAATCGATATCGGAGGAATATCGCTTATTCGTGCAGCAGCGAAAAACTTTAAAGACACGGTTATCGTATCATCTATGGAGCAGTACGATGCTTTTTTAAGTATGATTACCGAAGGTAACGGTAGTACTAGCTTAGCACAGCGTAAAAAACTCGCTGCCAAAGCATTTAATATCTCATCGCACTACGATACGGCTATTTTCAATTATTTTAACGAGGACGAAACTGTTTACAAAGCGAGCGAACAGCAAGCAAAAACACTTCGTTACGGAGAAAACCCGCACCAAAAAGGATATTTCTTCGGAGATTTAGACGCCATGTTCGATAAGCTTCACGGAAAAGAGCTTTCGTACAACAACTTATTGGACGTAGACGCCGCAGTAAACCTCATGTCTGAATTTACTGGGGAGGCTCCTACCTTTGCTATATTAAAACACAACAACGCTTGTGGATTAGCACAGCGTGCTACCTTACACGAAGCCTATGTTTCGGCCCTAGCAGGTGATCCTGTTTCGGCTTTTGGAGGCATTTTAATTTCAAACACCACCATCGATGCGGCTACAGCCACTGAAATTCACAAATTGTTCTGTGAAGTAGTAATTGCTCCCGCTTACGACGCCGATGCTTTAGAAATTTTAAAAGGAAAAAAGAACCGTGTATTACTCGTACAAAAGGACGTTGCTCTACCAACTCAAACTGTGCGTACAGCACTTAATGGACTTTTAGTACAAGACAAAGACAATAAAACCGATCGTATTGACGATATAAGCTATGTAACAACCAACCAACCTTCAGCTGAAGCTATGGACGACCTGTTATTTGCTTCGAAAATATGCAAACACACCAAGTCAAATACCATCGTATTGGCTAAAAACAAACAACTTTGCGCGAGTGGAACTGGCCAGACAAGTCGTGTTGACGCCTTACGCCAAGCCATAGAAAAAGCGAAGAGTTTTAATTTTGACCTCAATGGAGCTGTTATGGCCAGTGATGCTTTTTTCCCATTTCCTGATTGTGTGGAAATTGCTGACAAAGCAGGAATTACCAGTGTAATTCAACCTGGAGGTTCTATCAAAGATCAATTGAGCGTTGACTACTGTAATGAAAATCAGCTAGCGATGGTCTTTACAGGAACGAGACATTTTAAACATTAATCATACTTTGATGTACAACCAATCTAGATTTTTTATAGATTTGTGAGAATTCATCAATTATACATATAAAAACACCAAAGCTATATGGGTTTTTTTGACTTTATGACCGAGGATATTGCGGTAGATTTAGGTACTGCGAACACACTTATAATCCACAACGGAAAAGTTGTGATTGACAGCCCTTCTATCGTTGCCCGGAACAGGCTGACGGGGAAAATTATTGCCACAGGTCATGAAGCCAACAGAATGCAAGGAAAAACTCATGAAAATATCAAAACCATTCGTCCGTTAAAAGATGGGGTAATTGCTGACTTTCAAGCGTCAGAGGAAATGATCAAAGAATTCGTTAAAAAAATTCCTGCGATCAAGAAAAAACTATTCCCACCTTCCTTACGTATGGTCATTTGTATTCCTTCGGGAATTACCGAGGTTGAAAAACGAGCGGTAATCGATTCTGGACGTCATATGAATGCCAAAGAAATCTATTTGATTTACGAACCTATGGCTGCTGCTATAGGGGTAGGTATTGACATCATGGAACCGAAAGGAAATATGATTATTGATATCGGTGGTGGTACCACTGAAATCGCAGTTATTGCCTTGGCTGGAATCGTTTGTGACCAGTCGGTAAAAGTGGCAGGTGATTTGTTTACCAGTGACATTATGTATTACATGCGTACGCAGCACAATTTATATGTTGGAGAAACCACAGCAGAGAAAATCAAAATTCAAATCGGATCGGCAACGGAAGATTTAGATACCCCACCAGAAGACATGATGGTACAAGGGCGTGATTTGTTAAGTGGGAAACCCAAACAGGTACAAGTGTCTTATCGAGAAATAGCCAAAGCTCTTGACAAGTCTATCTTGCGTATCGAAGATGCCGTTATGGAAACTCTCTCAAAAACCCCACCTGAATTGGCTGCTGATATCTACAACACGGGGATTTATTTAGCCGGTGGAGGATCTATGTTAAGAGGTTTAGACAAACGACTCTCGAGAAAAACAGATTTACCTGTTTACGTAGCTGAAGATCCATTACGTGCCGTAGTGCGCGGAACGGGTATCGCTTTAAAAAATCTAGAAAAGTACAAATCAGTATTAATCAAATAAAACATTGATGATCATTTATGCAACAGCTTATTTATTTCTTTCAGAAGTATAAATATTTCTTGTATTTCCTATGCTTAGAATTCATAGCTGTTGCATTGATTATCAACAATCACTCCTTTCACAAAAGCAAATTTGTAGGATCGGCAAATGCCGTTACTGGAGGCCTACTTACCAAGGTGAACTCCGTAAAAGAGTACGCCAACCTCAAAACTGAAAACCAACAGCTACTGGATGAAAATACACGTCTGAAAAATAAATTAGCAGCCTTGCAATTTACGCGTGATAGCCTTTCAGGACAGCAGCTAAAAGATTCGATACTTTACGGGCAAAAATTCCAATACATCTCTGGAAAAATCATCGATAACAGCTTTGCCCGTCCCTACAATTTTCTAACCATTAATCGCGGTAAAAATCACCAAATAAGTGCTGAGATGGCCGTAGTTAACGCACGAGGGATTATCGGTGTTACTGAACAAACCTCTGATTCTTATGCTCGTGTACGCTCTATTCTAAATAAGAATAGTAAAATCAATGCGCGATTCAAAAACAGCACCCATTACGGTACCCTCGAATGGAATGGTGAAGATTACCAAACAGTACAACTCACGGATATTCCAAGACAAGCCGTTTTCCAAATTGGTGATACGATAATTACCGATGGAAAATCTGAAATTTTCCCAGAAGGAATTCTCATTGGAACCGTACAATCCGTGCCCGAAAAAATTTCAGCCTTAAACACTATCAATGTGCGTTTATTTAATGACATGAGTAGTTTAGGACAGGTAAATATTATTCGCAATTTTGACAAACAAGAAATTCAAACCTTAGAAAACCAGAATGAATAGAAGTTTATATCTCATACTTTCTTTTTTGTTTTTTGTACTACTCCAGGTTGTCATACTCAACAACGTTAAGTTGTTTGGACATTTAAACCCGTATTTGTACATCACTTACATCTTTACCTTCCCCATCCGTCAAAAGAGGATACCCTTTTTAACGGTGAGTTTCTTACTCGGTTTGAGTATTGATTTTTTCGAAAACTCGGGAGGAATTCACGCGTTTGCCACACTTTTTATTGCCTATATACGCCTGTTTTTAGTGCGTACCATCTTTAAAAAATCGACTTCAGAATTTCTGTTGTTTGACTTGCGATTGGAAACTTTTGATAAAGTTTTTAATTATATCGCAATTTTAACAATTATACATCACTTTTTAATCTACAGCTTTATTAATTTTAGCTTTTATAACTTCTCCAACGTCCTTATCAATACATTACTGTCCACAGTTTTTACGTTGATACTGTATTTCTTAGGAAGTTTTATATTTAAGAAGAAGCTATCATGAAACGAAGTTTTTTACTCTTATTTTTAATTACTCTTGTCGGAATCGTCTATATCGGACGTCTCTTTCAGCTGCAAGTACTCCGTCCGAAAAAGTCGAGCCCAATTTTCAGCTCGACAGTAAAGGTTGAATACGATTATCCGGAACGCGGTTATGTATATGACAGAAACGGGAAACTCCTAGTGGCCAATCAACTTTCATACGACGTTATGGTAGTTCCCAAAGAAGTTACCCCGTTAGACACCCTACAATTTTGCAAACTTCTTAAAATTGACAAAGAAGATTTTATAAAACGTCTTGACAAAGCTGAGCGTTATGCTCGGTGGCTTCCTTCAGTATTTTTAAAGCAATTGGCCAAGGAAGACTTTGCATATCTCCAAGAGAAACTCGATAATTTCAAAGGTTTTTACATACAGAAACGTATTATTCGAAACTACCCGATTAAGTCGGCAGCCAACGTTCTCGGATTTATCAGTGAGGTAAACGAAAAAATTGCCAAAAACAGTAACTACTACGAACAAGGAGAGCTGATAGGAAAGTTAGGTATCGAAAAACAGTACGAAGAGGTATTGCGCGGCGTTAAAGGAAAAAAATACTTTAAAAGAAATAACCTAAACGAAATTACTGGCCCTTATAAAAATGGAAGTTATGATACCTTAGCTGTTCCGGGTAAAGATTTGGTACTCACCATCGACTCAGATTTACAGCGTTACGGAGAGGCTTTGATGAAAGGGAAACGCGGAGGAATTGTCGCTATTCAGCCACAGACCGGTGAATTACTCGCACTCATTTCGGCGCCGTCATACGATCCAAATCTATTAGTAGGTAGAAAACGTTCTACAAACTCTACACTCTTGTTCAAAGATACAATTAACATGCCCACCTTTGACAGAGGGTTGCAAGCTATGTACGCCCCTGGATCTCCGTTTAAAATTATCAACGGTTTAATTGGTTTACAAGAAGGAGTCATAGATCCTAACTTTAGAGTGCGTTGCTACCACGGATACCGATACGGAAAGCGCAAAAATGAATTTATGGGTTGTCACTGTAAAACTGGTGGACGTCCTATAGGACTCAAGACAGCCATTGCAAAATCGTGTAATAGTTATTTTGCTACGGTGTACCGAAAAATTATAGATCATGCAGAAAACTCAAAAGTAGGTATTAATAACTGGAGTAACCACGCCAAGAGTTTTGGTTTAGGGAATTACCTAGGCTATGATTTACCTACAGGAATGAAAGGGCGTATTCCGGATTCTACTTTTTACAATAAGTGGTATAAATTCCGCTACGGTCCTACCCATACTATATCCAATGCTATTGGACAAGGAGAAGTAGAAACTACCCCAATCCAGTTGGCCAATATGACTGCAGCGATAGCGAATAAAGGTTTTTACTACCGCCCACATATTGTAAAAAAAATAGACGGAAGCCCTATAAAAGCTGCTACCTATACCGAAAAGGTACTGACGTCTATCGCTCCTGAAAATTTTGATATTGCCATAGAGGCCATGCACGAAGTTTTTACCAAGGGAACGGCTAGGACTAGTAGAGTAAAAGGAATCGATATTTGTGGGAAAACCGGTACCGTGGAAAACTTTATCAGAAGAAACGGTAAAAAAGAACAGCTTACCGATCATTCGATACTCGTGGCTTTCGCTCCTAAAGATAATCCGCAAATTGCCCTTGCGGTATATATTGAAAACGGAGGTTATGGATCAACCATTGCCGCCCCTATTACCAGTTTACTCATTGAAAAATACTTGAATGGGAACATCAGTAGAAAACAGGTAGAAACTCGAATGCTCAACCTGAGCTTACAAGCAGAATACGATAAATTACTTCCTAAAAAAGACAGCATTGAGAGCGGAACGAAATAATATCTTTGAAAATATCGATTGGATACTCGTATTGCTATACGGTATATTGGTAGCCTTTGGATGGGTAAATATCTACGCAGCCTCATCAAACGAGGAAACGCGCGAACTCTTCAGCTTTGGAACTCGTTATGGGAAACAACTCATTTGGATAGCATTAAGTTTCCCGATTATGATTTTTGTCCTGTTTTTTAATAGTAAGTTTTATGAAAAATTTGCCAGTTTACTCTATCTCGTATCTCTTATTGTCTTGGCAGGAGTACTGGTTTTCGGAAAAAAAATTAACGGTGCTACCTCGTGGTACAACTTCGGTGGTGTGGGATTACAGCCCTCAGAGTTTGCAAAAGCCTTTACAGCATTGGCACTAGCCAAACTCATGAGTGACCGACAGTATAATTTAAAACTCATTAAAAACCAACTAAAGGCCTTTATAATCATCTTTGCTCCGGCCTTGCTCATTGCATTGCAGCCAGATATGGGATCGGTGCTGATTTACTTTTCTTTTTTCTTTGTATTGAATAGAGAAGGCTTAACGCTTGCTTATTTTATACTGGGCGCCTTGAGTATCGTCTTATTCCTATTAACGATTTACTTTGGAATTCCTTGGATATTATTAACATCTCTGATACTCATTACGTTGTATATTGTCTATGCTCAATACAAAAATCCGAGGTTTATACGTTTTAACTTAGTTGGCATTATCATTATCTACCTGACTACCAGTATTTTTATAGCTGGAAGTGGTTATACCTATAAACACATCCTTCAATCGCATCAGAAAGATCGTTTTGACATTTTACTCGGAAAAATTCAGGATAATCGAGGTATCGGATACAACATTTATCAATCAGAACTCACCATTGGTTCTGGTGGCTTTTTCGGAAAGGGATTCTTGCAAGGAGATCGCACGCAAGGAAATTTTGTTCCAGAACAAGATACAGATTACATCTTTAGTACGGTTGGAGAAGAATGGGGTTTTTTTGGGAGCTCTCTGGTCATTATTTTGTTTATGCTACTGCTCTACCGCATCATTTATTTGGCGGAAACACACACCAATAAATTTGGCCGAATTTACGGCTATGGACTGGCTTCTATCTTATTTTTTCATGTCATTGTGAATATTGGAATGGTGATCGGTATTGTTCCGACCATCGGGATCCCACTTCCATTCTTTAGCTATGGAGGGTCTTCACTCTGGGGATTTACCCTTCTTTTATTCATTTTTATTCGATTGGATGCTCATAAAAAGTACGATTGGTAAGCTTATTTTTACCCTTGCTAGGTATAGCATCCTAAGGAGTTCTCATTAAAGCTCTAGCCGGATGCCTCATCAGTCTTTCTAATCGTAATCTGGGTCATTTAATTGTGAACTACACACTGTTTACAAGAAACTGGAGATCTTGTACAAAGGCGGTTTTACCTGTTTATTAACAATTGACAGGTAGCAAAACTTGGTATAGTACTCAAAACGCTACTATGCCCGACTTATGAACAGGAATCTACGATCAAAACCACTAAAAGAACTCGAAAGGCTGTTGATAACTGTGCATTAGCAGTTAATTTTACCAAAACAACTACTATTCCCCTACTTGTCAACAATAATCAACTATCAAATCACTCTAAAAAGACTCAAATACCTGTTGATAACTGTATACAATCCAGAAAATTTAAGAAAATGTAGGCTTTTCAGCTGCTTATTAACAATAGTAAGCGGTCCGATGCCCTCAAAAAGCCAATGCTCCTGTTCATAAGCTCGAAAATCACAGGAATTTCACACTAAATCCCCATTTATCAGCTTATCAACAAAAATCAGTGATCAAATCACCTCGAAAAGCTCGAAAGGCTGTTGATAACTGTCCATTAGCAGTGAATTTTACCAAAACAACTACTATTCCCCTACTTTTCAACAATAATCAACCATCAAATCACTTTGAAAAGACTCGAATGACTGTTGATAACTGTCCATTAGCAGTGAATTTCACCAAAAAAACTACTATTCCCCTACTTTTCAACAATAATCAACCATCAAATCACTCTGAAAAGACTCGAATGACTGTTAATAACGGTATACCATCCAGAAAAATTTAAGAAAATACAGGCTTTTCAGCTGCTTATTAACAATGAGAAGCCGTCCGATGTCCTCAAAAAGCCAATGCTGCTGTTCATAAGCACGCAGATTATGAGAATTCCACACTAAATCCCCATTTATCAGCTTATCAACAAGGGTAAACCATCAAATCAATCTAAAAAGACTCAAATACCTGTTGATAACTGTATACAATCCAGAAAATTTAAGAAAATGTAGGCTTTTCAGCTGCTTATTAACAATAGTAA
>NZ_CAZEQT010000008.1:39376-86709 GCF_964514025.1 Tenacibaculum litopenaei
CATTTATCAGCTTATCAACAAAAATCAGTGATCAAATCACCTCGAAAAGCTCGAAAGGCTGTTGATAACTGTCCATTAGCAGTGAATTTCACCAAAATAACTACTATTCCCCTACTTTTCAACAATAATCAACCATCAAATCACTCTGAAAAGACTCGAATGACTGTTAATAACGGTATACCATCCAAAAAAATTTAAGAAAATACAGGCTTTTCAGCTGCTCATTAACAATGAGAAGCCGTCCGATGTCCTCAAAAAGCCAATGCTGCTGTTCATAAGCACGCAGATTATGGGAATTCCACACTAAATCCCCCATTTATCAGCTTATCAACAAAGTCAGTGATCAAATCACCTCGAAAAGTCCGAAAGTCTGTTGATAACTGTCCATTAGCAGTGAATTTTACCAAAACAACTACTATTCCTCTACTTTTCAACAATAATCAACTATCAAATCGCTTTAAAAAGGCTCGAATGACTGTTGATAACGGTATACCATCCAGAAAATTTAAGAAAATGCAGGCTTTTGGACAGCTTATTAACAATGGTCAGCAATCCATTACCCTCAAAAAGCCAATGCTCCTGTTCATAAACACGCAGATTATGGGAATTTCACACTAAATACCCCATTTATCAGCTTATCAACAAGAATAACCATCAAATCATTCTAAAAAGACTCCAATGACTGTTGATAACGGTATACCATCCGGAAAAATTTTAAAAAATGTGGGCTTTTCAGCTGCTTATTAACAACGGTAAGCAATCTAATACCCTCAAAAAGCCAATGCTCCTGTTCATAAGTTCCCAAATCATGGAAATTTCAAGGAGAACTCCCTCTTTTATCAGCTTATCAACAAGAATAAACCATCAAATCACTCTGAAAAAACTCGAATGACTGTTGATAACTGTATACCATCCGGAAAAATACTAAAAAATGTGGGCTTTTCAGCTGCTTATTAACAATCGTAAGCCGTCCGATGCCTTCAAAAAGCCAATGCTCCTGCTCATAAGTTCGCAAAACATGGAAATTTCAAGGAGAACTCCCTCTTTTATCAGCTTATCAACAAGGCTAAACGATCAAATAACCCTGAAAAGGCTCGAATGACTGTTGATAACGGTGTGGAATCCAGAAAAATTTAAGAAAATGTAGGCTGTTCAGCTGCTTATTAACAAATATTAGTAATCCAATACCCTCAAAAAGCCAATGCTCCTGTTCATAAGTACGCAGATTATGGAATTTTCACGTTGAAGTCCCCTTTTTATCAGCTTATCAACAAGAGTGGGCTATCAAATTCCCAAAAATAGAATCTAGGCCTGTACATAACTCTATATACTGGGAAATTTTACCAAATGTAGACTTTCCGCCTTCTCATTCATTGGAGCAATGCATCTAGTTAAAAGCATTTAGCCCCATTCTTATTTGAAATAAAGGAATTCATGAATCTGAGCAATTAGTTGCTTCCTAACGAAAATAATCGACAGCTATAGAGGAAATAGTGACTAGGAAAAGGATTATCAAATAGATGTAACGTATTTTTGACAAGACTACTGCCAGATGCAATAACGTAAGAAAGGAGCGCAGGCATAACGAACAATCAGCGCTGTTCACGAATAAATTAATAAATGTCCAGCCAATTCAGTTCGACCGATAAAAAGTATGCAAACACAAAAAAGACGCTTCTGATGAAACGTCTTTTTTAACTATTAACTAACCTTAAAACTTTTTATAAAGCTGCTACGTGCTTAGCCAACTTTGACTTTAAATTAGCCGCTTTATTTTTATGAATAATGTTGTTTTTTGCTAATTTATCTAGCATAGAAACAACTGACGAAAACATTCCTTCTGCTTCCTTCTTATCTGTCGCAGCTCTTAATTTTCTAACAGCATTACGTGTAGTTTTATGCTGATACTTGTTTCTTAAGCGCTTAGTCTCGTTACTTCTTATTCTCTTTAATGCTGACTTATGATTTGCCATTTTCCTAAATTCTTATATGTTTATAAAAAACTTTGTAGTCCGTACGGGAATCGAACCCGTGTTACCAGGATGAAAACCTGGCGTCCTAACCCCTAGACGAACGGACCAAAACAATCTTTGTGATTGCGGGTGCAAATATACAACTTAATTTTATACTTGCAAGGTTTTTTTTATTTTTTTTACCAGTCCGTTGTTCTGATAAAAAAAGCTCCGATAAAGTTCGAAGCTAAAACTTTGTAGTCCGTACGGGAATCGAACCCGTGTTACCAGGATGAAAACCTGGCGTCCTAACCCCTAGACGAACGGACCAAAACAACCATTTGTGATTGCGGGTGCAAATATAGAAACTCTTTTTAATTACACCAAAACTTTTATCACATTTTTTTGTTTTTTTTTTAATATGCTTTTGCAAATAGCACTCTTCTACCTGAAGGCTTGCCAGTTAGCACACAATTACCATTTTCCTCTTTTACATCATTAGGAATACAACGAATCGTTGCTTTTGTCAATTCTTTGATTTTATCTTCTGTTTCGATACTACCATCCCAGTGTGCAGATACAAATCCACCTTTGTTTTCAATGGCGTCTTTAAACTCTTCAAAAGTATTTACCTCGGTAATGTGATCGTTTCTGTAGGTAAGTGCTTTATTATACAAACTTTCTTGAATCTCGTCTAACAAGGCTGCTACAGCTTCCACAACACCTGACTGATTCATCGTTTGTTTTTCAAATGTATCTCTTCGCGCTACCTCAACAGTACCGTTTTCAAGATCGCGTTTACCAAGTGCAATACGTACAGGAACTCCTTTCATCTCGTACTCTGCAAATTTTGCTCCAGGACGCAAAGTATCTCGATGATCAAATTTTACTGAGATTCCCTTCTCCTTAAATGCGGCAATCATAGGTTGTACTTTATCACTAATAGCATCTAATTGCTCTTCTCCTTTATATATAGGAACAATAACAACTTGAATTGGCGCCAATTTCGGTGGTAATACCAACCCTGCATCGTCTGAGTGCGTCATAATCAATCCTCCTATCAAACGCGTTGATACTCCCCATGACGTAGCCCAAACGTACTCTTGCTTTCCTTCTCTTGAAGTATACTTTACATCAAAGGCTTTCGCAAAATTCTGCCCTAAGAAATGTGAGGTTCCCGCTTGTAAGGCTTTACCATCTTGCATTAAAGCTTCAATAGTATAGGTTTCATCAGCTCCAGCAAAGCGTTCACTTTCCGATTTAGCCCCGCGAACTACTGGCATTGCCATAAAGTTCTCTGCAAACGTGGCGTATACTTCTTGCATTTGTTTTGCTTCTACTAACGCTTCCGCTTTGGTGGCATGGGCTGTATGCCCTTCTTGCCATAAAAATTCAGCCGTTCTCAAAAACAAACGCGTTCTCATTTCCCAACGCACTACATTGGCCCATTGGTTAATTAACAATGGTAAATCTCTGTGCGATTGTATCCATCCTTTATAGGTATTCCAAATAATCGCTTCCGAAGTAGGACGCACGACTAGCTCTTCCTCCAATTTTGCTTCAGGATCCACGCGTAACTTCCCTTCCCTGTCAGGATCTGTTTGTAAACGGTAGTGCGTAACAACGGCACATTCCTTAGCAAAACCTTCCGCATTCTTTTCTTCAGCCTCGAACAAACTCTTGGGCACAAAAAGAGGGAAATAAGCGTTTTGATGTCCTGTTTCTTTAAACATTCTATCTAATTCAGCCTGCATGTTTTCCCAGATCGCAAAACCATAAGGTTTGATCACCATGCACCCTCTAACTGCCGAGGTCTCAGCTAAATCCGCTTTAACGATTAACTCGTTATACCATTTAGAATAATCTTCTGCTCTTTTTGTTAAATGTTTGCTCATAATTAAAAGTTTGGCACAAAAATTGTTATCTTTTATGCGTAAATTATCTGTGCAAAGCTACATTAAAAAGCCTATAAGCCCAACAAAAAATAGCATTTTGCCAAAGCAGGTAAAAATAAACCGTTCTAACTTAAATTTGTCAGAGATGAAAATAGATTACACCAAAACCAAGCTCCCGTTTTTATTAGTACTAGGATTCATGATTAGCACCTTAGCTTCCTGCGGATCGGCGCAAACAATTGCGGGTAATGATGATGGCATCTACGACGACGAACCCGTAGTTTACGAGGAAGTAGAGCGCAATGCACCTCGCGAAGTTATTGAAGAAGAGGAAGAAGAAAATTACTTTACCAAAGAGGTAGAACGCTTAGGTACCTTAAACGGAACAGACGTATTTACCGACATCGAAAACTACCGCTCTGACGATACAGATTTCGATCCTGAAGAAGATATAGTTGACGAACAACAACCGAGAACGAGAATTACTTACAATGCCAATGAGCCTTGGGGTTACCAATCGAGTAGTGACGTAGTTGTCAATATCAATACAGCACCCTCTTGGGGATGGTATAATGATTGGGGATGGAACTCGTGGAGCTATCGTCCTTGGTGGCGCAGAGGTTATACCGTTTGGGGATTCAACTCGTGGGGCTACGATCCTTACTGGGACTTCTACCAACCGTATTACGGTTACAGTTACTGGGGATGGAATAATTTCAATTGCCCTCCTTACTACAGAAATGCACGTCCTTACTATTACAGAAATTACCGTCGCGGTGCCAATCCATACCGTGCCGTAACTTCTAGAAGAGCTTACAATACACACCGATACACCAACCGTTCAATTGCATCAAGACGCTCAAACGGTTATAGAACAAGTACCAGAACTCGTAGATCAAGAGGATATAGTAACAATGTGCGCAGCACGAGAAATGTTCGCAGTACACGCTCAGTACGTTCAACAAGAAACTATACCACCGGAGGTCACAAACCTACACGAGGAGGTACTAAAAAATCAAGAGTACGCAACAACAATACTCGTTATTCAACTGGAGGGTACAAACCCTCGAATACGAGACGATATACACCAAGCCGTTCGAATTCTACTAGAAGCTATACCCCTAGCAGAACGCGACGCTCTACCAGAAGCTATACACCGAGTAGAAGTTCATCTACTAGAAGCTATAGCCCTTCAAGATCGAGAAGCACGAGAAGCTACAGCCCTAGCCGTAGTTCTAGCTCAAGCAGCAGAAGTTACTCAAGAGGAAGCTCAAGAAGCTCGAGTTCAAGAAGTAGAAGGTAGAGAACCATAACCAATTAAGCTGAAACAACATGAAACGATTATTACTTATTGCAACTGCGGTTGCCTCATCTTTTAGTGCCTATTCGCAATCATTAGATTACAATGATTTAGGCCTTATATTCTCAAGAGACGATAACTTTGGTACAGCTCGTTACGAAGCTATGAGTGGAGCCTTTGGAGCTCTTGGAGGAGATATCTCGGCATTTAGTATCAACCCCGCAGGTAGTGCGGTAGCAAAAATTAGCAGTGTTGGCGCTACTTTAGGAAATCGCAATTTATCATATCAATCAAATTTTTACGGAAATGCTGCCACCGCTGAAAACGATTACTTTAACCTGAACCAGGCGGGAGCTACCCTTACGTTTGACAATACAGGTTCTTCTGAATGGAACCGTTTTGCGCTTACCGTAAACTATAAAATAAAATCGGACTACGACTCTTTTTACTTGACCAATGGAAAAAGTGGATTTTTAAAATTCACCGAACATTTTAACGATACTCGCAGTCCGAAAATTCAATTCGACCGTTCGCTTGACCAAAGTTACTCCGTGCAACAACGCGGTCAGTTGAGTGTTTTCAATATCGGAATTTCAGCTGTGCACCAAAATAAACTGTACTTAGGAGCTTCGGTAAACTTTCACGACTTGAGTTTTAACAGAGTAGCATTGCTTAAAGAAACCAATGATGATGTTAACGGAAATGTACTAAATGCCTCTAATATCGTAGATTCATATATTCAAGGAAACGGACTCTCATTTACCATCGGATTCATTTATAAGCCTCAAAAATTCATTCGCTTAGGATTGGCCTATGAAACTCCTACATGGTACGAAGAAATCACGGAAGATTACAGAAATGACCTGAGCCTTTCGTCGGTATCTGCACTAAATATTAATGGTGGTATTGACCGCATCCGCAATGGATTTGCATATCGATTTAAAACCCACAGTAGAGTAACAGCAAGTGGAGCTTTAGTTTTTGGGAAACACGGATTGTTAAGTGTTGACTATACCTATAAAGATTTTAGAAACATTAAATTTAGAGAAAACGACACCAATTTCATCGAAGCAAATCAAAACTTTACCACGCAATTTCGCGGTAGTCACGCCTTGAGTGTCGGTACCGAATGGCGCATGGATCGCATGAGTATTCGCGGTGGGTACCACTACGAAAAGAACCCCAACCTCAACGTTGCCCTCGGTGGTAATGACAATAAAGACAATATCAGAGGTTTTTCTGCTGGTGTAGGTTATAATTTTGGAAACATGAAGATTGATTTGTCCTACAGAAAATACGAAAACCAGGAATATCAAACCTTGTATAACCTCGGTGATATCAACCTAAACAACACCACCTCTCGAATTACAGGAACTGTAACCATTAACCTGTAAGCTTCGCTGTACAATATCAAAAGCCTCATTTAAAAATGAGGCTTTTTTTTATGACAAATAATCTCAGTTTTTTACCGTAATTTTGCAATTCATTAAATGATTATGGATTCAATTAAGATAAACATACAAGAAACTAATAATGAAACCATTATTAAATTTGTAAGCAATTCAATTTTAATTAATGGCGGAAGCTACGAGTACAACAATATAGATGAGGCCAAGAACTCACCACTGGCACAGCAATTATTTTACCTTCCTTTTGTTAAAAAAGTATTTGTTACCGCAAACTTTATCGCAATTCAACGTTTTGACATCGTTAGTTGGGATGATGTAGCAGACCAAGTAAAAGAACAGATAGAAACGTTTTTACAAGAAGGAAAATCAGTAGTTAAAGAAAGTACTGCTCCCAAAGAGGCTGTAGAAGTATATGCAGAGGTAACTCCTAATCCAGGAGTGATGAAATTCGGAACGAACAAGGCACTTACCCAAACGGATGTAGAATACAAAAACATCGAAGAAGCAAGTAAATCATCTCCACTAGCACAGGCCTTATTCAACTTTCCATTTGTAAAGGAAATTTTCATTTCTGAAAATTACATTTCTATTACCAAATACGACATGATTGAATGGAATGAGGTATACCAAGAAGTGCGCGTATTTATCAGGACCTATTTGCAAGAAGGAAAAACGATTATTGCTGAACTTCCAAAAGCAGAAGAAGCTCCTCAAAGCGTAGAAGTTCCTAAAGAAAACTTGACAGATATAGAATCAAAAATTGTGGACATCTTAGATGAATACATCAAACCGGCAGTAGCTTCAGATGGTGGAAACATCGCTTTCCGCGCCTACGATGAAAATACTAAAAAGGTAAGTGTACTACTCCAAGGTGCTTGTAGTGGTTGTCCTTCATCGACGGTAACCTTAAAGAACGGAATCGAAACCATGTTAAAAGAAATGTTACCTAACCAAGTAAACGAGGTGGTAGCCATAAACGGATAATCCTGAAAGAAACAGATCTATGTCGGAACAAATCAAACCTTATAAAGATTCAGAGCTCGGAAAAAAAGAGCAAGTAGCTCAAATGTTTAACAACATTTCAAAAGACTACGACGGACTTAACCGTGTCATTTCTTTGGGCATTGATATCAGCTGGAGAAAAAAGGTTGTTAAATTGGTAGGCGAAAACCAACCGAAACAAATATTAGACATTGCCACAGGTACAGGAGATCTGGCCTTGATGATGTCAAATTTACAACCAGAACGTATCGTAGGACTCGATATCTCTGAGGGGATGTTGGAAGTAGGAAAGCAAAAGGTACGCCACGCAAAACTCGATAAGACCATTGAAATGGTTGTTGGAGACAGCGAGAACATTCCTTTTGATGACAATACCTTTGATGCGATTACCGTATCTTTCGGTGTTCGAAATTTTGAAAATTTAGACAAAGGTCTAACAGAAATATTACGCGTATTAAAACCGGGAGGAAAATTTGTAGTATTAGAAACTTCAAACCCAACAAAGTTTCCTTTTAAACAAGGATATAAATTATATACGAATATTTTCCTCCCTTTAGTAGGTAAATTGTTTTCAAAAGACAAGGTTGCGTATTCGTATTTATCAGAAAGTGCAAATTCTTTCCCTTTTGGGACTGCGTTCAACAATATTTTAGAAAAAAATGGGTTTAAGAATGCAAAGAATTTACCCGTAACTTTCGGAGTTGCGTCAATTTATACCGCTACTAAGTAATATGTTGAAGAAATTTTTAGTTTTCGTTTTCCTTTTAGGAAGTATAGGTTCTAGTATAGGACAAGTAGAGAAAGTTTTGAACTTACCCAATTTTGATAAACCTACTTTTCACTACGGTTTTTACTTAGGGCTGAATTCAAACGGCTATAAAGTCGCTTACAAACCCAGTACTATCAGTACTCCTGAAATCGAAGTACAATCTTCTGTAGGTTTTAATGTAGGGCTTATTGGTGACCTGCGATTGCACAATAATTTAAATTTGCGCTTTGAACCAGGACTGATGTCTAACACCAAAACCCTAACCTTTAAACACATTGGTGGTACCAACGAAAATATTAGAACTCGTGAAGTCAGTGCAACCTTTTTACATTTGCCTGTAGTACTCAAAGTAAGTACCAATCGTATTAATAATTTCCGTCCTTATGTGTTGGGAGGAGTTTCTTACGATTACAATTTTTCTAGTAATGAAAATAATAGCGATGACAACTTTGCCGGTAAATTCCGTACTACGACGCACAATTTCATGTACGAAATTGGAATTGGAGTAGATTTTTACCTAAACTACTTTAAGTTTTCTCCTTCTATTCGCGGTGTATTTGCTATCAACAACGAAGTGCGTTACGACAATACGAGCCCTAGTCAATGGACAGACCCCATCGATTTTATGGGAACTCGAGGTGTATTTTTACACTTAGCATTTGAATAAGTTATTACAACTATCCTAATAAAAAAGGCTTCCTGCAGGAAGCCTTTTTCTTTTTAACCTTATTAGATAGAAGTCCCCCGAAATCTATCTCTCTATAGAATGGGACACCGTTATTAGTATCAAGTCACAAATAATTTAAAAAAAAATAAAGACTGCCAAAGATGACAGCCTTTACAATGTAAAGATAAACTTCACTATTAGATAGAAGTCCCCCGAAATCTATCATTAATCGTTATCTAAAACAATAGTTCATTCACAAATATATACATTTTTTTAAAAGTCCTTAATCTTTTTTACAAACTATTTTACTGTTAACCACATCTTTAATCGGTAAAATCACCTTCTCATTTGGGGTCTGAACAGTTAGACATATATTGTCAATGGCAATGACGATTCCTTCAACATCCCCAATAACTACGCGCTGTCCGATACCTATGTTCTTTCGTGAATAGTATCCGAATAGCAAACGTCCTACCGCATCTCTTGCTCCCAAACCAAAGGCTATGGTAAAGGCTAATAAAACTGATCCGATTAATAAGGTAAGGTTATTTTTTATAACTGAGGTATCGACATTGGCCTTATCTAAAGCTGTGATTGACAAAAACACCACAATGAGGTAAAAAGCGATGTTCCCTACAACATTTCCTCCAGAAATCTCCAAGGATTTGAACATGGATTGAATGGCTTTTTTTACTACGGTACCTAAATAGGCACCGGCAACAAAAATTCCAAGAGCGGTCAATAAATTCGGAAGGACTTTGAAAAAGCTTCTAATTAAATCAGAAACCATAGTCATCCCAAACATCTCTGCTCCTACCATCACAAATACAAAAATCAGAAACCATTTCAATACGGTCAAGATAACATTGGTCAATACTATATTGATTGTCATATCGCCAAAAATCTTGGTCTTGCTCAGCTTACTTGACCATTCGTCAATCTTGGTTTTAGCTAGTGCTTTTCTAACGATATAAAGAAACAGTTTTATAGAAATCCACGAAGCCAATACGAAGGCAATAAACCCCACAACTGTTGGCAATGAATCTATAATATCGTTAAACGTTCTTTGGAAGGGCTTTAAAATATTAATTTGGGCTCCCGTTTTTTCAACTTCTTGAGGGGCCTCTGCTAATTGCTCTTGTAAAATCATGATAGTACTAGTTTTGTTGTATGCTTATTATTCTATTTCGTCTTCCGTATCCTCTTCCTTAGCATCGCTCTTTTTAGAATCTGCAGGTGTCCCTCCTCCCGCTATCAAGTCGGCAACTGTATTCGGGTATTTCACCACGAATAAGTCAGCCATATCAATGGAAAGCTTAATCATTGCCACGTCATCGAGAACTTTGTTTCTCAATACCTCGGGCAATTCCTCGTTATGTAATATTTTCTTAAATGGATTATCCATACTCATTACAACTCATTATACGTTTTAACGACTTTTGCTTTCGCTCGCTTCAAACGCATTTTTACAGCGCTTTCTCCTACTTCAAGCACGGCCGAAATATCCTTGATGCTCATATCGTCTTGATATTTCATCAAAAGAATCATTTTTTCAGCAGCTGGGATCATTTCGAGGGCTTTGGCCAGTTTATCTGACTTTAACTCGAATAAGGTGGCATCATCTATCTCATCTACTCCACTATCTTCTTCTTTTATATTATCGGTAACAACAGTTACTTTTTCCTTTTTTTTATTGCTATTACGCTGCACGTAATTCACACAAAAATTATAAGTAAAAGAATAGAGCCAAGTAGAAAATTTCGATTTCCCCTTAAAAGTACGCAATTTTACAAACAATCGGATAAAGACATCGTGCGTCAAGTCTTGCGCTTCCTCTTTGTTTTTAGAGAAACCGTAACACTTATTATAAACAACGCCAGCATAGCGATCGTACAAAACAGCGAACAAATGAGTATCATTTTTCTCTACTATTTTGGCCACTAGCTCTTCGTCAGTCCAATTTGTAGTATCAATACTCTTCAAGGGCTAAGTTCGGTTATAGTTTGTTTAGACTTGTAATACTCTGTTAGACACTCGTATTAAACTCAAGTCACTTCCGTCATATTATTTAATCAAAATTAACAATTCTTTAACAACTTCAAAGAAATTGAAAAAAAATAATTTTTTTTGTAACATTTCAAAGCATTCCTGCGTATAAGTAAGTGTAGAGAGTGAGTAATAAACAAAAAAACAGAATTTTTCTTACATGAGACAACTTAAGATTACAAAGCAGGTTACCAACAGGGAAACCGCCTCATTAGATAAATATTTGCAAGAAATAGGAAAAGTAGATTTAATTACTGCAGATGAAGAAGTAGAATTGGCACAACGTATCAAGGCGGGAGATCAGAGAGCTTTAGAAAAATTGACTAAAGCCAACTTGCGTTTTGTGGTTTCGGTTGCTAAACAATATCAAAACCAAGGATTGACATTACCCGATTTGATTAACGAAGGAAACTTAGGATTGATCAAAGCGGCAAAGCGTTTCGATGAAACACGTGGATTTAAGTTTATCTCGTATGCTGTATGGTGGATTCGTCAATCGATATTACAAGCTTTGGCAGAACAGTCACGTATTGTGCGTTTGCCTTTGAATAAAATTGGTTCTATCAATAAAATCAATAAGATGTACGCTTTCTTGGAGCAAGAAAACGAACGTCCTCCAAGTGCAGAAGAAATTGCAAAGAAGTTAGACATGACCGTGAACGACGTTAAGGAATCGATGAAAAACTCTGGTCGTCACGTCTCAATGGATGCGCCTTTAATCGAGGGAGAAGACTCTAATTTATACGATGTCTTGAACTCAGGAGAGTCTCCAAACCCAGATAAAACACTATTGCACGAATCACTTCGCATCGAAATTAATCGCGCTTTAGAAACCTTAACTCCTCGTGAGGCAGATGTTGTTAAATTGTACTTCGGCCTAGGAGAGCACCAACCAATGACCTTAGAAGAAATTGGAGAAACCTTTGATTTAACTCGTGAGCGTGTTAGACAGATTAAAGAAAAAGCTATCCGTCGTTTAAAACACACTTCGAGAAGTAAAATATTAATGACCTATTTAGGTTAATAGCCGTGGCTAGTAGTTCTCTACTAGGGCCTACAACACATTGAGAAAACGCAGACTTAGGTCTGCGTTTTCTTTTTTCTACAAATCCACATCTTTTGCGCTTTTGTTTATATTTGCAGCAAATTAACAACACAACACCACAATGGAAAAACTTGTCGCTCCTTCAGTATTAGCAGCTGATTTTGGAAACTTACAACGCGATGTAGAAATGGTCAACAATTCAAAAGCAGACTGGTTTCACATCGATATTATGGATGGAGTCTTTGTTCCGAATATTTCTTTTGGAATGCCTGTACTCAAAGCTATTGGGCAACACGCCAACAAAACACTTGACGTGCATTTAATGATTGTTGAACCTGATAAATACATCCAAACCTTTGCAGACTTAGGAACTGATATATTAACAGTACACTACGAAGCCTGTACGCACTTGCACAGAACGGTACAAGCAATTAAGGCGGCAGGTATGAAGGCTGGAGTAGCCTTAAATCCGCACACTCCCATTGCCGTTTTAGAAGATATTATCGGTGATTTGGATCTCGTGTGTATCATGAGTGTCAACCCAGGATTTGGAGGACAATCCTTCATAGAAAACACGTATAAAAAAGTAAGCCAATTAAAACATCTTATCGAGTTTAGCAACGCGAACACTTTAATCGAAATCGACGGAGGTGTTACCGATAAAAATGCGAATAAACTCATTGAAGTTGGAGCCGATGTGCTCGTTGCGGGAAGCTTTGTTTTTAAAAGCGAGAACCCAACGGAAACCATCGAAAACCTAAAAGCACTTATTAATTAAGCATAAAAAAGGCGAGGAACTATCCTCGCCTTTCTTTTTAATTGAATTGTTCCAACAGATAGTATATTAAATCTGTGGTAGTCACAATCCCTACTAAGTTCCCTTCTTCTACTACAGGTAAGGCGTGAAATTCTCGTTTTGATAAAATTTCCGAAACCTCTTTGATCGTATTTGTTGGGCTTACAGTAACTAAGTTCTTAGCCATTACTTGCTCAATGGTAAACATGTTATACACCACAGTATCCACATCTTGTTCTTCCTCGTCAATGGCATCAGCAAAACTTATTCTCAACAAATCGGTATAGCTCAACATTCCTACGATACTACTACCACTTACTACTGGGATATGACGAATTCCGTGTTCCTTAAACAACTGCTCCGCGGTTGTTAAATCATCGGTCTTATTTAAGGTAATTACATTCTTGGTCATTATCACTGAAACTGGTGTTCTTTTTTTCATTATTTCTTTGTTTTGATTCTTATTTCTAGTTCAAATTTCATAAAAAACAAGCCCGAAATTCCTGATATTTATCAGGCTAATCCAAAAAATTAATCCGTATTTTAAGCAGTAGATTTTTACTCAAAAAAATAGTATTTTTACAAAACACCAATCACAAATTCACTTGTTAGAAGATTTAAAACTTAATTATGGGTATCTTTTTGAAGATGACCTACTCAAAGAAATTGCCGACATTGCGATTTACAAAGAATACAAGGCTGAAAGTGTAATCATCGACACAGATAGCTATATCGTTTCTATTCCGCTTCTTTTACAAGGAGCTATTAAAATACTCCGAGAAGACGAACGGGGAGACGAATTGGTTTTGTACTACCTTGAAAAAGGTGATACCTGTGCTGTTACGCTATCGTGCTGTATGGGACAAACGAAGAGCAAAATTCGCGCAGTATCAGAAACTGATGTGGAACTCCTCATGATTCCAAAAGAGAAAATGGCCGATTGGCTCGGAAAATACAAAAGTTGGCAAGAGTTTATTTTGCAAAGTTACCACAACAGACTCCAAGAATTCATCGAAGCTGTTGATTCAATTGCCTTCTTAAATATGGACCAACGCCTTTTTAAATACTTAAAAGACAAAGCGCTTGTCAATCACAACGATGTTATCAGTGTTACACATCAGCAAATTGCCAATGACTTACACACCTCACGCGTTGTTATTTCACGCCTACTCAAGTCATTAGAGAAACAAGGAAAAATCAATTTACAGCGAAATCAAATTAAAGTATTGGAACTCTAATTGTGTAACATTTGTTACATTATCTTCCATGGAAAGTTTGTAATTTTCGCACGTGTTTACAAAACACGTGAACACCTAAATACTATTGCAATTTGCATACGTATAAAATCCATTTTTATTTAGTTTAGTACAAACAACCTAAACTTCATCCAACTTGAATCCCCTTGAAAAACATCTATCATTAGGTGTTTTTTTTTATTGTAACAATGGTTACTGACATCCCTCTATTCGGCTCCTAACTTTGCAGCTCATAAATTTTAACACATGAAAACCACCCTGCTTAGTTTTTGCACCTTCCTGATAGGGAGTACCTTGAGTTTTTCACAGTCCACGAGGTATATAACGAAAGATGCCGCCATTAAACTGGCCTATGAAAAAAATGTCGGTCTTAAAATTGCCGATAAAGACGTTCGCATCTCTAAAGCTCAGTACCGAGAAAGCGCCAGCGTGTTCCTTCCTAGCATTAATGCCAAACATACCGGAATCAATACCACCAATCCGTTAATGGCCTTTGGAAGTAAGTTGAATCAAGAAATTTTAACTCCTAGTGATTTTAATCCCAGCTTACTCAACAATCCAAATAGAACCACAAATTTTGCTACAGAATTCACCGTACGACAACCTGTAATTCAAGTAGCTGGATGGCAACGTCGGAAAGCTGGACAACAGCAACTACTGGCCTCAAAATGGCAACAACAACGCTCCAAAGAACACCTTGCATTTCAAGTAGCACAGCGCTATATGCAGTTACAACTCGCTCAAAAAACACGAGTAGTCATTGAAAAAAGCTTAGCCTCTGCCAAGGCAAACAAAACGCTCGTTCAAGATTACCTAGCTCAAGGGATGTTACTCAAAACCGACCTGCTGGAAATTTCCGTACATGTATTAGAAGTGGAAAACCAACTGCAATACGCCAAAAACACCATTCGAAATCAATCAGAAGAACTCAGTCTTTTAATCAATGGTAGTACCGATATTACCTTCCAACCCACAGACAGTTTGGTTGCCAACCCCGTATCGCAATTCAACTATACACTTTCGGAGCAACGTGCCGATATTCGCGCAGTTTCCAGCGCTCAAAAAGCTACCGCGCTCTTGTACAAAGCACAAAAATTAAGCTTCCTACCTACCTTAAATGCCTTTGCCAGCTACGCTATGTTCGATCAACAGCTCTTTGGCGGCAGTGCCAATGGATATACTCTAGGCGCACAATTAAGCTGGGATCTATTTTCAGGTTATCAACGCATCGCTAAACTTCAAAAAAGCAAGGCCATGCTCGAAAAATCAAACTTGACACTTTCTCAATACACTTCTCAAAAACAAGTAGAACTCGATACTGCTGTGCGTCAGTTTCAATTGGCACAACAACAAATCATCACTAAAAACACAGCGCTAAAACAAGCTGAAGAATCAGTGAAAATTACGAGAAATAGATTTCGGGAAGGATTGGAAAAAACAGCAGATTTACTTCGTGCCGAAACCCTGTACGCTCGAAAACAGCTCGCCTATTTTCAGGCTATTTACCAATACAATACTAGTCAAGATTACCTAGCCTTTTTAACAAGAGAATAATCATTATGAATATCAAAACCATTACATACGTACTCAGTACAACCCTCCTACTCAGTTGTACTTCCCAAAACAAATCGAACAACAGTCCTGCAGTTTCAATTCCTGTAACTGTAACCAAAGCACAGACAGCAAGTTCTGGTTCTTTTAGTACCACTGGAAAGGTGCAAGCGAGTCAGCATACAAAATTGAGCACTCGTGTCATGGGGAACATCCAACGCATTTATGTCGCTGTAGGTGACGTGGTTAAAAAAGGACAAGTACTGCTCCAAATTGACGCTACGGATTTACAAGCCAAAGTAGGCCAAATAGATGCTCAAATTTCACGAGCACAAAGTCATTATACAAACGTGAAAAGAGATTACGAACGATTTCAAAAGCTCTATTCCCAAAAAAGTGCTAGTCAAAAAGAACTGGACAACATCAGTACTCAGTATCAAATTGCAATCGATCAATTAAATACCGCCAAACAACAAAAACGAGAAATTTTAGCTCAATTTAAATACACTACATTGCGTGCTCCATATGCCGGAACCGTCGTTAGTAAATTTGTAAATTCCGGGGACATAGCGCATCCAGGAACTCCTTTGCTGAGTATTGAAAACACAGATCGTTTTGAAGTCACCACCAACATTCCGGAGCAATACATTGCTTTTGTCAAAAAGGGAACTACCGTAAGCATTGCTATCAACGCTTTAAACCAACAACTCACGGGCACTGTCGAAAAGTTGAGCAGTTCGTCAAATCACAACGGTGGTCAATACGCTGCAACCATTGCACTCCCAAAAACCAATACCTCATTATACTCTGGTATGAATGCAACTGTTTCTTTTGAAGCGCTCGATCGTCAAGAAAATCAAAAGAGCATCTGGATCCAGACAGCGGCCCTGGTGCGTCAAGGGCAACTAACAGGCATCTATACTCTCAGTCAAAGCAATACTGCTATACTCCGTTGGATACGTATTGGAAAATCATCGCATACGAAAACCGAAGTTCTAAGCGGACTTAATACCGAGGAGCAATACATTACTAACAGCCAAGGAAAATTATACAACGGAGTACCTGTTCGTATACAAAACTAGCACTTTACACCTAATAATATGAAAGAAGGATTAGCAGGAAAAATAGCCAAGAATTTTATCGATTCAAAACTGACCATACTCCTCATGATTTTGTTTATGGCCATCGGAATCTACGGCTCTTTTTTAATTCCTAGAGAAGAAGAACCTCAGATAGAGGTTCCTATGGCGGATCTCTTTTTGAGTTATCCCGGAGCCAGCCCCAAAGAAGTAGAATCGAGAGTTGTTAAGCCCCTAGAAAAACTCATCAGTAACATTCCAGGGGTAGAATACGTGTACGCCACAGCTATGGAAGAACAAGCCATGGTTATCATACAGTTCTACGTAGGCCAAGACGTTGAGCGCTCTCTGGTTAAATTGTATACAGCCCTCAACAAAAATATGGGACAAATGCCTCCAGGAGTGAGCATGCCACTGATCAAAGCCAGAGCTATTGACGATGTTCCCATGCTAGGGATCACTCTTTGGAGTTCGAATTACAACGATTTTGAACTCAAACAACAAGCAGAAGAACTCGGAGGAGAACTCAAGAAAATAAAAGATGTAGCGCAAATCGATATCATAGGAGGACGCAGTAGAGAGTTGAGCGTCGTACTCAATAAGAACAACATTGCCAACTACAGGTTAAAACTATTGGATGTTGCTAACATGATACGCGCAAACAACAGCCAACAAACCAACGGTCGATTTATCCAAAGCGATACCGAATTCTACATCAGCACAGGTAATTTTTTGAGATCAAAAGAGGAGGTTGCTAACCTAGTCGTAGGGTCCTTTGAGCAGCGCCCTGTGTATTTACACCAAATTGCCACGGTGCATGACGGCCCAGAAATTCCGAATAATTATGTGAGTTTTGGCTACGGAAAAGCCAGTGAACAAAAGACTAAAGCACCTGCCGAATATCCAGCAATTACCCTAGCTATCGCCAAGCGTAAGGGCGCCGATGCTATGCAAATTGCAGCGCGCATTGAGCAGCGAATTACAGCACTTCGCAAACACCTCATTCCTGACGACGTTAACGTAAGCATTACGCGAAATTACGGAGAAACAGCTTCTCAAAAAGTATCTGAATTATTACTACACCTCATCGGGGCAATCATTGCGGTTACCTTAGTGGTCATGTTGGCTATGGGATGGCGAGGAGGCTTGGTCGTTTTTCTATCGGTACCCGTAACCTTTGCACTTACGCTATTGAGCTATTATATGCTCGATTATACTTTAAATAGAATTACGCTCTTCGCTTTGGTATTTGTTACCGGAATAGTTGTGGACGATTCTATTATCATCGCTGAAAATATGCATCGTCATTTTAAAATGAAGCTGTTGCCTTTTAAAGAAGCCGCGTTGTATGCCATTAACGAAGTTGGAAACCCAACTATCTTAGCTACCTTTACCGTCATTGCATCGGTACTCCCTATGGCTTTTGTATCTGGTTTAATGGGCCCCTACATGAGCCCTATGCCTATTGGAGCTTCCATAGCTATGTTACTTTCTTTGTTTGTAGCACTGACCATTACCCCGTATTTAGGTTATCTGTTTTTACGAGAAAAAGACAAACGTCAGGAACCTCCTGTTTCAGAGACCGAAGCCTTGCAAGGAACGCGCATCTACAAACTGTACGAAAGACTGGAAAAACCGCTGATCGAGAGCCCGAAAAAACGTTGGTTATTTCTCGGAGGGACCCTCGTATTACTCTTAGGATCGATGTTCTTATTTTTCACCAATGCTGTGGTTGTAAAAATGCTTCCTTTCGACAACAAAAACGAGTTCCAAGTAATTATCGACATGCCCGAGGGAACTACGTTAGAACGCACTGCTGTTGTAGCCAAGGAAATCTCACAATACATCGCCGCACAACCCGAAGTAATTAACTACCAAAGTTATGTAGGAACCGCTGCTCCAATTACATTTAACGGACTGGTACGACATTACGATTTGCGACAAGATCACTTTATGGCAGATATCCAGGTAAACTTGACCGACAAACACGAACGAAGCATACAAAGTCATGCTATCGTAAAAAAATATCGACCAGGCATTCAGAAAATTGCTCGCAAGTTCAACGCAAACGTAAAGCTTGTAGAAGTTCCTCCTGGACCTCCCGTGCTAGCCACGATCGTAGGAGAAGTTTACGGTCCGAATTACGAGGTACAACAACGACTTGCTGATAGTATTCAACAACTCTTGACACGTACGCCCGATGTAGTTGACATCGATGTAATGACCGCTGCCAATCAAATAAAATACGTAGCCAACATCGACAAAACTAAAGCCATGCAATACGGCATTAGTCCAATGGAAATTACACAGACCTTAAACACTGCCTTAAATAATCGTCCTATCAGTCATTTATACAATGAGCATTCCGTGCAACCCATCGGCATAGTTTTCAGAATGGCAGCGCAGGAAAAATCACAACTATATGATATTTTGCAGTTGGGAATCCCAAGTGCAACAGGTACGGTAATTCCAATTGGAGACCTCGTAACCATCCAAAAAACTACACGAGCAAAAAGTATCTACAGAAAAAATCAAAAGCGCGTAGTTTACGTGACAGCTGACATGGCAGGGGCTCTTGAAAGTCCTGTTTATGCGATCTTAGGAATGACAGATCGATTAAAAACACTGAAACTTCCTCATGAAAAACCCATTGCTGAATTGTATACCAGCCAACCTGATGATGAGCAAGTATACACTGTAAAATGGGATGGAGAATGGCAAATAACACTCGAAGTTTTTCGTGATTTAGGACTTGCCTTTGGCGGTGTCATCATCATAATCTATATGCTTATTGTAGGGTGGTTTCAAAACTTTAAAGCTCCTATTGTAATGATGGTGGCCATTCCACTTTCAATGGTCGGTATTATAGTAGGACATTGGCTACTCGGCGCATTTTTCACTGCTACTTCATTTATAGGAATGATTGCTTTAGCCGGAATTATGGTACGAAACTCGGTATTACTAATCGATTTTGTCAATCTCAGACTCGATGAGGGCATCCCTTTAAAACAAGCTGTTATTGAAGCCGGAGCAGTGCGTACTACTCCAATTGTTTTGACTGCCGGGACCGTAGTTATCGGGGCTTTCGTCATCTTATTTGATCCTATTTTCCAAGGGCTCGCCATTTCATTAATGGGAGGTACTATTACCGCCACTGTCTTAACCCTTCTTGTGGTGCCCTTGGTTTATTATTTAATTGAACGCAAAAACCATCCAACTCATGAAAACTAGAATTATCAAAGCCGTCGCCGGTAGTTTTGTACTGAGCAGCTTAACACTTGCCTATTACGTCAACCCTATGTGGTTGTGGTTTACCGCCTTTGTCGGAGCCAATCTACTGCAGTCGGCCATTACCAAATGGTGCTTGTTAGACACGATACTTGAACGTGTTTTTGGCATCACCGACTAACCTTATATCACTTCCGTTGTTAAGTAAGCTAGCAACGGAAGTTTCGTATATTCTAAAATCACGAGAGTCCCTACAATTATTCATTCCTAATTCCCTCCTTAAAAGCTACGAAACCTATAGCAAACAATGCTACAAATTATAGCAATATGAATACCTCCATGATTAGAAGTTCCTTCATTTATAAAGTACGCAATCGAATACCAAACAAACATTCATTTCATTTGTTAGTAGGCTGGGAATTAAAAACCCTAGTCCACTAACAATCAAAATATTAAAACACCCCGGTAAAATACTATAATTTACAGTAATAAATGCTACAATTAGTAGCATAGAATACTACCGCTATTTTTAGAGCTGTAACTCATGTAACCGCGCTTTATCATCCTATCAACACTGGTAATCCGTAGGAAACAAACTAGACATATATCATGTCTAAAATCACTTTGCATTAACAAAACTCAAAAGCGCCACCATCCTAAATTGCTATTATTTGTAGTAAAAACAACTATTAACAACGGCATTGAAAATAATAGAAGCTACTAGCAGGCAATTAGTATTGTCGTCGTACGGAAGCGACTAGCTACGCATCCGTGTAGCGAAAGACGTCCATGTGCCATTAAAACCAATAAAAAAGCCCTCGTAAACTAAGTGTTTACAAGGGCTTTCAGTGACCCAGGAAGGACTCGAACCCTCATCGTCAGAGCCGAAATCTGATGTTCTATCCAATTGAACTACAAGGTCAGCATATTTAACTAAGAAAGCTGAGCTTTCACCTCAGATGAAATGGTTTTTCCATCGGCTTGACCAGCTACCTTTTTGGTAACTAAGCCCATGACTTTCCCCATATCTTTCATCCCTTCGGCACCCACCTCAGCAATGGTTTCTTTGACTATTGCCGTCAGTGCATCTGCACTTAGGGCTTCTGGTAAAAATTGTTCAAGCACGGCTGCTTCTGCCAATTCAGGAGCTGCTAAATCGTCTCTTCCTTGTTCGGCAAATAGTGTCGCACTGTCTTTACGTTGCTTTACTTGTTTCTGAACAACCTTTAACTCTTCTGCTTCTGACAATTCTCCTGCTCCACTTTCAGTCTTCATCAACATAAATGCTGACTTCAACGCTCGTAAAGCGGTTAATGCTACGGTGTCTTTTGACTTCATAGCTTCTTTCATTTTTGTCATTAGCTCTGCTTGTATACTCATTTTACTCGTATTTAACTATAGCACCTTAGCGCAATAGGGTGCTAAAATTATAATTTTTTTTTTCAATTAGTCAACATTATCGTGTAAAAACGAATTATTTGATTTCAATAAATCATTATTGTCGGTGTTTAACGCCGTATCTGATTTGCTGATATCACGGTTGGCATCGATATCCACTCCCAGGCGCTTGTACGCTGGTTGACGTTCAATTTCATCGATATTCTTGCTCACCTGATCGGCGAACTTATAATTAAAACCCTTCATTTTCTCACGTCTTTCTTGAGCTCTTTTCTGCAATTCAGAAATCGTTAAGCTCAACGGAGAAGCTTCATCATTTGAACCTTCCGCAGTAGACTTGTCTTCTACTTGCGTTTTCACCTTAAACTCCAAAGCCTCATCTACCTCTTGTTGAATGGTAGGTCTTGAGCTTTTTCCAATGGTAGGTTCGGCAGAAAAGTCGTCCAACACATAGCGTTTTTTCACTGGTTCTGCACTCACTTTTTCCGCTTGTACATCGATTCCTTTGATATCTTCAGTAGTCTCTATCAAATTAGATTTTGGAGCTACCTCTTCATAGGAATTCAACGGTAAGTCAAACAACAAATCTTGCTGAATGTACTGAGGCTTATCATCCAAAGTATCCTGAGGAAGTTCAGGAGTAACATTGGTAATGATAAAATCTTCTTCTGAAATGGTATCAATAGTAACTTCCTCAAAAGTTACTGGAATGTTTTCGATAAACTCTGAGGTATACACCAAGTCCGTCGTCGGTTTTTGTTTTGGAGTTTCCTCTTCTAAAACGTGTACCACCTTATCAGTAGGACGTTTTGTCAACGGTTCTTGCAAACCCGGCGCTTTTTCAACTCTAGCATCGTCAAAACTATAGGTTGCTTTTTGTTCATCCTCTAAGGTATGTACGATTTTCTTAACTTCAGTATTGGTAATATTACCCTGTTGGTCGGCTGCAAAACCCGTAGCTACTACGGTAACTGCCAATCCATCTTCCAAGCTTTCATCTTCACCGATACCCATAATAATATTGGCATCGTACCCAGCCTCTTCTTGGATGTAATCATTGATTTCACCAATCTCGTCTAAGGTAACTTCGTTGGCACCTGATACGATTAATAACAATACATTTTTAGCACCGGTAATTTTGTTATCGTTTAATAGCGGTGAGTCCAATGCTTTTACAATGGCTGCTTGTGCACGATTGGCTCCTGACTCTTTGGCCGATCCCATAATCGCAGTTCCACTATCAGACAACACGGTTTTAGCATCGTGTAAATCGATATTTTGTTTATAGTGATGAGTAATTACTTCTGCAATACCCTTTGCAGCGGTTGCTAACACCTCATCGGCCTTAGAGAACCCTGCTTTGAATCCTAAATTACCGTAAACTTCACGTAATTTATTGTTATTGATAACAATAAGTGAATCTACGTTATTACGCAACTCATCAATACCATTTTGAGCTTGCTTTGCGCGTCTTCTTCCTTCAAATTGGAACGGCATGGTAACAATACCTACCGTTAAGATGTCCATATCTTTTGCGATTTTCGCAATGATAGGAGCGGCACCAGTACCAGTACCTCCCCCCATACCGGCGGTGATAAACACCATTTTGGTATGTGTACTTAACATCTGTTGAATTTCTTGAATACTTTCAGCGGCTGCTTGCGCTCCAATTTCAGGATTTGCACCAGCACCTAACCCTGAGGTTAAGTGAGCTCCCAACTGAATTTTATTCGGAATTGGACTGTTTTCCAATGCTTGTGCATCTGTATTACAGATTACGAAATCTACTCCGTGAATCTGTTTACTATACATGTGATTTACTGCATTGCTACCTCCCCCTCCAACACCGATCACTTTGATCGCGTTAGACTGTGTTTTTGGCATGTCGAATGAAATGTTATCAAATTCTGCGCTCATAATAACTTTTCTTTTAATTTAAATTTTTGTTCAGCAACTCCGAGTAGGGGATGTTGGAGTTATTATACGTACTATATCTTATAATATTATTCTGCATTATCTAAAAATTCTTTAAATCGTTCTGTAAATTTTTCAAAGAATGATTTAGATTTTGGTTTCCTAGGTTCTTCCTTTTCTAAAGGCTCTTCTTTTAGTTCTTCTTCTTCCGAAGGCACTTTCATTTCGGGTTCCTGCTCTAAAGGAGCTGGTTCTTCTTCCACTCGAGTTTCTTCTTTTGCTTGTTTCTCTAACCCTTCCATTAGTAAACCTACAGCAGTGGCATAGGCCGGACTTGAGAGTACCTCGTCAGAATCACCTGCTAAATGTTCATTCGGATACCCTATACGAACGTCCATCCCTGTAATGTATTCTACAAGTTGGCGCAAGTGCTTTAACTGCGAGCCTCCACCTGTGAGTACTATCCCTGCGATGAGTTTACCTTTTTGGGTTTCGTGTCCATAATTTTTTATTTCCAGATACACGTGCTCGATAATCTCTTGGACACGAGCATGTATTATCTTTGATAAGTTTTTCAACGTAATTTCCTTTGGCTCTCTACCTCTTAAACCAGGAATAGAAACGATTTCTGTTTCTTTATTTTCTCCCGGCCAAGCTGATCCAAACTTGATTTTGAGTAGTTCTGCCTGTTTTTCAATAATGGAACATCCTTCCTTTATATCTTCGGTAATTACATTACCACCAAATGGAATTACTGCGGTATGTCGTATAATTCCATCTTTAAAAATTGCCAAATCGGTGGTACCTCCACCTATATCTATTAAAGCCACTCCGGCTTCTTTTTCTTCCTGACTTAACACTGCTGAAGCAGATGCTAAGGGCTCTAGGGTAATATCTGCCAATGCTAAGCCTGCGCTTTTTACACAGCGTCCGATATTACGTATCGACGATACCTGCCCTACTACCACGTGAAAGTTAGCCTCAAGACGCCCTCCGTACATACCAATAGGCTCCTTTATATCGGGTTGGCTATCTACTTTGTACTCCTGTGGTAACACGTGAATTATTTCTTCACCGGGAAGCATCACTAATTTGTGTACTTGTCCGACGAGGTTTTCGATATCTGTATCGTCAATAACCACGTCCGATTTTTCACGAGTGATATAATCACTGTGGTGCAAACTGCGTATGTGTTGACCGGCAATACCTACTACGACATCATCAATCATTTTACCTGAAACACTCTGCGCTTCATCCACTGCCTGTTGTATGGACTGAATCGTTTGAGTAATGTTGTTCACAACTCCTCGTTTAACCCCTAAACTTTTAGCTTTACCAATACCTAAAACTTCAAGTTTTCCATATTCGTTTTTTCGACCGATCATGGCAACAATCTTTGTTGTACCAATATCTAATCCAACTGCTAATTTATTGTTCTCCATCTTGAGACTGTTTTGTGCACACAACCTGGTTGTGATACTTTAGGTTAATACTTTTGTACTTTCTTATCGATCCATCAACAAGTGTTTTGTTATAAAATGCTTTCAGTTTTTTCAATTTCAACTGCGCATTCGCTAGCCCACCAAAAACTATTTTATAACTCCCGGTACGCACTCCAAAAACATAATCGTTTTGGGCGTTCTTGTCAATTGCAACAACTTCTTTAGCAAAAAAGTCGTCACTCGATATAATAGTAATTAGTTGTATTAGTTCTTTGATTTCCTCAACATTCCCCACTCCCGAAACCAATGGTACTCGAGCCGAATGGTTTATTGATAAAGGAATTTCTACTCCGTGTTTATCAATGTAATAAGGCTCTTCCTTATCGACAATACGAGCGATGGGCGTTCGTTGTTTGATAAAGGTTTTCAACACCCCATTGATGGTTAGAAACACAGTAGCATTTTCTACGTATGGGCTTGCTGAAACATTCGTTTCAAGAAGGTGTAAATCTACTACACTTTTCGGTTGGTTTTCAACAAATTTTGAATTTTGTATTAACATTTTATCCACCGAACTGTGCGTCAGGAAGTTATTACTCCCTCCTGCAAATTCTATCACCGGTCTCTTTATCTTTTTTGCCCCATTACGCTTTCCTGTAAATCCGTACAAAAAGAACAAGAATCCAACCAATACTACAAACGCTATGTATACTAATAGTCTTTTCACTGTGTGCTACTACATTTGTGTTTTAATGCTTCTTTTACTTCATTTACTAATAAACCAATATCTCCTGCTCCAATCATAACAATAACTGAAGCGGTCGTTTCTTTTACTGTTGTAAGCACTTCGCTCTTTTGAAGCAATTGCTTGTTTTCCAACGCTATTTTCTCTAACAACCATTCCGAGGTAATCCCTGGAATTGGCAATTCTCTCGCTGGATATATATCTAATAAATACAATTCATCAAACCCAGCCAATGCTCGTGCGAAATCATCGGCAAAATCACGTGTTCTACTGAACAGATGCGGCTGAAAAATTGCCATAACTTTCTTTTCAGGATACAATTCTCTGACTGCTTGAACCACCGCTTGAATTTCTGTTGGGTGGTGAGCATAATCATCGATTAACGTCATTGCCTCCGATTGGATTTTATACGAAAATCGTCGGTGCACCCCTTTAAAACTCTCTAACTGTGCTTTGATTACTTCACTGTCAACTCCGTAAACATCGGCCATAGCCAGTGCTGCTAAAGCATTCATCAAGTTGTGCTTTCCGGGTAACCCAAACTGCAATCCTTTTAACTGCTTTGTAGGCGTTGTCACATCAAATACGTACTTCGCTCCTTCTATACGAACATCATGAGCTCGATAATCAGCAGGTTCGTCTACGGCATAGGTCAACCCTTTTAAGGGCAGTCCTTTTGCTACCAACAAGGTATCACTAACCGAATTGGCAAAATCTGTAAAAGAACTCTCCAATGCAGCAGCCTCTCCGTAGATATCCAAATGGTCAGCATCCATCGAAGTCACACAAGCGATGTTAGGTGCTAGATGCAAAAACGAACGATCAAACTCATCGGCCTCCACCACACTAATATCTTCTTTACCTAAAATTAAATTAGACTGGTAATTTTCGGTAATTCCACCTAAAAAGGCAGTCGCTCCTACAGGTTGCATCAAATGTCCTAAAATTGCAGAAGTCGTGGTTTTCCCATGAGTTCCTGCTACTCCAAAACAAAATGTTTCCTTGGTAATGAGCCCTAAAACCTCAGCGCGTTTCAAAACGGTAAAATGATTGTCACGAAAATAATTAAGTTCTGTATGTGTTTTCGGAACGGCAGGTGTGTATACCACCAAAGTGCTATCGCTAGATAAAAACTCAATTGGAATTTCTGATACGGCATCTTTGTAATGCACCTCTACTCCGAGGTCACTCAAGGATTCCGTTATCGGGGAAGCTGTCTTATCATATCCCGCTACGCGTTTTCCATTGGCCACAAAATACCTAGCTAAGGCACTCATTCCAATACCTCCAACTCCTATAAAAAATACATTATGTATCGCTTGTAACTTCATTAACTACCTTTCTACGGCTTTTAACTAATTATTTTTATCACTTGATTGACAATATCATTTGTCGCGTTGGGCAATGCCAACATCTTTATATTTTCGCTCAAACTTTCCTGCTTCCCCTTGTCTTTTAACAAGGTTTCCACCACAATTGGAAATGTTTGCAATTCACGCTCTTTCAACAAAATGGCACCGTGCTTATCTACAATAGCTTTGGCGTTCTTTGTTTGGTGATCCTCCGCCACATTAGGTGAAGGAATAAATATCGTCGGTTTCCCTACAATACACAGTTCAGAAACCGAGCTTGCACCTGCACGAGAAACAATAAAATCGGCTGCGGCATATGCCAAATCCATTCGATTTAAAAAGGCGTGTACTTGTACCCCTTCTCGCTCGTTGTATTTTTTGTATTGCTCGTAATACAATTTACCACACTGCCATATAACTTGAACATCCTGGGCAGCAAAAAAATCCAGCTGCTCTTCTATCAATTCATTGATTCTTCGAGCTCCTAAACTTCCTCCTAGAACCAACAGTGTTTTTCGTTCGGTATCCAATTCAAAAAAAGCCTTTCCTTCTTCTGTTTTGGTGTGTATAAACAAGAGATCCTGTCGAACGGGATTTCCTGTTTTCACTAGTTTTTCTTCCGGAAAAAAACGTTCTAAATGATCGTAGGCCACACATACTTTACTCGCCTTTTTCCCTACCAGCTTATTGGTAATTCCGGGATACGAGTTCTGTTCCTGCACTAAGGTTGGAATTCCCTTTCTATTCGCCATCATCAAGGTAGGTCCACTCGCAAAGCCACCAGTACCTATCACTACATTCGGTTTGAACTTTTTTACAATCCTCCCTGCCTTCCACAAACTACTCAACAACTTAAAAGGAAAACTCAAGTTCTTCGCTGTAAGCTTGCGTTGAATTCCAGATATCCACAATCCTTTAATTTCATAACCTGCTTGAGGAACCTTCTCCATTTCCATTTTATCTTTGGCCCCTACAAACAAAATAGCGGCCTCAGGGTAGCGCAGCTTTATCTCGTTCGCAATAGCAATTGCCGGATAAATATGCCCTCCTGTTCCTCCTCCACTAATAATGACTCTTAACGATTTCTGCATGTCCAAAAATTAATTTCCATTTCTTTTACTACACGATTCAATTTAAATGGTTTCGTGTAAAATATCCAGGGGATTATCATCCAAGATCGTCTCCTCTGTTTCATCTTTTGATCCGCTCACGCTCAGGATGATCCCGAGTGCAAAACAAGTCATCCAAATCGAGGTACCTCCACTACTTATCAAGGGTAGTGTTTGCCCTGTCACTGGTAATATATTCACTGCAACAGCCATGTTAATTATCGCCTGAAATACAATGGGGATTCCAACCCCAATAACCATGAGTGTTCCAAAAATAGTCGTCGCTTTTTTAGCGGTGACTAATATTCTAAACAAGAGTAGGAAGTACATAAAAACTACGATTCCTCCTCCTAATAATCCGTATTCTTCTATGATAATTGCATAGATAAAATCGGAAGACGACTGGGGTAAGAAATTTTTCTGTACACCTTTTCCTCCTCCTTTACCCAACGGACCTCCCGTTGCAATAGCTATCTTCGCCTTCTGTACTTGATAATTCTCCGTTCCTCCTTCTTTCGAAAAGTTTTCCAATCTACTCAACCAAGTATCAACACGGTTGTGCATCGCATCAGGAAAAGCTTTTGCTACCAGAATAAAAAACAGCAACGAGAACAATCCAATACTTAAAATATACCCAATGTATTTTAACGGGTAACCTCCTATAAAGGTCAACAACAAAATCATGGTAAATACAATCGCTGTTGTTGAAAAATTCGCCGGTAACACCAACATTAAAATAATACCTACTGGTAACCATAGCTGAATCAAACTATCTTTAAACTCTATCCGTTTCTCTTTGTTCTTTGCCAAGTACCTCGCTACGTATACCATAAGCACAACCCCTGCCAAAGTAGAAGTCTGAAACCCTATTCCTACAAATGGAATCCGTATCCATCTACTCGCATTGGCTCCACCAATGGTCGTTCCTTGCGCCAAAGTAACTACGAGCAACAATACCACAACAGGCAGCATGAGTACGGCTCCTCCACTAAAATATCGATAGGGGATTTTATGCACTCCGTAAATAATCGCAAAACCTGTAATCAAGAGCACTATGTGCTTTAACAGGTGCCCAATAGTCGACCCTTTCCCCACTACATATACCAAATTGGTACTTGCACTGTATACGGGCATAAATGAAAATATTGCCAATGCTGCCACAATAGCCCAAATAGCTCTATCTCCTTTGATATGTTGAAAAATCGACTTCATCTATTCCTATAATCGTCTTTTATAAATTTCGAACCGCGTTTTTAAACTTGGTTCCTCTGTCTTCGTAGCTCTTAAACAAATCGAAACTAGCACAAGCAGGTGACAACAATACGGTATCTCCTTTCTCCGCTAATTTATACGCTACTTTGACAGCTTCTTCAGCTCCAGCAGTTTCAATTAACTCATCAACTACGTTCTCAAACGTGTCAATAATTTTAGTATTGTCGATTCCTAAACAAACAATTGCCTTCACCTTTTCACGTACCAGTGGAAGCAAATCGGTATAATCATTTCCTTTATCAACTCCACCTACGATCCAGATAGTCGGAGCATCCATACATTCGAGTGCATAAAACGCAGCATTGACATTGGTTGCCTTACTATCATTAATGAACTGTACTCCATTGGTTCTCTGAACGCTTTCCAAACGGTGTTCTACTCCTTCAAACCCTGATAAGCTCTCAGCAATAGAGGCTTTTCTCGCTTTTAATAATCTCGCTGCCATCGCTGCTGCCATTGCGTTTTTAGTGTTGTGTTTTCCCTGTAATTTTAACTCTGAAACTTTCATTAGCTCTTCCTTGGCAAATAAATTTAACTGTATCGTATTGTCTTTAATAAAAGCACCATACTCCAGTTCTTCACCCAAAGAAAATGGAACCAATGTTGCCTCTGTTTCAATTGAATTAACAGCTCGCACTAATACCTCATCGTCCGCATCGTATAGTAGAAAATCAGCTGCTGTCTGATTCTCTGTAATTCTCAGTTTAGAGGCGATATAGTTCTCAAACTTATACTCATACCTATCGAGATGATCAGGAGTTATATTCGTAATTACAGCAATATGCGGACTGAACTCCTCTATGCCATCGAGTTGAAAACTACTCAACTCTAATACGTAATTATCTACCTGTTCGTTTGCCACTTGTTTAGCAAAACTATCTCCTATGTTCCCAGCTAAACCTACCTTAAATCCTGCGTTTTTCAACACGTGGTGGGTTAGCATGCTCGTCGTTGTTTTTCCATTGGACCCCGTTATTCCTACAATGGTCGCATCGGTATATTTCGAAGCGAATTCAATTTCAGAAACTACGGGAATACCCTGTTCTTTTATCTTTTGTACCAGTGGCACGCGGTCTGGAATTCCAGGACTCTTCATCACCACATCGGCTTTTAAAATTTCCTCTTCTGTATGTCTTCCTTCTTCGAAGGTTACCGAGAGATCTTGTAACACTCGTTTGTATTTATCGACAATCTCTCCTCGATCTGACACAAACACCTCAAAGCCTTTTTGCTTTCCTAAAATCGCTGTTCCTACACCGCTTTCTCCACCACCTAACACAACCAATCTCTTCATTATCTCAATTTTAGCGTTACTACAGTAAACACTGCTAATAATATTCCTACTATCCAAAATCTGGTAACGATTTTACTTTCGTGATACCCTAATTTTTGATAGTGATGGTGCAGCGGCGACATCTTAAAAATTCGCCTTCCTTCACCGTATTTTTTCTTTGTGTACTTGAAATACGAAACCTGTAACATCACTGATAAGTTCTCCGCCACAAAAATTCCTGCAAGTACTGGTAATAATAATTCTTTTCGTATCGCAATTGCTATAACGGCAATTACTCCTCCTATGGTTAAACTCCCCGTATCTCCCATAAACACTTGAGCCGGGTAGGTATTGTACCACAAAAATCCGATGAGTGCCCCGGCAAAGGCAAAAATAAACACCGTCATTTCTCCCGAATTAGGGATGTACATCACGTCTAAATAATCAGCAAAAATGATATTTCCTGAAACCCAAGCAAAAATGGCTAAGGCAACTACCATGATCGCCGATGATCCTGCAGCTAAACCGTCAATACCATCGGTCAAATTAGCTCCGTTAGATACCGCCGTTACGAGGAATACAGAAATAAAGATGAACACTATCCATCCGTAATCTCTAAAGTTCTCCCCTAAAAAGCTCAACGCTTTTGCGTAATCTAGTTCGTTGTCTTTTAGAAAAGGAACCGTCGTTTTAATCGACTTATGTGCTTCTCCGAAAACTTGTTTTTTCCCATTTGCTTGCACTACTTGCTGTGCTACCGGTAGCTGCTCTTTAATGGTGACATCTTGATGGAAGTACAGCATGGCTCCTACAATGATTCCTAAACCAACCTGTCCTAAAACTTTAAACTTCCCTTTTAATCCCTGTTTGTCCTTTTTAAAGACTTTAATATAATCGTCTGTAAAACCGATAACTCCCATCCACAGGGTAGTTATCAATAATAATATGATGTATATATTTTCTAGCTTTGCCAATAACAGTACAGGCACTAAGGTTCCTAAAATTATAATGAGTCCTCCCATGGTAGGAGTTCCCGCTTTTTCATTCTGACCTTCCAACCCCAAATCACGGATGGTTTCACCTACTTGCTGTCTTCTTAGAAAGTCAATGATTCGCTTTCCAAAAATCATGGTGATTAACAAAGACAAAATAAATGCCGCCGCCGCTCTAAAAGTGATGAACTGGAACACACTTGCTCCTGTCAAATTAAATTCCTTCTCTAAATATTGAAACAAATAATACAGCATCTATCCTTATCCTTTTAATTGTTTAAAACACATTACTACTTCCTCCATATCGTCAAAATGCTGGCGTTCTCCTTGAATTTCTTGATATGTTTCATGCCCCTTTCCTGCAATTAGTATGATGTCGCCGGGTTTTGCAAGCTTACAAGCCGTTTTAATGGCTTGTCTTCTATCGAGTATGGTAAGCGTTTTTGCATAGTACTCTTCAGGTACTCCCGCCTCCATTTCGTCTAGAATTGTTTGCGGATTCTCCGTTCGAGGATTGTCAGCCGTAAAAATAGCCTGCGAACTTAACTGAGCCGCTATTTGAGCCATTTTGGGTCGCTTGGTTTTATCTCGATCTCCTCCGCATCCTACAACAGTCATCACCTGTTCTTTTCCAGTTCGGATATCATTAATGGTCTGCAATACATTTTTGAGCGCATCAGGTGTATGTGCATAATCGACAATTGCAGTCACCCCTTCAGGAGAAACTGTATATTGAAATCTACCGCTCACACTTTCCAATTCACTTAGCAAACGCAATACTTCAAACGAATCCATACCAAGCTCCACAGCAACTGCGTATATGGCTAGTACATTGTAAGCGTTAAAGCTTCCGATTAACTTAATCCACAGTTCCACATTATTAACGGTCAACAAACTTCCAGAAAAACTCTTCTCGAGCACTTTCCCTTTGTAGTCCGCCAATGATTTTAATGCATAACTCAGCTTTTTGGCTTTGGTATTTTGCAACATGATGTTTCCGTTCTTATCATCGCTGTTGACCAAGGCAAATGCCTTTTTAGACAAACCGTCAAAGAAGGCCTTTTTAACATCTCTGTAGGCTGCGAACGTGTTGTGATAATCCAAATGATCGTGTGACAAATTGGTAAAAACACCACCATCAAACTCCAAAGCCTCTGTTCTACACTGATGAATTCCATGCGAACTCACCTCCATAAAACAATGAGTAACACCGGCATCTACCATGGTTCGCATATAGTGATTGATACTCACAGAATCCGGTGTTGTATGGGTTGCCGGAAACTCTTCAGTTCCGACCATTACTCTTACTGTTGACAACAATCCAACTTTATAACCCGCATTGACAAACAACTGATACAACAGCGATGCCACGGTTGTTTTTCCATTGGTCCCAGTAACCCCTACCAAGGTAAGTTCTGCTGACGGATGGTTATAAAAATTTGCTGCAATGACCGCTAAAGCACGACTTGCATTGCCCACCTTTACATAAGTAACTCCTTGAACTTGTTCTTCTGGTAACTGCTCACAAACCACTGCACGAGCACCTGACGCTATAGCTTTTGCTATAAAATCGTGCCCATCCACTGCCACACCTCGCTGTGCGACAAATAAAGTCCCTGCTTTTACCAAACGACTGTCAAAGCAGATAGCCTCTACCGGTACATTACTGTCACCAACAACAGAATGTACATCAACTTTCTCTAATATATCTTTTACCTGCTTCAATCTGCTAGCTTTAAATAAATCGTCGTTCCTTTCTTCAATTTTATACCGTTCTCCACGGATTGTTCTTTCACTCTGCCCATGCCAGAAAACTTCACTTTCATTCCCATATTCTCGAGAAGAGCAATGGCATCCATACCGCTCATTCCAATGACATTAGGCATTATTGTTTTGTACTTACTCAGTTTCTTATAATACTTCTGATAGTCTTTTTCTAAGCCTGCATAAGAAATAGTATCATTCACCAACTGATTATCAATTGGAGTGGATGTATAAATCTTGTGAGCTATCTCTTTAAAAACAGGAGCCGCTACTTTTGATCCGTAGTACCCTAAGGCCTTTTTAGGCTCATGAATAACAACGATGCACGAATATTTTGGGTTCTTTGCTGGAAAGAATCCGGCAAATGACGCCACGTATTTCGCACTTGAATAGTGCCCTGCTTGAATCAATTTCCCTTGTTCATCTCGCTTGGCTGGAATCCACTTTTTAGCTGTTCCCGTTTTACCTGCCATCGAGAAGTTCGGAGAATATATATTTTTAGCCGTTCCTTTTTTAACGGTATTTTCCATGATCTTCCTCACCTTATTCAAGGTTGTTTGCGAGGCAATCTTATCGCTGAGTACAACAGTACCAAAACTCTTATCCACTTTGTTACCCGTACGCAATTCTTTTACGAAATACGGCTTAACTAGTTTGCCATCATTGGCAACAGCATTGTAAAAAGCTAGGGTTTGCAAAGGAGTCAATGAAACTCCATACCCCCAAGCCATCCACTCTAACGAAATCGGGTGCCAACTCTTTTCAGAAGGGTTCGGGATATACGGTTTACCTTCTCCCTTAATTTTAACCCCAGTTAACTGATCGAGTCCAAACTTTTTAATTCTGTTTGTAAACTTTTTAGGCTTGCGATCGTAATACTTTCGAATCGTTTTTACAATTCCGACATTGGAAGACACCTCAAAAACTCGTGCTAATGAAATTTTCCCATGCCCACCTGGCTTACTATCTTCAACCTTTCGGTTATTGATAAATATCTTCCCTTTCTCGCAGTCTACAATGGCAGAAGTATCGATCACTCGATCTTCTAAAGCCACCATTAAACTTGCCAGCTTAAACGTAGATCCAGGCTCATGACTTTCCCAAACCGCATAATTTCTCTTTTCGTAATAGGTTCCTTTAGAGGTACGTCCTAGGTTAGAAATGGCTCTAATTTTACCCGTTTTCACCTCCATCACTACAGCACAACCGTGTTCTGCATTAAATTTCTCCAATTGCTTTAACAACGCATGATGGGTAATATCCTGGACATTAACATCTATCGTGGTAATCACATCATGACCATCAACAGGTTCTTTTTCGTTCCCATCGTTAATAGGTTTCCACTGCCCCTTGGCAATCTTCTCCTTTAACCTCCAACCATTTTCACCTTGCATAAAACTAGCAAAGGCCCCTTCTATACCGGCACCTCCTCTATAATCATCATATCCAATAGTACGCTCTGCAATCTTACCAATAGGATGCACTCGCACTGTTTGCTGTTCAGCTATGAATCCTCCCTTAAACATTCCTAAATTAAAAATCGGAAAGGTCTTCATTTTAGCGTAATCATTATACCCTACGTTTCGAGCGATGAGTAAATAACGATTTTTACGTTGCTGCGCCTGACGAAGCTTATCCTGATAATAACTAGAAGGCTTCCCTAACATATTCGAAAGCGAATCTGATAGCGCTCGGATATTTTTCTCGAATATCGATTGCTTTACGGTAACCACATCCATTCGGATGGTGAATTTAGACATTGACGTCGCCAATAAATTCCCATCCGCCGCATAGACATTCCCTCTATTTGCAAATATTGTATCGTTTTTAACGGTATTCTGTTTAGCTAATCGTCTATACTTATCTCCTTCTATATATTGGAGGTTGATGATCCTAAATACAATAACTACCAAAAAAAGCGTCATTAAAACAACTACTACATAGAGCTTATTTAATATGCTTTTTTTTATTACCATTAATATTATTAGTCTTTATTTATTGTTACTTTAATTTTCTTCGGTGGCTTTTCCAAAGGATTCAATCCTTTCCCTTTTACTTTTTTACGAATACTACTCTCCAACTTCATTCTCATTAATATGGTACTCGTATCTACGTACTCTGCACGCAAACGCCTCTTTTCTTTATTCAGCTCTCCGAGCTTCATCACCTTGGCATCTACACTGTGTGCACTAGAAATCATTACCAGCAACAACGCTACGACAAAGATTAACATACGCCAATTTTTAAAAGCGCTGTCATCCGTTAAGAAACCTCCTCTTAAAACATCGTATATCCCACCTTTCAACTTCGTCATGGTCGTTACTTTAATGTTGCAATACGCAACTTTGCACTCCTAGCTCTATTATTTTCTTTAATCTCTTCTTTAGTAGGAATAATCATTTTCCCCACTTTCTTTAGAGGCTCATTGGTATTCCCGTAAAAATCTTTTTCTGGCTCTCCACTAAACAGGCCCGTACGGATAAAACGCTTCACCAACCTATCTTCCAAGGAATGATAAGAGATCACACTAAGGCGTCCATCTTCATTCAACAAGTCAGGGATCTGCATTAAAAACTCTTTTAACACTTCCAACTCTTGGTTGACCTCGATGCGCACTGCTTGATAAATTTGCGCCAGGATTTTATGTTCCTTCGCTTTCGGCAAAAAGCGCTGTAATACTTCTTTCAACTGAAAACTCGTTTCAATACGACGTTCCGATCGAGCTTCTACAATTGCCTTCGCCAACGCTCTAGCATTCCTCAACTCACCGTACAAAAACAAGACATCTGCCAATTGCTTTTCTTCGTAATCGTTTACGACCACTTTTGCAGACAATTGCGACTTTTGATCCATTCTCATATCCAAGTCTGCATCAAAACGCGTTGAAAACCCACGCTCAGCAGCATCAAACTGATGTGATGAAACTCCGAGATCTCCCAAAACGCCATCTACTTTCTTCACTCCATAAAACCTCAAAAACCTCGAAATAAAACGAAAATTTTCTCCGATCAACACAAACCGTGGATCCTCTATTTTATTTTGTTGCGCATCCGGATCTTGATCAAACGCAAATAGGCGCCCATTAGGCCCCAATCTACTCAAGATTTCTCTTGAATGCCCACCTCCTCCAAAGGTCACATCAACATACACTCCATCTTCCTTAATTGCTAAGGCATCCACACTTTCCTTTAATAAAACCGGGCTATGATAATTCATCCAAATCTATATTTCCCATTACTTCTTCTGCCAAATCAGCAAAATCAACAACAGCATCATCAATTACTTGTTCGTAAGCGTCTTTATCCCAAATTTCTATAATGTTTACTGCCGACGACAATACGAGTTCCTTCGTCAACCCTGCAAACTGACAGAGATCCTTAGCAACCAACATCCTTCCGTTAGCATCCACTTCAACCACTTTTACACCAGCGGTGAATCGTCGGATAAAATCGTTATTCTTTTTAACAAATCGATTTAATTTATTCAACTTGGCCATCACCAAATCCCACTCTTGTTTTGGATAGACCTCTAAACAACGCTGAAAAACAGAACGTTTCACTACAAAACCTTCTTGTAATACTGGGGCCAACTGCTTTTTGAACGCTGCTGGCATCATTAATCTGCCTTTCGCATCCATCTTACACTCATATGTCCCAATAAGACTTATCACGTTCCAAATCGATAGTTTGCATCAAAAATATAAAAAAAATACCACAATTTCCCACTTTAAACCACATTGTTAATAATTTTTACACCACCCCATAATTAACTATAAATCAAGAGCTTCTCAACAAAATTCAGAAGGCAGATAATTAAAATGAAAAAGTCCTAAAAAAAAACTACATTTGTCGTTAAGTCAAATCAAACTTTTTATGACTGAATATTTAAAGAAAGAAGGCAAATTTACATACGCAGAAGCAGGAGAAGGAAAACCGATCATCGTACTACACGGACTCATGGGTGCATTGAGTAATTTTGACGCAACTTTTCAATATTTTTCAGAAAAAGGATACAAAGTATTCATACCTGAACTCCCCTTATATACCCTACCATTACTAAAGACTAATGTAAAAAATCTCGCAAATTTCTTACATGAGTTCATCGCCTATAAAAACCTGAAAGACGTTATTTTATTGGGGAACTCACTCGGTGGGCACATCGCTTTGTACTACATCAAGCAATATCCTGAAGAGGCTGCTGCTTTAGTACTTACTGGAAGTTCAGGACTGTATGAAAACTCAATGGGAAATAATTATCCGCGTAGAGGAGATAAAGATTTTGTACGCAATAAAACGAGGGATGTATTTTACGACCCGAATATAGCTACTGACGAATTAGTGGATCAAGTATACGAAGTCATCAATGATCGTAACTCGTTGGTACGCACCTTGGCCATAGCCAAAAGTGCCGTTCGTCATAATATGGCTAATGACTTACCTAACCTCAAACAGCCTACCTGCCTCATTTGGGGGAAACAGGATACCGTAACCCCACCAGAGGTTGCTGAGGATTTCCACAAGCTACTTCCAGACTCAGATTTGTTTTGGATTGACAAATGTGGTCATGCGGCAATGATGGAAACTCCTGAGGAGTTTAATGAAATTCTTGAAAACTGGTTTAAGTCTCGAAATATTTAAGTATGAAAATCAAAACGGCAGAATTTGTAATAAGTAATACAAATGTAACCAAGTGCCCAAAAGAGCGTCTTCCTGAATACGCTTTTATCGGTCGTTCTAATGTTGGTAAATCATCATTAATCAACATGTTGATGGAACGAAAAGACTTGGCTAAAATATCAGGGAAACCAGGAAAAACGCAGCTGATTAATCATTTTAAAATTAATAATGAATGGTTTTTGGTTGACTTACCAGGGTACGGATACGCAAAGGTTTCCAAAAAGAAAAGAGCCAAATTCCAATCGTTTATTGAAAATTATTTTCGTGAACGCGAGCAATTGGTTTGTACTTTTGTTTTGGTTGATTCAAGGCATGATCCTCAAAAAATAGATTTAGAATTTATGCAGTTTCTCGGTGAAAATCGCATTCCTTTTGGAATCGTATTTACCAAAGCTGATAAGCTAGGAAGTTCTAAACTGAACAAACAAATCACCTCTTACAAGAAGAAACTATTGAATTATTGGGAGTCACTTCCGATGACTTTCATAACGTCTTCTTCAAGTGGTTTTGGAAGAACTGAGTTTTTAAAATTCATCGAAGAAGTAAACGAAGACGTCGCTTCTGATTTTAAATAAAATGCATACTACTCCGCAAAATTTACAGGTACTTTTTGAAGACAACCACTTGCTTATCGTCAATAAGCGCGCTGGAGATATCACCCAAGGAGATAAAACGGGAGACCTTCCGCTAAGCGATATTATCAAGAGTTACATCAAGGAGAAATACCAAAAACCAGGGAATGTGTTTTTAGGTACCGTACACCGCTTAGACCGACCTACCTCTGGAGTGGTAATTTACGCTCGTACGTCAAAGGCTTTGGAGCGACTCAATAAAATGCTTCGCGAGAAGGAAATCAAAAAGACCTATTGGGCAGTCGTTAAAAAGGGGAAAATTCCAGCAAAGGCTACCCTCGAACACTACCTGAAAAAAAATCCTAAAAACAATAAATCTTACGCTCATAAAAAAGAAGTTCCTGGGAGTAAAAAAGCCGTATTACATTACGAAACGCTAAAAAACCTATCGAACTATACCCTTTTGGAGGTAGATTTAGAAACAGGTCGTCACCATCAGATACGCGTTCAATTATCGTCGTTAGGAACCCCAATTAAAGGAGATTTAAAATACGGTGCTGCACGCAGTAATAAAAACGGAAGTATTCATTTACACGCTCGAAAGATCGCATTTACGCACCCAGTAAGTAAAGAACTCATTTCCATTACCGCTCCATTACCTGAAGATCCAGTTTGGGAAGCCTGCTTATAATTTCGTATATTGAGGGAAATTTAATCCCATGAAGGCTTTAAAATTCCTTGCTTTTCTCATATTACCACTCACGGTATCCATTTCTTTTACGCAACGAGGACTGTGGGTTTACCTGCCGTTAGTCGTCTTTTTTGTACTCGTTCCGCTCATGGAATTCCTGTTCAAACCTGACAAATCTAACTTTGATACAACGCAAGAAGCCAAGGAAAAGGAAAACCCTATTTACACATGGATACTCTACCTCACCGTTCCTGTTCAACTGCTCTATCTCTATTGGTTTGTCCTGAGCATTCAGGAGCCTGGCTTGAGCAGTTCCGAGTTTGTCGGACGCATTTTCGCTATGGGTTTGATGTGTGGAGTCATCGGTATTAATGTCGGACACGAACTAGGGCATCGCAACAATCGCTTTGACGAATTTCTAGGAGAAATCCTCCTTTTAAGTTCACTAAACACACATTTTCTTCCCTACCACAATGCCGGACATCATTTGAATGTGGCAACCCCGAAGGATGCTGCAACCGCTCGACGAGGAGAAGTCGTGTATTTATTTTGGTTTCGCTCTCACTTTCAAAGCTATTGGCAAGCGTGGCAGGCTGAAAACAAACGGCTCGTAGCTTCAGGGCGACCTGCCTTTCATTGGCAAAACAGAATGCTGATCTATACGCTTTGTAATGTTGTACTGTTAGGACTGATTTTTTATTTCTTGGGAACTACGGTGCTCTTCGCATTTGTAGCTGCTTCCATTGTGGGAATATTACTGCTCGAAACAGTAAATTACATAGAACATTACGGACTGTTGAGAAAGCAAAACAGTCGCGGTCGTTACGAACGTGTCAAAAGAACACATTCTTGGAATTCTGACCACGTTATAGGCAAGCTTATGCTGTTCAACCTATCTCGTCATTCCGACCATCATTACAACGGTAGTAAGCATTATCAACTATTAAAAACCCTACCAGAGAGCCCACAAATGCCAACTGGATACCCAGGTATGATGCTCTTGGCTTTATTTCCCCCACTCTGGTTTAACTTAATGAATAAAAAACTTCGCGAATTAAACTAATTTATGAATATCCCTGAACTACTGCTAGCACAAAAGGCCTTTTTTGCCAGTCAAACAACGAAGGATTTATCTTTCAGAAAATCCTCTTTACAACGCCTACAGGCAGAACTTGTAAAAAGAGAAAATGACATTGTCGCTGCACTACATCAAGACTTTAAAAAATCGGCGTATGAAGCTGTGATGACAGAAACCAGTATTGTACTCTCTGAATTAAAGCTAGCCATCAAAAATTTGGGTAGCTGGAGTAAACCCAAACGCGTACGTCCTTCTATTTTAAATTTTCCATCATCGGCAAAAATATACAAGGAACCTTATGGCAATACGCTTATCATTGCTCCTTGGAACTACCCTTACCAATTAGCCATAGCTCCTGTAATTGGAGCTGTCGCAGCAGGAAATACAGTGGTGCTTAAACCGAGTGAACTCACTCCTAATACCAGTGCGCTCATCAAGAGCATTATTGAAAACGTTTTTGATTCACGCCATGTTGCCGTGGTAGAAGGTGGCATTCCTGAAACACAAGAATTATTGGCACAACGCTGGGACTATTTATTCTTTACAGGAAGTGTTCCTGTTGGAAAAATTGTTGCCAAAGCTGCAGCCGAACACCTCACTCCGGTTACGCTTGAGTTGGGTGGTAAAAGCCCTTGTATTGTCGACGATAGCGCCTCTATTGACCTAGCCGCAAAACGCATTGTTTGGGGGAAGTTCATCAACGGAGGCCAAACCTGTATTGCTCCCGATTACTTGCTTATTCACCCGAGTGTGAAAGACGCTTTCGTGGAAGCTTTCAAAAAAGAAGTTGCCAAAGCTTACGGAGAGAATCCTGAAAATTCAGAGGACTTTCCGAGAATTGTCAACACCAAAAATTTCGATCGATTGACAAAAATGCTCGAAAATGAAACTTGCTTGATCGGTGGCACTAGCAACCGAGAAGATTGCTATATTGCTCCAACCCTCATCGATGAACCTTCACTAGATAGTGAAGTGATGAAAGGAGAAATTTTTGGCCCTATATTGCCCTTAGTAACCTTTCATTCAGAACAAGACCTCGAACGAATTATAGGTACTTACGACAAGCCTTTAGCACTCTACGTATTTACAGGAAAAAAAGCCTTTGCGAAACGTATCATACAACGATACTCTTTTGGAGGTGGAACTATCAATGACACTACTGTTCACTTTGCCAACCATAGACTTCCCTTTGGAGGCGTTGGTGAAAGCGGTATCGGAGGATACCACGGAAAGCAAAGTTTTGATACTTTCAGTCATCACAAAGGTGTTGTTAGTCGCGGTACTTGGTTGGATATTCCCACTCGATACGCTCCTTATAAAGGCAAACTAAAACAACTCAAAACCTTAATGAAATTTGGCTAATCGCCCTGAATCTCTCCCTATGAATACAAAAACAGTAAGTGAAGCGATCGATTACCGACGATCGGTTCGCGTATATGACCCTGAAAAAAAACTGGATACAGCTGTAGTGAAACGCTGTATTGCACAAGCGAGTTTAGCTCCAAATAGCAGTAATATGCAATTATGGGAATTTTACCACGTAAGCTCGCCAGAACTCATAGCTCAATTGGCTCCATTGTGTTTTAATCAGAACGCAGCAAGAACCGCTCAACAACTTGTCGTTTTTGTCGTAAGAAAAGATCTCTGGAGGAAAAGAGCTAAGGCGAACCTTTCATATATGGATCGCGTATTCGGAACAAATACTCCAAAAAAACAGCAGAGCTCAAGAGAAAAAGTTGCGCGAAACTACTACGGCAAACTCATTCCGTTTACCTACAGTGACTTTTTTGGAATTTGGGGTTGGATAAAATATCTCATCGTTTCTATTGTGGGCTTGTTTAAACCCATGTATCGTGAAGTTCGCTCCAGCGATATGCGTGTCGTAGCCCATAAAACCTGTGGTTTAGCAGCACAAACCTTTATGCTGTCTATGGCTGCTGAAGGATATGATACCTGCCCAATGGAAGGTTCAGATACCAAAAGAGTAAAAAAATTACTTAAGATACCATCAAAAGCAGAAATTAATATGATCGTTTCTTGTGGTGTTCGCAAACCCGAAGGTGTTTATGGAGAACGCTTTCGAATTCCATTTGAAGAAGTATATCATCACATAAGCTAAAAAAAGGAGGTTTTAAAACCTCCTTTTTTTATTCTATCTTCCTGGATTGCATCGCAACTTTTTTGAAACCTCTTTAATTTTTGCTTCATTTATTAACATGGGTACGAACTTTCCATTGACGTATTTCTCCGCCTGATTTCCGTAATACGGACTAAATAAATTTCCAGATTGCCCTGTTGGAATAATGGCTTTTGCTCCCTCGATATCCGAAAAATCAATAATCCTCCTAGTAGAAGGTCCAGCATGTACCTTGTAATATCCTGTACTATCAATTTTATAAATATGATTATTGATCACCTGATCACCACCACGAGACACAAAAGGTCCTACGTTAAATAAGCTTCTCAAAAGGCCTCCCGCCTTGCCAATAGCATGCTCGTGTTCAACACTCATTACGCGTTTCCACTTCCAATCTTCGACATTTTCTCCTAGTTGTGTCTTTAAAAAACTCACAGTTCTGTTAAAGGCCGCCGTTACTATTGCTCGTTTCGTTTCTTTTTCTGGGGTTTTGATATCGTCCCACCAAACCGAATTTACTCTACGTACTTGTTGCGCCATTACCTTTTCTTCTAGGGGCGTATTTACAAAAACCTTGAATGCCGGTCCTAGTTCGTCTTTAAAGGTCCCACTGACAAACTCATACCACCATCGGTTGTAAATTACAGGCCCTACGGCTTCCAATTCAAATTTACCGTCCCAAGACCGCAACAATTCCAATGCCTTTAAAGCACTTGGACTCAAATGATCTCGCTCCGTACTCGTTATTAAATAGTTACTGATTTCTGGCGCCGTGGTCGACCTAATATCCGTGATCATGGTTTCCATATCCTCTTGGGTAATATCAGATTTCGACTCCAACAAGTGAACGATACGCTTTGCTCGGTCTTCAGGTAGGTAATACCCTGGATAAAGCATCCCAGCAATAGAATCTGGTTGATTATTTGCTGAATAGACATAATTCCATGGTGGATTTACCGCCTGAGGATTGCTATCAAAGTTCAGGTAAGAAACGATTTCATCCTTTCCTGTCTTCCCCTCTAAAAACACTTTTGTTTCTATACTGTCTCTGTATTTATAAAGTTTTCCAGCAGCAAACCAAGCGATGTTATCACTTGCATCTCCGTACATCATATTCAATCCTGGCGCGTGCAACTTAGCAGCTCCCCGTTTAAATCCTTCCAATGACTTTGCATGCGAAAGTTCATAAGCAACATCGAGTAATTGATTCTCCTCTTTGGTATAAATCCACTGCATCGCTACAGGACGAGTTGTATTTAGACCTTCTAAAACTTCGTTCATTAACGGTCCATGTCTGCTTATTCGCTGCTCAAAAACAACGTCTTCTGCTCCTTTTACTTTTATCTTCCTCGTTGCTATTTGGTATTTTTGATAACCGTTTTCCGTAGCGTATTTTGTGGAATCTGAAGGATGGTCTTCTTCGTAAAAAAAGTCGACATCATCGTTTTCAAACATCGTCAAACCATACGCGTAATTCCTATTATGTCCCAATAACGGAAAGGGTGTTAACGCTAAATTAAAGCCGTACATTTCATAATCAGGAGTTACGATATGCGATTGATACCACACTGCTGGCTGTGCATACCCAATATGAGGATCATTGGCAAAAATTACTTTCTTATTTGCCGTTTTATTGGGCCCTACTACCCATGAATTACTCCCTATAAAAGTAGGAATTGGCAGCGTTTCTAAAACTTGCTGGACTTCCGTAATCATGGAACCTTTTACAGCCTGAACAGGTGCATTTTTTATCGCGGTCACATTACTTTCGGTTGCCTCCAGTAATTCTTCCAAATACGCAGCTCCCAGCTTTTCCTTGACTTCATTTAGTAATGGGTCTGTTTTGTGCGCTACGGCAAAGCTAAACGCCATATAACCGAAAACGTGATAAACATCTCGAATCGTATAGGGTTCTTTTTCTACCCCTAACATATGATACTCCAAGGGTGTTTTTCCGTTCTCAATAAACTCATTTACGCCTTTTAAGTAAGATTGCGTAAGCTTGTAGGCCTTTGATGTCGTATCTAGTTTTTGCAGTGCTTTTTCTGTAGCATCTTCAATACCCAAACCTTTAAAAAACCTATCTACTTTAAGTAACTTTTCACCAAACAGCTCCGATAACCTACCCGGTGCAATTCTTCTAATCAATTCCATTTGCCACAAGCGATCTTGCGCATGTACATATCCTAGTGTTTGGTAGGCATCGTACTGTGATTCGGCATAAATATGAGGTATTCCGTTATCATCAAAATATACATCCACTGGATTCTCCAATTCTTTAAGCTCCAATTGACCTTCATAAGAAGGGCTCGCATAGAACGAATAGATCCAAACTCCGATAATCAATAACAAAATTAGACCCAATACAAATAATAACAATCTTTTTAGTACGCGCATGATAGTAAATATTTCTATCAAAGATAACAGAATTAAGTCGTATTTTTGGACTGATAAAATTCATCAGAATGAAAAAAATTCACATGGTTGACTTACAAAGTCAATATCAACAAATAAAAGACGTAGTCGATACTTCTATTCAAGAAGTATTGAATTCATCTGCCTATATAAATGGACCTTATGTAAAAGAATTTCAGAAAGATCTAGAAGAATACTTAGGCGTTAAACACGTAATTCCATGTGCAAATGGTACAGATGCTCTTCAAATAGCAATGATGGGGTTGGGTTTGAAACCTGGAGACGAAGTCATCACTGTTGATTTCACCTTTGCTGCAACTGTTGAAGTAATTGGGTTGTTAAATTTAACACCTGTACTAGTAGATGTTGAAGAAGATACTTTTAACATGTCTATTGATGCACTTAAAAACGCCATCACCCCTAAAACAAAAGCCATTGTACCTGTTCATTTGTTTGGACAATGTGCAAACATGGAGGCCATATTAGAAGTTGCTAAAGCACACAACTTATTTGTCATAGAAGACAACGCTCAAGCGATTGGTGCTGACTATACCTTTAGCAATGGACACACACAAAAATCAGGAAGTATAGGACACGTTGGAACCACTTCGTTCTTCCCTTCAAAAAACCTCGGTTGCTACGGTGATGGTGGTGCCATTTTTACAAATGATGACGAGTTAGCGCATACCTTAAGAGGTATGGTGAACCACGGAATGTACAAGCGTTATTACCACGATGTTGTTGGCGTTAATTCACGATTAGACAGCATACAAGCTGCAGTATTAAAAGCTAAATTACCACATTTAGATACGTATTGCGAAGCGAGAAGAAAAGCTGCAATGTATTACAGTGATGCATTTTTAGAGAACCCAAATATTCTTACACCAGTAATCAGTTCATTTAGCACGCACGTATTTCACCAATATACTTTGAGAATTACCAATGGTAAACGCGATGCCTTACATCAACATTTGTTAGATCAAGGGATTCCTAATGCCATTTACTACCCTGTACCGCTTCACGCTCAAAAAGCTTATATGGATGAGCGTTACAAGGAAGAAGACTTCGTAACTACCAATAAATTGGTTCAAGAAGTGATTTCCTTACCAATGCATACAGAACTCGACGAAGAGCAACTTGAGTTTATTTCTAGTACTATCAACTCATTCATCAACTAGTTATGAAAAACATACTTGTTACTGGAGGATTAGGATTTATTGGATCACATACTGTTGTAGAATTACAAGCATCTGGATACCGTGTAATCGTTGTTGACGACTTATCAAATTCAACGGTTGACGTCCTTGAAAACATTGAAAAAATCAGTGGGATCAAACCTGATTTCCATCAACTTGATTTGAGAAATAAAAGCGATGTTCAACAACTATTTGCTACTACTTCTATTGATGGTATCATTCATTTTGCCGCTTTTAAGGCAGTCGGTGAAAGTGTCCACAAGCCCTTAGAATACTATGAAAACAATATAGGAAGCTTAGTTTACATTTTGCAAGAAATGGTGAAACACAATATTAAAAATTTCATTTTTAGTTCTTCCTGTACTGTTTATGGACAAGCAGAAACCCTACCAATAACAGAGTTAGAAAAAACAAAACCCGCTCTATCTCCATACGGCAATACAAAACAAGTTGGCGAAGAGATCATTATCGATGCGTGTAATGCCCATCAATTGAATGCTATTTCATTGCGCTATTTTAACCCAATCGGAGCTCATGATTCTATTCATATAGGTGAACTTCCCTTAGGTGTTCCTCAGAATTTAATTCCGTATATCACCCAAACTGCGATAGGCCTGCGCGACGAGCTGTCTATTTTTGGTAATGATTACGACACAAAAGACGGAACTGCTGTTCGAGACTACATTCATGTGGTTGATTTAGCAAAGGCACATATTGCGGCTCTTACTCGATTAGTAAATAAGGAAAATACAGAAAATTACGAATACTATAACGTAGGAACAGGTACTGGATTATCCGTGCTAGAAATCGTAGAGTCATTTGAGCGTGTAACTGAACAAAAATTAAATTACACCATTGTAGAACGACGAAAAGGTGATGTTACCGCCGCATTTGCCGATAATACTTTGGTTACCTCTAAACTTAAATGGCAACCAGAAAAGTCATTAGACGATGCCCTGCGTTCCGCTTGGGAATGGCAGAAAAAAAATACCTAAATAAAAAACCTCGAGTATCTCACTCGAGGTTTTTTTTGCAAAATTAAATATATAACTACTTCTATTACTTGAATACTTCATACAGCTTTGGCTAAAGCTAATTTTAAGCATTGTTTAAGGTATTATTTTGATCGAATACCACAGAAGTTCATTATACTATAATAAGCCTTTTAAATCGATTATTCTTACCAATAAATCAATTGCTAAGATTACAATTTAAGGCATAAAAAAACCTCACTACGGATGTAATGAGGTTTTAAAAGAAAGGCGACGACCTACTCTCCCACCAGTGGCAGTACCATCGGCGCTAATGGGCT
>NZ_CAZEQT010000009.1:0-415628 GCF_964514025.1 Tenacibaculum litopenaei
ATTACGCTGTCAATTTCAATATTTTCAATGAACTTTGTTAACTCTCGTTAACCTCTTGTAGAAATGTTAGAATCGAACTAACTGATTTTTTTAAACCTTTCCAAAATTTCTTAGATCGTGTCGCTCTCAAAAGCGGATGCAAAACTAGAAAATACTTTTCGATTTTGCAAAACTTTTTTTGAAGTTTTTTTCTTCTTTTCACTAGCCAAACACTTTGTTTTTCCTGTGAAAATCGGACTGCAAAGATACTCACTTCTTTTCGACTTATACAAGTTTTTTGAAACTTATTTTTAATCTTTTCTTAACCTCTCTTTGCCACGATATTTTAATGAACTTTGCTACTTTTTAAACTTGCGTTTCTCCGTTAGCGGGTGCAAATATAGAAGCTCTTTTTGAATTGACAATGGGTTTACCTTACTATTTTTATCGTTTTTTGACACAGAAAAGTCAAAACACTACTTAACAACCAGTTATCTGTTTATGTTTTTTTAATTCCTCCAAATACCTCTTGGATTACTATACATATAAACTAAAAAAAAGCAGGGACCTCCCTGCTTCTTCACTCTATATATGTTTTGCTATATGTGTTTTGTATTACATACTTACTGCTGCACCGCTTGCGGCAACACTTCGGTCAATCTTTCTCATCAACCCTTGCAACACTTTTCCTGGTCCAACCTCAACAAACTCGGTTCCTCCATCCGCTATCATCGCTTGCACACACTGTGTCCATCGCACTGGTGCCGTCAACTGAGCTATTAAGTTTTCCTTTATCTCGTCTGGACTAGTCACTGCCTTAGCCACCACATTTTGATATACTGGACAGGTAGGTGTATTAAACGTAGTCTCTTCAATGGCCTTTGCCAATTCTTCTCTAGCAGGTTCCATCAATGGAGAATGAAACGCTCCTCCTACTGGGAGTAACAATGCTCTTTTAGCACCTTTCTCCTTCAATAGCTCGCAGGCTTTTTCTACAGCAGCTACTTCTCCTGAAATAACAAGTTGTCCTGGACAGTTGTAATTTGCGGCTACTACCACTCCTTCTACTTCTTTACAAGTATCCTCTACAACAGCATCTTCTAATCCGAGTACTGCTGCCATCGTAGAATCTTGTAATTCACAGGCCTTTTGCATTGCTAAAGCTCTTTTCGACACCAAAGTTAAACCATCTTCGAAAGACAATACTCCATTTGCCACTAATGCTGACAATTCACCTAAAGAATGTCCTGCTACCATTTCAGGCTTAAAATCGTCACCTAACACTTTGGCCAGAATAACAGAATGCAAGAAAATTGCCGGTTGTGTAACCTTAGTTTGCTTCAATTCATCAGCAGTACCTTCAAACATCACATCAGTAATACTGAAACCTAATATATCATTTGCTTTTTCGAATAGTTCTTGAGCAACAGGCGAGTTTTCATATAAGTCTAATCCCATTCCTGTAAACTGTGCTCCCTGACCTGGAAAAATATACGCTTTCATTTGCTTTATTGTTTGTTTTAATGCAAACATACAATTTTTAAAATTACTATCTTCGTTTTATGACTACAGCACAAAAATCGCAAGCACAACTCATATTTTTAATTTTAGCTGCTCTCTTTATCGCATCATTGGTAACTTCCAATTTAATTTTCCAAAAGTTCTTTTACTGGTATCCTTGGGATATAGAAATCTTTGATGTAAAGTTATTCGAAATATCTGTGGGGCTATTACCTTATCCTATTACGTTTTTGATTACAGATCTTTTATCAGAGATTTACGGAAGAAAGAAAGCCAATCAAGTTGTCGTGGCAGGAATATTTGCTTCTTTATTTTCTTTAGCGATTATTTATGTATCACAAAAAGCTCCAGCTACGTCATGGTCTAAAGTAAACAACGATACATTTAGTTTAGTTTTTGGTGCGGCACCACTAGCAGTATTGGCTTCGATGCTCGCGTATTTGTTTGCCCAATTTATTGACATTCGCATTTACCACTATTGGAAAAATCTCACGAAAGGTAAACACCTTTGGTTACGCAACAACTTTTCAACCTTTAGCTCACAATTCATAGATACTCTTACCGTTTTAATCTTATTGTGTAATTTTGAGATTATCGAATGGAGCAAATTTTGGGGCTTATTAATTAGTGGCGTCCTATTTAAAATGCTCATTGCCGCATTGGATACTCCTTTATTATACTTATTTGTTTACTTCTTCAGAAAGAAATTCGATTTAGCTACTGGAGAAGAACTGACTGAAATTTAAAACACATGAAAGAAAATTACTTTTTCAATCTCTACAGAGATCATTTTTCTGTAGGCACCAATACTGCAATATATTTTAGTATACTCACCAAGCTGGTTTTGATCCTTCTTATCGGGTTTTTACTTTTTCGCTTGGTTCACATATTCAGCCGACGTTATTTAAGTAGGTTCGTCATTCGTACAAAGACCTCTTTTGACGATTTATTGATTAAGAATAAAGTTTTGTTAGGATTTACCAGAATCATCGTACTGATTCTACTCGATTTATCGCTGCCCAATATCTTTAAAGGAGCTCCACGCCTACTCTTTTACGCTGATAAATTAGTATTACTTTTGATTAGCTTCTTTATCATATGGTTTATTAGAAGTATTCTCTTTACCCTTAAAGATTTTCTACGAACCTTCAGTTCCTTTAAAGACAAACCTCTAGAAAGCTATGTACAGATTTTTATGATTTTTGTTTGGCTTCTGGGAACGCTTGTCGTGTTTTCAATTTTAACTGGCCAATCGTTACTCAAATTTCTCACAGCCCTCGGGGCATTTTCAGCTGTTCTCCTTCTCATATTTAAAGACACCATCCTTGGTTTTGTAGCCAGCATACAAATCTCAATTAACGATACAGTGCGCCTAAACGATTGGATAACCATGGAAAAATACGCTGCTGACGGTAATGTTATTGAAATCAACTTGGTTTCTGTTATTGTTAAAAATTTTGACAATACAATAACGAGTATCCCAACCTACTCACTGATATCAGAATCTTTCAAGAACTGGAGAGCCATGAGTAACTCAGGGGGAAGACGAATTAAGAGAGCCTTGTATATTAAAGTTAATTCTATTCGATTTCTTAACGAAGACGATATTACTCGATTATCCAAGATTGATTTGATTTCAGACTACCTACAACAAACTCAAACGAACATTGAGCAATTCAATACTGCTAACAAGATTAACAAGGACCTTATAATAAACGGAAGAAACCTCACAAACTTAGGTGTATTTCGCATCTACGTGGAACGCTACTTAGCGAACCATCCAGAAATCAACAAAGAATTACTCTTTATGGCTCGTCAGTTGGCACCAACAACACATGGAATTCCCTTAGAAATCTATGCTTTTAGTAAAAATAAAATTTGGTTGAACTACGAGCGGATTGCAGCTGACCTCTTTGATCATTTCTTAGCCAGTGTTCCTTTTTTCGATTTAGAACTGTTTGAGCACCCTACAGGAAAAGACCTGAGTAATATTCACTCATAAAAATACCCCCAAATTGTATTTAACATTTTGGGGGCAGTTTATAAATCTCGTTTCGAGTGCTAGTATCTTCTCTAGTGTTTCACCAAGTGGTGATCATTTTTCATTTTAAGCTCACTAAGAACATTTAGCGCTTCGTTCATATAAATATCTTTCTTAAGATTTTTATGCCATGCAACGCGCTTGTCTTTTAACACGGAGTCTTTTTTCATCAATTCAAACTCGTATTTTGGTGAGTTGAATGTCAGGTTAGACGTAAATTTAAAAACCTCAGTAAACTTTTTACTCTCTTTGGTTTTATTAGCCGTATTTTTTTTAAACTCCTTATAATTTAATGAGTACTCATTATTATCCTGATTAGCCTTTAACCACTTGGCGTACTCATTAATTTTTTGGAATTTTTTATCTGCGAGTACTCGTTGTTTACTTTCATAAACAACATTTGCAAAATTGCTATACGAATCAGCCGTGGTATACTTGGCTTGAGCAACTCGGTCCCAAGGCAAAGCTCCGTCTAAATCTCTCTCCCCAAATTTCATATAACTGTAACGAGAAGGTAATGCGATATCCGCATAAACTCCTTCTTTTTGCGTAGAGCCTCCATTAATTCTGTAAAACTTTTGAATCGTCATTTTCAAGGCTCCTAAATCACCTGGGTACTGTTGATAAAAACGGTTGATGGGCAGAATATTCTGTACAGTTCCTTTTCCGTAAGTTTGCTTTCCTCCAATAATCACTCCTCTCTTATAATCTTGCATTGCTGCGGCAAAAATTTCTGAAGCTGAAGCTGAAAACTCATTGACCATAACTACCAAAGGACCATCCCACTGCACACGTTCGTCGGTATCGTTTTTTACCAAGGGATCTTCACCTCTGTACTTCACTTGTACTATAGGTCCTTTATCAATAAACAAACCTCCGATTTCAATGGCTGTTTTGAGAGAACCTCCTCCATTATCTCGTAAATCTATAATCAATCCGCTTACCTTTTCTTTTTTAAGACGAGCAATTTCTTTTTCCATATCCTTTGCTGCATCTCTCCTATTTAAGTCACTAAAATCGATATAAAATTTAGGTAGGTTGATGATTCCGTATTTCTTACCGTTCTTTTCAACAATACTAGATTTCACAAAAGTCTCTTCCAATTCAACAACATCGCGAACTATCGGAATGATTTTCGTTGATCCATCGATTTTTTTCTTAACCGTCAAACGAACTTCAGTTCCTTTCTTTCCTTTGATAAATTTAATAGCATCATCCAAACGCATCCCGACAATATCAATCGGTTTTTCTTCTCCTTGCGCTACTTTTAAAATAATATCGCCTGCTTCTAGTTCTCCTTGCTTCCATGCTGGTCCACCAGAAATAAGCTCTACTATGTGGGTATACATTCCCTTTTTCTGTAGACGTGCCCCAATACCTTCAAGCTTACCAGACATATCCTGATCAAATCTTGATTTTACGCGCGGTGACATATAAGTTGTATGCGGATCAAAACCACTTACCACACTATTTAAAAAGGTAGAATACCAATCTGAGTTTTCTAACTCATCGATACGAGCATATAACTCATCCATATTCTTCAATACTTTGGCTCTCGCCTCTTTTTCCAATGCAGCAAATCCTTTCTTTTTAAATTTTTTGTCTTTTTTAAACTTTGCTTCTTGCTCGGCTTCCAAGTCATCGATTCGTCCGATAACCGATAGTTTAAGTTGTTTTCTCCAATAGTTCACCAACTCCTTTTCATTTTCCGCGTAGGGCAACTTTTCGTAATCTACATTGATTAGCTCCTTCTTATTGTAGTTAAAAGGTTGTTTAAGCAACTCTCTGTAGGTTGTTTTTGCCGTTGCTAACTTCGTCAAGAAACGACCGTACACCAATTTATAAAAATCGATATTGGTATTTCTCAATTGATCATCAATCATGTACTTGTATTGCGAAAACTCTTTTAAATCGGCCTGGGTAAAATACCTTTTACTAGGATCTAAGCTTTCGATAAAGTCTGTGTACACGTATTCAGAAAAATCATCGTTAATCTTTTTCTGGACGTAGTGATACCTACTTAATATGTTCTTTAAAACATATACAATTACTCTGTCTTTTTCTGGGTCCCCCTTTGATGAAGTATTGGTGGCAAACATGCCTTGAGCAACCAACAAAAAGGCTGCTATTGGAATAAAAATTTTCGTCTTCATATATCTTCTGTCGTTTTAATACGCTTTCAATTACATCACTTGCTAAGCTACTAAAATAATGCCAATTTTACTAACTTTTGATTTTTTAACAAAAGCTGTTTTTGGCCGCCTTTTTATAACGATTGTATCGGTGGGTTTATTTTTACAGCGCTCACAAAACTTCATTTTGACGTCATCGTCTTATCCTAGGTTAAGTAATGAGCTCCTTCTTTGTTTTTATCTACGTTCCATACTGTAACATTTCTCTGGCTAGCGTATCTTTGTTTTGTCCTTGACCCCTGAGGGGATTTACCATTAATTACCCTTCAACTTTCCTCATAAATTTAGTCGAGACAACAGGCCTATTCGGCAGCTTTTCACTGCTTGCCTCAGCGCTTATTTGCCGTTGAGTTTTCCGTGATAGCAGAGAACCCTGGTCTGTATGAATTTTCAATAACACAGTAAAAAAAATTGCCATACCGGGATAGTCTACGCTATTCCGAAAATTAACAGATACTAAATTTTCCATACCAAAACCCCATTTACTATTATTAAATGAAACTCAAAACCATTAGCCTAACGCTAGAACACGACGCTATTAAAAAGGCCTTAGCTCAATTTCAATCTCAAATGCAGGAGGCCTATGCCACAGGACAACTAATCGATTTGGTTCCTGCTTTTATTCCTGAGGACAAAAATCTATTTGAGAACAAAGACTTTAAAAACTTACCACAACTACAAGAGTATTCGAAGTTTCTAAACCACAACGATCCTGACCTTGATCAGATGGAGCACTTGGCACATTTGACATTGGAACAACTAAACCGCCCTGATTTTTACGCAGCGTATTCACACTTATTAGTGTTTCAACATGCATTGGCCTATGACGATTTGCTTCCGCTAGTTCTTGACATCTGTGAGGAGCTCATTGCGTACGCCATGAAAGTTAACTCATCCAACGAGCTTTTTTTTAGTACCAATCAATATTTCGGAATAGGTATACTCGTAATCTTAGCACTGCATTCACAGGAATACAGCTATCTCATCGGGGATTTCATTGCCAGAGACAGTGATTACAACCAGATAAAATACCACGTTGCTCCTTCTGTTTATTTCCTCCTTCAAAAATTCGGGTATTCACGAGACAATTTAAAGCTGCTAGCACACGTGCGCTTCAACGATTTCCACATTGCCCTAGACGATAATTTTTACACAGAGGACGACCGAGAAAAAGAAACGCTATTAGAATACTTTACAAAGCATCGAGAAAATTACGAATACTACAAAGAATGTGTTGTCAATGCCTTTAAAAAGTATCCTCAAAGCTTAGCCCCAGATTTCGAAGAAGAGCAAACCGTTATTGAGCGGTTTTTCGATATTATCGTCGATCAATACGATGTCGAAATGGAAACGCGTTTTGAAGAACAACCGCAGTCAGATGAAGAAGCCGAATACGTAGCTTTACGATACCGAGAAGACAGCTTTGAATTTCACGGAAAAACTTTACAGGAAGAAATTCAACAATTTGATCGTGACGTTTTCAACGCGATTAAAGACATCCCTCGAAAAGATTTTTACTACAGCAGCGGAAAGAACTATGGAGAAGAAACTCTAGCGGAAATTTCTAGCGACAGTTTTTACCAAGAATACGAAGCAGAATACGATTACGAAATCAACAATGAATTTTTCCTTACCTGCTTTGCGAACGGCCAAGAAATACTGGACTTCATCGAAAAGGGGACACCGTCTGAGGTATTACAGAGTTTACAACAGGTTCCGATACGAAAGTTAGCATTTGATCACAAGCTACAATTATTTAAACGATTAGAGTATTACGGAAGTGGCGATTTCCGACTTTCAGAAAATCTGGCACAGGAGGTAAGTTTACTCGATATCTTGGAGCATTTTGTGGCTCCATACTTAAACCCTGATAGCTACGGATTGGACGGTGATGAACAAAATAATCACCCAAAGGCACTTCGTTGTTTTCAAGTATTGGTAAAACTCACAGGTAAAAATAGATTTAGCCCAGCTGATATTGAAGAAATTTGTGACCGACTGGAGCTAATGGACGAAGCAACGCTACTCCAACAATACGACACTAAAGAACTCAGTGAAGAGGAGTTTGTTTCAGAAGTATACGCTCTGGTAAACGATGCATTTACGGAATCTTTTGGTCAAAATAAACTTCGCAGTATACACCGACTCTATCAAAAAAACCCTGCATGGTTTACGAAAGCATTTACACAAATAAAAAAGGCTGCAGTGGCGTTGCAAGATCCGGATATCTTAGCCGTTTCTCCAGGCATGCGTCAAGAGCAATACGCTATGGGGTCGCAATTAATGGCCGTTGCATTTGTACTTTACACAGAACTTCAAGACCTAGGTAACACTAATGATCCGCACCTGATTGAACTCATCGATTTTTACCAGGAACACCTGTTTGAAACCATCCTCTGGCAAATTGCTTCTAACGAACAGCACGTTCATTACAGCCAACCTGAAACCAAAACTTATTTGGAAACGTCAATGGAGCAGTTGCGAAACTATCTCATCCCTCCTACTCCGGCGATGCCTCCAAAAGCCCTTATGCAAAAATTGATGACGGACGGTATCGCAAGTTTAACAGCAGAAGAACAACAGCTAATTCAATCGTTGCGCAAGGGTAATACTGCTCCTAGCACCACGTTAGCCACTGCTCAAGAAATTATCAATACCTTACTGGTAGTACAAGAAGATGAAGATGCCCACGACAGTAGTCTGGTTAAAGCACGAAATATAATTTTTCACTCTGAAAACGCTGTTATGGCATTGAGTTCTATTCCATGGGTAGCCCGTGTTGCACCAGCAAACGTCGCTAAAAACTTACTAAAAGCCTATCTGTTATTTACAGATTCGGCTCCGCTAAAGTTACTGTACACCTCTTTTAAAGAGTTTACAGAAAGTGGTGAAGTTTACAATGCACAACCAGAAGCAATCATCCGATTTGAAGATATGATGATGGATTTAAAAATACCGAGGTCCTTGATTTTCGCTACTCAAATACTGGTTTTAGAAAAACGACTGGACTATAACGAGCTAGAAAACTTAGAAGACGATGATCCATTAAAAAAATATTATCACTCTTTGGTAACCCAGTTTTCCGAGATGGATATCGTGGACGAAGACCAATCGCCGATGTTCGCCGCCATGGAAAAGAAACGCAAAGAAGCCATGCAAGAGAGCTTCCAATACTTAGAAGTTCCGAGAGCACTAAAATTCCTAAAACAAGTTCATCTAATCAAGCCCTCGAATGTTTATATCCGTTTAGCTCAAACTCAATTTCGAGAAGAACTATGGCAAGCTGCCAAGAGAAATGTACAGCGTCCGGACAAGGCAAGTTGGGAACTTAATGAAGAAGAGAAAACACTACTACTCTCCAAAGCCAAACTTGTTACTGATACCTTGTATGCCTATTTTTGGGAGGAAACCTCTCTTGAAAACGCATTAGCAATTATCAGAGAACACTATAAATCGAACGTGGATTTACACATTGACCCTATATCTGAATTCTGTTATGGGTATGATAAGGAGTTTTTCACCAAGTGTTTTAACTTACTTTTCACGTATGGTAATGAAGGAGACTATTACGGACTTTACAATGCTATTCGTTATAACAAACCCCGAGCCGAAAGTGATAATGCCATTTTTGAATTCGACGACTGGGCGCAGCAGTTAGGCTGCGATGAATTGTCTTTGTTTAGGTTTTACTTGCGAGAATACAAATCGCGCGTTCATCAAGATTTTGAAGAAAACTTTTTCGCACAAATAGTTTTAAGACGCTTAGCTGAAATTCAAAAACACCAAGCTTTAAAAAAATTAAAAGGCTATCAAATATTTATGAAATACAAAGAAGACTACGAACTCAACGTTTAATATCTTCTATTACAACTTAAAGCCACATCGTTATCGGTGTGGTTTTTTTGAATGCGATTCCCAATTCTTGTTTCGCATCGGTTTCTTTAAAAATATTTCATTCCCGAGAATTACATAAGGGTAATGAGCTTCTTTCTCATAAAAAGAAGAATGGCATTTACAAGTAATACGCAGTTACGTCACTGATGAGTTCCCCGTATACGAGGCCATTGCCACGATTACAGGCTACTTATCTAAGATGAACTTTTTTACGCATTCAATACGTAAAAGAGCACATGTACCAAAAAAATTGTTGTTTTCACTATTATCCGTACCACAGTAGTTACATTTTGATTACTACAAGATTACAGAATATATCGAGACTTCTATCTTTACAAAATGTTAAAAAAAGTATCCTTTTTTTATAGTACATTTGTGTAAAACAGAATTGAACATGCAAGATAGACCCTTGATATTAGTTACAAATGACGATGGAATCACAGCCCCAGGGATTCGAATGCTCATAGAAATTATGAATAAAATCGGTGATGTTGTAGTCGTTGCTCCTGACAGTCCTCAAAGTGGTATGGGACATGCTATCACTGTCAACAATGTGCTGCACTGTAATCCGATCACAATAGATGACGGTCCACAAATAGAATACAGCTGTTCAGGAACTCCTGCAGACTGTGTTAAAATGGCCAAGAATGAAATTTTAAACAGAACCCCGGACCTTTGTGTATCTGGAATTAACCACGGTTCTAACTCTTCCATCAATGTCATTTACTCAGGAACTATGAGTGCTGCTGTTGAAGCGGGTATTGAGGGGATTCCTGCCATCGGTTTTTCTCTGTTAGACTTTGACTGGCACGCTGATTTTAGAGCTGCCAAAAAATTTATTGAGCAAATTACACTGAACACCTTACTCAACGGACTACCAGAAGGTGTTGTTCTCAATGTAAACATTCCAAAACTCAAAGAAAAAGACATCCAAGGAATCCGTGTTTGTAGACAAGCCAATGGCTATTGGAAAGAAAATTTTGACAAACGCAAAAGTCCATACGGAAAAGAATATTATTGGTTAACAGGTGAATTTATTAATAAAGACAAAGGTCAGGACACTGATATTTGGGCCTTAGAAAACGGATATATCTCAGTCGTTCCCGTACAGTTTGACATGACTGCACACCACGCCATTCAAAAGCTGAACTCATGGGACATATAAGAAAAGAGATTGCACTTGGCATGCTAATTTCACTGGCGGCTACTGCCTGTGGATTTTACCTATACCTGCAGTATATTTCCGAAAATTCATTGAGCGAAACCTTGACACAAATAAAAGAAGGCGGTGTTTTAAGTACCGTTGTAGCCTTAGCTGCCATCCCTAACTTGTTTGTGTTTTTCATTTTCCTCAAGAAGAAACAAGATTACAGAGCCAGAGGTGTATTGATCAGTACCATCATCACTGCCCTTTTGACTTTTGTATTGAAGTTTGTTTAAACCTGCCACCTATTCATTTATGAAATATTACATACTAGTAGGCGAAGCCTCAGGAGATTTACACGGTGCCAACCTCATGAAAGCACTTTACAAAGAAGACCCAAAAGCCGATATTCGATTTTGGGGAGGTGATTTAATGGCCGAAGTTGGAGGAACCTTAGTAACTCATTATAAGGAGCGCGCTTTTATGGGCTTTGTGGAAGTGTTGATGAACTTGCGAAAAATCACCAAATTCATCAGTTCGTGTAAGAAAGATATTGCGGATTTTCAGCCCGATGTCTTGCTTCTAATCGATAATTCTGGGTTCAACTTACGCATTGCTCAATGGGCAAAAACCCAGGGAATTGCAACACACTACTACATATCTCCGCAAGTATGGGCTAGTAGATCTGGTCGTGTAAAAAATATTAAAAGGGATGTAGATCACATGTATGTCATTCTACCTTTCGAAAAAGCCTTTTACAAAAAGTTTGCGTACGATGTACATTTTGTAGGACATCCATTAATCGATGGTATCGCTGGTAGAGCACAAGTAAATGAGACCTTGTTTAGACAGGAGCACCAATTGGGAGAAAAAGATATTATTGCCCTATTGCCTGGAAGTAGAAAACAAGAAATCACCAAAATGCTATCAGTGATGGTTGCGATTAAAGATCAATATCCTAACTATCAATTTGTGCTGGCTGGGGCTCCCAGTCAAACGGCCGCTTTTTACGCTCCTTTTATCGAAGGCAAAGACATTCCGTTTATTACAAATAAAACGTATGACTTATTAAGTATCTCACATGCTGCGCTAGTTGCTTCAGGAACCGCCACCTTGGAGGCTGCTCTGTTTAAAGTACCACAAGTGGTTTGTTATAAAGGAAGCAGAATTTCTTACGAAATAGCCAAGCGTATCATCACGCTAAAATACATTTCTCTTGTCAATTTAATTATGGACAAGCCTGTAGTAACGGAACTTATTCAGCACGATTTCAATGAAAAGAACCTTCGTCATGAATTGGATTCTATTTTGACAGAAGAACGCAGGACTGTGCTGTTTGAAGACTACTATGAACTCGAAGAAAAACTAGGAAGTAAAGGAGCTTCAGCACGCACGGCGTCGCTCATCGTAAACCACGCTAATAATGACCGCTTATGATGAAAAAACTACTATTGATATTTGCTTTAATCACCATGGTTTCTTGTGGATCGACAAAGCGAGTAGCCCCTAAAAAAACGTACAAAAAACCGAGAACGAGCACTAGCAGTAGTCAACCGAGCTTGGCCGACAAGGTCGTTTGGACCGCTGTTAGTTATAAAGGAACGCCTTACCGACTTGGAGGTACATCAAAAAGCGGTATGGATTGTTCAGGGTTGATCTATACTTCTTTTAAAAAGAGAAACGTCAACTTAGCCAGAACTTCTCGTGCTATGTATCAACAAGGGCAGCCCATACCTTTACAGAAAGTAAAACGTGGGGACCTGTTATTTTTTAAGACATCACGCAAACGCGGAAAGGTCAATCACGTAGGCCTCGTTACCTCAGTAAAAAACCGAACGATCTATTTTATACACTCCACCAGTTCGAGAGGTGTTTTGGTAAGTTCCCTGCGGGAGCGTTATTGGAACCGGGCTTTTATCAAAGCCAAAAGAGTACTATAACTCGTTAATTTCCCCTTTATGAAACGACAAATACTCCTCTTAATCACCTTACTTATCACCGTGATTTACTTTTTATGTAAACCCACGGCGCTTTCAGATACGGATACATCACCGCCAAGGTCTCGAATTACGAAGGTTGTTCAGCTGGCCAACAGCTATTTGAACACTCCTTATAAAGCGGGTGGTACTAGCGCTCGTGGATTTGATTGTTCAGGATTGATATACCGATGTTTTCAACGTGAAGGAATTGAACTACCGCGTTCATCGAAAGCCATGAGCTCTGCAGGAACTCTTGTGCAACGAATGGATATTAAGGTAGGTGATTTGGTATTTTTTACAATCCGTAGATTAGGGAACGCTATCAATCACGTAGGCATTGTAAGTACAACAAACAATGGTGATGTACAATTTATTCATTCCAGCACAAAAAATGGCGTTTGTGTAAACTCATTAAATGAACCTTATTGGAACAACAACTTTGTAATTGCAAAACGCATTACACCATAATTATATTAAACTTAAATTCCCTTTATTATGAAGAAAGTATTACTTTCAGTCTTTATGGCAACCAGTATTAGCAGTATGGCACAAAATGTGTCCATTCCGGATGCAAACTTTAAAGCAGCTCTTGTTGCAAACACTTCTATCAACACCAATAATGACGGTGAAATTACTGTGAATGAAGCTGCCGCTTTCGCTGGTAGTTTAGATGTTTCTAGCAAAAGTATCAGTAACCTAACCGGTATTGAAGCGTTTACAAACATCGTTAGTTTGGCCTGCTATAGCAATAACTTGACACAGCTTGACCTCAGTAAAAACACCGCTTTAAAATACCTCTACGCTTATAGCAATAAGCTGACGAGTATTGATGTTAGTAAAAACACTGCATTGGTAACTTTGTACTGTTATGGCAACAAACTTACCCAAATCGATATTAGCAAAAACAGCAACTTGGTATATTTTGATGCCAGTACTAACGATTTAACATCGATAGACCTAAGTAACAATCCTAAATTGTCAAAAATTTACTGTCATTCCAATAAATTATCGGCCATTGATGTGAGTAAGAACCCAGCACTTCGCTTGTTCTTTTGTTACAACAACGGTAACATCAGTTCCATCGATGTTAGCAAAAACCCACAGCTCAGCAGTATCAATTGTGGAGGGAACAAGCTTACTAGGCTCGATTTAAGCCAAAATCCTGGACTGACGAAGGTATATTGTGCCGTTACCCAAATGACTTTTTTAAATCTCGCCAACGGGCAGAATAAAAAAATCGTTGAGATAGAAGCCAATGCCAATGGTAAACTAGATTGTGTTCAGGTAGATGATGTTGCTTATAGCACCGCTGTTTGGAAAGGAAACAGTTATAAGTTCGACAGTGCTTCGAGCTTTAGTAAAAGCTGTGCTGCTGCGAGTACCTCAGAAGTCAACTCGGTAACCTTCCAAATCACGCCGAACCCTGTAGCCAATACACTTACTGTACAAGGATTGCAAGAAGACATCACACAACTAGGTGTATATGACATCTCAGGAAAGCTACTTATTAAAGCGGCTGTTCAAAATTCTGTAGATGTGTCGACCCTAAGCTCAGGTATATACCTGGTATCGATTAAAACGGCGTCAGGTGTTTCTAGAAAGAAATTCGTAAAACACTAGATAAAAATTCATGAATAAAAAAAAATCTGAGTAAACACTCAGATTTTTTTTTATTGTAACATTTTCCAAAGTTCGTCTTTGAGTTCCATAAGTCCTTGTTGCGCGACTGAAGAAATAAACAAACTCGGTACATCAGCAGGTAGCTCTTGTCGAATTTCTTCCTTTAACTCATCGTCTAACATATCCGATTTAGATATAGCCAGTACGCGTTGTTTATCGAGCAATTCTGGATTGTGTTTTTTCAACTCATTTAACAAAATCTGATACTCTTTATTAATATCATCACTGTCAGCTGCCACTAAAAAGAGCAGTACTGAATTTCGTTCGATATGGCGTAAAAAGTAATGACCTAATCCTTTTCCTTCAGAAGCACCTTCGATGATTCCTGGAATATCAGCCATTACAAAACTCTGGTGATTGCGATACTCTACAATTCCCAAATTAGGTTTTAGGGTTGTAAATGCGTAATCTGCGATTTTTGGTTTAGCAGCAGTAATTACCGACAGCAGGGTCGATTTACCCGCATTCGGGAATCCTACTAATCCAACGTCAGCTAAAATTTTAAGCTCAATTCTGAACCAGCGTTCTTGACCTTCGATACCCGGTTGCGCATATCTCGGTGTTTGATTTGTTGGCGATTTAAAATGCCAATTTCCACGGCCACCTTTACCACCTTCTAAGAGTACGACATCTTCACCATCTTCAGTAACTTCAAAAAGCACTTCATCGGTATCTGCATCGCGAAAAATAGTTCCTAATGGAACCGGAATCACCACATCTGCTCCATCCTGTCCTGTACTTCTACTACTTCCACCATCACCTCCGTGCTCGGCTTTAAAATGCCTCTTAAACTTTAAATGAAAGAGTGTCCATAGGTTCTTGTCGCCACGTACAATTACGTGTCCACCTCTACCTCCGTCACCACCATCTGGTCCTCCTTTCGCCACAAACTTTTCTCTGTGCAGGTGAGCAGATCCTCTTCCTCCTTTACCGGAAGAAGCATACACTTTAATATAGTCGACAAAATTTCCTTCAGTCATTGGGTTTCATTTATATTAAAAGGTACCTTTCAGTACCTTTTTAGAATTATAATTTATCAAATATCTCAGATAGACGGTTGGTAATGTCTTCAATAGACCCTACACCATCTACTCCAAAGTAATTACCTTGTTCTTGGTAAAAATCTTTTAATATCGCTGTTTTGGTATTGTACTCGTTAAATCTGTTTCTGATTTTTTCTTCATCAGTATCATCGGTACGACCACTGGTTTTACCACGTTCTAAAATACGCTCAACTAATAAATCTTCTGGAACTTCTAAGGCTACCATACCATTGATACGCTCTCCTTTTTCTGAAAGAAACTCGTCCAACGCTTTTGCTTGAGACTCTGTACGAGGAAAACCGTCAAAAATAAATCCGTTTACACCTGCGTTCTTTTCTACTTCTTGCTTGAGCATGCTGATGGTAACTTCATCCGGAACTAAATCACCTGCATCGATATACGTTTTAGCAAGTACTCCTAACTCCGTGTTGTTTTTCATATTGTAACGGAATACATCACCAGTTGAAATATGCACTAAGTTATACTTTTCCTTTAAGATTTCTGCTTGCGTTCCTTTACCGGCACCTGGAGGGCCGAATAATACGATATTTTTCATTTTAGGTTGTGTTGTTAACTGATAAATAGCAGGCAAATTTCTACCGTACCCATTGTAATCCAAGCCATACCCAACTATAAAACTATCCGGGATATTCATTCCGATATAATTAATAGGCAGTTCTTTTCTGTATACATCAGGCTTAAAGAAAAGCGTTGCTATCTTCAGCTCTTTTAAATTTTTGGTTTTAAATATTTCATAGATTTCTTGCAAGGTGGTTCCCGTATCGATAATATCTTCAAGTATTACCACGGTACGTCCTGTCAAGTCTTCATTCACACCAATTAATTTCTTTACAGTATCCGTTGAATTCGTTCCTTCGTACGAGGCTAATTTTACGAATGAGATTTCACAATCGCCGTTAAACTCGCGAACAAAATCGGCTGCAAAAACAAAACAACCGTTCAGGATTCCAATAAACAAAGGCACCTCTCCGGGTGCTAAATCTGTTTTTACTTGATTGGCTAAACGCTTTACCAACAAACCAAGCTCGTTTTCCGAAACAAGCTCTTTAAAATATAAATCGTGAAGTTTTGTAATTTTCATCAGACTGCAAAGATAGTTGCTTGATATTAAATGAAAAAACCGTTTTGAAGGATATTCAAAACGGTCCTTGAATTAGTCTATACTAATTTTATTTTTTCTCGTTCTTTTTAGCTACGTCAAACATGATTGGTGTTGCTACGAATAACGAAGAGTACGTACCTACTACTACCCCTACGATAAGCGCGAACATAAATCCTTTGATACTATCTCCTCCGAAGAAGAAAATAGCTAACATTACCAATAAGGTAGTTAACGAGGTATTGATTGTTCTTCCTAAAGTACTGCTCAATGCTCTATCAACAAGGTTTGCTGTTAAGCTATCACTCTTGTCAGCATACTCTCTAATACGGTCAAAGATTACTACGGTATCATTCAACGAGTATCCAACTACTGTTAAGATCGCTGCGATAAATGACTGTCCGATTTCCATATCGAAAGGCATAAATTTGTACAATAATGAGAATACTCCTAAAACGACTAATACATCGTGGAATACCGCTACTACTGCACCGATAGAGAAGGCAACTTTTCTAAATCGCAATAAGATATACAAGAATACTACGATTAACGATCCCAATACTGCCCAAAGAGCAGATCGCTTAATATCATCAGCAATGGTAGGATCTACCTTCATGTAACTCATGATACCACCTTGGTTTTCTAATCTCTCGAAACCTGGTTTAAAGCTCTCGTAATCTAAAGTACCTAAATAAGGCTTTAATCCTTTGTATAACGCTGCTTGTACTTCTTCGTCTACTTCTTTTGTTTTCTCTTCAATTTTGAAAACAGTGGTAATTTTCAACTGGTTTGCCGATCCGTAGGTTTTTACCTCAGGAGCTGAACCAAACACAGATTTTAATGCCTCACCAACTTCATTCGCCTTCATGTCTTGCTCAAAACGCACTAAATACGAACGTCCTCCTTTGAAGTCAACTCCCTGCTTTAATCCGATGGTCAACATCGATACTATTCCCGCAGCGATTAACGCTCCAGAAACTATATAAGCAACCTTGCGCTTGCTTAAGAAGTCCATGCTAATGTTGGTAAACCAATTTTTAGACACTCCTGTATTAAACGTTAAGCTTCCTCCTTTTTCAACAACACCGTCAATAAATAAACGCGTAATGAATACTGCTGTAAACAACGAGGTGAAGATACCGATGATTAAGGTTAACGCAAATCCTTGGATTGGTCCTGTACCGAATGCATATAAGATAAATCCAGTTAATAAGGTAGTAATATTCGCATCGATAATAGCTGATAATGCTCCTTTGATACTAAATCCTTCATTTACTGAAGTCATTAAATCGTTTCCTGAGTTTAATCCTTCCTTAATGCGTTCGAAGATAATCACGTTTGCATCCACCGACATACCGATGGTCAAGATGATCCCGGCAATACCAGGTAATGTCAATACTGCATTAAACGATGCTAGGGCACCAAATATTAACAAGATGTTTACTACTAACGCGATATTAGCAAAGGCTCCTGCCTTTCCGTAGTACAACATCATCCATAACAATACTAATACAATTGCCAAGGCAAACGACCACATACTCGCGTTGATTGCCTCTTGTCCTAAAGATGGCCCTACTACCTGTGCTTCGATGATACGAGCAGGTGCAGGTAATTTACCAGCCTTTAAAACTGTAGCGATATCCTTTGCTTCATTTACGGTCATGCTTCCTCCAGAAATCATCGTATTTCCTGAAAGAATTGGTTCGTCTACAGAAGGTGCAGTGTATACATAATCATCTAATACTACTGCTACGAACTTTCCTGAGTTCTCAGTAGTCATTTTTGCCCAAAGCTTCGTACCTGCACTATTCATTTGCATGTTTACTACAGGCTGATTTGCTTTTGTAGGGTGGAAATCTTGATTTGCATCTCCGATAACATCTCCTTCAATCTGAGCTGTTCCGGCTCTGTTTCCTTTCATTGCATACAAAGCAATAAAATCAGCGTCTTCCGTTTTCTCTTCTCCTGGTTTCTCCTTTGGAGTGATCGGTTTGTAATCCCACAAGAACTTTACATAACGTAAATTTCTCGGCAACAATGCTCTTAATTCTTTACTCTTGAGTAATTTATTTACTTGAGCAGTATCTAACACCTTAGCATATCCAATTTGTGGACTTACTGCAGAGCCATTAACGCTAAGGTAGCTGAACAAGCTTTTCTTTGCTTTTTCTTTTGCTTCCTCTTCTCCTAAAAGCTCGTTAATTTTGCTATCAGACTTGGTGCTATCTGCTGCGTTGGTAGTTTCTTTAGCTGCTTCTTCTTTTTTGTTTAACAACTCCAAAGATTTGACATTCGCTTGTGACAAGTACCCGATCACATCAGCATTGGTAAATACTTCCCAAAACTGTAATTCCGCAGTACTTTCTAATAATTTCTTAACACGGTCAATATCTTTCGCTCCTGGCAATTCTACTTGAATTCTTCCTGAAGTTCCGATACGCTGGATGTTTGGTTGTACCACTCCAAACTTATCAATACGACTACGTAAAACGTCAAAAGCCGTCGTTACCGAAGTATTGATTTCTTGTCTTAATACATCCTTTACCTCAGCATCCGTTTTGTTTAAGTCGATTTTTTCACGTAACGCTTTGGTTCCAAATATAGACGGATCACTTAATTTAACGTTTCCGTTACTCAAACTTTCAAACTGATTGAAGAATAAATCTAGGTAGTCATCTTGACTATCTTTTTGCGCCTCGTCGGCTTTTTTCAACGCCTCTACAAATACTTCGTTTTTAGAACCGTTTGACAACCCTAGTAAAATGTCTTTAACTGAGACTTGCAAAATTGCATTGATACCTCCTTTTAAATCGAGTCCAAGGTTCATTTCTTGGCTGCTGATTTGATTGTAAGTGAACTCAGTAAATCCTAAATTTACAACTTCTTTATTTGCTACACTATCTAAGTACTTTCTTTCTAGCTCTGCTAAAGCTCTACCACTGTTATCTTTAACGTTTGCTTTCGCATACTCTTTTGCTTTGGTTTCAACGCCATTAGCAAAAAAGGTAAATGATAATTGGTATAAACTTACTAGACCAAAAAGAATAGCAAATACCTTAATAAGACCTTTGTTTTGCATCTTTTATAATTTAAATCGACTTTTTTTAAAACGTGCAAATATAGTATTTCAAAAAAGATTTGCCAATTGTTTTGACATATTTATGTTTCTAGCAAGGATTTAGCAAATTCTTGCTAAAGAATTATAGATTCTGTAAAATGATTAATCCGTATATTTACCTACTTTTTTAAGTATGCAAACAACTTACTAATACAACAAAGAAAAATGGCAGATACATCAGCAACAGAAACCGTGCATTTGACTGACATCGAAATCGCACAAGCCAAAGATTTACAGCATATAAAACACATCGCTCAAAAATTATCAATCGACGAAGATCAGTTGGAAATGTACGGAAAGTACAAGGCCAAACTTCCACTAGATTTAATTGACGAGACCAAAGTAGCTCAAAACAACCTCGTTTTGGTTACCGCACTTACCCCAACACCCGCAGGTGAAGGAAAAACAACCGTTTCAATTGGACTTACCGAAGGTTTAAATGCCATTGGTAAGCAAGCCACTGTAGTGTTACGCGAGCCTTCACTCGGCCCTGTATTTGGGATCAAAGGAGGTGCCGCTGGTGGAGGACACTCTCAAGTAGTTCCTATGGAAGATATCAACCTCCACTTTACCGGCGACTTCAATGCCGTAGAGAAAGCCAACAACTTACTTTCAGCTCTTATTGACAACAATTTACAAAGCAAAACCGCTAACCTCAACATCGATCCTCGTACCATCCTTTGGAAACGCGTAATCGATATGAACGACCGTGCACTGCGTCAAATAACCATAGGTTTAGGGGGAACTGCCAACGGAATTCCAAGAGAAGACGGCTTTAATATTACTCCGGCTTCTGAGGTGATGGCAATACTTTGTATGGCCACAAGTTTTGACGATCTGAAAGAGCGTTTAGGGAATATCTTTATCGGGTTTACTTTTGATAAAAAACCCGTTTTCGCAAGAGACCTCAAGGCACAAGACGCCATGGCTATTTTACTAAAAGACGCCATCAAGCCAAACCTCGTTCAAACACTCGAAGAAAACCCTGCGATTATCCACGGAGGCCCTTTCGCAAACATCGCACAAGGAACCAATACTATCATCGCTACTAAAATGGGACTTTCTCTTTCAAATTACGTAGTTACCGAAGCTGGTTTCGGTGCCGATTTAGGTGCTGAAAAATTCTTGAACATCAAGTCGGCCTACGCAAAGTTAAATCCAAAATGCGTGGTGTTGGTGGCTACTATTCGAGCGCTTCGCCATCACGGTGGTGCTCCAAAAGAAGCCTATAATACTCCAGACTTAGACCGCGTGGCTACAGGATTTAAGAATCTTGAAAAACACATTGAAAACGTTCGAAAATTCAACATCGAACCCGTAGTTGCCATCAATTCATTTATTTCAGATTCACCAGAAGAAGTTCAGTATGTCATCGATACTTGTGCTGCACTAGGCGTGCAAGCAGTGGTATCAGAAGGATGGGCTAAAGGTGGTCAAGGAACCAAAAACTTAGCGGCGGCCGTTGTTGACATCGTTGAAAACAAGGCAACACAATACCGTCCTATTTATGACTGGAACAGTCCAGTAAAAGAAAAAATCGAAAAAATAGCCACCGAAATTTACGGTGCTACCAAGGTAGAATACAGTAAAAAAGCACAGCTTAACCTACGAAGAATTGACCGCTTAGGATTTAATGACTTCGCTATTTGTATGGCCAAAACACAAAAATCATTTTCTGACAACGACAGCCTTATTGGACGTCCTGAAAACTTTACAGTGACAGTTCGCGAAATTGAAATTGCTGCCGGAGCACAATTCATCATTCCCATACTCGGAAAAATGATGCGTATGCCTGGCTTGCCAGCAACACCTGCCTCTGAAGGTATGAGCATTGACAACCAAGGGATCATTTCTGGTTTGTCATAAAGAATTGCTCTTTATAACAATAAAAAAAACATCGCCGGTTGGCGATGTTTTTTTATTATACGCTAATTGCTACGACCAAGCCTTCATTAGACCTGACATTGAACACTGTTTGATCTTCAAAAATCCAGTATTGTCCTTTAACTCCAACGAGTTTCCCTCGATAACTTCCTTCTTTCACCAAATTCAAACTCTTTGGCTTTTCTGGGTATTGATGTACTGGAAAATTGATGTGCATTTCTTTGGCTTCCTCACGGTAATACTCTTGCGCTTCTTCAGGAATCAGGTGTTTCAATTTTTCTCTCCACTCTGTTAAATCCGCGTCTTCAATATCGTTTTTAAGCATTTTTCTCCAGTTCGTCTTATCGGCCACTTCTGCCTTTAAAGCGACTTCGGTAATTCCGGCTAGATATCTATTCGGTACTTCTACCAACTCAATAGCTTCATGGGCACCTTGGTCGATCCAACGTGTAGGCACCTGGCTTTTTCTGGTCACCCCTACTTTTACATTGCTAGAATTTGCCAGATACACGATATGAGGTTGTAATTGCGCTTGTTTTTCGTAGGCCAAATCTCTGTCTTCAATCCCCAAATGGGCTTTACTGAGTTCTGGTCTCATTATCCAGTCTCCTGCCTTTGCTGATTCAAAAAAACAGCTTTTACAAAACCCTTGTCTAAAAATTTCTTTCGGTTCTCCACAGCTCAAACACTCATACCCCACAAAACTCAAGCTCACAGTTTTGTTAAGCAACTGATTTACATTTAAAAAATCGGCTCCCATATCGAGATAATACTGCACAGACTCCAAATTTTCAGTCGCCATTTTTTTTAACACTCCTTGATATTGCATAACTTAAATTTTATTACTTTTAGCTGAAATTTCACACTAGAACTCGCTGTCTCTTGGAAGCCTAGTAGCTTTTTTTTCGACAGCCGTTCTGAATAGACTTTAAAGCACAAACTTAAAAAATATATGGCGTTTCCGTTTATAAATTCGATCATTTCTTGGTTTCTAAAGAAACGCAAACACCAAGTCGAACTGTTTTTAAAATACCCTATTGACGTTCAGAATGAACTGCTACTAAAACTAATTCAATCGGCAAAAAACACGGAACTTGGCAAGCAATATGGGTATTCCAAAATTAAAAGTTACGAAGAATTTGCTAAGCGGGTTCCCATTCAGAAATACGAAAGTATAGAACCGCTTATTGAACGTTGTAGAAAAGGAGAGCAAAATATATTTTGGCCCCATCCCATCCGATGGTTTGCTAAATCGAGTGGAACCACCAATGCAAAAAGCAAGTTTATTCCCGTTAGTGAAGCTGCGATAGAGAACTGCCATATGAAGGCAGGTAAAGACATGCTTTGCCTATACATCAATAACAATCCAAACGCACAGCTCTTTACAGGGAAAGGACTTCGACTTGGCGGTAGTTCTGCGGTATATGAGGACAACAATTCCTATTTTGGTGATTTGTCAGCGATCATTATCGAAAACATGCCCTTTTGGGCTGACTTTAGCTCAGCTCCCAAACAAGAAGTTGCTTTAATGAGCGAATGGGAAACCAAAATGGAGGCCATTATTGAAGAAACTATTCACGAAAACATCACGAGTTTGGTTGGCGTACCATCATGGATGCTCGTACTGCTAAACAGAGTACTAGAAAAAACTGGAAAAGACAATATTCTAGAAGTTTGGCCCAATTTAGAAGTATACTTTCACGGAGGTGTCAACTTCAATCCCTACAGAGAACAATACAAGAAGCTCATTCCTAAAGAAGATTTTCGCTATTACGAAACCTATAACGCTTCAGAAGGATTTTTTGCCATTCAAGACCGTAACGACAGTGACGAAATGTTACTAATGTTGGACTATGGTATCTTCTACGAGTTTATCCCAATGGCCAACTATCGCGGAGAACACTCGCAAGCCATTCCTTTGTCAGCAGTTGAAAAAGACGTAAACTACGCTGTAGTAATCACGACCAATGGTGGACTGTGGAGATATTTGATTGGAGATACGGTTAAATTTACCTCAACACGCCCCTACCGCATAAAAATCACTGGGCGCACCAAGCATCACATCAATGTTTTTGGAGAAGAACTCATTATCGAAAATGCCGAGATCAGCTTAAAAACGGCCTGTGAAAAAACCAATGCTTCTGTAAAAGAGTATACAGTGGCTCCTGTATTTATGAACAGTGACACTCAAGGAGCACATGAGTGGATTATCGAATTTGATAAAGCACCGGAAAATTTAGCATTCTTTACAGAGCTACTAGACAATACGCTTAAGAATTGTAATTCCGATTACGAGGCAAAACGCTATAACAACATGACCCTTGCCATGCCCAAAGTTCACGAAGCAAAAGAAGGACTATTTTACGAGTGGCTTAAGAGGAAAGGAAAACTTGGAGGACAGCACAAAGTCCCGAGACTTTCCAATACCAGAGAACATTTGGAAGAACTACTCAGTCTTCAAGAAGTATAATGACCAGCATCACAGCACTTCTCCTAGATAACCCTGATTTTAGTAGTGATCTATACGATATTGCTCAGGTACAGTCACATCCTAAAAACAGCACTATTCACGAAGCAGGGCATCGTTGCAATCACCTCTACTTGGTAAACACAGGGCTTATTCGTGTTTTTTACCTCAAAGAAGGCAAAGACATCACGGTTCATTTGGCAAAAGAACAAGAGAGCTTTACCGCTATTGACAGTTTATTTCAAAACAAAAAAAGCACCTACAGTATAGAAACCTTAGAGCCTAGTGAACTCATTCGAATATCTGCAGAAGCACTCGAACAATTGTTAAGCTCAAAGCCGCATTACGAGCGTATTGGACGCCTCTTTACCCAAAACATTTATATCGAACTGGCGACTCGACTACACCATTTACAATTGCACACCGCGCGTGAACGCTATCAAATTTTGACACAAAAACACCCCGACTTGCTTCGGCGAGTACCCGCAAAGCACCTCGCTTCGTATTTGGGTATGACAGCGGAAACTTTTAGTAGAATTCGGTATTAGCAAAGTCTTGACAAATGTCAAGAACTTCATCAATCCCCCTGAGTATCTTTGACTAAAGATATTTATTTATGAAAATCAAAGAACTACTTCAGGCTTTTTACAAAGGCAATAAACTCCCTGAAAATGGCGGTGTAAACGATACCCACTTCAATTTGTATATTGGAAATGTACCGCTGAAACTCCCGAACCCAACGTTTCGAAAACAACAGCTCATCTATCACGACTTAACGCACGTGCTATACCAACGAAACACCGATTGGAAGGGAGAAGCCTTTATAGCAGGATGGGAAATTGCTACTGGACTGTGGCAAAAGTTCCCTATCGGACTCCTGAGCTTGTGGGCATTTGGCGTGAGCATAGTGCTCTACCCGATCCAAACACTCCACGGCTATCGTGCGGGCATACACTCAAAAAATTTCTACGAACTTCCTTGGACTGTGGAAGACATCAAAGAACTCTCTCTTGACCAGCTAACTCGAAGTATGAAAAAAAGAGCATCCAATTCACGAAAAATCCGCCTATGGATACTCTTTTGTATGGCCATACCGACAAGTATCACACTCGTCAGCTTTCCTCTACTCTTGGTTATTTTATATTTCGTTTACTGATGTCCCAATATCCGACTCCAGCCGTTAGTATAAAACACGCACAACTGAAAACCGTAACTTTAGACAAGCCCAACAACAAAGGTTGCTGATCACCTAAAGAAAGTGATAACACATTGTATGCATATGGGAAATATATAGACTCAGGAGCTTGAGAAACAATCAACCCTGTAATCACCAAACACATTCCGACAGTTATGGGAATGATAAAATTTTTAAATCGAAAACTCATCCAGAACTGAATCCCTACGATTCCTAGAGATGCGACAAATGACAACGATAGCATTTTCACATATTTCAAGTAATGCGGTTGATAATTTACAAACTGCAGTTCTGAAAATAAGATTCCCAACAAGTACCCCAATCCGATAATCGCCGTTAAAAACACTACATAAGTAAACACTATGGTTACTAGCACCACAGAAAGTTTCCCGAAGTAGACACTCCATTTAGGAACGGGTTGTACAAACAACTGTTTTAACCCCGTAGCTTTGTGTTCTACTTGAATAATCAAACTCGTTATTAACACGATAAACATCGGCACGAAAAAAGGGATGGAATTCTCCACTTGGTTTGCCATAAATTTAGTCCAAGGATTTACTCCTTCCGCTGGGGCAAGTTCAGCGTGTTTTACTGCATACACAATAAAAAACAGCAGTGGAATCACCAGAGCACTGATTAAAGTTAACCAAAAGGCAAAGGTTCTTCTCAACTTTGCCATTTCATTTTGGGTATTTGCGAAGTAATACGTTATTGCTGTCATGGTTTTAATTTTCGGTTAGTGTTAAAAATAGGTCCTCCAAACTGTTCTTAATTACTACTTGATACACAGCTACGTCTTTTGTTCGCAAACCATCTATCAATGTGGCAATATCACTTTTACAACCGATTTCCACGAGCAACATTCCGTCTTCATTTTCTACTAATTTCACTCCTTGCGTTTCTAGCACAGCTAAGGCATCAATGAACTTATCGACCTCTAAGGCAACTTGGAGCTGATCTCCTTTTGCATTTTTTAGCGCTGTTACGGTATCTTGATATAGCATTTTCCCATCTCGAATAATCCCTACATGAGAGCAGGTCTTTTCTATTTCACTCAACAAATGACTCGACACAAAAACGGTAGTTCCGTATTTCGTATTGAGTTCTTTTATCAGCGTTCTCATTTCAATAATCCCTTTAGGATCTAGGCCGTTGGTTGGCTCATCTAAAATCAATAACTCTGGATTACTCAACAAGGCAATCGCCAATCCTAACCGTTGTTTCATTCCTAAAGAAAACGCTTTTACCTTTTTGGAACCGACGTGTGCTAACTTCACGATTTCCAATACCTCAAAAATGCGCTCTTCGGTGATTTTACCTCTGTATTTGGCAGCAATTCTCAGATTTTCTAACGCTGATAAATGACCGTACAAGGACGGGTTTTCAATAAGCGTCCCCACTTTTGACAAGTTCGTTAAGCGAGTTCTAGACTCCATAGGAGCTCCGAACATGGCTACCTCGCCTTCGTGTTTCTTCAACAGCCCTAAAATTAAGCGGATGGTTGTACTCTTCCCTGAACCGTTTGGCCCCAGGAAACCATAAATACTTCCTTGAGGCACCCGGAGATCCATTCCTTGGATATCCTTCCCTGATTTCCCATAAGAAAAGCCAAGGTTTTTAGTTTCTACAATTAAACTATTCATAATTTTGGTTTATTAGTTTATTACCTCTTAAACGAATAAGCTCAAAAAATGTAACGAAATAGTAGTAGTCGCCGCTGTAGAATCGATCTGTTTACAGCGGGTTACTCTTCAATTTTTGTAGATATAAAAATGGGTTGACGGTATTGAATTTTTACTGGAATTCCTCGTTTAGTTGCCGGAATTACTACGGGTAATTCCCGTATTGCCACTTCAATGATACTGTCGAGCTGCGGAAGACTGTCAGCTAAATCCATAGAAGCCTCCACCTTATCCAACTCAACGACTCCTGTTGCCTGAATTAACAGATAAATATCTAAAGCGGCATCAAGATCTTGTTTCACTGTAAAATCGACTCTTTTTATCACCGATTCCATGTGATTTTTTAGGGTTTCTCCAAAGCAACGGGCTCGCTTTGTTCCCAACAAATCCTTACACGATTCAAATGCTGGAGATTGATCCACCGTAAGTGTATCGATAACTACAGGCTCAATTTTAGCTGTAGTTTTCCTAGGAAACCCATCACAAGCTCCTAAGCTTAAAGCGATAACAACAAAGAAAACGACGGTTTGTGGCCACCTCATGACATTCTATTTGAGATGAAAGTACGAAATTTTATCCTATTCCAATATTTCTCCCTTTTGAAAGTAATGTTTTTTTATGACGAGTACTCGCTTTTTAGCGTGATCTGTTAACAGAGAATCGATACTTTCAAAACGATCGATATACATTTTGTAATACTCGTAAGCTATTTTTTTATCCTTGTAATACGACTCCGATTTTGTAGCCAGCTGGTACAAGGCTCTGTAGTTATCACGGTTCTCATCCATGGCTTTTTTATACATTTTTATAGCCATTAGGTCTTTTTTTTGCTCACTTAAGGTTCGTGCTAACCTGTAATATTCCGCATCTCTGCTATCTTTCCCTACCCATGTTGCCATTCGGTAATACAGTGCAGCTCGCTTGTAATTTTTAGTTTCAAATGCGATATCTCCTAAATAGGTATACACTTTATGATCACCTCTATCCAAATTACGCGCTACCATAAAATACTCCCTTGCTTCTGGATAGCGCTTTAGCTTAAACAGGCTTCTTCCCAACATTTTTTTAATGTAGTGTTCATTTGGCCGCACGCTGTCTAGACTTTTTAGCTGCCCCACAACCTTTTCAAATTCCCCAGAGCGATAACGGGCATTCGCTTGTAGCTTGTTTAACTCGAAATGATGGGGTGCTCGCCGTAGTCCCTTTTCCATAAACAACGCAGCAGAATCTCTATCGTTTAAAAGAGTGTAACTCACAGCTAATTTTTCCAATACCTTAACATGCGAACTGTCGCGCTGAAAAGCCTCCAAAAAACTATCAATACGCTTATTATTCTTCCCCAACAACCCAAATACGATCCCTTTGTAATACGGGTAATTGGCATTTGTAGGATCTCTTTTCTGAAGATTCTGAAACACCAAAAGCGCTTGCTTTGCCTTGCGCTTTAGCAGGTACAATTTTCCGAGTTCATAAGCGACTAACATATTCTCTACTTCTTTTTCATGCAGCGATTCATACAACCTCAGCGCGGCGTCGTACTGTTTCGTCTTTTTCAATAAGGCAGCCAGTTTCATCGTTGCCTTTGGTTCATACCTCAAGGCTAGCGCTTGCTGATATGCCTCAATGGCCAATCGATTTCTATCGAGTAAGGCATTCACCTTAGCCACGTAATTGTACTTCTCAAATGAATCAGGCATTTTATCGAGCTTCCCAAGCACCTCGATATAGTTTCCTTTTTCTAAGGTTTCTGCAATTTGCTTAAACTGCGATTCTTGGCTGGCTAATGGTAAGCCAACCAAGAATACGATAATCGTTAAAAATATTTTCTTCACCCTTCTTTTTTTAATAAATCGTAAACGTAATAGGCAAGGTATACTTTACAGATACCTCCTTACCGTCAACCTTACCTGGTTTTAGTTTCGGCAACTTTTTTAACACCTTTACTATATCTTTCTTAACTTTTTCATGGGGTGCTCGAACACCTATATGTTCGATGGTTCCCTTTTTGGTAATCCTAAAAATAGCATATGCGCGATGTCCCCCTTTTTTAAGCCCTAATTTTGTCCAAGATTTCATATCCAAATTCTCAACCACAAATTTGCTAATCGAAGTCGACAAACACTTTCTATTCCCTTCCTCACAACCAGGGAAAGTTGGTGAAAATTCTAAATTCCCAAAAGCGACACTATTATCATCCGATGCTTTTGCTTCCATATCTAAGTAGATAAACAAAATTTTTCGTCCACCTTTGTCTTCTAGTACTTTCAACGGCTTGTGTAAAAAGGTTCCGTCATCGTGCTTCACTCTCGCTTTTTCTAGCCTCTCGTACTCTGCTAACTCTTCTTTTGTCAACTCCGTAAGAGGCACCTCTCTTAAATCAGGGTGTTTCGTCCCCATCATAAGATTAAAATACCCCGTTCTTTTGGTGGTTATCCTCTTCGATTTATTTTTACTCGCCAAAATAATCTCGATCAAATCTTTTTGTACACCTGGTTGTGTATTTTGTGCGATTGCCTCCGAGCAGGAAGTGTACATAATTGCGAAAACCATAACAGGTACCAGCAATAAATACCTGAGTTGCTTTGTTCTTGCTGATTGTTTTTTTAAAATCATAACTATTCTCTTTTTTACTTGGGATTGTTTATAAAACTGGTTCACAAACGATATTCCTTCCACCTCAAATACTTCCGATAATAATTGATTGATATAACGATCGGGTGAAGACTCTTCTGCAATGACTGCGTCAGAAATATACTCGTGAACTAAAATGATTCTCTTTTGGTATACATACAGTAATGGATTAAACCACATCAATACTTTAAGCGTTTCAAAAACTAGCAAATCTAAACTGTGTTTTTGACGACTGTGGACCAGCTCGTGCTTTAGGATTTCTCTCCGCTTACTTTGGGGAACGGCACTACCGATAAATATCAGATTAAAGAAAGAAAAGGCTTTGGTACTATTGGCAAGCTCTACGATCCGATACTTCCCTCTTTTTTCCGATTTCTCAGCAAGAAAATAAAATCGAATAATTTTACTTAACTTGTATAGAAAAACCAGTAAAGACAGCCCTACCCCTACACTGTAAACAAGCCCAAAGTAATCGATAGACTGATACCACTTCGATTCTTCGATAACCGACTGAGGAGATAGCACTAACTCTGGTAAAACCACCATATACTCTACAGTAAACGCTTCTTGAACGCTCGACACCTTAAACAAGGGTAGCAGAAATGCCAGCACTGCCGTTATCAACAAATACCATCTGTTTTTTGTGAAAAACGTTTCTTTACTCAGAAAGAAATCGTACAACATTAAAAACAACAACTGCAGGGTTACCACCTGAATTATATAATTAATCATCTTTTATCTTTTTATTTCAATAGTTATTACAAACAGTATAGACGCTCCTTTCATTGCTACGGAGCACTGCGATTCACCTACTTGTGAAACACATAAACACCTCAATACACACTAAAAAAAGCCCTGTAGCAATTCTTTATGAGCTCTCACTCTAAAAAAGTCCCCTCTCTTTCACGGCAATTCCCCGCACAACTCCTCTTCAAATGAAATCTCGAGTATCAAAAACCCCGAAACTCCCTGTCACCGCAATCTTCCCTTTTTACTCGTTTCTTTTTCTCTTTTCAAGTTCTTCCATGATACTTTGAAGTTCTGCCGTATCCATTTTATTCTCCTTCATAAAAAAAGAAACCATCGACTTAAACGAACCTCCAAAATACCCATTGAGTAATTTGTGCAGACTTTGATTACTGTAATTTGATTTTTCAATTAATGGATAATACAGATAACCACGTCCTTTAGGCTTGTGCGCTACAAACTCTTTTACCTCCAAAATGCGAATAATCGTCGATACGGTATTGTAAGCAGGTTTAGGATCCTCCATTTCGGCTCTGACATCTTTAACCGAGGCTTCTCCTAACCTCCACAACACTTGCATCACCTGCTCTTCCGCTTTGGTTAATTGCTTGCTCATACTATGTAATTAAATTTAATTCCTCACAAATATAACTAATTATTTAGTTTAAACTAATTTTTTAGTTTTATTTTTTTGTAACAGTCCTCCTTTTCAATCGTCAAATAAGCATACAACCTTTAAAAACACTAATGCTATGGACACATTTCTAGTACTCATTGGCTTTCTTTTTGCCATTTTGGGATTGATAGGTTCTTTTTTACCGATATTACCAGGTCCCATTACAGGCTGGGTAGGCCTTCTACTACTTCATCTAACCAAAGCGGTTCCGAACAACAGTACCTTTCTCATTATTACATTTGTCATTGCTCTTTTTATATTTATCATTGACTATTTTATACCCGCCATGGGTACCAAACGGTTTGGCGGATCGAAGTACGGAGCTTATGGTACCACAATTGGACTCATTATAGGCTTATTATCTCCTATTCCTTTCGGAATACTCATCGGTGCTTTTCTCGGGGCTTTGGTAGGCGAACTGCTTTACGACAGTTCAGACGGAGGAAGAGCCATAAAGGCTTCGTTTGGAGCGTTCTTAGGATTTTTAGTATCCGTAGTACTTAAATTTACCGTATCGGCAACTTACTTCGTACTTTTTTTGACGACCTTTTGGGAATTCAAACACAATTTCTGGGGTTGATATAGGCACAAAAAAAAAGCAACCCATCTCAGGGAAGCTTTCCATTGGTAACAAAACCATGGTGCTTTTCAGCACCTTAACAACACAACTAAACGCTGCCTTTAAAAAAAGACAGCCTGCAAATATACAAAGTTTTTTATTACCACAAAATATTTTTCATTTTTTTTCAAAAAAAACAAATCTGTTCAAGACGTCGAATTATTGTATTATTTTCCAATAGATTGTATCTTTGCTCTTTTAATAGAAACAAGAAAATACAAAGTAATGCAATTATCAGAACAAGAAGTTGTACGTAGAGAAAAACTCGCAAAACTACGCGAGTTAGGCATCAATCCTTATCCAGCAAACCTATATCCTTTAGATACAAACTCCAAGGAAATTAAACAGGACTATAAGGAAGGGAAAAAGGTTACTATTGCAGGTAGATTAATGTCTCGACGTATCCAAGGTAAAGCTTCTTTTGCTGAATTGCAAGATAGCAACGGACGCGTACAGGTTTATTTCAATCGCGATGAAATTTGTACTGGTGAAGACCATACACTATACAATGACGTATACAAGAAACTTTTAGATATCGGAGATTTTATCGGTATTGAAGGAGAGTTGTTTAAAACTCAAGTAGGTGAAATTACCGTATTGGTTAAAAACTTCACCTTATTGAGCAAGTCATTAAAGCCACTTCCTTTACCAAAAGAAAAGGACGGAGTTGTTTACGATGAATTTAACGACCCAGAAATGCGCTACCGTCAGCGTTACGCCGACTTAGTAGTAAACCCACAAGTAAAAGAAGTATTTGTAAAGCGTACAAAACTATTTACGGCCATGCGTCAATTTTTTAACGATGCAGGTTATTTTGAAGTAGAAACACCTATTTTACAACCGATTCCTGGAGGAGCTGCTGCCCGTCCATTTATCACCCACCACAATGCTCTTGACATTCCATTATACATGCGAATTGCCAACGAATTGTATTTAAAGCGTTTGATCGTAGGTGGATTTGACGGTGTGTATGAATTTTCAAAAAACTTCCGTAACGAAGGTATGGACAGAACCCATAACCCAGAGTTCACCGCCATGGAAATTTACGTGGCTTACAAGGACTACAACTGGATGATGGACTTTACCGAAAAATTATTAGAGCACTGTGCTTTAGCAGTAAACGGTACTACCGAAGCGACTTTTGGAGAACACAAAGTTGACTTTAAAGCTCCGTATGCTCGTGTTACGATGGCTGACTCTATCAAGCACTTTACCGGATTTGATATCAACGGAAAAACCGAAGACGAAATTCGCAGTGCAGCCAAAGAAATGGGTATTGAAGTAGACGATACTATGGGGAAAGGTAAATTAATCGATGAGATTTTCGGAGAGAAATGTGAAGGAAACTACATCCAACCTACATTTATTACCGACTATCCAAAAGAAATGTCTCCGTTGTGTAAAGAACACAGAGAAAACCCTGAATTGACAGAGCGATTTGAATTGATGGTTTGTGGAAAGGAAATCGCCAATGCTTATTCAGAATTAAACGACCCTATAGATCAACGCGAGCGATTTGAAGCTCAGTTAAAACTTGCAGAACGCGGTGATGACGAGGCAGGAGAATTTATTGACCACGATTTCTTACGTGCGTTAGAGTACGGAATGCCTCCTACTTCGGGATTAGGAATTGGTATGGACCGTTTAATCATGTTCTTAACCAACAACCAATCAATTCAGGAAGTATTGTTCTTCCCACAAATGAAGCCTGAGAAAAAAACTCCAACTGTAGCTTTAAACGATGAGGAAAAAGCTGTTTTAGCCCTCTTAGAAAAAGCTGAAAAAATTGGTTTAAACGATCTAAAAGCAGCAAGTGGATTATCGAATAAAAAATGGGATAAAACCATCAAAGGATTGACCAAAAACAAATTGGCTAAAGTTGAAAAGACTGAAGAAGGACTTTTTGTTGAAGTGGTTTAAGATTCTATACAGAAAAATATCAAACAAATTGAGAAAGAGAATTGCTTAAGGTGATTCTCTTTTTCGTTTTCATTTGCTAGCCAACAGTACCCAAAAAGATTGAAAAATTCATAGCCTATTTAGAAGAAGAAGTTTCAAATAACTAGGCACTTGCACGTTTCAACAAGATTAATACTATTTTAAATCGAGCAGCAAAAGAGAAAATCACTGTTGAAAATCCTGCAAAATTTGTTACTCTTAAATCTAATCTCTAGTTTTGAGCAATGATGCAACAAAATTCACTCTGGCAACTTGCCCTTCGCAAGTTTAGAACAAAAACTACCGGGCTTATCAGTTTGGCATACATCTGCCTCTGTGGATTCTTCTCTGTTTTTTGCTACCTATTTGCCCCTGACAGCTCAAACAGCGCCAATCAAATGCATCTAGAGATTCATTCGAAACCTCCGGGTTTTGAAGCGACGATACTTTCAATTCCAGGAACGACAGCACAATCACAGTCCTCCCTGTCAAAAATCTTGTTCGGAACACGTGCGCTGCACACTGAAATCGCCATTGACAGTTATCGCATAAGCACTACCCACCTAATTACCTCAGCAATCGACAGCAAGCTCGAAAAAAAATATCCTCTTAGCCTGTTTCAGCAGCAACCGAAAAACTACCTGCAACAGCGCACCTTTTGGTTTGGAACAGACAAATACGGTCGTGACCTATTAAGCAGAATCTTGGTAGGTGCTCGAATCTCATTCTTTATCGGTTTTATCGCTGTTTTTATTTCCCTTTTGGTGGGGATCCCGTTGGGAGCCTTAGCGGGCTACTACGGAGGAAAAGTAGACGCTTTCATTATGTGGATTATCAATATTACTTGGTCTATCCCCACGCTATTACTAGTTATCGCCATCACTTTAGCGCTGGGCAAAGGTTATTGGCAAGTCTTTATCGCCGTTGGCCTCACCATGTGGGTAGAAGTAGCTCGTGTAGTGCGAGGACAGGTCATGACCACGAAACAACAGCAGTACGTAGAAGCGGCCAGAGCCTTAGGCTATTCAGATGTTCGCATCATCTTTAAACATATACTCCCCAATATACTCGCTCCTATTATCGTTATTTCTGCAGCCAATTTTGCTGCCGCCATACTCATTGAAAGCGGTTTGAGTTTTTTAGGTATCGGAGCACAACCTCCAACACCTTCATGGGGGGCAATTATAAAAAACCACTACAACTACATCATCGTTGGAAAACCTTATTTAGCGCTGATACCGGGCATGGCAATTATGATGCTCGTCATGGCTTTTATGCTGTTAGGAAACACCTTACGAGACACCCTTGACGTCAAAGGCTAATCTTAACAAGGATTCCTTAAAAAACTCGTAAGAAATTGACTAATTTCGTTTTTTCACAAAAAAAATAACTACATGAGTTTTTCTGTAAAATTTACAACTCGTTGGGCAGATTTCGACGCCAATATACACATGCGTCACACGGCCTATAACGACTATGCAGCGGAGTCTCGCTTGCGCTTTTTTAAAAAACACAACATTACCATTCGCGATTTTTCAATGGAAAAAATAGGGCCAATTCTCTTTGAAGAGAACACCAAATTTCTCCGTGAAATCCACCTAGGCGAAGACATTACTGTCAATCTAAAAGTAAACGGCCTTTCTAGCAAAGGAGAACGCTGGAAAATCCAACACGAAGTTTTTAATCAGGCAGGACAACTCTCAGCGGTAATTACTGTATACGGAGCTTGGCTCGACTTGGTAAAACGAAAGTTAACAACACCCCCTGAAAAATTCCAAGCTATTTTTAGCGATGTTGAACGAACAGAAGATTTTCAAGAAATCCCAATGAAAAACGCATGACCCTATCCCGAAGTATTAAACTAGGCCTTACGCTGGTTGGCGTTGGCTACTTTGCCTGGAAGCGCTACGGAAAACACTTTGTTGCTACCAATACAGAAACTGCAGAAGTTACAGTACAACAACACGATGAGCACGGCGCATTGTTTACCCCCAATTCAACCACAGGAGTCCACATCAAACACCAAGGCTACCAACTGTCGTACAACGAACAGCACGAACAAGCAGAATGGGTAGCCTACACCTTAAACAAAAACGACTTTAACAGAAATAAATTCAAACGTCCTTACTTTACGAACGACCCTAAAGTTCGCACAAAATCGGCCGATTGGAAAAGCTATAAAAAATCGGGATACGACAAAGGCCACTTGTGCCCAGCAGGTGATCGCAAATCATCTAAAGCAGCGTATAACGAAACGTTTTACACCTCAAACGTGAGTCCACAAACCCACGAATTCAATGCGGGTATTTGGCACAGTTTAGAAAATAAAATTCGTCATTGGGCCGCGAAAAACAAACAGTTATACATCGTAACTGGAGGCGTATTGACCGGTGAATTAAAAACGATAGGAAAGAGAAACAAAGTCAGCGTTCCAAACTACTTTTATAAAATAGTATTGGACTACAGTAGCAAACCGTATAAAACTATTGCATTTTTAATGCCTCACAAGGCTTCTAAGCGAAGTATTTACAACTACGTTGTATCGATAGATGAAATTGAAAAAGTCACTGGAATCGACTTCTTTTCAAAACTAGATGACTCTTTAGAAAATAAATTAGAAGCGCAGCGAAATTACCAACCATGGCTTTTATAAGCACAAAAAAACCGAGCTAAGCTCGGTTTTTTTTATGTACTATGTAAGTACTTATTTCTTTAAAGCGTATCCAGTCCAAGCGAACTTAGTAAAATCTGCTCCTCTTCCTGCTTTCATTGACAAGTTGTTTCCACTTGCAGTGATAGCGGCAGTATCTTCAGTTACAGTTCCTGTAATAGTACCTCCAACTTTATTAGATCCTACAGTTCCCATTTTGTATGAGTTTGTAATGGTTAAAGTACCGTTACCTTTGCTATCATCCGTATCGATTAAGTTTCCGAAAGATGCTCCGTTATAGGCAGCGAACAATGCGTTATCGATAGTAGCTACAGTACCTCTTCTGATCTCAGCTCCTGCTTTTAATGCAGTGATTGGAGATAAGTTTAAGATAGTAACATTCTTCATTGTCGGTTTAGAAACTGGTGCTGCAGTAGGATCAGATCCGTTGCTATCTCCTTCGATTCCTCTTGGATCTTCAGTAGCATCGTTAAATCCATTTTCTCTAACTCCAAACATATTGTTCATAGTTCCTGTGTATCCACCAGTAAAGTCGAACATATCATCCTTGATGTTTACACACATTATGTTTTCAACGTTTACAGTACCACCGAAGAACTCGATACCATCATCAGCTCCGTTAGCAATGTACAAGTTGTTAATTACAGTTTTAGACCCTACAGAATATAAAGATACTCCATTAAATTCTTGATCACCGTTAATTTTAGCTCCTGTATACTGAGTTTTTACATAAGTTAAAACTCCTGAATTATCATCGTCTTGAGTACCACCGTACTTTAAACCAGCAACTTCAGTTTCAGCTTCAGCTCCTTTGTTAGTTCTCGCTTTACCAGCAATTACGATACCTCCCCAGTCACCTGGTCTTCCGTTAGTTGCATCTGAAGTAAATACGATAGGCTTTGCAGCAGTTCCGGCAGCCATTAACTTAGCTCCTCTTTCAACTGCAACGAATACATCAGTACCACCAGCTTTACACTTGATTGTAGTTCCCGCTTCAATTGTTAAGGTCTTTCCTTCTTTAACACGTAAAGAACTCGTTAACAAATACTCAGTACCCGCCTTTAACGTGATATCAGCATTTACATTTCCTTTTAAATCTTTTGGGTCAAAATCATTTTGACTATTGATTTCTAAATCGAATCCAGTATTCGGTTGTGGAGCTGGATCGTCATTAGAACATCCTACCATTAAAGAAGCAGAAACTGCTAAAGCTGATAATAATTTAATTGTCTTCATTTTCGTTTTAAGTTTATCTAAATTGTGTTGCAAATGTGGGGCTAATGCTTAAAATAAGGTTTACCTAAAGTTTAAGTAATCATTAATAAAAACGCCTATAAACTATACGATAATCCCAATGATAAATCGATTCCTCTTTTGAAAGATCTCGTCACCAATTTTCTAGGTACATTTCTGTACATTTCAATCTTCGGATTCAACAAGTTCTTCGCGCTAAACTTCAATCCCAAACGCTTGTTAAACTGTCTTTTAAACACGAAGTCTAATCTCGGAATTGAACGTTGGTAAATACTCTGTAAACCATTCACCGACCCGATACTAAACAACTTGTCATCTTGGTAGTTAAACACAAGTGCAGCCAAGGTTTCTTTATTGTCTTTTTTATAGTTGTAGGTAATGTCAGTATTCACTAAAAATGGCGCTGCTCCTTCAGTAGGTTCGTCGTCATTAGTCGGATTAAACTGTGCCGTTCTGTTAAATGATTGTTTCGTATGCATATAGGTCGCATTGAACCCTAATTTTAAATCTTCTTCGTAGTCTGCATCTTCTCCTGCAAACGAATACAACTTCTTACGCACTTCAGTTTCTACACCAAAAATCTTGGTGTCTCCAGTATTGTAAAAAGAGAAGAAGTTATCAGAAGCTGCAGGTAATTCTACGCGGTTGATTCCATCTTGAATCATCTTTCCAAATACCGTTGCAGAAATCAATTCTCCTTTACTCGGATACATTTCGTACTTGATATCTACGTTATAATTCGTAGACGGCATTAAGTTTGCGTTTCCTACTTCTTGGAAATCGATTCCTTCGTATACAAACGGCGCCACCTCCTTAAACTGTGGATAGGTATAGGTTTTACTCGCTGCTAAACGCAACAAATTGTCGTCATTAATCGTATATTTAAGGTTTAACGATGGTAAAAAATAACTATCTTTCATCTTTTTTGGCCCACCGTAATCACGGAAAGAACTCGATAAGTTAGTTCTCCAAGACACATCCATTTGTACATTTTCAAAACGAGCTCCCACATTAACGAACAATTTATCTGTCAATTGGTAATCCAAGCTCGCATATCCAGCACCGATCATTCGTTCAGCATCATAGGTAAATGGATCTAACGCTCCTGAACCAAATCCGAATCCAGTTTTCAATCTGAACACTCCGTTATCCATGTTTTGCTGATTCAATACTGCATCTACATTGTTAGGATCAACAATCGTTGGAGCCGCTAAATCGTAGTCAAAGTAAATAGCTCTAAAGTCTCTCACTGTTTTTCTGAAATCGAAACCAAGACTTAACTTCGCCTTGTGCTCACCGCGAATACGAGTTCCGAAGTACTTTACGAAATTCAATTTAGCAGCAAAATCATCTTCTGATAAGTTGTGGTAATACCTACTGTTATTTCTGGCAGCACCTGACGCAAACTTGATGGTATTATCATTGTTATTTACAACAAACATGTTTTTCTTACGATTCGGTTCATCGTTTGCTACGATATTGTAAGCCAATCCTAAACTTACGTCAATTGACTCTCCTAATTTGTGCTCAGACAACAACTGATTTACAAATAAATTATTTTGATTCTCCGTCTGTAAAATAATACTCGCAAATACCCCATCTGAATCCGCAACGTCTGGCTTTTTACCGTAGTAGTCTTGAATGTTTTGAGTATTCGAGTGGATAAATAATGAATTCCACGAAACTTTGTGATTCTCATTAATCTTATACGCAAAACTCCCCATCATTAATTTCGAAGTCTCGTAAGCGTATTGTTTTGCCGATGTAAAGTTGTTTCCGGTAGATCCATCGTTTCTCAAGAAGTTGATCGAAACACCATCTCTAAAACTGTACTTATTTCCGAAAGATCCTACTAAAAACACAGACAATGAAGATTCCTCTCCAATAGTATAACGCTTACCTCCCGATACTGATAAGCTGGTTGTAGGAGCTGCATGTCCGTTTTCAGGCGTAAAGCTATCTGTAAACGGTAAGTTATCTAAACGCGTCACAGGGTGTTGTGTGCTTTTTGCTACACCAATCCAATTCGCTCCGTCGATAGTTTTAAAACTCCTACCCGTAGTTTGTGTATTTACACTAGACGAAAACCCAACGTTTACGGCTGGCTTTCCCGAGTGTTCTTTTGATACTATATCGATGTTTGCTCCTGCAACATCACCGCTCAAACTCGAAGAAAAAGTTTTTGAAACTCCGATATTTTGAATCATCCCTGTACTGAACAATTCCAATGCGATGTTTTTAAAACGAGGATCATTAGATGGCAATGGCAACCCGTTTAAGGTAGTTGAATTGTAACGATCACCCAAACCGCGAACGTATACTTTATTCGAACCTTCTTGCTTGGTAACCCCAGCAACTTTAGTAGCAGCAGTGGCAGCGTCAGAAACCGCTTTCTTAGCCAATTCCTGTGCTCCGATACTCTCTTTAATTACCGTTGCTTTCTTTTGCTCTAAAAGCAATGCGCTTTCCTTTTCTTTACTCACTGTAGCGTTGATCTTAACCTCATCAAGAGAAACCCCTTCACTGGCTCCAATTTCTTGATTTACCACTACTGTTTCTCCAGCCTTAACAAGTACGGCTTTTTCAACAGATTGATATCCAACAAAACTAAAAACAATGGTTTGGTTTCCTGCTGGCACAGCAAATGAGTACTTCCCATCAATATCTGTAGTTCCTCCTATCGAAGTACCTTTTACAAAGACATTTGCAAAGGGTAAGGGCTCCCCGTTCATATCTTTATCGGTAACTACCCCCGATACAGTACCTTTACTCTGAGAAAAGGCAAGGTTACATAAGCTTAAAAAAGCTATGAATAATAATTTTTTCATTCCGACTTTGAATTCTGTTTATTTATCCCGCAAAATTGAAGCTAAGTTGTAAAGCTAATGTTAGCTAGAAATTATTGTTGCTTTATCAGAATGTTTCGGAAATGTTAACGAGATACAGCTATGTTACCCCTGTGTTAATTCGAAGATTTTTCTAAGTATTTTTGAAGTAGGCTGACTAGCTGATTCGCAGTCATAAAGGAAGAAATTTGCTCGTCTATCTGGTAATCTTTGCCCAAAAGAACTGTGCTAGGATAGCTTAACACACCGTCTTTGGTAGCCAGCAAACGCAATAAGTCGTGTACCCCTGCGTGCTTACCTTGGGTAGGCAAACGAAACACCTGACCCTTGATACGAACCTCCTCGGCATAGGTGTCTTTCATCATCACAAAATAGTAGTGTGCATCAAGCAACCTTACCACTTCTTTATTTTGCAATGTCTTTATTTCCATAGCCTTACAGTACTTACACCAATCTGCGTGAAAGAAAAAAACGATAGGTCTGTACTGTGTTTCTTGTTGATCAAAAGCCTCCTGAGGTGAGTACACTTTAGGAAACACCGCCTTTGATTGAGCAATCAAAGGCAGTGATACAAAAAATAACCATAAGAATACTGGGACTCTCATTGTTTAAAATAGTTTATAACGCAATCCTAAGAACATACGGATTCCTTGATTCGACGCATATACATAAGCTGGATCAAAGGTCAAGTTCGGATTTGCGGGATCTAAATTTTTATCAAACGGATCATTCGCACGCAAAATACTATTGGCTGCAGGCGTAAAATCTAATAAGTTTTTAACACCTCCAAAAATCTCGAGGTTGTTCGCGAAGGTTTTGGTAACCTGAATATTTTGGATACTGTACCAAGGCGACATGCGCGCTCTTGGATCATTAGCACCCAAAAGAGGTAATTCCATCGGAGCATATACATTCCCTGTATAATCGACTTTTACATCTAAGTCGGCAAACTTATACGACAAATTCCAAGTACCGCTAAAACGCTCTGTTAATAATTGACGTCTCTTTACTCCATTTTCTTTTACAGACACATCCATCAAAGTAGCTCCGGCAATCAACGACAAGCCATTAGTCCAATTGACATCTACATTCACAGAAACTCCTTTCGAAACTGAATTCCCTTCGAGGTTTCCGTAGATAATTTTACGAGTATCCGTTTCGTAATCCGGAATAATCTTATTATCGAAATAGGTATAAAAAGTACTCGCATCAATATTGATAATAGTATTGTTATCCGTGACAAATTTTTTCACGTAATTCACATTCGTATTCCACGAAGTTTCCGGCTTCAACTCTTCTTTAAATTCTAAAGTTCTAGTACCCGTAAGTGCAGCGTGATCTTCGGTAAACACATTTGCTACCCTAAATCCATTTCCTACACTAATTCGGATAACATCACGACTATCTTTTGAATTCCATTTGTAGTTCAGTCGTGGAGAAAAGATGTTTCCGTGTAAACTGTTGTGGTCGTAACGCACTCCTACTAATAATTTATTTCTCGGAGCTAGTGTAATTTCGTCTTGAGCAAACACACCTGGTAAATGAGTTATTGAAGGCTGATTGTTTAGTGTTGTTCCTGTAGCAGGCGTATTGTCGTCGTAATAGGTATACCTGTATGCAACCCCTAACAACACATCGTGACTTTTACCAAACTGCGTATCCCAAGTTAACTGTCCAAAACCAATGTACTGAGTAGCCTTGTAAAAGGTATCTCCGTAATACGAATTCTGATCGTGTCCATTGGCACTAAATTGTAAATTGATCTTCTCGTCTGTTGGCAATTGATAAGTCCCGAAGGTCTCCCATCTACTCGTGTAGATACTCTCACCATACACATCTCGGCCTCCTCGGAATTTTGGAGCCCAATTCATTTCTCCTCCCCAACGATCTTCGTATACATACCTCGCTCCAACAGTAAACAATCGGTTGTTTTTACGTGCAAAACTCAATTTATTAAAAATAGAGATACGATCCTGTAACGTAAGATCGGTAAAACCATCTTTATTATTATCAATAGGATTCTGATAATTAAAATAATTGATCCCAAGTAATCCGTTTACAGCACCGAGGTTATACTTTAACCCCAAGTCCGTATTTACCTCTCCCCACGAACTCGCAAATGTCTCGGCACTCAATTGAGGAGCCGCAGCTGGCTTTTTCGTGATGATATTGATAATTCCTCCTACAGCTTCTGAACCGTATAAAGTTGATGCAGGTCCTTTTACAATTTCCACGCGTTCAATTAGTGACTGAGGAATTCCTGTCAAGCCATATACCGTTGACAAACCACTAACTATCGGCATTCCATCAATCATAACAAAAGTATACGGCCCTTCCAAACCGTTGATATGAATATCCCCGGTATTACAAACATTACAGTTTACCTGAGGACGCACTCCATTGATATTTTGAAGTGACTCAAACAAGGAAGGTGCTGGATTCTTTTTAAAGAACACCGGTGAATACACTTCTACTGGCACAGGACTTTCCAAGCGCTTTACCGGCTTCATTGTACCTGAAACCACGACCTCATCCAAGGCAGAATGATCTTCTTGTAACGAAATGTTCACCTCCTGTACAGCTCCTTTTGTTAACCGTAACGTTTTTGTACGCGTTTTAAAGCCCATTAACGATACTACCAAGCGTTGCTTCCCCTCAAGAGGCATCTCTAAATAATAACGCCCTTGTGCATTGGTAGTTACTCCGTATTTACTCCCTTTAATATACACATTTGCCATTTCTAATGGCTCCCCGTTAAAACTAACCTTACCCTTAATTACAGTTTGCGCTAGCAAGCTATTTACTGCAAAAAACAATAGGAAAGCCCCTATATTTTTCATTTTATTTAAATTTAATTTTCGCAAATGTATATTATTTTTTTAGACATACCTAAAAATATGTTTATATTATACAAAATTCGTATGTTTGCCTCATATTTCAAACCCATGTTTAGTCAAGCAGAAGAAAATTACATTAAGACCATCTATCATTTAGAGGCGCTTTCAAGTAAAGGAATCAGCACCAATGCGATTGCTAAAAAACTCGACACCAAGGCTTCCTCAGTAACTGATATGATTAAAAAGCTCTCTGAAAAAGAAGTTGTACTCTACAAAAAATATCAAGGAGTGACCCTTACAGAGTTCGGTAGTAAAACGGCCGTATCAATTATACGCAAACACCGTTTGTGGGAAGTATTTTTAGTAAACAAACTCAACTTTTCGTGGGATGAAGTTCACGAAGTAGCCGAACAACTCGAACATATCAAATCGCCAAAGCTCATCGATGAGCTCGATGCTTTTTTAGACTTTCCAAAACGAGATCCTCACGGAGATCCTATTCCTGACAAAGACGGCAATCTTCAAATTATTGAAAAGAGTTTACTCGCCCAATTAAAAGTTGGTGATCGCGGTATTTGTATCGGGGTAGATGACAGCTCCTCTGAATTTTTACAATTTCTGGACAAGCAAGGTATCGCACTCGGAAAACAAATAGAAATTCTAGACAAAGAACCCTTTGACGGATCGCTTCAAATTAAACTAAACGAAAAGACCATTTCAATCTCAAACAAGATTGCAAACAATTTATACATTCAAATTGCTAAGGATTAACACATCCTTTTAATTAGTACCTATTACCATGAATACTTTAGATCAACTCATTGCTTTTTGCAAAGACCACCCTATACAAGGAGCCTTATACGCTTCATTGTTTACTTGGGGATTAACTGGGCTCGGAGCCTCACTAGTTTTTTTCTTTAAAAAACTTAACAGAGCCGTACTCGACGGTATGCTAGGTTTCACCGGTGGCGTGATGGTCGCTGCTAGTTTTTGGAGCCTATTAGCTCCCGCCATCGACAACAGTCCCGGGGAGGGATTTGTAAAAGTAATTCCATCAGCTGTTGGATTTGCTTTAGGTGCCTTAGCTTTGTTCGGTATGGACAAATGGCTCCCTCACCTGCACATCAACTTTAAAGACGACGAGGTAGAAGGTGTAAAAACCAACTGGCACAAAACAACCTTATTAGTTTTAGCGATTACCTTACATAACATTCCTGAAGGACTTGCTGTCGGTGTTCTCTTTGGTGCGGCAGCTACTATGGTAGGACCTGAGCAAACCGAAATGATTATCGCTGCTATTTCCCTAGCTATCGGAATAGGTATTCAAAACTTTCCGGAAGGATTTGCGGTAGCCATGCCATTGCGAAGACAAGGTGTAAGTCGATTCAAGAGCTTTTGGTACGGACAGCTTTCAGCGATAGTAGAACCCTTTGCAGCAGTTATTGGTGCTCTAGCAGTTTCTTTCTTCACACCAGTACTACCTTATGCATTGGCATTTGCAGCAGGAGCTATGATCTTTGTGGTTGTAGAAGAAGTTATTCCGGAAACGCAACGAGATAAGTACACGGACATTGCTACCCTAGGCTTCATCGGCGGTTTTATCGTCATGATGTCACTGGATGTGGGTCTTGGATAATAAAAATCTTACTTCGGTAAGATTTTTTTTTGCTCGAACACTACCTTTGCCAAGTCGTAAAAAAGCAGTACTTTCAACCTAATTAATTTTACACCGGTGCAACAAGCCTCTACCTTTACCGTTTACAATGCTTCTGCGGGAAGTGGAAAAACCTTTACACTCGTTAAGGAATACCTCAAAATCCTATTACAATCAGAAGATCTATTCATGTTTCAGCGCATCCTGGCAATCACCTTTACTAATAAGGCTGCCGGAGAGATGAAGGAACGCGTGTTAAAAAACTTACAGGAATTTGGCAATGAGGAAAGCAATGACTTGCTAACGCAAATATTAAAAGAAACCTCCTTAACGAAGGAGCACGTACAGCGAAAAAGCAAGAAAATAGTAGAGGTCATTCTGCAAAATTACGCGGCTTTCTCCATTACTACCATCGATAGTTTTACCCATAAAATTGTCAAAAGTTTTGCGTTTGATTTGGGGTTGCCTTTAAATTTTGAAGTCGAGATGGACGCCGTTTCCATGCTCGCACAATCGGTAGATTTATTGGTTTCAAAGATCGGTAGCGACAAAGACATTACTCGACTGCTCATCAAATTTGCACTGAGTAAAACTGACGAAGATAAATCGTGGGATATTTCGAGGGAACTGAACGATATTTCAAGGATACTCCTATCAGAAGACGATGCCAAGCACTTCCGAAGGCTCAAAACAAAATCCTTAGAGGACTTTACCATACTGCACAAGGAATTACAAAGCCAAAAAGTACAGCTTACTCATGACATCAAACAACTAGGAAGCATAGGACTAGCACTGATAGAAAGCCAAAACCTCGAACACAAGAACTTTATCAGAGCTACTTTTCCTAAATTTCTAGTGGACCTCAGTGAATTTTCAAAAAAATTCGACTACAAAAAACGAAGTGAAACTATTGATAAGGCTATAGCAGCCAACTCTTTTTACACCAAATCGGCCAGTCCGGAAGTAGTAGGAGCAATCGAAACTATTTTACCCGAGCTGATCAAGCTCTTTCAAACGAGCAAAGCCATTTACGGACAGCTCGTACTCTGTGAGCTCACCCTAAAGAGCATTATTCCGCTAGCGGTACTCAACCATATTAACAGTGAACTCAGCCACCTAAAAGAAGAACATAACATTCGACTAAATGCGGAATTCAATCAACTGATTTCCGACCATATCAAACAGCAGCCCACACCTTTCATTTACGAACGAATTGGACAGCGATTTACACATTACTTCATTGACGAAATGCAAGACACTTCCGTACTTCAATGGAACAATTTGATCCCACTTATTGGGAATGCACTCGCTCAAGAAGACAGCCAACTACTCCTAGTGGGTGATGGAAAACAAGCTATTTACCGATGGCGAGGTGGTAAAGCAGAACAATTCATCAACCTCGGTACCGGACAACGCTATACCAACAATCCTTTTTCTATTGAAAAAGAAACTAAAACACTCAGCACTAATTACAGAAGTTACAGTGAGATCATACAGTTTAACAACCAGTTCTTTCAACATGTTGCATCACTGCTCAACAACCCTGACTACCAAGAACTTTTTATCGATGGAAATCAGCAATTAGAAAACAAAAAGCAAGGCGGCTATGTACAACTAGACTTTGTACCCCCAGCTGCGCAGAGCGAAACACCAGAACTGAGATATCCGGAACGCGTTTTAGAACACATTCAGCAATTAAAGACAACCTACGACTTATCGGAAATCTGTGTGCTTGTTCGAAAAAAATCTGATGGAATTGCTGTAGCCAACTACTTAGCTCAGCACGAAATTCCAATCGTATCGTCAGAAACACTTTTGCTAGCCAGTAATGAAAAGGTTCGATTCATTACCAATATACTGCAGTGCATACTCTACCCTTCGGATAAGGAAACTCTTTTGGAAGTATTATTTTTCCTCTATCAGCACCTCAAAATCCCAGAAGACAAACACAGCTTCTTTTCAAGGCTTATTCGTTTGACACACCAAGAGTTTTTTGACGCTTTACAACCCTATAGTATTCAATTGGACTTGAGCTATTTTAATCAACTTCCTTTTTACGAAAAAATGGAAGAGCTCATCCGTGTATTCTCACTGAGCAACAACTCCGATGCCTACGTACAATTTTTCTTAGACACCGTATTAGAGCAACAGCGAAAGGATACCGACATCCAACAATTTCTGGAATTTTGGGAGCGCAAAAAGGAGAGTCTCAGTATAGTCGCTCCTGAAAATGCCAATGCTGTTCAGGTCATGACCATACACAAATCAAAAGGACTGGAGTTTCCCGTAGTGATTTTTCCCTGTGATTTAGACATTTACCAACAAATAAATCCTAAAATTTGGTTAGATCAACTTCCTCCTAGTTTTGGCGCTTTTAAAGAGATCCTCATTCCTTTTAACAAAGAGCTAAATTTTATTAGTGAACACGGAAAGCAGCGCTATGACTTTCAACGAGAAGAGCTCGAATTGGACAATTTCAATTTACTATACGTAGCCTTGACCCGTCCTGTAGAACAGCTCTATATCATCACTGAGAAGAGGATAGGAAAAACTGGAGAAAACTTGAATTATTACTCAGGGTTATTTATCAATTTCCTGAAACAACAGCAATGTTGGAATGACGAACAAACCTCTTTTGAATTCGGTACTCCCGAGCGGTTAAGCACGAAACCCAAAGAAAATACCAGTAATGAGGAACAGGAACTTTTTATTTCTTCTCCATGGCATGAGCACAATATACAAATGCTTGCCAGTGCCTCAAAACTCTGGGACACCAAACAAGAAGAAGCTGTAAAATTTGGAAACCTGCTGCACGAAATGCTCTCGAAAATTTTTATTCCTGAGGATATCACTCCTGTTGTTAACACCTATGAACAACAAGGATTATTCCTTAAAAGCACACGATCAAAAATTAAAGATAGTTTAGAAAAGATTGTCGCACACCCGCAACTTCAAGACTACTTTAAAGATGCAAATACTGTGTTTAATGAGCGAGAACTCGTTACTGTAGACAAACAAATTATCATACCCGACCGCTTGGTCCGCCACGGCGAAGGTGTTGTTATTATCGACTACAAAACGGGAAAGCCCTCAAAGCAATACCACCAACAACTTTTAAAATACGCACATGCACTGCAAACCATGGGGTACACTATTCACAAAAAACTCTTGGTATATATCGATGAAGAAATTTTGGTTGAAGAAATTTAACCCTGTACATTTGGCCTGCAAAACATCCAACTTAACATAAATACATTTAATATGTACGGAACTATAAAAGAACACTTACAAAAAGAGATCCAGGACATCAAAGATGCTGGGCTTTATAAATCGGAACGCATCATTACCTCGTCACAAGACGCCGTAATCAACATTGCTACAGGAGAACAGGTTATTAACTTCTGTGCCAACAATTACTTAGGTTTATCTAACAACCCAGAAGTTATACAAGCTGCTAAAGACGTTATGGACACGCATGGTTTCGGGATGTCATCAGTACGTTTTATTTGTGGTACGCAAGATATTCACAAGCAATTGGAACAAAAAATTGCAGAATTTTACCAAACAGAAGACACTATTTTATACGCTGCTGCTTTTGACGCCAACGGTGGGGTTTTTGAACCTTTATTAACAAAAGAAGATGCTATTATTTCAGACAGTTTAAATCACGCATCTATCATCGATGGGGTTCGTTTGTGTAAAGCTGCTCGTTATCGCTATGCCAACAACGACATGGCCGCTTTAGAAGAGCAACTCATCGAAGCGAACAAAAACAACCACAGGTTCAAAATTATTGTTACCGATGGTGTATTCTCTATGGATGGGATTGTTGCCAAACTCGATGAGATCTGTGATTTAGCAGACAAGTACGACGCCTTAGTGATGGTAGATGAATGTCATGCTGCAGGATTTATCGGTGCTACCGGTCGCGGTACCTTGGAACTCAAAAATGTACTCGGTCGTGTAGATATCGTTACTGGAACCTTAGGGAAAGCGCTCGGAGGTGCCATGGGTGGATATACTACTGGGAAAAAAGAAATTATCGAAGTATTGCGCCAACGCTCGCGTCCTTACTTATTCTCTAACTCGTTAGCACCTGCCATCGTAGGAGCTTCCTTAAAAGTCTTTGACCTATTATCGAACGACACTTCATTGAGAGATAAACTGGAATGGAATACTAATTACTTCCGTACTGAAATGGAAAAAGCTGGTTTTGACTTAGTAGGTGCTGATGCTGCCATAGTTCCAGTTATGCTATATGACGCGAAACTTTCGCAAGTGATGGCAGACAAACTTTTAGAGGAAGGAATCTATGTTATTGGGTTCTTTTATCCGGTAGTTCCCAAAGAACAAGCACGTATACGTGTACAGTTATCAGCGGCACATGACAAAGAGCATTTAGACCAAGCAATCCAAGCATTTATCAAAGTTGGTAAGGAGCTTAAAGTAATATAGATATAGGTCAAAAAACTTGCTTTTCTAGTAAGTTTTTGTAGATTTGTTTTTGTAAATAAGTTTTAACAACTTACATTTGCGTTGTATATAAACGAACTTTTAATTTAAATTTTTAATAATGAAACAATTAAAATTAGCTGTGATGGCTTTGTTTACGTTCGCTACAGTTGGAACGGTAAGCGCACAGGATTCAGACAATCCATGGGTAGTTGGTTTCGGAGTTAACGCGGTTGACTTTAGAATCCCAGAGAAATTTGGAGACTACGCAAAAGATTATATCGGTACTAGCGACTGGAACATCTTGCCATCAGTTTCAAGAATTTCTGTTGACAGATACTTAAACGATGGATTCTCATTACAATTAGCTGGTTCTTTAAACAAAATCGAAACTTTCCGTGCTGAGAACGACATGGATGAGCTTTACTGGGCTATCGATGCGAACGTTAAGTATGACTTAAACAACTTGTTTGGTGATACTGCATGGTTCGATCCTTATGTATATTTAGGGGGAGGTTACGCTAAGTTAGGTGACTTAGGTGAAGGAACTTTAAATGCTGGTGTTGGATTTAACACTTGGTTCAACGAGAACTTAGGTTTAAACTTCCAATCAGGAGCAAAGAAAGAATTTGCTGATAAAGTACAAGATCACTTCCAACACTCTATTGGATTAGTATTCAAGTTTGGAGGAAAAGATACTGACGGTGACGGAGTATATGACAAGGATGATGCTTGTCCAGAAGTTGCTGGTTTAAAAGAATTCAACGGATGTCCTGACGCTGACGGTGACGGGATCAAGGATTCTGATGACGCTTGTCCAGAAGTTGCTGGTTTAGCTGCTTTAAACGGATGTCCTGATTCTGACGGAGACGGTATCGCTGATAAAGATGATGCTTGTCCTACTAAAGCTGGATTAAAATCTTTAAACGGATGTCCAGATGCTGATAGCGACGGAATCGCTGACAACGCTGATAAGTGTCCTAACACTGCAGGTCCTGCTGCTAACAACGGATGTCCTTGGCCAGATACTGACGGAGACGGAGTATTAGACAAAGACGATAAGTGTCCTAACGTTAAAGGTGTTGCTTCTAACAACGGATGTCCTGAAGTTGTAATCAAGAAAGAGGCTATCAAGAAATTAAACGAGTTCGCTAAAGCAATCTACTTCAACTCTGGTAGAGCTTCATTTAGAAGAGGAGTTACTGGAAAATTAGATTTAATGGCTGAGATCATGAAGGAGTATCCAAAAGCTAACTTCAGCATCCAAGGTCATACTGATAGCGCTGGTAGAGAAGCTACTAACTTAAAGTTATCTAAGAAAAGAGCTAAGGCTGTTTTAGATTACTTAGTAAGCAAGGCTGGGATCGCTGCTAACAGATTATCATCTGAAGGATTTGGAGAGCAATATCCAATCGCTAGCAACAAAACTAGAGCTGGTAGAGCACAAAACAGACGTGTAGAGATCAAATTAGTAAAGTAATTTACGATCTATACTAAATAAAATCAAAGCCTCACATCACGTGAGGCTTTTTTTTGTGCTTTATTCTTAAAAATACTAGCAATCATTTTTAAAATTGCTATTAAAAAATTACCTTTGCACCTTGAAAAAATGAGTTAATACTCACTTAACAAATTAAATAACTTTAATTACATATAGTAATGTCTACAATAACAGGTAAAGTTTCTCAAATTATTGGTCCAGTTATCGATGTTGAGTTTAATACAGAAAATACTGAATTACCAAAGATTTATGATTCATTAGAAATTAAAAAAGCTGATGGGTCTACTTTAGTTTTAGAAGTTCAACAACATATTGGTGAAGATACAGTTCGTACAATCTCTATGGACGCTACCGATGGTTTGCAAAGAGGTCAAGAAGTAGTAGCTACTGGAAACCCAATTCAAATGCCTATCGGTAACGATATCTACGGTCGTTTATTCAACGTAACTGGAGATGCTATCGATGGACTTGGAGACTTACCAAAGACTGGTGAAAGCGGATTACCAATTCACCGTCAAGCACCAAAATTCGAAGAATTATCAACTTCTACTGAAGTACTTTTTACAGGTATTAAAGTAATTGACCTTATTGAGCCATATGCAAAAGGAGGTAAAATTGGATTATTCGGTGGAGCTGGAGTAGGTAAAACTGTATTAATTCAGGAGTTAATTAACAACATCGCAAAAGGACACGGAGGTTTATCTGTATTCGCAGGTGTAGGTGAAAGAACTCGTGAAGGAAATGACTTATTAAGAGAGATGTTAGAGTCAGGTATTATCAAATACGGAGATGACTTTATGCACTCTATGGAAGATGGTGGATGGGACTTAACGAAGGTTGATAAAGCTGGAATGAGAGACTCTAAAGCTACTTTCGTATTTGGACAGATGAACGAGCCACCTGGAGCACGTGCACGTGTTGCCTTATCAGGATTAACGATCGCTGAATATTTCCGTGATGGAGCTGGTGAAGCACAAGGAAAAGACGTACTTTTCTTCGTTGATAACATCTTCCGTTTTACTCAGGCAGGATCTGAGGTATCTGCACTTTTAGGACGTATGCCATCAGCGGTAGGTTACCAACCAACCTTAGCAACGGAAATGGGAGCGATGCAAGAACGTATTACTTCGACTAAAAAAGGATCGATTACTTCTGTACAGGCCGTTTACGTACCTGCAGATGACTTAACGGATCCGGCACCAGCAACTACCTTTGCCCACTTAGATGCTACCACAGTATTGTCTCGTAAGATTGCCGAGTTAGGTATTTACCCAGCCGTTGATCCATTAGATTCTACTTCTCGTATCTTAACTCCAGAAATCTTAGGAGATGAGCACTACAGCTGTGCACAACAAGTAAAAGAGTTATTACAACGCTATAAAGAATTACAAGATATCATCGCGATCTTAGGTATGGAAGAATTATCTGAAGAAGATAAGTTAGTAGTACACAGAGCGCGTCGTGTTCAACGTTTCTTATCACAGCCTTTCCACGTAGCTGAGCAGTTTACTGGTATTCCTGGAGTATTAGTAGATATCAAAGATACGATCAAAGGATTCAACATGATTATGGACGGTGAATTAGATAAATATCCTGAAGCTGCATTTAACTTAAAAGGATCAATTCAAGAAGCAATTGATGCTGGAGAGAAAATGTTAGCGGAAGCTTAAAAAACAAGTTATATATGTTTTTAGAAATCGTAAGTCCAGAGGCTATCTTATTTTCATCAGAAGTTGATTCTGTTACTGTACCAGGAATTAATGGAGATTTCCAGATGCTGAACAATCACGCACCGGTAGTTTCAATTTTAAGCCAAGGAACTGTAAAAGTTCACGTACATACACAAGATCACCTTGCATTTGATGATTTACACGGTAGCATCGAGAAGTTACCTGCTGATGATAAGATTTTAACCTTAGCCATCAAGTCAGGAACTATTGAAATGAAAGACAATAAGGTAATTATCTTAGCAGACTAAATTACCTAAGACTATATGAAAGAGCCAAACCATTCCCGGTTTGGCTTTTTTATTAAATCTACTTCACAGATTTTAGTTATCTTTGCACTACTATGAGTACAGTATTTTTATTTATTGGAGGTCCAGAAATTTTTGTCATTATCGCCGTAGTAGTCATGCTATTTGGAGCCGATAAAATTCCTGAAATCGCACGTTCACTCGGTAAAGGAATGCGTCAGATTAAAGATGCTACCAACGATATCAAGCAGGAAATTAACAACAGTGCCAAAAACCACGGCATTGACACTGATATCGTAAGTGATATTAACAACGAAGTTTCTAAGGTAAAGGAAAATATAGACGATTTAACGGGACCTATCAAAAGAAGCCGCTAAAACCCTTCGAGTGCTCCATTAACGTACTCTACTGATGGTTAAACCATCTCTAATAGGCAGTAATACCGTTTCCAAACGATCGTCTTCATTCAGGAGCTTATTATAAGCTAATAATACTTTCGTATCCTTGTCTTTAGGATCTAAGGGTTCTACTACCTTACCACTCCAAAGCACGTTGTCCGACAAAATAACCCCGCCCTTATTCATCAAAGGAATAATCATTTCCGCATAGTTCAAATAATTGGACTTATCTGCATCGATAAACACCAAATCAAACTTCGTGTTTAGGGTCGGAATGATATCCAAAGCAAAACCGATGTGTTGCTGAATTTGCTCGCTGTAATCAGATTTCTGAAAATACTTGTACTGTAGCTCTTCTAACTCCTCGTTTTTATCGAGTGTATGCAATACTCCACCTTCTTGTAAACCTTCCGCTAAACACAAAGCAGAATAGCCCGTATAAGTCCCTATTTCCAATATCGTTTTGGGTCTGATCAGTTTGGAAATCATAGAGAGCACCCTCCCCTGAAAAGCACCGCTCAACATACGCGGATTCAGTACCGTTTGCCACGTTTCTCGGGTTAACTGTCGCAGTAATTCTGGCTCAGATTGAGAGTGACGTACTGCGTATTCATCGATTGCTTCAGGTAAAAAGTGCATAATTTTATTTTTGGACAAAATTAAAAAAACGGAATTCATCTTTACAACAAATTCCGTTTCAATCTAACAAAAAATCAAAAAATGGTTTTTTTTGAAAAAACCTAAAAATATTGTTAACTAATTTCTTTTATCTTTTGTTTTAAAGCTAGTTTATCATCCTCTGATAAGCTAAACTTTTTAGATCTACATTCAACTGCTTGGTTTTTGTACACCTTGGTCAGAATTCCGTTCTGATGTGAGTACATCCTACATATTTTACATACTAAAATATGCCAATTCAGTTTTAATTTCTCTACAAAAGAAGCCTCACCATACTGTGCTTTGTCACAGATGGTCGTCGCTTCATCACAAGTTATTTTAAAGCTTTTAAACATAATTTACTTATTAAACCAGTTCTTTTCCATACAATTTCTGAGCTGGGTCCTCGCTCTGTGAATGATAACCCATAAGTTGGACGGGGTAATATCGAGTTCCTTACAAATTTCTTCCGTTTCAAACTCCTGAATCGTTTTCATCCTAAAAACCATTCCGTATTTTTCCGGAAGCGCATCAATACATCGGTCAATTTGGCTTTTGAGTTCTTGATTCTCAATCTGCTGCTCCGCCTGATTATTCCACGACTGAGGCACGCGTTCTTCTAACCAACTTCCTTCATTGTCCCCACTGTCGTAAAAGTTTACTTTTACTTCAGCTTGTCCTTTTTTTGAATTTATTTTTCGATAGTAATCAATTACTTTACGCTTTAATATCGATACTAACCACGTTCTCTCTGTTGATTTCCCTTCAAAATTCTTAGCCGATTTCAATCCTGCAAAAAATGTTTCTTGCACTAAATCTTTTGCTATGGCCTCGTTATTTACCCTTACTACCGCGTAATTAAACAGGTAATCAGCGTACATATCTACCCATTTGTCAGGGGATAAACTATATTTATTTTCGTTTGGGTTCATTGTGCCAAATATACATTAATTTTTATTTAGCGCGACATAGTAAATTCTACTTAAGCCATTTGGCTGGTCGCCTAATACTTTTAAAAAAGTTTTCATAGAAATGGCTTGGGAACGCTGCTTCCAAGGGGTGCTACGCGTCGATGTAAAATACAATCGTCCTGTTGCTGCGTCGTAAAAGGGACAGTAATCCGAATACTTAGAGTTAACTTCCGCTCCCAAATGCACTGCCGGTTGCCATACTCCGTCCTTTTTGACACTCCAGTACAAATCACCATTTCCTAAGTCTTCCTCACGACCATAAGACGTAAAAAACAGATTTTCTTCCGCAGGGTCAACATAGGCATTGTATTCGTATTTCTCCGAATTAATGGCCTTACCCAGAGAAAACGGTTTTTGATAGGCACCATTTTTCCATAGACTGCAATAAATATCTTCCTTTCCTTTCGTGTCTTCGGTATAGTTCGCCGTAAAATACAAGTTTCCACTGTTTGTAAGGACAGGATAAAACTCATCCCGATCCGTATTTATAGCATTCCCCAACCGTATGGGAGCAGACCACGGAGCTTTTGTATCAACGCGGTGGACATACCAAATGTCCATATCTTTTTTAGTCCCCCCTCCTACTGCTCTATTCGATACAAAAAACAGGCGCAGGCCATCAGGGGATAGCGAAGGCTCCAAGTCTTTAAACTTTCCGGAAAAGGCAACGATTTCAGGTGATGACCAGCCCTCTTTTTCCAAGTGGCTACTGGCTATAAACGAAATGTCCTTTCGGTAACTCTCAACCGTAAAGTACAATTCATCCTTGCTTTGCGACAGTGATAAATCACGTACCATTGGCAAGTTGTTAAACAACTCTTTCGCAAAGAGCACCGGACCTTGGGCCTGTACATTCATTACTAGCATGCACATCCCTATAAACCACAACTTCCTCATTAATTATCGTTTGATTGACACCCTTGACGCTTTCTCATATCTACCAAGTAAATAATTTCCCAGCGGCCATTGTTATTAAATAACTGAAAAGAATTGGCGCCACAATGACTAAACTTACCATTAAAATAGAATTCATAAGGGGTCCAAACAGCAGCTAAATTACCGTCGATCTTAATGTCATATCGCAATAACTTTTCGAAATAAACGTCCTTGGGTTTTTTACTTGCAATTGCACGCAACAAACTCGTTCGCGATTGCGTTTTAAGTTGCTTCACTCCTGACTTATCCGTAAATGTCGTTTGAATCTTGATCTCTTTGTGCAAGGTTTTTGCAACGATGCTACTATCTCCTTTATGCAAACCTTCAAAAAAGCGTTCAATCGTATTCTTTATTTGCACTTCTTCTTTGTTCTCTTGTGCATGGCCAGCTAACACCAGCATCAGTGCTACAATTAGGGTACTTATTTTTTGCATAAAATTTGAGTTTGGTGAGCTAAATCTAATGAAATTATAACAGTAAAAAATATAATTAACAGAAGATTAACGGGGGAAATATCGATGGAATTTGACTATTTTTACCACACCCAAAATTCAAAAACTAATGTCAACAGCAAAAAAACAATATAAGAGAGTTACGGTAAAATCATTGGTAGAGATGAAAGCGAACAAGGAAAAGATTTCAATGCTTACCGCTTACGATTATACCATGGCCAAGATAGTAGATGGTGCCGGAATCGATGTAATTCTTGTAGGTGACTCTGCTTCAAACGTGATGGCTGGACACGAAACTACCTTACCAATCACACTCGATCAGATGATCTATCACGCGAGCTCAGTTATCAGAGCAATTCACAGGTGTTTGGTGGTGGTCGATTTACCTTTTGGAACCTATCAAGGAAACTCAAAAAACGCCTTAGATTCAGCCATTCGCATTATGAAAGAATCAGGAGGGCACGCTGTAAAACTCGAAGGAGGAAGTGAAATTGCAGAGTCGGTATCGCGAATTTTAACCGCGGGAATTCCCGTCATGGGACATTTAGGGCTCACTCCACAGTCTATTTATAAATTCGGAACCTATACTGTTCGCGCTAAAGAAGAAGCGGAAGCAGCTAAGCTTAAAGAAGATGCTAAGCTCTTAGAACAACTCGGGTGTTTTGCTTTAGTACTGGAAAAAGTACCCGCAAAACTCGCTCAGGAAGTCGCTGAAAGCTTAACCATTCCCGTGATCGGAATCGGTGCCGGTGGTGGTGTAGACGGGCAAGTACTCGTTACCCATGATATGATTGGAATGACACACGAATTTAGCCCTCGTTTCCTTCGTAGATACTTAGACTTGTACGCCGAAATGACCAAAGCCTTCCAAAATTACATCAGCGATGTAAAATCATTGGATTTCCCGAATGAAAATGAACAATACTAAGCAGCGAACTGCAATGAAAGTTTTACATGTCGACAGCAACCACCCAGTACTCTTACAAGAACTCCGCGACTACGGATTTCAAAATGACGAAGCGTACCAAGAATCAAAAGAATCCATCATGGAACGCATTGCCGATTACGATGGACTCATTATTCGCAGTCGTTTTACCATAGACCCTACCTTTCTCGATTGCGCTACGAAGCTCAAGTTTATAGGGCGCGTAGGTGCTGGTTTGGAAAATATAGATACAGACTATGCCGCTCAAAGAGGTATAACACTGATTTCAGCTCCTGAAGGGAATAGAAATGCCGTTGGTGAACACACCTTAGGGATGTTATTATCGCTGTTTAATAAGTTAAATAAAGCCGATAGAGAAGTCCGCAATGGGCAATGGCTACGCGAAGCAAACCGCGGTATTGAACTAGACGGAAAAACGGTGGGCATCATCGGGTACGGAAATATGGGAAAAGCTTTTGCTAAAAAACTCCGTGGTTTCGACGTAACTGTTCTGTGTTACGATATCAAAGCAGGTGTTGGTGATGAGAACGCTCAACAGGTGTCATTAGAAGCGCTTTTTCAAGCGACGGATGTTTTGAGTTTACACACCCCTCAAACTCCTCAAACCAAGCATATGATTTCTGAATCTTTTATACAGCGTTTTCAAAAACCATTTTGGCTACTGAACACCGCTCGCGGGAGTGCCGTAGTGACCTCTGATTTGGTTTCGGCCTTGCGCAAGGGGCAAATTTTAGGCGCCGGATTGGACGTGTTGGAATACGAAAAAAAGTCTTTTGAAAATTTATTTATCAAAGAAAGCATGCCACCGGCCTTCGATTACTTGGTCACTGCTGACAATGTGCTACTCAGCCCGCATGTAGCTGGATGGACCCATGAGAGTAATGTAAAGCTCGCTCAAACCATCGCCTCAAAAATCAAAGAAAAATTTTAGTAACTTGTAGCTTCCTAATTCACAACCCATGAAATACGAAGCTACAAGTCCAGAAGATTATATTTCACAAGTACCTTCGGAGCGACAAGCAGCGCTCCGTAAACTTCGTGAAACCATACGTACCAATTTACCTGAAGGATTCGAAGAAGGCATCCAATACGGGATGATTGGGTATTACGTTCCTCATAGCCGCTATCCTAAAGGATATCACTGTAATCCTAAGGAGCCACTGCCCTTTATGAACTTTGCCTCGCAAAAAAACTCTATAAACCTATACCACAGTGGCCTTTACGCGGTGCCAGAAATTCACGATTGGTTTGTAGCGGCCTACCCCCAACACTGTAGTAGGAAACTAGATATGGGCAAGAGTTGTGTTCGATTCAAAAAAATTGATGACATTCCTTATGCACTTATAGGGGAGTTGGTTAGAAAACTCACTCCTGAACAGTGGATTACTATTTACGAAGAAAACCTCGCAAAACACAAAAAATGAAAAAAGGAAGAATAACAGGGATTGGAGGCGTCTTTTTTAAAACCGACGATCCAGCAACCACCAAAGCGTGGTATCAAAAACACCTCGGACTTCCGGTAGACGACTGGGGCTGTACGTTTTGGTGGCAAGATCATGCCGGAAACAAGGCTTCCACCCAATGGAGTCCTTTTCCTAAAAACACTGCGTACTTCGAACCTGGAAAGCAAGAATTCATGATCAATTATCGCGTTGAGCACCTCGAAGAACTCCTTGAAGATTTGCGTAGTCAAGGTGTACAGGTACTCGATAAGCGAGCGGAATACGAATATGGGAAATTTGCCTGGATACTAGATAACAACGGAACTAAAATTGAACTTTGGGAACCCAAAGACGAGGCATTTTTATAATATTTTACGTTATTTGTAAAAAGAAAATTTAAATGGAAATACTAGACAACAACGGGAATCCTATCCCACAACAGGAAAGTAAACGAATTTTAGCAGGAATAATGGGAATTCTTTTCGGGTACTTTGCCATTCACAAATTCATTTTAGGCTATACTAAGGAAGGCATTATTCAAATTGTTGCCAACATCTGCACCTGTGGTTTAGCAACGATCATTCCTTTTATCGAAGGAATCATCTATCTGTCAAAATCTGATCAAGAATTTATAGCGACCTATCAAAACAATCACAAAGGCTGGTTTTAAACTGAGCTTTCACCATACAAAAAGAGCAAGTTGCCCAAAACTTGCTCTTTTTTTATGACCGTTATTGATGTGTGTTAAGACACTTTTTGCAAGCGCAAATCACTCATGCGCTCTTCAAAAGTTGTTTGTTTAACCGGTGCTACCACCTGTTCAAAAAGTGACATCAATTCTTCTGAATGCTTATCAGCTGAAAGCTGTAACAAATTATAATACACAAAAGAACTCCACATCACGGCCTTGAGTTCCGTTTTATCTTCATTCCACATTTTAATTTCTACCAACAACTTCTTTTCGTTAAAGTGGATTAACTGAGTTGTTACCGTCACCGTTTCCATTAATAAGGCCGGACGTACATAGGCAATCTGATGAGACGCCACCACCCAACTCCTTCCGGTTTTCTTCCCGTGAGCATACACGTCCAAATCGTAGTGCTGTAACACCTGGTCCTCACGCGCATTGATCAAATAATTAAAATACGCTGCGTTGTTTAAATGATTAAAAGGATCACAGTCTTGAAATCTTATTTTCGTCTTGCTTTCTAAAATTTTCTTCAATTCCATCGTTATTTCTTATTTTAAAATATACCAATCGGTATATTTATGATTAAAAAAATTTACTTCTTTAATTCTTTGTGAATCATATCGGTCATGGCTTGGGCAACTTCCGTCAAATAATTTTTATCCTTCATAATATAGGTCATGTACACTGCTCCCTCTATCATATAGAAAAAACGCCTTGCGTACAGCATGGCATCCGCTGATTCCACGACTACCCCTTCTTGAACACCACGTTCGATCAATGCGCTAAACTTGTCGAGAATTCGCTGGTTATAAGTTCGTACCAAATCTCCTATACCTGTTTTTTGATGTTCAGAATCCACTCCGATATTCAAAATCGGACATCCACCAAACTCTTTACTATACTCGTAGTAATCCAAGTAAAAATCAGCGATCTTTAACAACATTTCCAAAGAATTCTCTCCTTGGTTTACGACGGCGTTTAACTGCATAAAAAAGCGTCGAATAGAATACCTATAGGCTTCCATAGCCAATTCTTCTTTATTTCCGAAATGACCGTAAATAGCCCCTTTGGTTAAGCCGGTCGCTTCCGTAATTTTCGATAAACTCATGGCCGCATAGCCATTTTTATTAAAAATCGGCGCTACGGTCTCAATGATAAATGCTTTTGTTCTTGCTGCCTTCGACATTTGATTCAATTCCAGTCAAATATACAAAAATATACCACTTGGTATATTTTTTATTGACAATTTTTACACAACCCAATTAACAATACCTTGGCCTCTTCCACTTGAAAGTCCATAGCTTCCAATGCAGGAATGGCGACCTCAACGCAGGAAACTTCGCCACAACTGCGACATTGACGGTGCACGTGTTGATCGTGATGTGCCTCTTTAGAGCACTTCGAATGACACATGGCATAGTACATCGTCGCATCATTTCCCAAAACGGAATGAACCTCTCCTTCATCTTCTAACCGAGTCAATACACGATAAATAGTTGTTTTATTAAAGCGTTCCGAAAAATGATCGACTAATTCAACGGCACTAACCGCGGTACTTTTATTCCCCAAATAGGCACGAATTGCCTGTAACGAAGCTGTTTTTCTCATATTTCATCAAATTTTGTTCGTTCTTCAGTAACAAAAATAACAAAAACTATTGGTAGCTACTCTAGGAAAATACTTCCACCTTAAAAAGAAAAGAGTGCCGTGGAAACGGCACTCTTCTAGACAATAAAAAAATTGATTAACTTCAAACCCAAACAAAGCTAATTCATAGGGAACATTGCCTTCTGCTATTACTTTTACACACTATAAAAGCAACTTGGTTGCAAATATATACATACTTATGAGATTTCCAAAGAATTAGAGCAAAAAAAACGCATCTTTTTCAGATGCGCTTTTCTATACTTTTTAATGACTTACTTCGCCAAGGCTGCTTCTAAATCTCCCAAGAGATCCTCAATATCCTCTACACCAACACTCAAGCGAATTAACGAATCGGTAATTCCGATTTTTAAACGCTCTGGTTCAGGAATAGAAGCATGGGTCATCGTACTCGGATGGTTAACCAAACTTTCGACACCACCAAGTGACTCTGCCAAGGTAAATACCTTTGTATTTTCAAGGAAGGTAAAGGCTGCTTGCTGACTTTCATCTTTTAATCTAAAAGAGACCATTCCTCCAAAATCATCCATTTGGTTCTTAGCGATTTCGTGATTTGGATGTGATTCCAACCCTGGATAGTACACCTCAGCTACTTTCGGGTGTTTAACCAAATACGCTGCAACTGCTTTCCCGTTTTCACAGTGACGCTGCATGCGTAAGTGAAGTGTTTTTACACCTCTCAAAGCTAAAAATGAATCCATAGGTCCGGCTACTGCACCTCCTGCAAACTGAATAAAGTGCAACTCTTCAGCGAGTTCAGCATCTTTTACCATCAATGCTCCCATTACCAAATCAGAGTGCCCTCCGAGGTACTTGGTAGCTGAATGCATCACGATATCCGCTCCTAAATCAAGAGGACGTTGTAGATAAGGTGTTGCAAAGGTATTGTCTACTGCAACCATAATCTCCGAATTCACTGCCTTTACTGCCGCTGTTATTCCGGCAATATCCGCAATTTTCATCAACGGATTGGTAGGAGTTTCTAACCAAACTAATTTCGTTTTATCCGTAATTGCTTCGGTTACATTTTCAACGGAATTCATATCTACAAAAGTAAATTTCAATCCGTACTTACTAAATAAGCGGGTAAACATTCTGTAGGTACCCCCGTACAAATCATCACCTGTGACTACCTCATCTCCTGGATTTAACAAGCGCAATACACAATCTACGGCAGACAATCCCGAAGAAAAAGCGAACCCACGAGTTCCATTTTCAATTGCTGCAAAAGCATCTTCTAATGCTGTTCTTGTCGGATTTGCCGCTCTTGAATATTCATATCCTTTGTGAACCCCTGGACTCGATTGAGCAAAAGTAGAGGTTTGAAATATTGGAGGCATTACTGAGCCAGTGGCTTCTTCGTGCTTTTGTCCTCCATGTATGGTTTTTGTATTAAATTTCATATCGTTCATTTAGTCTACAAATTTACAAAACATTACACCAACTTTCGCAAAGCCATAATCACACCGAGGTGGATTCCTTCGTGCAAATTATTAAAGGCTAAGGCTGTCTCTATAGAGTCCAACACAAAACCGGTGCTCGTTTCATAGGTAGTATACTCAGTAAAAATTCCGGCTTCAAAATCTTCTTGCAAGGTATCTGGCAATCCGAGTAATAAGTCCTTTACTTCCTCAAATGCTTCCTCTGTAAACGTTTCTGTTGGAGCCGTTCCTTTTCTGTAGTTTTCAATCAACTCATCAGGTACCAAACAAGCTAATCCCGATAATTTGTAATGTAACAACTGTTGTGTAACTACCAAGTGCGCTACATTCCAAGCGATGTTATTTTTAAATCCGGTTGGAATAACGTGTAACTGTTCTAATGTCAATCCATCGATTAAACGCAAAACGAGTTCTCTCGATTTTTTTAATACCTTAAATTGTGAATCCATTTTTCTGATTATTTTAGCTCAAATATATTATTTAAAGACTGATATAAAATGAAGAAAGTTTATTTTTTACAAACCTGCGACACTTGCAGAAGAATACTCAAAGAAGTACCCTTAGAAGGCTTTGAAAAACAAGAAATAAAATCGAACCCAATCACCGCTGATCAGTTGGAAGAAATGTATGCTATTAGCCAGAGTTACGAAGCCCTCTTTAACAAACGCGCGAAATTGTATCGCGAAATGGATTTAAAAAATCAAGCACTTACCGAAGAGGACTACAAACAGTACTTACTTGAACAGTATACCTTTTTAAAGCGCCCGGTATTCTTGGTAGATGGAAACATTTTTATTGGAAATAGCAAAAAGGTTATCGAAAATTTACAAAACGCCTTGTAATAAAAAAGAGAGCATCCTTTTACCGATACTCTCTTTCCTTTCATTCTCTGCCCTCTTTCTTCTTATTCTTCTATGATAAATTTCCCTTTGTATTTACGCTTGTTATCATCTGTGAGTTGATAGAAATACACACCTGGAGTTACTTTTGGTGAATTGTACTCTATCGTTTTCCCATTGTTAACAGTTGGAAGGACGGCTCCAAATACTTGTCTTCCTAGCATATCATACACAGATAAACTTGCTTTATTTGCTGCTTGTGGCAACTGTATGAACGTAGTTTGGCTAAATGGATTCGGATAATTTACAACCGATGTTGCCTCTAATACTACCTCATCTGTTGATAAAGTTCCAGATGATTTGAATGCTAAGTTTTTGACATCATAAGCAAAGTTTACAGGGTTTGCATCTGTTCCTTTCACCGAGAACATCACCATTTTGATTTCATTAATGGTACCATTGTTTTTACCTCCCGGATTTTCGAACTTACTAAAATCAATGCTAATTAAGGTCTCATCGGAAGTTGCTGGTACGGTATACTTCCACCTGTTTTCCCACTTATCGAGATTTGGAATTACCAACGATACTTCAATTTCAACATTACTTTTCAAGTTAAACTGAACACTTTCAAACTGTTTGGTATTCATCGACAAATCTCCTGGTTTTGGATACCTGAACACATTAAACACACCTTTCGTCTCCGCAGCTACCGCTACACTTCGCTCCATTTCATAAACATCCGTACTCAGGTCTTCTGTCTGTTCTAAAATTTCAAATTTATTCAATGTCACCTTCGCGGCATCGTAATCCGATCCCCAAGTACCATCAGCGAGGTAAACATTATCTGCTGAGTTATTGTCTTTATTGATGATGGCAAAACCACCGTCAAACATAAATCCTGTATCCAACTCAACTGACTGATAAAAGGCTCCTGTCAATGGAATTGTTTGTTCCGAATTATTGTAAGCTGCTTGCTCTGATTTACGAATATTTGCGTTGATCGTAACCTGATTGGTTTTCGATTTATTGATAAAATCAATTTTCAATTTTTTATTTCTATAGGTTGCTGCACTCACAAACACCGTCGGAATGTACTTGTCCACATCTGCATTGGATACGAGTGTCTTTTCATCTGCTAATTTCCCTGTAATATGACGCACCAAGTGCGCTACTTGTCCCATTGAATTCCCCCAAAGTTGGAAGTTGATGTAGTCACCTGCCGGATAATCACCAATATTCCACAAGCTATACAGCGTATTTTCAGAGGCTCCCTTCTTGATTGAGAAACTCACGGTGTATTCTATAGCGCCATTCGCTCTTTTGATGATCGAGAATATAACTCTGTGATTGTTGATTACTACAGGACGTACATCTTTGAGTATCGAACCATTTAAACGGTCACAAATATGTTTAGAATGATCGTAAATTCTAGCATCTGTTGTGGTTACCAAACCTGCTGAAACTCGTTCATTGTTGAGATAATAATCGACAGAAAATACATCTGTTGCGTTGGAATAGGCCGTAGGGTCAGAAGAGGTAGACACCAAGGCTTCTTCTACTTCGAACATTCCTTTTTCTGGGAAATAATTATCCAGTCCCATCCCACGTTGTGCGTAGCTCTTCAAAGCTGATTGTCTTGCTTTGGTACTCGCTTGTTTTTCGCTTGCTTTCAAACGAGAAATATTTTTCAACGCCATTTTACCTGTGAGGTCTCCTTTACTTTCAAACCCTCCAAGGTTGGCTGTATACACATCTGTCGATGTATCCGAGCTAATTACATTGGTCGTCGTGATATCACTGTAATTGGTTGCTGTAATATAATAAAGTGCATCGTTAAAGTCATGATCACACCATGAATGCTCTCTGTTGATATCTTCAAATCCCAGAATTACCAACTCGTGATCGTCATCTTTGATCAGCACATTGTGGTGTCTTTTAGAGATGTCACTTTCTGGATTAAAATTCGGATTCGAAAATAGACGCCAGTACCCGTTGGTAACTCGACTTCCATTCCACCCGTTCGCCAAAACCACAAAACCAATACCAGTACCTGCATCAAAGGTTCCGAGTTTTACCTTATCACCAGCCTGCAATCCTCCTCCACTTCCGAGTTTAGAATTGTTTGGAAAGATAATCGTAATATCTTCTGCTTCTGGAGCCGTTGTTGGCGGATTATTAAGATCGTAGGTATAAAAACCAATCACATTTCGAAAACCAGCTCCTTCGTCAACGAAGGTCATGAATACATCTGTTTGTTGCGTTACAAAAATATCACTGTCGTAACCTGAAGTAATATAATGTGGATTATAACTGGGAACCTGAAAGGTTTCGGGTAATGCATTGTTAATAAGTTCGAGCGTTTCTGTTGAAACGTTGTCACCTGGACTTTCCAAGTAATCTGGAGTACCGTTGGAACTGTAAGTTCCGAGGTAATTAAAGTTTTGAGCGGGGACAGCCCAGAAACTTAATATAAGAATGATTGAGAATAGAGTTGTTTTCATAATACACGGTTTTGATAATTTCAAAATTACAAGGACAACACTATTTAACTCATTGATTTTCGGTGAATTGCAGTTTTCTATCGATAAACTGATTAAAATTCGTGTTATCCAGACAAAACACTGATAATCAACACCCAACAACTTTTAACAAAACACTACAAAATCATAACTTTATTGTATAAAATTGAGAAAATACACTCCTTAGCGCGCTTTTAGAATGCCTCTCGGCACTACAACGAAAATACCTGAGGTATTCCCCTAACTATTAGAACTGTTGTTAACAACACCTCCTCTCCAACACGACAGTTTTCAGTTAACTTTAATAACTGTTCTGCCATGTTTTGAAAAAAGGTTGAGAATTTAAACTCTAGATTCCTTCCTATCAATAATCAAATAGAGACCTGAATACACCGAACGAACCATCATTAAAAAAGCAGCAAAAGCTGGATTTCATATGAATTCTAAGATTAATGGCATTGCTCTTGAAAAATTCAAAAAATTGACAGGCACTGGTATTCATGGAAATCACCCAGCTTATGATACCTTTGTTCAGAAAAAATTAGATGAATTCGTTCGAAAAAAACCTAACTTTTCACCAGAAAAATCAATGGAATTTTTAGAAATACAGCTTATTCCTCAATTATTACGATATATTGATTTAGCAAAAAACTCAGGATTAAATCTAAATGAATTTTTTAAAAATTTGATATAATGAACTATTATACCATCGACTGGGATTACAGCAATTTAACCGTTATTGGACATTATCCACAAACTACATTCAAAAAGGGGTATGATCCTTCCTTACCTAATGGATTTTGGCAAATTAACCCAAATGAATTCCCTAATTTTTCGCCACACTTAGAACTGACCATACATAAAAAAGCAAATCCCACAGACTTTATTCAACGAAATGTTAACTTTGGAATGATTATTAGTAAAAATTTTAAACGTATTCTCTGTCAATTTAATCTTCCTCCCTACAAGTTGTACCCTATATGTGTTTTCCACAAAGGGAAACAACTTGAATACTATTGGTTTCATTTTATTGTAACATCTTTCTTCTCACAACTGGATAAAACAATATCAAAAGCATCAATATACAACATAAAAAAAATACCCAATGAACCCGTTTCAAATATTGACCTATCATTAGATCTTGAACAACTAAAGGAAATAGATGCATCACTTCCTTGGTATCAAGAAATCAAATGGGAGCAATTATCATTTACCAACTCATTTCCCCAGTACGACGTTTACGAAACACAGTTATTTGATTTCAACACACTTATTAGCGAACGATTACTCTCCACCCTACTAAATGAAGGAATGAATGGATTTACTTATAAACTTTATGATAAAATACGATGATTTAAACCTATAAAAAACTATAAATAAACCCATTAGGACATATTATTAATTGCTACGAAGTGCTGTACCTAGCATTCTTCGCAATGCTATAATTTCTCTTTGCCGATGTACATTGTAACGGTGATTTCACTTTACTGCCACAAAAAACTAGTCTTTTCAGAAAAGTGAAACTGCTCGATGCAATTTCAAAGGTCTGCATGGGAAATAATACTGAACCAAACAAATCGAAGAACTAATAAGAAACTAACTCAAAATTTCCTATACTCAGCTATTTTGATAATAATAGCATAAATATTTCAGTGGAATCTTTCAACGCTAAAATCAACGTTTTTAGAGTACAATTTAGAGAGGAAAAAATGTAGTTTTCTTCCTTCACTGATTAAAACTGGTTTTTGCGTAACCGCAACATTTAGGAATGATCCAAAACAAAATCAGCAATTTCTAAAACACAAAAAAAGCTTCGAAATCTACTGATTAAGAAGCTTTTTTGTTGGCCTACAAGGACTCGAACCTTGAATATCGGTACCAAAAACCGGTGTGTTACCATTACACCATAGGCCAATGTAAAGTATTTTTTGCTTTGAGCAACCTTACAATTCTCGTACAAAGATACAAAAAAATTGTTGGCCTACAAGGACTCGAACCTTGAATATCGGTACCAAAAACCGGTGTGTTACCATTACACCATAGGCCAATTGCTCATTGCGGGTGCAAATATAACATCTATTTTTATTTTGACAAATTTTTTTTGACTTTTTTCTTTTAACAGAACTTTATTCTGCTGTTGTTTTTCAAAATTATATTTTTGTTTTACCTAAAAAACGCTAGTAATTAGTACATTCGCGATAACTTATTTTTAAAAAATTATATGAACGATTTCAACTATAAAAAATGGAACTTACTTCTCGGATGGGTGACATTTGCCGTGGCCTTAGTGACTTATACCTTGACCTTAGAACCCACGGTTAGTTCTTGGGATTGTGGAGAATACATCTCAACAGCTGTAAACTTAGAAGTAGGACACCCTCCTGGAGCCCCGCTTTTTCAAATGCTTGGAGCTTTCTTTGCGATGTTTACCAACGACCCTAGCAATTGGGCATATATGGTGAACTTTATGTCAGGGCTCGCCAGTGCTTTTACCATTTTATTTATGTTTTGGACCATTACCAATTTGGCAAAACGCATGGTAAGCAAAGAAGCAAACCTCACAGCAGATCAAGGCATTGCCGTTCTCGGAAGTGGTGTTGTGGGAGCCTTAGCTTATACTTTTTCAGATAGCTTTTGGTTTAGTGCCGTAGAAGGAGAAGTATACGCCATGTCGTCGTTTTTAATGGCCTTATTATTTTGGTTAGGCCTCAAATGGGAAGCGGATCTATCTACTCCTCGAGGAAATAAATGGCTCGTTTTAATCAGTTTTGTCGTCGGACTTTCGTTTGGAGTGCACATTTTATCGCTCTTGGTAATTCCGGCCATTGTAATGCTGTACTTCTTTAAAACCTATAAAAACATCACACTGAAAACCACCGCAATAGCAACGGTGATAGCTATTTTTGTTTTGGCTTTTGTGTTTAAACTCTTATTCCCTTACACGCTGAAATTCTTTAGTGTTTCGGAATTGTTCTTTGTGAATTCTTTTGCCTTGCCTTATAACTCAGGAACTATCATTGCAGGAATCGTCTTAGTCATTTTATTTATTGTCGGCCTGCGACGCACTCGTGAAAAAGGAATGGTTACTGCCAACACCCTTATTTTGTCGATCTTATTCATCATGATTGGATTTTCTTCTTGGTTAATGTTACCTATTAGAGCCAATGCAGATACTATTATCAACGAAAATAATCCTTCAAGTGCTCGTGAATTACTGGCCTATTACAACCGTGAGCAATACGGTGATGCCAATGTTTTTTACGACAAGTACTATTCTTATGCGTACCGTCAGGAGAAGGACGCGGCAAATCCATTGCGCGATGACAAACCTAAATACGAAAAGAAAGACGGAAAATACGTTATTGTAAACAAGTACAAAAACGTACTTCCTAACTACTCCAATAAACACAAAGGGTTTATCCCTCGTATGGTAGATCCTGGTGCAGAGAAAAAATACAAAGAAATTGCCGGTATTCCAGCCCGCAGTACACGACGTCCAACTTTTGCTGAGAACATGCGCTTTATGCTGAGTTATCAGTTCGGATATATGTACGGGCGTTATTTTATGTGGAATTTTGTAGGTCGTCAAAACGACATTCAAGGCCACCTCGACATGGAAAATGGGAATTGGTTAAGTGGAATCACTCCTATTGACGAGTTCTTTTTAGGTTCGCAACAACACCTCCCTGATCATATTAAGAATAACAAAGGGCGAAATACCTATTTCTTCTTACCGCTGATCTTAGGAATCATAGGTCTGTTCTATCAAGCTCGAAAAGATGTAAACAACTTATACATCTTGGGGCTCTTTTTCGCCTTTACTGGATTTGCGATTATTTTCTATACCAACCCCAAACCCTTTGAACCTCGCGAACGCGATTACGCCGTGGTAGGCTCGTTCTACGTATTTGCAATTTGGATTGGATTTGGTGTTTTATCACTTTATAATTTCTTTAAAGAATACGGAAATAAACGCAGTATTGCCATCGCTGTATCGGCCATTTCCTTACTGGCAGTCCCAGTACTTATGGGCTTCCAAAACTGGGATGACCACGATCGTGCAGATCGCTATATTGCACAATTAAACGCGCAAACTTATTTGGAAAGCTGTGACCCTAACGCCATCATCTTTACCATTGGTGACAACGATACGTTCCCGCTGTGGTACATGCAACAAATTGAGGGCGTTCGACGCGATATCAAAATTGTCAACACCAGTTTGTTTCAAACGGATTGGTATATTGACCAAATGAAGAAGAAAACCTACGAGGCCGCGCCTATTCCTTCTCGTTTAAAACACGATCAGTACAAATACGGTACGCTTGATGTAGCTTATCACATCCCGCACCCTCGCTATAAAGATTCCATTATGTCGCTAAACGATTTTATGCGTTGGATAGAGCACGACAGCGATGTAACTTACTATATTGACGAAGAAAATGATATCAGGGAAAAGTACTACCCTACAAATAAAATCCGTATCCCTGTCAATAAAGCCAATGCCATTAAATCAGGTATCGTTCGTCCAGAAGATGCGGATAAGATGGTAGACTACATCGACATTACCATCGATGAGCAAGCCATTACCAAGAACCGTATACTCATGCTAGACATCTTGAATAATTTTAACTGGGAACGTCCAATCTACTTTACAGGAGGTGCTAGCGCAGAGGATGAATACATCTGGTTAAAAGATTATTTACAGCTAGATGGGATGGCCTATAAACTCGTTCCTATCAAAACACCCAACAACGGAAAGTCAATGTTTGAAATGGGACGTATCAATCCGGAGCGCATGTATGAAAGCGTTAAAAAGTGGGATTGGAAAACCATCAATAACGGTGCTATTTACATCGATGAGCAGAGCAAGCGAAACGCCATTTCTATGCGTAACAATCTCATGCGTTTATCGGAAGCCTTTTTAGATAAAAAAGATTCAGTAAAAGCTAAAGATGTGTTGGATTTATCGCTGTATAAGTTGCCTATAGAAGATTTTGGACACTTCAGTTTATCACTTGGGTATCCTGAGTTATACTACAAGATTGGCGATCAGGATTCGGCACGTAAAACTGCGGAGACCCTGTTAAAAATCATCAAGCAAAACTTGGAATACTACTATACTTTCAACGAACACGATTTCTGGATGGTCAATGAAAATACGAGTACGAATTTGTACATGTTCCAAGAATTATTACAACAGATCGACAAATACGATACTGACGACGAATACAAATCAAAACTACTTCGCGAATACTTCAAGTACTACCAACTTTTTAGACCGATACCGGATCAAGAGATGCTAGAAAAAATGAACGAAGCAGATAGTATTAAGCCTTAGTGACATGAGGTTTCCAGCAAAAACACCAGGTATAATTCAGCGGTATTACTCGCAATTTACCTGGTGTTTTTCTTTTACAGAAAAGACCATATATCTCACTTTTGACGACGGTCCTATACCCGAGGTAACGGAGTTTGTACTTTCAACACTCCGACAGTTCAATGCACAGGCAAGCTTTTTCTGCATCGGTGATAATATCGCCAAGCACCCCGCTATTTTCGAGCAACTCCTACGCGATAACCACACCATAGGCAACCACAGTTTCCACCATGTAAATGGATGGAAAACACCTTTATACCGATACCTGCACGAAGTGAATTTGACAGAAGAACAGTTCGAGATGCACGGAGTTACTTCTCGTAAATTATTTCGTCCTCCTTACGGAAAAATAACACGCAAACAAGCGGCTGCCTTAACGGACCAAGGATTTTCTATAATTATGTGGGATGTATTATCAGCTGATTACGACCAACGGTTACGTCCTGAACAGTGCACCCAGCGCGTAGTTAGCCATGCACAGCCCGGTAGTATTATCGTATTTCACGATAGTTTAAAAGCTCGAAAAAATTTAGAATACAGCTTACCCAAGGTATTGAAGTACTTTACAGACAGGGGCTATGTATTCAAAGGAATTTAGAAGTATTGCTGCACCAAACCGATCAAGGTATTGGCGTCTTGTTCGCCTGTTTGACGCCACTTCATTTCTCCATTTTTGTAGATCATAAACGTGGGATTTCCTTTTACGCGAAGCGCTTCTGCTAAAATCTCGTTCTTGCGAATATCGATTTTAATCACCTTCGCTTTGTCACCAAGAGCAGCAGCCACATCTCGAAGCGTATCTAAACTCGGTTCAGTATCGCTCCAATCTGCGTAAAAATCAATCAACACAGGTTTGTCAATGCTTATGATTTCACCAAACTTTGTCATTATTAATAGTTAATTTTAGTCTAATTGTCTAAAAATACTAATTTTTTGTTAGTATTTTGACATTCCCTCCTTAAAATGACTTAAAATTAAGCTTTTTTTAATGTTATCACTGTTATTTCAGGCCAAATCCCTACACGACCAGGAAACGCGTGGTAGCCAAAACCTCTGTTTACATTGATGTAACGACCGTATTCCTCATACAAACCGGCCCACTGCTTGTACACGTATTGCGATGGACTCCAACGAATTAACCCAGGAATTTCAATTCCAAATTGCAACCCATGAGTATGTCCGCTCAAAGTAAGCTGATAATTGAAATCGTTCTTTTTTACCTTGTACTCCCAATGGCTAGGATCGTGGCTCATTAAAATTTTAAAATCTTCACGGTCTACTCCTACCGTCGCTTTTTCCAAATCACCTGCTTGGTTAAAACCTTTTCCCCAGTTTTCAACTCCTACCAAGGCCAATCGTTGTCCGTCTTTTTCTATAAAACGATGCTCGTTACACAACAGTTCAAAACCAATTTTTGGATGCACGTCTTTTACCGCCTGGAAATTGGCTTTTTTCGCTTCTTTTGATTCCCAATCGGCATAATCACCATAATCGTGATTTCCTAAAATTGAATACTTCCCCATAGGGGCATTTAAGCGTTTAAACGAGTCGATCCACGGATCCATTTCTCTCGCAAAATTATTGACGATATCTCCAGTAAACAAAATCATATCCGAGGCCTGCTCATTAATCAAATCAACGGCGTACTCTATTTTTTCCTTGTTGTCAAAACTCCCAGAGTGGATGTCCGTAATTTGCGTGATGGTCATCCCGTCAAAGGCCTCGGGCAAATCTGGGAAACTCAATTGGTAGGTCAGAACTTTAAAATTGTACTTCCCTTTAAAAATCCCATACAAAATACTCGCCAACGGAATGGCTGCAATACCGAGCGCCAGCTGTGATATAATTTTTCTTCTCCCTCCTAATTCGCGCGTCGGAGACGAAGCTACTGCCGAAATACCCTTTCGAACCCAGCGGACAATATCTTCTCCTAACAGCACTAGTACCAACAAAATCTTAGGTAAGAGTACCACTAGCAAAAATCCCACTGCCCATTGAAACTGTTTGGTTTGTCCATCACTTCTATCATAAGTGAACAGCACCCAATAAAAATTTAGGTAAGCCAGTAAGCTGGGTAACAGCCACAATCCTCGCAACCATCTATTTTTAGTAAGCGTTTTTATTACTTGAAAGGCATAGCTTTCAATGACCAAAAACAAGGTCAGAGACACTAAGAAGGGAATTATCCAACGCGACATAAATCATTAAATTTTAACTCGGTAAAGATACTGGGAAAAGCCAAAATCTATTTTTAACATCTTGTTAAAGTTTCGTAGCTTTACATGCTTCAATTTTTATATTCATGGCAGAAAGAAAACGACTTTTTTTATTAGACGCATATGCATTGATCTTCAGAGGTTATTACGCATTCATCAAAAATCCACGCATCAATTCAAAAGGACTTGATACCTCCGCAGTATTGGGCTTTACCAATTCCTTACTGGACGTTATCAAGCGAGAAAAACCCGATTACTTAGCGGTTTGTTTTGACAAAGGAGGAAGTGTTGATCGCGTCGCCGCCTTTCCCGAATACAAGGCGAACCGACAAGAAACCCCTGAGGCCATCAAAATTGCAGTGCCTTATATCGAACGTATCTTAGGTGCCATGAACATTCCAGCCATCGTTAAAGAAGGTTATGAGGCCGACGATATTATCGGGACACTTGCCAAAAAAGCAGAAGTTGCCGGTTTTGATACCTATATGGTGACTCCCGATAAAGATTATGCCCAATTGGTTTCAGAGCACATTTTTATGTACCGCCCACCACGTATGGGGAACGGTTACGAAAAATGGGGAGTTGAAGAAGTAAAAGCTAAGTTCGAAGTAGAACGTCCAGAACAAGTAATCGATTACCTAGGGATGATGGGAGATTCTGTTGATAATATTCCCGGACTGCCTGGAGTGGGTGACAAAACAGCTAAAAAGTTTATCGCCAAATACGGGAGTATGGAAGGGCTGTTTGAAAATCTTCACGAGTTAAAAGGTAAGATGAAAGAAAAAGTGGAAGCGAACCAAGAATTGGGTATCCTCTCAAAACAGCTCGCTACCATTATGCTAGACGTTCCTGTTGAACTCGAAGAAGACAAGTTAATTTTTGAACAAGCAAATCTCGAAGAAACAGCGGCCATTTTCGATGAATTGGAGTTCCGACGTTTGATCGACAATTTAAAAAATACCTATAAAACTCCAGAAGCTCCAACCGCTGCAGCTCCTGTTGCTGGTGGAAATACACAACAATTTGACTTGTTTGCCACTCCTGGTAGTGGTAGTCAAGAAATCGTCATAGACGGTAAAAAGAACAGTGAAAACAATCCGCATTTCTATCAATTGGTCAATACACCTCTGAGTAGAAAGCTGCTACTCGATAAACTACTCCAACAAAAGTCCGTTTGTTTTGATACAGAAACCACTGGACTAAAAGCCCTAGAGGTAAGCCTTATAGGTATTGCCTTTTCATGGGAACCAGGAAAAGGATACTACTTGAGTTTTCCAGAAGATCAAGCAGAAACACAGGCGCTATTAAACGAATTCATCCCGTTTTTCGAAAGTGAAACCATTGAGAAAGTGGGTCACAATTTAAAGTACGACAACAAGGTACTCTCTAACTACGGTATTAGCGTGAAAGGTCCTTTATTCGATACTATGATAGCGCATTACTTGATCAATCCTGACATGCGTCACAACATGGATATACTCGCGGAAACCTATCTCAATTACCAACCCATACCCATAGTAGACTTGATTGGTAAAAAGGGAAAAAACCAGTTGTCAATGCGACAAGTATCGCTCGAACGACAAACCGAATACGCAGTTGAAGACGCTGACATCACCTATCAGCTAAAAACTCATTTTGAAAAAGAATTGGAGAGCGGTAAGCTCACCCAACTATTCAAAGAAGTAGAAATTCCATTAGTAGCCGTATTGACTGCCATGGAAATTGAAGGAATCAATTTAAATACGAGCTTCCTAAAAGAACTCTCAACAGAATTGAGCACTGATCTACAAAAACTAGAAAGTGAAATCTACGAATTGGCCGGAGAAGAGTTCAACATCGCTTCACCAAAGCAGTTGGGTCCTATTTTATTTGAGAAGTTAAAATTGGTTGACAAACCTAAAAAGACAAAAACAGGTCAGTACTCTACTGCTGAGGATGTCCTATCGAGTTTGAGCGACCACGCGATAGTTGCTAATATTTTACAATATCGTCAATACAAGAAATTACAAAGCACCTACGTAGATGCGCTTCCGAATGAAATTAACCCCAAAACACAACGGGTACATACGGTATACGCCCAAGCAGTTGCAGCCACAGGACGTTTGAGTTCGAACAACCCGAACCTACAAAACATTCCTATTCGTACACCACGAGGACAAGAAGTTAGAAAAGCGTTTATTCCGAGAGATGAAAACCACGTGCTACTCGCTGCCGATTACAGTCAGATTGAACTCCGTATCATCGCGGCATTGAGCGAAGAAGAAACCATGATTGAAGCCTTTAAAAACGGGGAAGATATTCATGCCTCAACTGCGTCGAAAGTATTTAACGTCCCTCTTGAAGAGGTTACAAGAGAACAACGTAGCAATGCAAAAACTGTTAATTTCGGAATTATCTATGGAGTGTCGGCCTTTGGATTAAGCAATCAGACTTCTCTCGATAGAAAAGAAGCCAAAGCGCTTATTGACGCCTATTACGAAACCTATCCTAAATTAAAAAACTACATGGCTAAGCAAGTAGACTTTGCCCGCGAAAACGGCTATGTAGAAACGGTATTGAACCGACGTCGATATTTGAAAGATATCAACTCTAGAAATGCCATCGTACGCGGCGCTGCCGAACGAAATGCAGTTAACGCTCCTATTCAAGGTTCTGCGGCAGATATCATCAAATTAGCCATGATTAATATCCACAAGCGTTTCGAGCAAGAAAACTTCCAATCGAGAATGCTACTGCAAGTGCACGATGAATTGGTATTTGACGCTCATAAAGACGAGCTTGACATCATTCGTCCAATTATCAAAGAAGAAATGGAAAATGCGTTTAGCATGGCCGTACCTTTAGATGTAGAAATTGGCATTGGTGACAACTGGCTTCAAGCCCACTAAATAATAACTTACAGTACTTCCCGAATTTGTTTGCGCAGTTCGGGGAGTACTTCTGTTTCAAACCACTTATTTTTTTGCATCCAAAATCGATTTCTCGTTGACGGATGTGGCAACGGAAAGTAGGTAGGTAGAAACTGTTCAAAATTCCCGACGTTTTCCGTCAGTGTCTTTCCTCCTACATCTTTGAGATAATACTTTTGTGCATAGCTACCGATAAGCAATAGCAATCTGGCTTCAGGCAAACTTTCTAAAACGCGCTGATGCCAAGTAGTCGCACATATCTTTTTAGGTGGTAAATCGCCTGTTTTTCCTTTTCCTGGATAACAGAAACCCATGGGAACAATGGCCACCTTCGTTTCATCGTAAAAATCGGCAGTTTCCATACCCAACCATTTTCGCAATAGTATACCGCTGGCGTCATTCCACGGAATACCATTGTCATGTACTTTGGTTCCGGGGGCTTGCCCTATGATCACTAGTTTCGCTTTGGGATGTATTGCTATGACGGGATTTGGGGTCAACGTGTCGGCACATAGCTCACACGATCGAATTTCTTTCCATAAATTACTCATGCTTAAAAATAAAAAAACACTCGCTTTTATTCCTTAAAAACGAGTGTTTTCCATTCAAAACTGTTCTATCTTAGTGATTGATAGCATATCCTGCACCCTTGCCAAATTCTGACAGGATGAATGATAAATTTTTTAAAAAGTTTTGAATCCCCTTAAGTAATTTTTTTTTCATTTTTAGTTAATTATTAATTTTCCCCATAACAAAGTTAAGACTCAACTCCCTGAAAACCAACAGGTTTTTCCCCTTTTTTGGTCTAAACTATATAAATGGTCGAAAATTGATGATAATTACACCAAAAACGAAGGTATTTGGTAGGCTATTAATTTTACAAAATTTCTATAAAATCCTCAAAAGCAAAGTAATAGGGCTGATTTTTCAATACTGGAAGGTCAATACTTTCAGCATTAGCAATACCCACACCGGCATACCAGACTTTCGCATTCTGCTTTACTGCGTGCTCTTTAAAGGTCTCCATCCAAAGTACATCGTATTCACTGGGCGACTGTATGTTGTTGGAAACTTTTACCAACACAAAAATGGTAGGTTCCCCTTTCTTGTACAACACAAACTGTGGGTGTCGTTTAAGCGCACTGTTCACTGCGACAAACTCATAGCCCATTTCTTGCAAGCGTTTGCCTACGTGATTCATTCCTAAATTGTGTAGTTCCTGTTCTGTTAAGGCCTGCATTACTTACGTTTCTTATTGCGTTTATTGTAATTCTTATCTCCGCGAGTTTTCGGTTTTTTGTACTTCTTCGCGATTTCTCTTCGGTATGAACCTCCTAAGTTTACTTTTTTATTCTTTTCTTTTTTCTCGTGGAAGGCATCACCGGGAACGTACTCTTGAGACGTTCTGTTGTTTGACTGTTTCTGATCTTCACGAGGACGCTCTTCTTCAGTTAACTGTTGTGATATTGTTACGTATTCAGGAATGGCAACTAAAGGAATCTCGTATTTCATGAGTTCTTCAATACGCTTTTTAGCCTCTTGTTCTTTTTCCGTAGCGAACAAAATGGCAGTTCCTTTGTGATCTGCACGACCGGTACGTCCAATTCGGTGCATGTAGTTCTCAGGGTACTGGGTAGGATTAAAACTTACTACATGAGAAATCTCATCCATGTCCAAACCACGAGCAATAACGTCGGTTGCAATTAAAATACGGTGGTTACCGCTGTTAAACTCTTCAATAGAACGAAGACGGTAGTTCTGGGTCTTGTTCGAGTGAATTACACAAACTTGTCCCGGATACTCTTCTTCCACCAAATTAAACATGCGATCAGCATTTCTTTTATTCGGTGCAAAAACCAGCACTTTACCATAAACTTGCTTATCTGACAACAAATCGATCAACACGTTCATCTTCGTGTAGAAGTTAGGCACGTCATAAGCTTTTTGTTCGATATTGTCCAAAGGAGTACCACTCACCGCAATAGCGATCTTTTTAGGCGCTATAAAATAGTCATCAATCAATTGCTCCACATCTTCGGTCATCGTTGCGGAAAACATGATGTTTTGGCGTCTAGGAGGCAAGAGATCAAAAATATTCAACAACTGAAATCTAAATCCGAGATCGAGCATGACGTCTACTTCATCGATAACCAACTTTTGGATCGCTTTTAGCTTTAGCACTTTGCTCAAAGCCAAATCATACAACCTACCTGGAGTAGCGACGATAATGTCTGCTCCTTGCGCTACAGCTTCTTTGTGTCTGTTCAAATTGACACCTCCATACACTCCAATTACGCGCAACGTGATATACTTTGCGAGCTTTTCTATCTCCTCTACTACCTGAACTACCAACTCACGAGTTGGCACCATAATTAATACGCGTGGATGCTGTTGTTTAGAGAATTTCAAATCTCTTAAAATCGGTAGTAAATAGGCAAATGTTTTCCCGGTACCGGTTTGAGCGATACCTACTAAGTCTTTACCTGAACGCACTGCAGGAAAAGCCTGCTCCTGAATTGGAGTGGCTTGTTCAAACCCGAGTTCGTCAATTGCATTTCTAAGCGGATTTGATAAATCTAAATCTTGGAACAATACCATGTCGTAAAAATTTTGACAAAGGTACGGTTTAGTTTTCACAAAGCTTTTATAGCCCTAGGTAAGTTTAAAAAACTTATTGAGCAGCGGTACGTATAAGAAGGTTAACCTGCAATGAAAGCACTTGTATTTCTTACTCGACACAAAAAACATACGTTGTAGTACAGTTCTGCGCTTTCTGCGCGTATACTGTGATTGACAGCTTGGACAGTTCATAATTTTCAATTTTTCCCTTGGTTGACAAATTAAATTTACCGTGCTGCGTGCTTCACTCTATAGAAAGTGGGAGTTCCTCTTAGTTGAATGGAGCTACTTTCCCGAATAGCCACCAGATAAAAAGAACGAAAAACACGTAGACACTAACAAATTACAAAATTGTTTAACTAATTTAAAATTAAGTTTCCGAAAGGGGAATATGAACTTACCAACGTCAAAATTCGGGGTATAAAAAAAACCAACACCTCGCGGTATTGGTTTTTTATATAGTTGTTTCGGTTTATCCACCAAAGTCATCAAAGCGGATATTCTCATCAGGGATTCCAAAATCTTGTCCCATCTTTTCAACGGCTTTGTTCATTAATGGAGGTCCACAGAAGTACAATTCGATATCTTCTGGTGCATCGTGTAACTTCAAATAGTTATCGATAACACAGTTGTGAACGAATCCTACGAATCCATCACCTTCTGCATCGATCGTATCTTTTACCTTCCAGTTATCTTCTGGTAAAGGCTCTGATAAAGCGATGTGGAAACGGAAGTTAGGGAATTCCTTTTCTAAGGCCCAGAAGTGCTCTAAATAGAACAATTCACGCTTAGAACGCCCACCGTACCAATACGATACTTTTCTTCCTGTTTTTAAGGTTTTGAACAAGTGGTATAAGTGCGAACGCATTGGCGCCATACCTGCTCCACCACCTACGTATAACATTTCAGCTTCTGACTCATTGATAAAGAACTCTCCATAAGGACCAGAAATGGTTACCTTATCACCTTTCTTTCTCGAGAATACATACGAAGAAGCGATTCCTGGATTCACATCCATCCATCCTCCTTTAGCTCTGTCAAATGGAGGAGTAGCGATACGTACGTTCAACATAATTTCACGACCTTCAGCTGGGTAAGAAGCCATCGAATACGCTCTTTCCACAGTTTCTGGATTTTTCATCACTAAAGGCCAAAGCTTAAACTTATCCCATTCCATTTGGAATTTCTTAGGATCGTCGTGCTCTTCAGGGTGAGCAGTAATGTCCATATCGTCGAACTTTACCTCACATGGAGGGATTTCGATTTGGATATACCCACCTGCCTTATAGTTCATATCTTCAGGAATCTCAACTACGAATTCTTTAATAAATGATGCTACGTTGTAATTACGTACAACAACAGCTTCCCATTTTTTAATTCCGAAAATTTCTTCTGGAATTGAGATATCCATATCTTGTTTTACCTTTACCTGACATGCTAAACGCGCTCCGTGTTGTAAGTCTTTACGCGTAAAGTGTGGTGTTTCAGTAGGAAGTGCTTCACCACCTCCAGCGTGCACGTGGCACTCACACTGAATACAAGATCCACCTCCACCACAAGCTGATGGTAAAAATATCTTTTCATTTCCTAAGGTAGACAATAAGGTACCTCCAGAAGGTACTTCGATTGTCTTATCACCATTAATGGTGATTTTAACTGGTCCAGATGGTGCTAACTTTTGCTTTACAAATAATAACAAAGCGACCAATAATAAAATTACAGTTAAAAATGCTAACACTGTAATTAGGACAGTTCCTCCTGTACTTGCTTGTAATACTATCATTATTCTGCTATTTCTTTAGTGTTAGATGCTACTTCCTCAGTTTCTTTCTTAGGAGTTTCAACTTTCTTCTCTACCTTCACTTCGGTAGCTGCTGTTTTCTCCTCTTTCTTACTATCATCACCACCTGTTAACATACCACCAAAACTCATGAATCCGATAGCCATTAATCCAGTAATAATAAACGTAATTCCCAACCCACGTAATGCTGGTGGCACTTGTGAGTAACGGATTTTTTCACGAATAGCGGCAATGGCTAAGATAGCCAAGAACCAACCGATTCCCGATCCAATACCGTATACGAAAGACAATCCTAAAGTAGGAATCTCACGTGACTGCATAAATAAAGATCCTCCTAAAATCGCACAGTTTACTGCGATAAGTGGTAAGAAAATACCTAAGGAGTTATACAAAGCAGGAGCAAATTTCTCTACGATAATTTCTACCAATTGTACCATGGTTGCAATGGTTGCAATAAACATGATAAATGATAAGAAGCTCAAATCGTAATCTGCGTATTCAGCTCCAAGCCATACTAGCGCACCTGGTTTTAAGATGTACTGATCTAATAACCAGTTTACCGGAACGGTTACTGCCAATACGAATATTACAGCCGCTCCAAGTCCTACAGCCGTCGATACTTTTTTAGATACCGCTAAGTACGAACACATCCCTAAGAAGGTTGCGAATACCATGTTATCTATAAAGATCGACTTGAAAAATAATTCTATATGTTCCATATTCTTTCAATTTTCAACAATCTGGAAGATTGTTGATCTGTGTTTACAGTTTAGTCTTCGATTAATGCTTTGTTTCTAGAACGTTGCACCCAAATAATGATTCCTACCACGATTAAGGCCATTGGAGATAACAACATAAATCCATTGTTTTCATACCCAAGAGCATACAATCCAGTTTTCTCGATAGGATCTCCTAACACTTTCATCCCCAATAAGGTTCCTGAACCTAATAACTCTCTAAAAAATCCTACAATAATCAAGATTACTGCATATCCTAAAGCGTTTCCAATTCCGTCTAAGAATGATTTCCAAGGTCCGTTTCCTAAAGCAAAAGCCTCAAAACGTCCCATAATGATACAGTTGGTAATAATTAAACCGACGAATACCGATAACGTTTTACTCAATTCGTAAGCAAAAGCTTTCAATACCTGGTCAACGATGATTACCAAAGCAGCAACCACGATTAACTGTACAATAATTCTAATTTTAGAAGGAATGATATTCCTCATCAATGAGATCACTACGTTACCTACACCTAAAACGAATAATACCGAGATAGACATTACGATAGCTGCTTTTAACTCAGCGGTAATTGCCAATGCAGAACAGATACCTAATACCTGAATAGTAATAGGGTTGTTATCTGCTAATGGATCTGTTATTAAAGCGGCGTCTTTTTTTGATAATAGTCCCATAATTATTTTAAAGTTTTAAAGTAAGGCACGTAAAGTGCTAATTCCGACTTAATCATTGCTGATACTCCGTCACCGGTAATGGTTGCTCCAGCAATAGCGTCAACTTCATTATCTGTTTTATCTTCATTTTTTGGATCACCGTTTCCTTTTGCTACAGTAATTCCTTTGAAACTACCGTTGCTCATCAAGTCTTCACCTGTAAAGTCATCCATAAAGAAACGTTGCTTGATGTTAGCACCTAAACCTGGTGTTTCTCCTTTGTGATCGAAGAATACTCCTTGAACTACCATGTTTTTGTCCATAGCAACATATCCCCAAATAGCATCCCATAATCCCTTTCCACGGATTGGAGCGATATAAAAGGTCTTACCGTCTTTTTCACCGATAAACAAAGGTAATTTTCTCGTCTTACCTTCTTTTGCTAATGCTTGTTCTTTTTTAACATCAATTAAATACGCTGAGGCATCTTCAGAGGTATTAGCCCCTTCAATTACCAATTGTTTTTTGATGTTCTTTGCAAACACTTCTGCAACCTTATCTTTAGAAACAAATACGACACCTGTTTCATCATTTTCATTTACTCCCATAGCATACAAAATATTTTGTTGCTTTTCAATACGCTTGTTGGCATCGATTAACGGGCGTAATGAAGACGCTGTAAAAGCTAACAACGCTCCTACTACTAACACCATTCCAATGGCGAAAAGTATTGTATATACATTACTGTCTGTCTTCTTACTCATAATTAAGCAGTTTTAGCTTTTAAACGTTTTAATCTTCTTTTTACGTTTCCTTGCACTACGTAATGGTCGATGGTTGGAGCAAACACATTCATCAATAAAATGGCTAACATTACTCCTTCTGGGTAGGCAGGGTTGAATACGCGAATCATGATAGAAATAAATCCGATCAAGAATCCGTAAATCCACTTTCCTTTATTTGTCTGCGCAGCACTTACTGGGTCAGTAGCCATGTATACAGCTCCAAAAGCAAATCCTCCGATTAATAAATGTTTCCAGAAATCCAAGCTCATCAATCCAAAGAACTTACTCGATTCTGTAATCCATCCTGTCGCAACCACTTGGTTGAAGATGAATCCCATAACCAAAGCACCGATTACCGAAGACAACATAATTCTCCAGCTTCCGATTTTTGTAAAGATTAAGAATAAGGCTCCTAAAAGGATTAAAAAAGTAGATGTTTCTCCAACAGATCCAGGAATAAACCCGAAGAACATGTCTGAAACAGAGAAGCTAGGTGTAGCATTTTGCGCTAAGCTACCTAACATTGTTTCTCCAGAGATAGCATCTGCATGGTTTACTGCATCATGTACCCAAACCTTATCTCCAGACATCCAAGTAGGATATGCGAAGAATAAGAAAGCACGGATAGTCAATGCCGGGTTTAAGATGTTCATCCCGGTTCCTCCGAACACTTCTTTTCCGATAACTACACCGAAAGCTACGGCTACAGCTAACATCCAAAGCGGTAAATCAACAGGAACGATTAACGGTACTAACATTCCCGTTACTAAGTATCCTTCTTCAACTTCGTGTCCTTTGATTACAGCAAAAATAAATTCGATAACCAATCCCACTAAATACGAAACGATAACAAGTGGTAAGATTTTTTTGAATCCAATAAAAAAGTTATCCAAGTTCCAGAAGTCTCCACTAAAGAAAGACATTCCTTCTGAAAAACCATTAATTGCCGCGTGATGTTGGTAACCAGCATTGAACATTCCAAAAATCAAACATGGAACCAATGCCATAATTACGATATTCATCGTACGTTTTAAATCATCTGCTGCCTTGATATGAGTTCCTCCGTGAGTCGTCTCATTTGGCAAATATAAAAAGGTATGGATTGCATTAAATGCAGGGGCCATTTTCGTCCCTTTATATTTTTCTTTTAAATTATGTAAGTTTTGTTTTAAGCTCATGTCTTATCCTAATTCAGCTCTCATTAAATCCAATCCTTCACGAACGATTTTCTGATGAGGTTGTTTTGATACACAAATAAATTCTGTTAAGGCAAAATCCTCTGGTGCAATTTCGTAAGCTCCTAACCCTTCCATTTCGTCGAGGTCTTTGTACATACACGCTTTCAATAATTGCATTGGGTAAATATCTAATGGGAATACCTCTTCATATGACCCCGTTACTACGAAAGCTCTGTGCTCACCGTTAGTGTTGGTGTTCAAGTCGTACTTTTTCTTTGGATTTAACCAAGAGAATGTCAAAGCACGAGAAGTAGATATCTTGTTAAAAATCGGCTTGTTCCACCCGAAGAATTCATAATCATCTCCTTCTGGAATTGCCGTAATTTGATTGTCGTAAAATCCTAAGAAATCATCTTGTGCTACTTGTAATCCGCTCAATACATTTCCACTGATAACACGCGCTCCCTCAGCTTCTAAATTTCCTTTTACCACGTCAGCAATTTGCGCTCCCGCTAAAGCAGTCACATACTGAGGCTTTCCGAATTTAGATCCTGTCAAGGCTACAGTTCTCGTTGCGTTGAACTTACCAGTAAGTAATAATTCACCGATAATCGCTACGTCCTGTGGCGTTACTACCCAAACTACCTCTCCTTTGTTAATCGGATCGATTTGAGCAATCTGCGTACTTACATTTCCAACTGGGTGTGGTCCTGAAACGCGGTGTAATTCCACTCCTTTCGCGTCTTTAAACGGCGATAGTGTTGAATCTTTCGCAACAGAAACGTGTACTTTACCTTCCGTTAATTTTGTAAGTGCAGTTAATCCTGCCTGTAATTCAGCTTCCTTACCCTTAAGTGAGTAGTCGTAGTCCCCTGCGAGAGGAGCACTTGCGTAGGCTGAAACAAAAATCGCTTTAGGTGCTTGATTTGGATTGGCAACAACATCGTAAGGACGTTGCTTGATAAACGGCCAACAACCCGAAGTAAAAAGGTGATTTTTCACCTCTTCTCCTGACATGGCGTTTACTTCTTTTTTACCAAAATCCTTGTAGTCCTGCTTTCCATCAGCAGCGATTTTAATAGCTAATACTTTTCTTCTTGCTCCACGAACGATTTCCGAAACTTTACCACTTACCGGACTAGGAAATAAAATGCGCTCGTCACTTTTGTCATAAAAAAGTGCCTCACCTACTTTTACTTCTGTTCCTTCTTTTGCTAAAATTTTAGGAGTTACGCCGTGAAAATCGTCTGGTCTAATGGCAAAAACACTACCTAAAGAAAGTTCGGTAGTTACCTGTTCTGCTTCACCAACAAGCTTGATATCCAAGCCTTTTTTTATACGGATGTCTTTTGACATAGTAACTGATTAATTTGATTTTCTTAAAAAACACGCAAATTTAAAAATTTTGAAAACCACTTAAGAGTAAAACCTTTTTTATCTTCTATTATCCAGTTTATTTATATCTATTCTAAATAAAAAAGAGCTTTTTGGCGTATATTTTGATATTTTTGTTCATTATGAAGCGAATTTTATTTTTTGTAGTCAGTGTTTTTTGCGCATACCAATCGCATGCTCAACAGGTTAAAAGCATCCAACTTCGACCCCTAAATAATCCTAAAAATTTTCATCCTATTGTTCGTTTAGGAGAAATTTTAGAGCTCTCTTTTGACGATTTGGAGGCCGATAGTAAAGAATATTACTATCAAATAACCCACATGACTTATCAGTGGAAACCCAGCGCCATGAGTAGTAATCAGTACATCGAAGGATTTGACCAGAATAATATTCAACAAATGACGAACTCCTTCAATACTTTACAGGGATATACTCATTACTCCGTAAGGTTTCCGAATGCCAATACCCAAATAACCAAAAGCGGTAATTACCTCATCACTATCTTAGATGACGATTACAATGAGGTATTCCAAAGACGTTGTGTGTTTTACGAAGACCTCAGCACTGTGGGAGTCGCTGTTTACAGAAGTAGAAATCAGTTAAACGATCAAGACCAAACGGTACAGTTCAAGGTCAATCACCCCAAAATAATTTTGAACAATCCAAATCAAGAAATTAAAGCCACGCTCATTCAAAACGGTAATTGGAACACCGCTATCAACGACATCCCTCCCGTTTTCATACAGCCCAACCAACTGATTTACAACCACACACAACTCACCAATTTTAAGGGAAACAACGAGTTTTTAAATTTTGACACCAAGTACATTCGCAGTACCAGTCTCAACATTGCAAATGTAGTGCGCGACGATTTGTACAATACCTACTTGTTTAGCAACGAGCCTCGCGCCAAACTTCCTTACCGCTACAATCCAGATATTAACGGGCACTATATTATCCATACCTTGGATACCAAAGAGCCGAGTACAGAAGCCGATTACTCAGTCGTTCATTTTTCCTTGGCCATCCCAGAGCCATACTCAAAAGCAAGCGTATACGTTTACGGTGGGTTTAACAATTTCGACCTCAATGAAGAAAATTTAATGACCTATAACGAGGAAGCCAAGGCCTATGAAGCAAAATTGGTACTAAAACAAGGATTTTACAATTACGGCTACGCTTTAGTGCGCGATGGGAACCTCTCTTTACACAGCGTAGACGGATCGTTCTTTCAAACTGAAAATGAATACACTGCAATCATCTACTACCGTCCAATCGGTGGCTTTTACGATCGTGTAATTGGAGTTGGCTATGGTTTTTTTAACCAAAACAACTAATAAATTCGCCTGAAACTTGTAAAAAGCTGAATTTTATAGTATTTTTAGTTCATGTTTCAGCAAGTGACGAAAGGCATTAAAATTTCAGTAAAAACAACGTATAACGGAGTCGTACATCGCGGCCACGTTACTTGTTACGCATTTAGCTATTTTATCAGCATTGAAAATCGCTCTGAACACAGCGTGCAATTACTAGAACGTTTTTGGTCTATATACGACGCACTCAATTACACGGATTATGTGCATGGAGAGGGAGTTGTGGGGCAAACCCCCATTATCAAACCCTCAGAGAGCTACCACTACAAATCCAATTGTTTTTTACTGTCTCCTATTGGTGCTATGGGCGGAAAATACAAAATGATTGACACGGAAACTTCAGAGGAATTCCATGTTGAAATCCCAACTTTTCAACTAACAACTACACCTACTTTAAACTAAGCATGCTCAAAAAGAAGAAAGCACTGGTTGTAAAAGACCCCAACTGCTTAAACTGTGGCTACCCATTTACAAGGGATGAAAAATTTTGCCCAGAGTGTGGACAAGACAACAAAGGGAGCAAAATTACCTTTATCAATTTTACCGCCGAGATGTTTCGAGGATTTTTCTCGTGGGATGCGAAATTTTGGAGAACGTTGATTCCCTTACTCATCCGACCCGGTCAAGTTTCTGCCAATTATATTTCTGGGAAGCGCAATCGCTATTCCAACCCCTTTCGATTTTACCTTTCGGTTTCGATTTTGTTTTTCTTACTAGTGAGTTTGAATGAAACGTATAAAAAAATAGACAAGCTCCAAGGATATGTCCAAGAAGATGAAGAACAAGTAAACTTGTTGGAGCTCGACTTTGAAACTCCTCAAAAAAATCAGAACAAAGATTCCATTACCCAACAAATTATACACCGTATAAAAGTGCAAAAAGGCTTGGTAAAAGACAGCCTAACCACTCGTCAAAACACCGATACTTTAGGACTTATCTCGAACAGAATCCGCCCCAAAAATGCGGAAAGTTCTTTTAGCAACGAATACGTACAATACTTTTTACAATACAACAAACTCTACCCAGAGCACAACACGAGCAAGGCGTTAAGCATACTCGGTGTAGAGAAAAACTTTTCCAATAACTTTTGGTACTCTCGGGCAGTAGTCATCAATAAAATTGCAAAGAGCAAAGAAGAACGCGACAAATTTATTCAGCAAATGGTTTCTCTAGGATCCATTGCCTTGTTTATCTTACTGCCGCTCTTCACCCTGAGCCTCAAAATTATTTATATCCGTCGTGCGTTCACGTATATCGAACATTTAATTTTTGTATTTCACATCCAAACGGTTTTCTTTTTGCTGTTGAGTCTGTTCTTTTTAATCGATATCTTTAGCAGTACCGACATTGCAGACACAGCGATTGTTTTTGTTGGTCTGTTTGGAATCTATTTGTTTTTAGCCATGAAAAAGTTTTATAATCAAAGCTTTTTTAGAACCTTGGTTAAGTATTGCATGGCGAATACTTTTTTCCTGATTCTCACGAGCATGGGAGTAGCTGTTTTATCAACCATCGTATTCGCGCTATTTTAAAAACTCGTTCGTAACAGTCCTAGAACCCCTTGTGATTGCGTATCGAATTGTAGCTCACAACGAATAGTATTTGTTGTAGTGATACGGCACTCAAAAGAGTCTAAATGCTGCCACCATGGTTTAGCGATCAGTCCTTGCATCACTCCTTGTGGATCTGCCTTATACGTGAAGTTAAATACCCAATCTTTTCGATCTACTTCTGTACCCTCTTGTGGAGCCATAACTTCCCCTACTTGAAACCTCAGCCCAGCAGCTGTTGTCACTGCAGTGGTTTTAAACAAGGGACTCCAAACAAACCTCGTTTCACCATCGACCGTTTTAATCGCTCCCTGACGCTCCAAATACCCTGATAAACCAGTTCCTTGGAGTTGTAAAGCACCACTGGGTAACCATCGTTCCACTACCTTTTTTACCGCTACCTTATTAAAGTCATCATCATATTCATAGCTCACAATGGTATCACGCTTTTTTTCGAGTTTAGCGAGCTTCCCTGACAGTGCCCCTGTCCAGTGAAACATCAGTGAATCTGCGTCCAAGCCCGTAACTTTCTTCAAGCGTTGTTTGCTATTGTTATCGAGCATACTCGACAAAACACCCGTATCTATTTTCCCCGAAATACTCGCTATAGCCTCTGTTGACAACGCATTGTTTCCTTGTAAAAACAAAGCTCCATACCTCCCTAGATTACCTTCTACAACCAGGGAATTCCCTTGTATTTGCAGCTTTCCATGACCACCATCAGTGCTGGTAAAACTCAGTATACTCGATTTTTCTAGGATCGGTGTAAGCCATGCGCTATGCTCATCATGCTCGTACTCTTCTGCCGTCAAAAACCTAGCTACCTCTGTTTGCCAACCGCTTTTACGAAAAGTATATACAACGTGACAGGTCGCCTTTGCTCGTATCACAAATAACGCATTAAACTTGAAGCATTGATACCCCGAAACACCCTCGTACTTTGGTAATTGGGCTGTAAATTCCTCAAAGCGATCAGCATCCTTTATTGCGATGGCTGTACTCAACCAAAACGAATCGTTAGCTCCGCGATAAAACATCAGATTTGCCGGTATATCAATCGCTTTCCTCAACAATTCAAACGAACTGGGAGTTTTAGGATCGCCTTTATCGGCTTGCTCTCCTGACTTCATGAACTGCGAAGGATGTTGCAAGGCCTCTTTTACAAAAGCCCATTCTAACTGCCTTAGATTTACTTTCACTACCTCCGTAGCTCCTTTCGGAATTTGCCCAGAAACATCAACGGTTGGGTAATATCTAAAATACCCAACCGCTGTGCATATCAATAGTACAGTAACTATTGTATAACTTATTTTTTTTACCATTGATTATTTTCCAAAAGTATTAATCATTTTCAGTAATAACTTCAACGTATTTTCTTCTTTACCCGTCGTATTCAAACTCAAGGCTGCTTTCATCGTATTTCCTCTAAATCGCTCCGATTTCAAGGTGATTGATTGTACGTGCTCTTCCGAGAATTTCAAATACTTCGCATTCGACTTACCGATCATGTTCTTCGGTACTGCCGATAACACTCTATTAGGATTCAAATAAACCACTGTTGCGTTTTTACGCAAATCCTTTCCGTGCTTTCCGCTGTTGTAGCTAACACCTCTTTCAATAGCAAAAGCTCTCGTTTTTGAACTGGTTACATACAATACCTCGTTCTTTAAAACAACGTATAAATCAATCGGTAATTCTGACTTCGGAAGGTCTACTTTATACACCTTTGCCTCCTTAGACACCAACTTGTACTTTTGCCCAATTCCTAAGAGTTTTGCCAACATATCTTGTCTTTTCGAACCTACCATCACCGTAAAATCAGGAACAAAGGCATCTTTAGTTTTGGTAACCTTGGTACGCTCGTAATCCTCGTTGTACTTATACGTGGTATAGCTTACTTTCTCCTTTTTGAAATCGTTTAATACAAACAAAGCATCTCCGGTAATCAATTCTGAAATCGCCTTTTCATCCAACAACATAGCAACCATTCCTCCGGCAACATCAATTTCTTCCTTGAACTTCGGGAACATAGCTCCGTAAATACTATTCAACATCAAAGGATACTCATTTAGGGCAGCTTCTGTGTCCACAGACATTCCCCAATAAGCCATCACGTTGGTACCGTCAAACCCTTTTAAAAGGTTTTTATCCATACGCTTCCCATAGATCTTTTTGAAGCTCTTTTGGAACGACGGACTCACCTTAGTTTCCATGAGTACTTTGGCTTGGTTTTCTTCGAAAAATAAATTCGCTGAAATCGACTCAATCCCGTAGATATTTGGATTTTTAGTATCGATCATTCCAAACATCGTACTGAATTCATTCATTCCTCCATACGACTCCATCATTTTCCCCATAAAACTTCCGTAGTGTCCCATCCAAAATGTCATGGCAGCACCTTTCTTTACAGCTTTCTTGAATTCAGAATTCACGGCAATCGACTGATTTCTGTGTAGGTTCATCACGCGCATAGCTTCTTCTTTGACCCAAGTCTTTGTTAAGCGCTTTTGCAAACGGTAGTTCGATTCCTTCTCTTCCTTTAATTTTTCGAAACGCGCTTTGTGCTTCTTAAAGTAATCGCGATTTCTGTCGCCTGACAGGTTTAATAACATTCCGTCATTCCAGATAGTGAAGTTACTGTAGCCTTGTACATAACTAAACCCTCTCTCCTGTTCAATGGTTTTGTATTTATTAGTTTTTACGGTGCTTTCATAAACAGCTCGGTCTTTGAGCTCCACCATAAACCCATGGTATCCAACACTATCGGTCTTTTTGTAAAAATAATACGCATTAGCGTTTATGTTTACGCCCATATCTCCTACAGAACTAAACGCGTCGTCTTTTCTTTTTCTATTCATCTTTTTCAATAAAGATTCCCCGATGATACTCGAATCAATATCCGACATTTTGATCAACTCAAATACATTGTCTGCATTGGAGCTAACCACCACGTCTGCCTCCTTAGGCACTTTATTTTCGAGTTGTTGCGCAGTAGCAATACTAAGGGTTTGTAAACACAGTAGTGTAGCAATAATTTTTTTCATTGTTTAATTAATTCTGAAGTTGTATAGTGTTTTTTATTGTTTGCTTATTTGATATGATATCAGCCGCCTTTACACGCAGGAGCACTGCTTTCTTGCTCTTAGCTATCTTCGCTAATGAATTCGAAGCCTTCGCAACAGCCTCGTCAAAACGATAGACCCCTGTAAAGCTCGCCGATTCAAAAATTTGTTGATCGTCTTTTTTAGCTTTGCGAAACTCACGTGCGATATCGAAATGATGACTTCTTTTGAAGAGTCGCTTTCCCTTATCAAACGAAAAGTGTCGGTGTTTTTTCAACTGAGCGATTTGCTTTTTAGAGCTAAAATTGATGAGTACTTGATTGAGGTTTTCTACACTTTGAAAGTCGCAAGAAACACTGAGAATAAACTCTTCAAAATCCAATTCGTGCTTGACATTAGAGATTCCTTTCGTCGCCTTTATTTTCGTCAACATCTTACGGACTCCTTCTCGGATATCGATCTTTGAAGGAACCTTATACCCATTGACACTATCGAGCAACATAATGGAAGCTAACTTGGTTTTGCTCCTGCTCAAGTTTAAAGTAAATGTAGCTTGCCCGGAACCGTCTTCGCGCAGCTTTATTTCTTCAACAAACTCAAAACAACTGGTTAAAAGTAAGGTAGAAGCAATAACTAAAAAGAAATAGCGTAATTTGCTCATATCACAATTTTGTGCAAATATACTAATTTGAGCTATGAAACACTTAAAAATTGCATTCTAATAACAGCTATCCGCTAGTTTTTCAATAGGGTGGTATTCCATCAGTGCCTGAGTACCTTTTTTCGTTACAACTGTGGTACTTACTGTCTGAACTTGAGTTCGCTTCATACATACGGCTGTCTCTGGAGTTCCTAAACTTCGATCTCGATGAAAGGCAAAAATTTCGGATTTTTCAAAGCTCGTACGACCTGCTAACCAAGTAGCAAACCACTGCTCTCGTAGCGCTTTCATTTCGTGTGTATACAACGTAGCGGATGACCAAATACGAGGCTCGTCTTCTAATTTAGAAAAGTGCTTTTGCTCACCATCCCACACCAATTCGTAGGCTTTTCTGGTCGTTTGCCAATCGACGAGCACGATGGTAAAAGGCTCAATACCTTCAAAATCAAAAGCTTCAACAGCTGCAACGGCATCTACTGCTGTAAGCAACTGTTTTACCACCAACCCACGACTCATACGGTACGATTGGGCTCTTTGATGCTTAACAAAGCCTCCATTTAATAGGCAAATCAATCGTTGATCCCTGCGTAAACCAATCCAAGTACCTCCGGCAACTTTATCTTTTGGATACTCTATTGCAATCCCGTTTTCTGTATACTGTTTTGGCGGAACAGTTACTCGATGAGGATCTTCATCGCGGTTAGAAGTCAATATAAAATCGTTATTTTCTAAAGGTAAATAGGTTACTGTACACATAAGGTATTATCATTTGTATAAATAAGACGTAAAAACCGACTCATATTTACTAAAAATAAGTGTAACTTTGTGGGCTACTAGTCTAGATGACACTAGACTTTCGTACAAAGAAATAAATTTAATAACAAACAACATACAAAAATGGGAAAAGGTTTTTTTCAAGTACCCACTGCCATTAATGAGCCGGTAAAAGGGTATGCTCCGGGTTCACCAGAGAGAGAAGCTGTTGCAAAACAGTACAAAGAATACTTCAACGGATCTGTTGATGTACCAATGTACATCGGTTCAGAAGAAGTACGCACTGGAAACACGCGTAACATGACGCCTCCACACGATCACCAACACGTGGTTGGTCAGTACCACGTAGGAGACAAGAGCCATGCTGAAAAAGCTATCGCCAATGCCTTAGAAGCTCGTGCTGCTTGGGCGCAAATGCCATGGGAGCAAAGAGCTGCAATTTTCTTGCGCGCTGCCGAATTAATTGCCGGACCTTACCGTGCAAAAATTAATGCTGCAACCATGATTGCCCAGTCAAAAACCATTCACCAAGCAGAGATTGACGCTGCCTGTGAGTTAATTGACTTTTTGCGTTTCAACGTAGAGTACATGTCTGACATCTACAACGAGCAACCAAATTCTGACGACGGTATTTGGAACCGTGTATCATACCGTCCTTTAGAAGGATTTGTATACGCTATTACTCCATTTAACTTTACGGCTATTGCTGCGAACTTACCAGCATCTGCTGCCATGATGGGGAACGTAGTTGTTTGGAAGCCTTCAGATAGTCAAATTTACTCAGCGAAAGTAATTGTTGACATCTTTAAAGAAGCAGGAGTTCCTGACGGAGTTATCAATGTAATTTACGGAGATCCCGTTGAAATCACTGACGTTGTATTATCGTCTCCAGATTTCGCAGGAATCCACTTCACTGGATCGACTTATGTATTCAAAGAACTTTGGAAAAAAATAGGTGAAAACATCCACACTTACAAAACATATCCACGTATCGTAGGAGAAACTGGAGGAAAAGACTTTATCGTTGCACATCCTTCTGCAAATCCACGTCAAGTAGCAACAGGTATTTCTCGCGGTGCTTTTGAATTCCAAGGACAAAAGTGTTCAGCTGCTTCAAGAGTGTACTTACCAAAATCAATAGCTACTGAGGTATTAGATTTTGTAAAAGAAGATATCGCTTCTTTCAAAATGGGATCACCAGAAGATATGAGTAACTTCATTACTGCTGTAATTCACGAAGGATCGTTTGACAAATTAGCGAAGTATATTGACCAAGCGAAAAACGATGCTGATGCTGAGATCATCGCTGGAGGTAACTACGACAAATCAAAAGGTTACTTTGTAGAGCCAACTGTTATCTTAACTACGAATCCAAAGTACACTACTATGGAAACTGAATTGTTCGGTCCTGTAGTTACTATTTACGTATACGAAGATGCCGATTGGTCAGCAACCTTAGAATTAGTAGATGGAACCTCTGAGTACGCATTGACAGGAGCTGTATTCTCTACAGACCGTTACGCTATTGCAGAAGCGACAAAAGCATTGGAAAACTGTGCTGGTAACTTCTATATCAACGACAAGCCAACAGGAGCTGTTGTAGGACAGCAACCATTTGGTGGAGCACGTGCTTCAGGAACGAATGATAAGGCAGGATCTGCTCAAAACTTATTGCGTTGGGTATCTCCGAGATTAATCAAAGAAACTTTTGTTTCTCCAACGGATTACCGTTACCCTTTCTTAGGATAAGAAACGACTTAATCAATCATAAAAAAAACCAAGCATTTAGCTTGGTTTTTTTTTATATCACGTAATTTAATATCATAAAGTAATGGCAGGCGGCTCCTCCTAAAACAAAGAAGTGCCAAATTACATGGTGGTAAGGGATTTTTTTAATCGCGTAGAATACGATCCCCACCGTGTAAAAAATACCACCTGCAATTAATAGGGCCAGTCCATCAGGGTGAATAGCATTCACCAATGCTTCAAAATCAAATACTATTAACCATCCCATAACCAGGTATAGCAGTGTTGAAACTACCTCAAATTTACCCGTAAAAAAGAGCTTTAGTACTATTCCGACTAGCGCAATCCCCCACACTCCGTAAAACAGAGTCCATCCCTTACTGTGTAATAGGAGTAAGAGTAGCACTGGCGTATAGGTTCCTGCAATCAACAGGTAGATACTCAGGTGATCTACAATGCGAAATAGGTGTTTGCGCGCTTCAGATTGAACTGCATGGTACAGCGTCGATGCCGTAAACAATACAATCATAGACACTCCGTATACCCATATGCTAAACAAACTCCAAGGCTTGTGATCACTGTTGGCTAATAACACAAACAAGCCCACTATTCCCAACACTGCTCCCACTCCGTGAGACCAAGCGTTTAACTTTTCTTCAACTGCTGTTTGTGTACTCATAAGCTATCCTTTGTATTTGACGGGTAGGTAAACTACCTTTTTCGTTTCAAAGAAATCCTCTTCAAAATACGACGGTAAATCGTAAATAACGGCTTTCGGAAACTTTGCTAACTCTTCTGATAAATCACCACCCTTGAGATACAAGATACCATTTTTTAACTCGTTTTGATGTTTTTTGTGTACCTTATTTTTGATCCAACGGTGAAAAGTTTCCATTTGGGCAACGGCTCTACTTACGATAAAATCATAAGTTTCCGGAACTTCCTCAACCCTACCATGGGTTGTTTTTACGTTTTCTAGCCCTAAGCCTTCAGCAACTTCATTAACTACTTTAATTTTCTTCCCGATAGAGTCTACTAAGTGAAACTTACACTCAGGAAACATGATTGCCAAGGGAATTCCTGGAAATCCTCCTCCCGTTCCTACATCCATAATGCTACTCCCCGGAGCAAACTGCATCACCTTTGCAATTCCCAACGAGTGCAGTACGTGTCGTAAGTACAGCTCGTCAATATCCTTACGTGAAACCACGTTGATTTTCAAGTTCCAATCCTGGTAAAGTTCTTGTAATTTCGCAAATTGCTCCAGTTGTTGTTCCGATAAATTCGGAAAGTATTTTTTAATGATCTCCATGCCTCGATTTTTCACTGCAAAAATAAAAAACAAATTCGTATTGTTAATTTTTAAGCAAAAGAACTTATAAATGTTAAAAAGTACTGGGAAGGCACTAGCCATCTGGCAAAAACGTTTATTTTTGCTTTTCATAACAAACGACAAATGAAGACAATAAACTTCTCACGCATAGACAAGCAAAAGTTTTTTAGGACACTTAACAAACGAGTGAATAATTACTTTAAAGAGAATAATTTAAAACGAACAGGAAATTGGAAGTTGTACTCGAAGGCCATCGTAATGTTTGGGCTTTTCCTCATCCCCTTTATCATCATCCTCACCATAGACTTATCACAATGGGTTAAGCTACTATTAACTGTAGTCATGGGAGTTGGTATGGCTGGAGTTGGAATGAACGTAATGCACGATGCCAACCACGAATCTTTTTCGAGCAACAAATGGGTAAACAAATTAATGGGAAGTAGTATTTATATCCTCGCTGGAAACGTGTACAACTGGAAGGTACAGCACAATGTACTCCACCATACCTACACCAATATCCAAGACCATGACGAAGATATTGACGCTGGTAGAATTATCCGTTTTTCAAAGCACGCTAAATGGTTGTGGATACACAAGTTTCAAAAGTACTATTCCGTATTTCTCTACGGACTTTTAACCATTAACTGGGCCATTACTACTGATTTTAAACAGATGCGCAGCTATTTGAAGCGCAAACTTTCGTACGGAAGTTTTCCGAGCCCAGCTACGGAATGGACCAAATTGGTCATTTCTAAACTCGTGTATTACGCACTTTGGCTCGTACTACCGATTGCTGTACTCAACATTGCATGGTGGAAAGTACTCATCGGCTTTTTTGTAATGCACTATACCGCTGGAATTATTTTAAGTGTTATTTTCCAATTGGCGCACGTAGTACCAAAAACTGAAATGCCTCTTCCAGACGAAAATGGGAATATGAAAAATACTTGGGCAATTCACCAATTGTACACCACGGCGAACTTCGCTCCTAAAAATTGGTTAATCAATTTCTACACCGGAGGGTTAAACCACCAGGTTGAGCATCATATTTTTCCGCATATTTCACATATTCACTACAAGAAATTAGCGAAAATTGTCAAGGAAACTGCTGAAGAGTTCAACTTGCCATACAACGAATATAAAACGACGAGAAGGGCTATTATCGAGCACTTCAAACACCTTGCCGAATTGGGAAAAAAACCTCAATTGGCATAAATCAACAACACAATTAATAACAAACAATGTCAAACGCATTATCAAACAGAATTAACAGTTTACCTGTTTCACAAACTTTAGCCATGGCCGCTAAAGCGAGAGAATTAAAGGCTGAAGGAAAAGACATCATCAGCTTGAGTTTAGGAGAACCTGATTTTAACACTCCTGACTTTATCAAGGACGCAGCAATAGAAGCTATCCAACAGGACTACAACTCATACACTCCCGTAGATGGTTACGCAGAGTTAAAAGAGGCGATTTGCACGAAGTTTAATCGCGACAACAACTTGAACTACGCCCCAAATCAAATTGTAGTTTCTACCGGAGCTAAGCAGTCTATTGCCAACGTAGCGCAGGTATTGTTAAACCCAGGAGATGAAGTATTACTTCCGGCTCCATATTGGGTGAGTTATTCTGCTATCGCTACCCTTTGTGAAGCAAAATTTGTGGAAATCCCATCGAGTATCGAGAACGATTTCAAAATTACTCCTGAACAGTTAGAGGCAGCGATTACTCCTAAGACGAAGATGATCTTTTTTAACTCGCCAAACAACCCGAGTGGTACTATTTACAGCGAGGCTGAATACAGAGCACTTGCGGCGGTATTAGAAAAACACCCGCAGATTTACATCTTGTCTGATGAGATTTACGAACACATCAACTACGGAAGTCCGTTGTTTAGTTTTGCTGCCATCGAAAGCATGTACGACCGTACCATTACCGTAAATGGTTTAGCAAAAGCATTTGCCATGACAGGATGGAGAATTGGGTTTATCGGTGCTCCTGCATGGATTGCCAAAGCTTGTACCAAAATGCAAGGACAAATTACTTCGGGAACAAACTGTATAGCGCAACGCGCAGCTATTACAGCGGTTTCTGCTGAACCAAGTGCCGTGCAATACATGGTCGATGAGTTTAAGAAACGAAGAGATATGATGTTGGAACTCTTAGGAGCTATTGACGGGTTTAAACTCAACGTTCCGGAGGGAGCCTTCTACATTTTCCCAGATATTTCTGGTTTCTTCGGAAGAACCATCCGCAATAAAACCATTGCCAATGCCAATGACTTTTCAATGTTATTATTGGAAGAAGCGAATGTAGCTACCGTTACTGGAGAAGCCTTTGGAGCTCCTAACTGTATCCGCTTATCGTACGCTGCTTCAGAAGAACAATTGCGAGAAGCTGTAAAACGCATACAAGAAGTTGTGGGATAACCCCAACATTCAAATTTCACATACTAAAAAGGGATGCTGTAAGCATCCCTTTTTTTATAAGTCTTCTCTGAGTTCTTCCAATTCGGCAATAATCGCATCGAGCTTTGAAACGAGTGTTGCGTATAGTATTTTAGTCGAAATCATATACACCAAGGTGCAAAAAATAGAGATCAAAACCCCTAACACTACTCCGATACCCACAATTTGCAGGAAGTTCATATCTCGGGTGATAAATTTAGATAAAAAGCTCTGCTCACTAATGCTATGAGCCAAAACAAAGATGGACAATACGGCCACAGGAAGGGCGTACATAAACATCTTTTTAGTCGCTTTTATAATCGACATCATGACCTTCTTGTAGTTCTTTAAATAAGTAAGGTTGTCTGATTTTACGTCAATCATATCGAATTGCTTGAGCAACCGCCTGTTAAAAAAATACAAGCACAAGATCAAAAAAGCGCCGTAAAAACCGATAATGGCTTCGGAAAATGCCGCCATCCCTCCGGCTACTAAAATCGCCATAGGAATCAAGCCTTTGTTATCTATTTCGTAGGTGCGTTGTATTTTATGAATTAGGGATTTGGATTTTTTATTGTACAAATCGTTTACTTTTGGAGCGATTAACGCCTGCTCTTCAACAAAGGCTTCGTTCCATATTTTCTCAATTGATTTTTCCATCTAATAAAGTCTTTAATTGTTTTTTTATTCTGTTGATACGAACTGCAATATTGTTAGCGCTAGTTCCAATAATTACAGCAATTTCTTTGTAAGGATTTTCTTCTAAATACAGTAAAATAATCGCTCTATCAACCTCCGATAATTGCTTGATAGCTCCGTATAACAAATTTAAATGCTCGTTTTCAAATGCGGTATTCTGCTCTGAAAGTTCCGGAATCACATCGTTGTTATACGGTTTTCTATTCTGCTTTTTACGAAGTGTTAGACACACGTTCAAGGTAATTCGATATACCCAGGTAGACCACTTTGATTTCTCTTGGAAAGCTGTTCTACTCTTCCAAATTTGCAAACAAGCTTCCTGATAAAAGTCTTCAAAATCTTCCTGAGAATCCGTGTACGCTCGGCAGATTTTGATAATGATTCCCGCATAGGGCACTATCGATGTCGTATAAAAATCGTTACTCAAAATTTGGTTTTATCAGTTAGTAATCTCAGTTTTAAAAATATTACAACAACTAGTGATTTTTTTCAATCCACCTCCATTCACCGCTTTGCTATTACCATCCCTTTACCCGATAACACTGGGAGTAAGGCACAAAAAAAGGGAGGTATAAAAAACCTCCCTTTTTTCTAGTTAATTGTTAACTATTCATTTTTCCAGTCGCACAACTAACAAAAGATTTCGCTTTGTGCAGGACAGTATTTTTATCTCCGACTTCCGGATATCCCATACTCGATAATTTTGCTTTTACCGCTGGGAGCGATGCAGCTTCTGCATCTAAGACTACCTTTGCGTCTTCTACTGAAATAGAGACAGCCTGCACTCCATCAATAGATTGCAATCCTTTGGTAATGGTAGCAGCGCAGCCGCCACACTTTAAATTTTCTATGTATATTTCACTATTCATGTGTCGCGTTTTTTTGTTTCCATTTTGTATAACCACCAGCAACATTGTAAACTTCAAAACCTTTTGAAGCTAGTATTTTCGCTGCTTTCATACTTCGTCCACCAGATCGACAATACAGGTACACTGGTTGCTCTTTATCGAGAAGTTGCAGTGCCTTCTGTTCAAAATCGTCAGCGGTGACTTCTATTTGAAGAGCTCCGTCAATACCTCCAGCTGCCCATTCCTGTGACGTTCTAACATCGACGAGTTGCATCGATTCTACTTTCTGTAATTGTTCTGCCAAGGCAGTGACACTTACCTCACGAACTCCTGCTTGCTGCCCAGTACAACTGAACAAACCTAACTGTAAAAGCAATACTGCTATGAATTGTCTAAACTTCATATCTAAATTTATTGTGAATTCGGACATACTGTTGCCGTTCTAGTCACAGCGGTTTCTTTGATGGCTTTGTATCCACCCGCAACATCAATCACTCCGTGAATTCCCCTCGCCTTAAGTATTGAAGCTGCAATTACCGAACGGTACCCTCCGGCACAGTGCACGTAAAACGGTTGGTTTTCCGGAAATTCCGTTAGGTGATCGTTGATAAAGTCAAGCGGTGTATTAGGTACATCCACTACGTGTTCATTTTCGTATTCACCAGGCTTTCGAACGTCAAATATGGGTAGTTTTCCATGATCTGCGGCCATGGTTTCGGCAGAAACTGATTCCAGTGAGTCTATCTCTTTTCCGGCAGCAGCCCAACTCTCAAAACTACCGTCTAAATACCCTAAAACGTTGTCAAAACCAACGCGTGAAAGGCGGGTAATTGTCGCTTCCTCTTCTCCTACCGGTGTAATTAACACAATCGGTTGCGAAACATCTTTGATCAACGCACCAACCCAAGGGGCAAAGGTTCCTTTTAAGCCAATAAATATCGCTTGAGGTACAAATCCTTTAATAAATTCCGATTGATGGCGTACATCGAGGATAACTGCGCTATTCTCATTGGCTACTTTTTCAAACTCAGCAACAGATAACGCCTTGGATCCAGCTTTTAAAACATCGTCGATAGACTGATAGCCTTCTTTATTCATTTTAACATTGAGTGGAAAGTAAGCAGGTGGAGGTAACAAGCCCTCTGTAACCTCTACTACAAACTCTTCTTTGGTCATGTCTTTGCGCAACGCGTAGTTTGTTTTTTTCTGTTCTCCTATGGTCCCCACTGTTTCTTTACTTAGGTTCTTCCCACAAGCAGAACCAGCACCATGTGCTGGATACACCACAACATCATCTTCAAGCGTCATGATTTTAGTACGCAGACTGTCGTACAATAACCCAGCCAATTCTTCTTGAGTCATGCTCGCCGCCTTCTGTGCTAAATCCGGACGTCCAACATCTCCTAAAAACAGGGTGTCCCCACTAAAGATCGCATGATTATTTCCTTCGGCATCCTTCAACAAATAGGTGGTACTCTCCATGGTATGACCTGGCGTATGCAACACGGTAATACTGATATCTCCTAGCTGAAACACCTCTCCATCAGTAGCGATATGTGCATCGTACTTAGGTGCCGCCGTAGGTCCGTAAACGATGGTAGCCCCAGTTTTTTCAGCCAAGGTAACATGACCGCTTACGAAATCGGCATGAAAATGGGTTTCGAATATGTATTTTATAGTTCCGTTGTTCTTTTCGGCAGTATCTATGTAGGATTGAACTTCACGTAAAGGATCAATAATGGCTACTTCACCATTACTCTCTACGTAATAAGCTCCCTGCGCTAGACAACCTGTATAAATTTGTTCTATCTTCATAATTCACTTTTCACTTATTGATACGCCTGATGAATGTACTGAGCGTATTTTCTTTGATTAATATTATCTCCTGTTTTAAAAAATAGTACTGCTCCATTCGCTCTCATAAAAAAGTGATCTAAGCTCACTTCTTCCAAAAGTCCTCCTCTGAACAAAGCATCTCTTACGGGACCTTTTACGCCAGCAAAATAGAACGTAACCCCGCGTTTTCGATAATAGCGAATTCTGTCTTTCAACATTTCAACACCACTACTATCTACCCTATTAATACTCTCTGCATCGAGTACAATTAATTGCAATTGCTTTCCTTTATCCAACACCATTTCGTCGAGTCGATCTCTGAAATAACTGGCATTGGCGTAAAACAATTGTGCGTCAAAACGGAACACCAAAATTTCAGGTTCCAAAATAACCTCCTTAAATCTATTTTTATTTCTAAAAAAGTCAGATTCTGGTACTTTGCCCAATTCGGTAACATAAGGTCGGGAAGTTCTGAAGATCAATAAGACCAACGACAGTCCAACTCCGGTAATGATACCGTACTCAATACCCAAAAAAAGCGTGGCTAAAAAGGTGGCCAACAACAACCAAAAATCGAGGTTATCGGCCCTCCACAGGCGCCGAGCTTCTTTTACATTGATTAAGTTAAAAACCGCAACGACGATAATCGAAGCGAGTACTGTTTTCGGGAGGTGGTAAAATACCGGTGTCAAAAACAGTAAGGTCAAGACCACTAATATGGCAGCGGTCAACGCCGCTATTCCTGTTTTCCCGCCCGATTCTGCATTGATAGCAGAACGAGAAAAACTAGATGCCGACGGGTAGGCTTTAAAGAGTGAGCCTACAATATTACTCAGTCCTAATGCAATCAGTTCTTGATTGGGACGTATTCTGTATTCATCTTGTTTAGATTCTAGGGTTTTCCCAATAGAAATCGTTTCTAGGTACCCTACCATCACTAAGGTCAATGCAATGGGCATCAATTCGCGAATTAAGGCAATATCAATAACCGGCATCGCAAAACCAGGCAATCCCGATGGAATTTCTTTAACGATGGCAATCCCCTCCCAATTCGCACCGAAATAACGTACCGTTACGATCCCAAACACCACGACAATAAGGGCATTGGGAATTTTTCTATTTAAACGTCTAAAGAATACGATAATTCCACAGGCTACCAAGCCAATTACTGTGGTCGGCACATGCAATTCACCGATTCTCGTGCTGATATCTTGTAGGAGAACGTGAATTTGATCGCTTTGAACAAAATCGACTCCGAACAGATTCCTAAATTGATTGAGTCCAATAATCAGCGCTACAGCCGAAGTAAACCCTGTGATCACCGGTCTCGACAAAAAGTTAACCACGAAACCCAGTTGAAATACCCCCATCGCAAACTGTATACTTCCGACGAGCAAGGCCAACAAAATACTAATGGCAATATAACTTTCCGATCCTGCCAGTGCCAAAGTAGACACTCCTGTTGCAACGATGAGTGAATCCATGGCAACGGGCCCAATAGCCACCTGCCTAGACGATCCAAAAACAGCATATACCAATTGAGGCATCAAGGCTGCATACAATCCGTAAATCGGTGGTAAGCCCGCAATAAGTGCATAGGCTATTCCTTGGGGAATAAGAACAATTCCTACGGTAATACCTGCTAGGATGTCTCCGAACAATTGCGACCTTTTGTACTTAGGTAGCCAATCGAGTATAGGTATCAAGTTTTGAATCTTATTCATTTTCTAAGGTATCTATTAAAATAATTCTCCTTGTCCAGCTCCTGAAACACCTCTGATTTTTCCGAGGTGCTGATAAGCCAAATCTGTCACTTCCCTACCTCTCGGCGTCCTCATTATAAATCCTTGTTGAATTAAAAACGGTTCATAAACCTCTTCTATGGTTTCCGCATTCTCGGCAACTGCAGTTGCGAGAGTAGTAAGACCTACGGGGCCGCCCTTAAACTTTTCAATGATGGTGGTCAATATTTTATTATCCATTTCATCCAAACCATGGGCATCTACATTCAATGCTTTTAAAGCGTATTTAGCGATTTCTATGGTAATGCGACCATCTCCTTTAATTTGTGCAAAATCACGCACCCTGCGAAGCAATGCATTGGCAATACGCGGAGTTCCTCTACTTCGTCCAGCAATTTCAATGGCTGCTTCCATAGAAATAGGCACTCGTAAAATTTGTGCACTTCGTTGAATAATGGTACTCAATAACTCTGTCGAATAATAATGCAAACGACTACTGATACCAAAACGAGCCCGCATAGGAGCTGTCAGCAATCCCGATCGCGTTGTTGCCCCCACCAGCGTAAAAGGTTCCAAGTTAATTTGAACGGTTCTGGCATTGGGGCCAGACTCTATCATTATATCAATTTTAAAGTCCTCCATTGCCGAATACAAGTACTCTTCTACTATAGGGCTCAAACGGTGAATCTCGTCGATAAACAAAACATCACGTTCCTCCAAATTCGTCAAGAGGCCTGCTAAATCACCAGGTTTGTCCAACACAGGACCTGAAGTAACTTTAATTCCTGCGTTCAACTCATTTGCCAAAATATGCGCTAGGGTCGTTTTACCTAATCCCGGTGGTCCGTGGAATAGGGTATGATCTAAGGCTTCATCACGCTGATTGGCAGCCTCAACGAAAATCTTCAAATTCTCAATAGCCTGATCTTGTCCTGTAAAATCATCAAAGGACAGCGGACGCAACTTCTTTTCTACATCGAGTTCTTCGTTAGAATAATGGTCTTTTTCTGGATTTAAATGCTCATTCATACAATTACAAATATACTGTAAATAATAAGTTCACTCTGTAATATAAGTTACGAATGAACCGGTGCTATTGTTAAGCCTTCGCTACCCCACAAGATAGCACAAAAAAAAAGCCTTTCACAAGGAAAGGCTTTTTCTAATATAGTGTGGTTATTAAGATGGCTCTTCGCCTTCTAATAACGGTGTAGTCTGTAATACGAAATCTTTACCGTGTACGTACTCTCCGCTCTCGTCAGTCTTACTGTAATCGTAAGCCCATCTGTGAACTTCAGGAATTGGCCCAGGCCAGTTTCCGTGAATGTGCTCTACTGGAGTAGTCCACTCAAGAGTATTGGCATTCCAAGGGTTTTGCGTAGCCTTTTGTCCGCGGTAGATAGAGATAAAGTAGTTTGCTAAGAAAATGATTTGAGCAAATCCACCGATAATCGCCATTACTGTCATGAACACGTTGATATCCGCTAAGTCGTCAAACATTGGGAAGTTCGTATTGGTATAATAACGACGTGGTAAACCAGCTAATCCGATAAAGTGCATTGGGAAGAATACTCCATATGCAGAGATAATCGTGATCCAGAAGTGCCAGTATCCCATAGTCTTATTCATCATACGACCGTACATTTTAGGGAACCAGTGATAGATACCTGCGAACATTCCGAACAATGCAGATACTCCCATTACTAAGTGGAAGTGTGCCACTACGAAATACGTATCGTGTACGTTGATATCCAATGCAGAATCTCCTAATACCAATCCTGTCAATCCTCCTGTTACGAACGTCGATACTAATCCGATAGAGAACAACATAGCTGGGTTCATTTGTAAATTACCTTTCCATAAGGTAGTCACATAGTTAAATGCTTTTACTGCCGAAGGAATTGCAATTAATACCGTAGTAAAGGTAAACACTGATCCTAAGAATGGGTTCATTCCAGATACGAACATGTGGTGACCCCATACAATCGTAGAAAGGAAGGCAATAGCCATAATAGAACCGATCATCGCACGGTAACCGAAAATTGGTTTACGCGCATTGGTCGAAATAATCTCTGACGTTAACCCAAGAGCAGGTAATAAGATAATATATACTTCTGGGTGTCCTAAGAACCAGAATAAGTGTTCAAATAATACTGGTGATCCACCTTGGTAGTGCAATACCTCTCCCGAGATAAAGATATCCGATAAATAGAACGAAGTACCAAAACTTCTATCGAAGATCAATAACAAGGCTGCCGACAATAATACTGGGAATGAAATCACACCGATGATAGCTGTGATAAAGAACGCCCACATAGTCAAAGGCAATCTCGTCATTTTCATTCCTTTTGTACGTAAGTTCAACACAGTTACGATATAGTTCAACGATCCGATTAACGAAGATGCGATAAAGATCGCCATCGATACTAACCATAACGTCATTCCCGTACCAGAACCTGGAATTGCTTGTGGCAATGCAGATAATGGTGGGTAGATTGTCCATCCTGCTGATGCTGGTCCTGCCTCTACGAAAAGAGAAACAACCATAACTACAGAAGATAAGAAGAACAACCAATAAGAAACCATGTTTAAAAATCCTGAAGCCATATCACGTGCTCCAATCTGTAATGGAATCAATAAGTTTGAAAAGGTTCCACTCAACCCGGCTGTCAATACGAAGAATACCATGATGGTACCGTGAATCGTAACTAAAGCCAAATACATATCAGGGTCCATAACCCCGTCTGTTTGGTGGCTACCTAAAAAGGCCTCGATAATAGAGAACGAAGTCTCTGGCCATGCAATTTGCAAACGGAATAACATAGACATAAATACCCCAATGATACCCATGAACATTCCTGTTACCAAGAACTGCTTCGAGATCATTTTGTGATCTGTACTGAAAATGTATTTCGTTACAAATGTTTCCTTGTGATGATGATCTGACATAATCTATACTTTATATATTTTAAAAATATCTTATTTAATTACTTGCGCTAAGGTTTTCTGATCAGCTAACCACTTGTTGTATTGATCCTCTTCTACAACAGTAATTTTCATCTGCATGTTGTAGTGAGAAGCTCCACAAATTTTATTACAAAGTAATAAGTAGTTAAACTCGTATAACTCTTCTTCACCTTTAGCGGCACGTATTTTATTAATTCCGTTAGTTTTAGCGATTACTTCAGGATTCTGACGCATTTCTTCCGTAGTGTATTTCGGTGTAAATGCGAATTGAGTTACCATACCAGGAACACAGTTCATTTGCGCTCTAAAGTGAGGCATGTACGCAGAGTGCAACACATCTTGCGAACGGAACTTGAATAAGATCTTCTTTCCTTTAGGTAAGTATAATTCCGTTACTTGTTTATCATCTTGAGCTTTTGGGTCAGACATGTCAACACCCATAGTATTCACTCCTTTGATAAAGTTCACGTTTCCTAATCCTAATTCGTTATCAGCACCGGCATAACGAGCATCCCAACGGAACTGTTGTGAGTATACTTCGATAACAATTGGGTTTTCATCATCACCAACGTACATGATGTTGTTCCACTGCCATAAACCGTAACCGATTAACAATACAATCGTAACCGCAGGAATGGTTGTCCACAACAACTCTAATTTGTGACTATCTGCATAGAATAAAGCTTTCTTGTCTTTGTTTCCTCGGTACTTGTACGAGAAGAAAAAGATTAAAAACTGCATACCAAACTGCACTACCCCAATTAAGATAAAGGTAATATTGAATAACCTATCGTCGTGTTCTCCTTCAATAGAAGCAGATTCTGGCAACAAGTAAACATTCATTGCAATTAAACAGTAAATCATCATTGCATAAAGGAATGCTAGGAATCCTATGGCTAACTTTCCCTGTGTGTCATTGTCTTTATCAGTAGCAATTACCGAACGGAAATTCATAATACGGGTGATCTGCCAAAAGCTTACTCCCAATGCAACTGCTATAAAAATGTAAAATAAAGCGAGCATAATATCTAAACTATTATTGTTTTAATTTATTAATTAATGATGATTACTATCTTCTCCTCTGTGTTCGATATTATAGTAATGGTGTGTTTCACTTTCGTGAATAAACGGATTTCCTTTTGCTAGTGGAGCTGCCTTCGCGAAAGCGCTAAACGTTGCAAAGATAAACAATCCGATAAAGAATAATATCGCACTTAATTCACCAATTCCGAATCCCCATTGACCTCCTACAGTTCCAGGCATGATCATCACGAATAAATCAATGTAGTGTCCGATTAAGATAACTACTCCTCCTAAAATTACCAACCAAGGAATGCTCTTAAAGTCACTGTTGATTAATAATAATACTGGGAAGATAAAGTTCAATACTACCATTCCGATAAACGGTAATTGGTACTCGTTAAAACGCTGTGCGTAGTACGTAGTTTCTTCTGGCATATCAGCATACCAAATTAACATGAACTGAGCGAACCATAAATACGTCCAGAATACAGAGAAACCGAACATAAACTTCGCCAAATCGTGGATGTGACTATCGTTTACAAATGGTAAAGCTCCTTTTGAACGCAAGTAAATAGTTACTAACGCGATCACTGTTAATGCTGACACTAACAACGTAGCCAATACATACCATCCGAATAAGGTAGAGAACCAGTGAGGGTCAATCCCCATAATCCAATCCCAAGACATCATTGATTCAGAAACCATGAAGAACGCTGCAAACCCAACACTCATGTTATAGATTTGCTTGTGCAATTTTAAGTCTCCGTTATCTTGTTGAATTGATTTCTTTCTGATAATAAAACGCAATGCATTCCAAACAGCGATGTAGAAAATACTTCTAATCGTCCATCCTGGAACATTCATCCACCAGCTCTTACGATCGATAATTGGATCGTAGTTATCGCTTAATGGATCTACAACACCTTCACCCATCCATGGGAATAAGTGGTTCATGTGCATCGCGGTTAAGATAATGAATACCACCATGATTGCACTCACGTAGTGAATGTTGTTGGTGATTGCTTCCATTACTCTAAATAACACTACTGACCATCCCGCATGTGCAACGCGTTGAGCTGCGTAAAATGCCATTACCAACAATGAAATTCCTAAAAAGAATAACATCGCTACGTAAAATGCAGACCAAGGTCTGTTTTGCATTTGGTGCATTACGTGCTCTACGTGTTCCACGTGTTTTTCGTGCGCGTCGTCATGCGTAGCGTGAGCAGCAACAGCTGCGTGCTTTACTTCTGCCTTATCAGCAGTTGCATGAGCATCTTCTGTATGATGAGCAGCAGCAGTAGTATCTGCAGCGTGCTCTGTAGTTGCAGCCTCTGCATGTGCCGTTTCTGCAACCTTAGTACTATCATGTGCTACATCAGCATGCTCCTCCTTAGTGTCGTGCGCAGCAGTTTCGTGCGTTGCCTCCTCTTTGTGAGTTTCTTCTTTGTGAGCAGCTTCCTCGTGCGCCTCTTCTTTGTGTTCAGGTGCAGCATGAGCTGTTCCGTGACCTCCGTGATGCGCAGCTTGATCATTCAATATCTTTTCAACTTCCTGGAAGTTTTTTGGAGTGGTTGCGAAGTTATAAACCGTACCCAACACCCCTAAAACCATTAGAGCAAGTGCAAATATTTTTAATTTTCCTGTAAACTGATACATATCTTTAAACTATCTATTATAGACTTATTTTAATTCGCTTCTTAATTTCTCAACGTATTGTACTACTTGCCAACGCTCTTTATAGCTAAGTTGAGAAGCATGAGATCCCATAAGGTTTTTACCGTACATGATAACGTGGTAAATGTTTCCTTCAGTTAAATCTCTGTCCTTGTAATTAGGGATACCACTGAATTTATCTCTTTGAGATAATACTCCGTTTCCATCTCCTTTTTTACCGTGACATGCCGCACAATAAATAGTATAAAGTTCCTTCCCTTTTTCCAAGTTCTTTTCGTCCTTAGCTAATGGATTCTTTAACTCAGCTTTTGCCTTTTCGTACCCCTCATTGGTATTCGGAATATCATAAGCGACAATACCGTTTCTGCTAACTGTACCAGCAACTGGTAATCTATCTACAATTTTACCACCTGCAGACGTAGGTCCATTGGCATCATAAGGAACAGAAACATACATATCAGGCATATACTGTACCTGTGGTTTTCTTTTGTTATTACAAGAAATACTACTTGCAATCACTACTAAAGCTAAAACAAATTTTAAACTTTTCATATCTTCCTTATTAATGCTTTTCTACTACGTTAATTTCTACAGCTCCTGTGCTTTCTAATAAAGCTTTTAACTCGTCTTCATTCCCTTCTACTGGAATTTCCATTAAGAAGTGATCATCTGTAGTTCTTGGATCTGGGTTTTCCGCTTCTTTAAACGGCCATAATCTACTTCTCATAAAGAAGGTGATTACCATTAAGTGGGCTGCGAAGAAAACCGTTAATTCGAATAAGATTGGAACAAATGCTGGCATGTTCTCTAGCCAAGAGAAACTCGGCTTACCACCGATATCTTGAGGCCAGTCAGCAATCATGGTATACCAGGTCAACCAAGTTGACACTGCGGTACCAGTAATTCCATATAAGAAGGCAGTAATCGCTAAACGCGTAGGTGCTAAACCTAAAGCCTTATCTAATCCGTGTACTGGAAAAGGTGTAAAAACCTCTTCAATATGATGATGTTCTGCTCTTACCTTTTTAACAGCATCCATTAAGATGTCATCATCATTGTATAATGCGTGAATTACTTTATTAGTGCTCATTGTTTTCCTCTCTTATTTTTTTAAAATTCTCTCCTGAAGATTTCAAAATAGTCTTTACTTCAGCCTGTGCTATTACCGGGAATGTTCTTGCGTATAATAAGAATAATACAAAGAAGAATCCGATAGTTCCTATGAAGATACCTACATCGACGAAGGTAGGCTCAAAACGCCACCAAGTCGAAGGTAATTGTCCCTTACTTAATACAATTGCGATAATGTCAAAACGCTCAAACCACATACCGATGTTGATCGCGATCGAAACTAAGAAAGAAACGATAAAGCTTCTTCTCATTTTCTTGAACCACAAAACTTGTGGAATCATAATATTAAAGATCATTAATGACCAGAATGCCCATCCGTACGCACCTGCTTCTGCACCAAACGATAAGTAGGTATAGTTCTCATAAGGAGATCCTGTATACCAAGCGATGAAGAATTCAGTTGCATAAGCTACGGCTACGATACCACCTGTTAAGATGATTACGATGTTCATGTATTCCACGTGTAAACGCGTAATATAGGCTTCCATATTGGTTACCTTACGCATTACTCCTAATAAGGTTTGTACCATTGCGAATCCTGAGAAGATCGCCCCAGCAACGAAGTAAGGAGGGAAGATAGTCGAGTGCCATCCTGGGTTTACAGAAGTTGCGAAGTCAAACGATACAATGGTGTGTACCGATAATACCAATGGCGTTGCTAAACCAGCTAATACCAATGATACTTCTTCGAAACGTTGCCAGTCTTTAGCTCTACCAGACCATCCGAATGATAATAAAGCGTAAATTTTCTTTTGGAAAGGCTTCACTGCTCTATCACGGATCATTGCGAAATCAGGTAATAAACCAGTCCACCAGAATACTAATGATACCGATAAATAGGTAGAAATCGCGAATACGTCCCATAATAATGGCGAGTTAAAGTTAACCCATAACGATCCGAATTGGTTAGGAATAGGCAATACCCAGTAACCATTCCAAGGACGTCCCATGTGAATGATTGGGAACAACCCTGCCTGGAATACGGCGAAGATAGTCATCGCCTCGGCAGAACGGTTAATTGCCATTCTCCACTTTTGACGGAATAACAACAATACCGCTGAAATCAGGGTTCCGGCGTGACCGATACCTACCCACCATACGAAGTTGGTGATATCCCAGGCCCATCCGATGTTTTTACTCAATCCCCATACACCGATACCTTTTCCAACGGTGTAAAAGATACATCCAAATCCCCAAAGCATTGCCACTAAAGAGATATAGAATGCTATATACCAATTTTTGTTTGCTTTACCTTCAATAGGCCTTGCAATATCCTCTGTGATATCATGGTAACTCTTGTCACCTAACACTAAAGGTTCTCTATAAGATGATTCGTAATGAGACGACATAATCTATATACTTGTTTATTTTATTATTAAGCTTCGTTTGTATTTCTTACTTTCACTTGATACACTACGTTTGGTTGCGCACCGATGTAGTCTAACACGTGGAAAGCTCTCTTATCCTCTACTAATGGAGTTACTGGATCTTCCGGATTGTTAACATCTCCAAATACCATAGCTCCTGAAGAACAAGCTGCAGAACAAGCACAAGCATCGTTAAACTCGTCTTTTCTTACGGCTCTATTTTCTCTCTTAGCTCTTAAGATTACTTCTTGAGTTGACTGGATACAGAAAGAACATTTTTCCATAACTCCACGAGAACGAACAACAACGTCTGGGTTCAATACCATTTTACCGTATTCGTTGTTCATGTTGAAATCAAACTCATCGTTATTAGCATAGTTAAACCAGTTGAAACGACGAACTCTATACGGACAGTTGTTCGCACAGTAACGCGTTCCTACACAACGGTTGTATGCCATTTGGTTTTGCCCTTGACGACCGTGTGATGTAGCTGCTACTGGACATACCGTCTCACATGGAGCGTGGTTACAGTGCTGACACATCATTGGTTGGAAAGCTACCTGAGGATTCTCAGCTGGGTTTTCCAAGGCATCAAATAAATCACCTTTACTCAATCCTAACACGTCTTCAGTATACTTTCTTTCAAGCTCCTGATCAGCAATGCTAGACATTTCCTTTTCAACTTTAGCTTCGATATCTAAATCTTTGTACTTTTCAGCAGTAGCTAAGGTTGCGTATTTCTCTCTTAATTTTTCCTTGTAAGCCGCTTTAAACTCGTCAAGCGTCATATCGTTCTGTACTGTTGATGAGTAGTAACGATCGATACGCAACCAGTGCATATCTCTACCTACACGAACTTCATCTTTACCTACAACTGGTACGTTGTTTTCAGCGTGACACGCTACTACACAGGCACCACAACCAGTACATGAAGTTAAATCAATCGATAATTTGAAGTGGTGTCCGATAGAACGATCGTGCTCGTCCCATAAGTCAATCGTACTTCCTTCAACTTCTTTGTGGTCATAAGACACCATGAACGGCTTGTTCCAAGTGTGCTTAGGATCTAATGAAGTATTGTTTACATCTTTTAACGATGCTTCTCTCAAGATATCGTGACGACCTGCTAGAGTACTTTGTACCTGAATACAAGCAAACTTATGCCATCCTGAAACCTTTTTGATACTAACGTTGTATTGAACGTTCTTACCATCTTTATAAAGCGGGTATGCATTAACACCTACCTGCATTTCTTTCTTTAATCCGTGTGTTCTACCGTATCCAAGTGCCATTCCGAATGATCCTGGCGCCTGACCTGGTTGAACGATTACCGGTACCGTAACAGTAACACCGTTTACCGTAAGCTCCGCGTAGTTTCCGTCAATGGCTCCGTTATCTTTTACTGGATTATCAAAATCTAACTTCTTCGCATCTGTCATCGACATGGTTAGGTAGTTATCCCAAGAAGCTCTTGTTAACGGATCTGGTAATTCTTGCAACCATGGGTTGTTCGCTTGTTTACCATCTCCTAAAGCTACTGACGTAAATAAGTTCAATTCGAAGTCAGACTCCTTATTTGCAGCTAATAATGCTGATGCCACTTGTGCGATATCAACAACAGGTAATTCTGCCGGTGCTTCTACTTCTGGTAATGCTACTTTGAATACTCCGTCGTGCAAGGCTTGGTTCCAAGATTTACCTCCTAAAACATTGGTTGCCCAGAATTCTTTTAAAGTATCGTAGTAGTTAACAGTACTACCTGACCACTTTAATAAGATATCCTGAAGTTGACGCGTATTGAAAATAGGTTGGATTGTTGGCTGCATTAAACCGTATGAACCTTCTTCTACCATTACATCTCCCCAAGATTCTAAATAGTGAGGTGTTGGTAAGCTATAGTTCATGGCAACTGCCGTATCGTCGTTTTGTGTTGCTAAAGCAACTGACAATTTTAATTTCTTAAGTCCTGCAACAAACTCAGTTGCATTTGGTAGCGTGTATACTGGATTCACGTTATAAGTGATTAAACCAGCAACTTTTCCAGCATTCATATCAGCTACTAACTGCGCTACCTCTGTATCGTTACCTTGACGCGTGTACAACGGCGTATTTACGTCGATGATATCACTTTGTAACGCCTTGTTAATTGCAAAAGCAAGTAACTGTGCGTTTTTGTCATTCAATCCGGTAACTACTACTCCTTTTGATCCAGCTTTCTTTAACTCAACAGCCAACGCTTTGATTTGCTTATCAGCTTTCGTTGCTTTGGTTGCTAAGTTAGCTCCTGTAATCTCGTTGTATAAGGTAATTAAAGCGTACACTTGGTGTGAAGGCTTTAAAACGATACGTCTGTCAGCATTTGCACCTGTTAACGACATGTTAGCCTCTAACTGCACGTGGTAAGACATTTTACCAGACTTCACTTTTCTTCCGTCTAAGTAGCTCTTTTCAAAACCACCTTGCCAATCTCCTAAGAAGTCTGCTCCTACCGAAGCAATTACTTTTGCATCGCTAAAATCGTAATTTGGCAAAGCGCGCTTTCCGTACATTGCTTCAAACGCTTCTAACGTTGCATTCTCAGAAACAGCGTCATAAGTTACGTGCTTTACATTTGGATATTTTGCGATAAAATCAGCGATTACCTTCTCAGTAGAAGGACTCGCCAAGGTACCTGTTAATAAAACCACAGGTTGGTTCGTCTCTTTAAAAGACTCTAATTGAGCAATGATCGCCTTATCAGCAGCCTCCCAAGTGGTGTTCTCACCAGCTTTTACAGGCTCTTTTAAGCGTAATTTCTCATCGTATAAAGACAAAATAGATGCCACCGTTCTCGCGTTGATATCTGCTCCTGCCTCTTTGTTTGGCATCACTAAAATAGGACGCCCTTCTCTTGTTTTTACTAATACGTTTGCGAAATCAAACCCATCTGCCATTGTAGTAGCATACCAATCTGCAACTCCTACAACGATATCATTAGGTTGTACTACATAAGGGATTGACTTTCTTACGGGACCTTCACAAGCTGCCAACGAAGCTGCTGCCGTGGTAAATCCAACATATTTTAAGAAATCTCTACGTGAAGTTGACGATGTTTCTAAAGTCTCTTTATCACCTAAAAACTCGTCTGTAGGGATATCCTGTACAAACTCATTGTTACGTAGCGTTTCAACAATAGAACTACCTTTTAGTTCCTCAACACTTTGCCAGTATTTTTTGTTTGAAGCCATTTATATACGTGTTTTTCTACTTTCTAATTGATTAATAGTGGCACTTACCACACTCTTTTCCTCCTAACTGCGCAATTGTTACTTGCTCTACCCCGTACTTAGCAGCCAATTCTTTGTGAATTTTAGCGTAGTACTCATTTCCTTTCAAGTCAACTTTAGTTTCCTTGTGACAGTCAATACACCATCCCATAGTCAATGGAGAGAACTGGTATACTTCTTCCATAGTTTCTACTGGACCGTGACACTTTTGACATTTAACTCCTGCTACAGTTACGTGCTGAGAGTGGTTAAAGTATGCGAAATCTGGTAAATTGTGAACTCTAACCCATTTGATAGGCTTGGTTTTTCCTGTATACTCCAGGTTATCTGCATCCCATCCTACTGCTTCGTAAATCTTAGCGATTTCCTTATCTAATTCTTTCTTCCCTAGCACGCGATCTTCCATGACAACACGGGTATCATCTGCTACTTCAGAAATATTTTTGTGACAGTTCATACAAACATTCGCAGAAGGAATTCCTGAGTGCTTGCTGTGCTTCGCTGCAGAGTGACAGTACTGACAGTCAATCTTGTTATCTCCAGCGTGAATTTTATGTGAGAATGCTATTGGCTGAATTGGCTGATACCCCTCATCTACACCAACCTTAAACAAGGTTCCGAATAAGAAATACGCCGCTACCAAAGCACCGAAAATAGCGAACAACACGTGTAAAAACGTATTTTGCTTAATCCCTTTCCACAACTCTGCTGCTTGCCCTAACAAGCCTGGCGTTTTTGGCGCACCTTTCAACTCACTGATGGTCTTTAACAAACTACCAATAATCAAGAACGCTACAACAATTGCCGCTGCCAAAATGTAAATCAACCACTTAGGAGCAGCATCCTTCACAGGAGCTACTGAAACACCACCATTAGATTTTTCACCCTTAGGTTTAATCTCACCTACGGTGGTATAGTATAAAATATCATCGATATTCTTGTCCGTCAACGTAGGAAACGCCGTCATGTTTGACTGTTTGTACTCCTCGTAGATGGCAATCGCATCTTTATCTCCACTAGCTCTTAACGCATTGTTATCTCTAATCCATGCTTTTAACCAGTCGTTGTCTCTTCTCTCTTCTACACCTCCCAAAGCAGGTCCTACTACCCTCTTATTGAGCTTGTGACAAGAAGAACAAAGCGATTTAAATAATTTTTTTCCTTCCTTTTGACGTGCCATATCCACATCTTGTGAATAGACAGAAGAACTCACTAAAAAGACTAAAAAGAAAGCTAAACTCTGTAAGAGTGTTCGAGTTAATTTACTGTGATGTTTCACACTTTTCATACTTTAAAATATAAATTTGTATCTATTTTGGTACAATTCCTTCTGCAAACCAGCCAAAAAAACAGGCTACAGAAAGTTGCACAAAAGTACTACTTCTCTCTAAATTGTGAAATGTTAAGACTTTCCTAATTGGTAATTTATACTAATTCTAAATAACTGTCACCAACAATCTATTCCTGTGTAAGTCGTTACTTTTGTAAAAAGTTTAAGAAACCATGAAATTAAAGCATTACCTCGTATTTTTACTCGTTTTCTTGGGTACGAGTGCGCTCTTTGCCCAAAGTCAGGCAAGCTATAAAAACACGCAAGCAATAGCGAAACTCATCGAGAAAAAACGCAGCTATAACAAAACCCATAAAGAGGGATTCCGCATCCAATTATACAATGGATTGGAAAAACGTGCCAAGAGCACGCGTTACCGTTTTCAAGTTGAATTTCCGGGAACGGCAACCTATTTAGCATACGATGCTCCAGAGTGGAAAATTCAAGTCGGTCATTACAAAACGCGCTTGGACGCCGACAGAGCACTCAATGAGATACGCGAAAAATTTGACGGAGCTATCGTAGTTCCCTTACAATAAAAAAGAAGTGCTAGGCACTTCTTTTTTTTATTCTGTAAGATCGGTATCTGGCAGTTCTATTCGATCTCCTTTGATGATCGACGGAAAAATAGTCGGCGCTATCTCTTTTACCGGGCCGTATAAAATTGACTCTTCCAAGTGCTCCTTCGTCACAAAGGGAATCGTATTGTTCATCTTACTAAAAAAGATAAAGAGTACACTCAAAATCAGGCCAATTTTCAGCAGGCCAAAAACACCTCCTAAAATTTTATTGAGCAGGCCTAAGGCACTCCAATCGGCAATTTTTGTCAGCAGTTTACCCAGCAGAGCCACCGCGATGATGATGATGATAAAAGTTCCGGCAAAAGCCGCTAGCGAAATGTATTTCTCATCCCAGCTCACACTTGTCTTTAGCCAATCGCCCATAAAATACGAGAAGTGAATGGCCCCGTATACTCCTGCGATCAATGCCACCAACGAGGCCACTTCCACAAAGAGCCCCTTCATCAAACCTCTGACAAAGCCAAACAAGAGCAATGCCGCAATAATAATATCAAATGTGTGCATAATTTTTGAATTAAACGGTTACTTTGACCGATAAGGACAAATATAGTTAACTCATTTGTATCTTTGCCATTTTACACAGACATGGATCAAAAAACAGACATAAAACAAAAGTGGGAAACCGTCGTTCACAAACTTTCGGAACAATTTGCAGACGGTGACACCCTCGATATCGATAGCGTTATCTACCTAGTAGGCGTTCAGGAGCTGGGAAAAGGCGCTCAAAAATTCAAAAAAGACGAAAAAATAAACCTGATGCACATCGCCATATGCAAGTTACTAGAACCTTATGGTTACTACGAATTTGACTATTTTGACCCCGACGGATGGCCGCATTACAAAACTTTAAACGAACTTCCCAATTTAAAACCTGGTGAACAAACGGTGCTTATGAAAGAAGCTATCGTACATTATTTTACGGAGTTAGGATTCTTCGAAAATTAAAAATCTCTCGAGGGCATTGTTGCAATTATAAAGCAAATACCCTTGTTATTCTAACAAACTGTTATATATTTACTGAGTGATTTTTTGTTGTTTGAATTAGCAGAAAATAAAGAAATTATAATTTTGGTACACTTCTTGAAAGTAGGTAAACAAAACAGCAAAACAAAACCCTTAAAATTAACTTTATCAACACATTATGATGAAAAAATTAGTATGCTTACTCGTTCTTGCTACTTCAGTGGTACAAGCACAGTATTCGATTAAAGGAACCATGACTCCTCCTGAGAAGAGTGATTGGGTAATGCTTCACAAGTTACAAGGTGTAAAACCAAAGTACATCACAAACACAACTATTAAATTCGATACAATCAGCGTTGGTGCTGACAAACAGATATTAGGTAAATTCTCTTTTGAATTGCCGAACAATGCAGAGCCAGGAGCCTACAGAGTTACCTACAGAAATAAAGGAGCTGGATTTGTAGATTTTATTTTCAATAAGGAAAACATCGAGTTTATCTTCAATCCAAAATATCCAGAAGAATCTATCGTTTATACCAGCTCGCGCGAAAACAAGGTTTTTAACGAATACAACGAAGCCTATGAAAATTTGCAAAAGCAGATCGACGCTCAACAATTGGAATATTTGAAGAACCCTTCGAAAGACGTTAAAAAAGCGTACAAGAAATTAGTAAGTCAACAAGAAGACCTACAAGAATCGTACGAAAATAAGTCGGAAGGAATGTTGGCCTACAATTTCATCAAGGCCTCGCAGCGCTACAACTCTTCAGGAGTAATTGACGAAATGCCAGAATACCTAGAAGCAACTGTTGACAATTTCTTCAAATACGTAGATTTTGACGACGAGGTATTGTACAATTCTTCTTTTCTAGTAGATCGCGTTAATGACTTTGTATTCTATTTGAACTTTTCAGATGACCAAGTAACACAACAAGGATTGCACAAGAAGTCAATTGACAAAGTGATGGATGTTATTTCTAATAAAAAAGTTAAAAAGGAAATTCTAGAATTTTTAATCATCACATTTACCGATAAGAGAAATTCTGAAATCGTCGATTGGTTGTTTAGCGAGTACTACGATGATTTGTCAAATGCTGATGCTGAATTCAAGAAGAAGAAATTAGACGAGTTATTGGTTTCAGTTGGGCGTGTTGCTCCTGATTTCAATTGGAAGGAAGGAGACCAAGAATACAGCTTGTCCGGATTAAATGACGGTGACTACTATTTAATGATCTTTTGGAGTACTACCTGTCCTCACTGTGTTAAGGAAGTTCCAGAAGTACACAGCTTCTCTAAAGGAATTGACAAACTATCGGTAATCTCTTTTGCCATGGAAGAAAACGATAAAAACTTCCCTGCCTTTGCAAAGCGATTAGACGGATGGCACAATATTATGGGAACTCACGCAGATGGTCCCTTAGAGCACCCGGTAATCAAAACCTACAAAATCGATGCGACACCAACTTATTTCGTTTTAGATAAAGACAAAAAAATCATCGGTGTTCCAAACAAAATCGAAGACTTGAAAAAGTTTATTGAAAACCTCGGTAAAGAAGAGGAAAAATAATAACTCACTAAAAAGCCGGTACATCAGTACCGGCTTTTTTTCTTTTAGTCTATATAGTAAAAGGCATTCCTAATGTGTTCAACGGTCCAGTCCGTAGCTTCTTTACACAGTGCTACGATATCGAAACGCACCTCATAGCACAAGTCGTGCTCCTCGATATAAGCATTCACTGCTTGTCCAATTCGTCGTTGCTGCTGTGCGGATAAAAAATTTTGTGGAGCCCCAAAAAGTTCAGACGACCTCGTTTTCACTTCAACAGCCACCAGTTCCTCTCCGTCCATCATCAATAAGTCAACTTCTGCTTTTCGAAATCGATAATTTTTTACGCGTAGTGTAAATCCTTTAGCTAGCAAATACTGCAAGGCAAAATCTTCTCCTTCTTTACCTAGAATATTTGCAGTATACATCCCTTACTCAAATTTAAGTGTTGATAATTCCCCTGATGCTGCTACCGTTAGTGACATGCGCTTTCCAAAATACAAAGCTCGGTTATCCTTATCATGACCTGCTGGAAAATCGAAGAGTACTGGAACATCAGCAGGAACTACCTCCAAAATCAACCGTTCAATACGGCTCCCCCAGGGTGTAGAATTCTTCTTGATTTTCGTCATTCCTCCTACGACAACTGCTTTCAATCCTTTAAAATATCCAGCTCGTTTTAAACTTTGCAACATGCGATCTATGGCGTACTTGTACTCGCCAATCTCTTCTATAAAGAGAATTTTGCCCTCTGTATCAAGTTGACTTGACGAACCGAGCATCGAAGCTAAAATAGCGATGTTTCCCCCCACGAGTACTCCTTGGGCGGTTCCTGTTCTGTTATAGGGAGACGATGGAATTTGATACGATATCGAGTTTCCGAACAGGGCGTCTTTACAACTTTGAATGGTTTCTTGAATAGTTTCTGGAGCATCCTGCAAACTGGTTCCCATCATTGCGTGTAAACTAGCAATATCCATGTTGTGAATATGATTGTGGAACGCTGTAATGTCGGAATATCCAATAATCCATTTCGGATGTTTTTTAAAGGTCGAATAATCGAGTAGGTCCAAAATTCGCACGGAACCATACCCTCCTCTTGCACACCATATGGCTTTGATATTCGGATTGTCTAAAGCGGCTTGGAAATCCTGAGCTCTCGCCTCGTCGGTCCCCGCAAAATGATTTCCTTGATCAAATAGGTGTTTTCCCAACTGCACTTCCAAGCCCCATGAATTCGCGAGCTTTACAGCTTTGTCAATGACAGCTTTCCTATTTTTCAAAATTCCAGCAGGTGCTACTAAAGCTATGGTATCTCCTTGTTTTAAATACGGTGGTATAACCGCAGTAGTATCTGTCAATATTCCCATTTTTTGTTTTTTGTGTTTCGTCATTACGAGCGTCTCCATTGAAGTCCCACTGCTCGCGGACAGTTGATCGGCTTCAAACTCCACTTGTTTTTGTTGATTGGGGGCAGAAAAAATAAATCCTAAAAGTGAAAAAAACAACAAGTATTTCATGGGAGTCTTCAAATTATGTTAATAACGGGTTTGTACACCAAATATACGAACAGCTCCCCTTTTCGACTACACGTCTCGAAAGGTGTTCAGTGCACCAAAGTAAATGTATCTAAAAACTCTGAGTATAAAAAATTGGTTTTTCGTACTTTTGCGCTTTAATTTTTAGCGTAAAATACATGAACACACCTAAAAGATATACAATAACAGCAGCTTTACCGTACACCAACGGTCCTATACATATTGGTCATTTAGCCGGAGTTTACGTTCCTGGTGACATCTATGCTCGTTTTTTAAGAGCCACTGGAAATGACGTAGCTTATATTTGTGGCTCTGACGAGCACGGAGTTGCTATTCCCATGCGCGCTAAAAAAGAAGGTGTAAGTCCGCAGGACATCATTGATAAATACCACGCTATTATCAAAGATTCTTTTCAAGACTTCGGAATTTCATTTGACAATTATTCTAGAACTTCTGCACCAATTCACCATGATACTGCCTCTGATTTCTTTAAAAAACTTTACGAGGACGGTGAATTTATCGAAGAGGTAACAGCACAATTATACGACGAAGAAGCCAATCAATATTTGGCAGATCGTTTTGTTATCGGTACCTGTCCTAAATGTGGGAACGAAGAAAGTTACGGTGATCAGTGTGAGAAATGTGGAACGAGCCACAATGCCACTGATTTGATTAATCCAAAATCTGCAATTACCGGCAACGTACCAACACTCAAAGAAACCAAACACTGGTTCTTACCCTTAGACAAGCACGAAGCTTTTTTAAAGGAGTGGATTTTAGAAGGTCATAAAAATGACTGGAAACCCAATGTACTCGGTCAGGTAAAATCATGGATAGATGACGGATTGCGCCCGCGCGCCGTAACTCGTGATTTGGACTGGGGAATTCCTGTGCCTGTTGAGGGTGCTGACGGAAAAGTATTATACGTATGGTTTGACGCTCCTATCGGCTATATTTCTGCAACCAAAGAATGGGCAGCACGTGAAGGTAAAAACTGGGAAGATTACTGGAAAAGTGAAGATACCCAGCTGGTACACTTTATCGGTAAAGACAATATCGTATTCCACTGTATCATTTTCCCTGCCATGCTCAAAGCTCATGGAGAATATATATTACCAGAAAACGTTCCTGCCAATGAGTTTTTAAACCTCGAAGGAAACAAGCTTTCAACTTCTAAAAATTGGGCTGTATGGTTACACGAATACCTACAAGACTTCCCGAATCAACAAGATGTTTTGCGTTATACCTTAACGGCAAATGCACCAGAAAGCAAGGACAACGATTTTACTTGGAAAGATTTCCAAGCGAAGAACAACAATGAGCTAGTAGCTGTTTTCGGTAACTTTATCAACCGCATCGTGGTATTGTCAAACAAATACTACAAAGGGGTAATTCCGACACCGAATGAATTCACTGAATTGGACGAAGACGTATTAGCACAACTCAAAGAATTCCCACACAGCATCGCTAAATCTATTCAGCGCTATCGCTTCAGAGAAGCTTCGCAAGAAATGATGAACTTAGCCCGTTTGGGTAACAAATACCTTGCAGACGAAGAGCCGTGGAAGGTCATTAAAACTGATGAAGCACGCGTACAAACCATTATGTATGTAGCCTCGCAGATCGCAGCTGGACTTGCTGTGTTATCAGAACCGTTTTTACCATTTACTTCAACGAAGCTCAAAAACATGTTGGCTCTTGATCCGAGCTTGACGTGGAACGACGTTGCTGACAAATCAGTACTATTGGCTGCTGGTCATCAAATTAACAAATCAGAATTGCTTTTCTCAAAAATAGAAGACAACGCTATTCAAGCACAGTTAGATAAGCTAGAAGCCACTAAAAAGGCCAATGAGGCGGCAAACAAACAAGTAGAACCCCAAAAGGATACTATTGAGTTTGACGACTTCACCAAAATGGACCTCCGTGTTGGAACCATTATTGAAGCCGAAAAAGTAGCAAAGACAAAAAAACTACTCAAATTAACAGTAGATGTTGGCATAGACACCCGCACCATAGTTTCGGGAATTGCCGAAAGCTTTAAACCCGAAGACATTATTGGCCAACAAGTAACAGTATTGTGCAACTTGGCGCCGAGAAAATTACGAGGCGTAGAAAGCCAGGGTATGATTTTAATGACGGATACTCCTGAAGGAAAACTCGCCTTTATGGAGCCAAAAGGCAAAGTCATTAACGGATCTATCGTATCCTAAACACATTAGCAAAAGCCTCTATTATGGAGGCTTTTTTTAATTTTATCCCTACCGAGCACATGTTAAAAATAGCCTATCACGAAATTTACAAACACCCCTTACCTCCCAAACATCGATTTCCGATGGACAAGTACGATTTGCTGCCACAGCAATTGCTTTTTGAAGGTACCTGTGCCCCTGATAATTTCTTTGTTCCCGAAATACCGAATACCAAACACTTTTTTAGTGTACATACACCGGAATATTTTTATGACCTACTAAACATTACCCTCTCTAAAAAAGAAGAACGCAAAATTGGTTTTCCTTTGACGGAACAATTGGTAGCGCGTGAAATGGTCATTGCAGATGGTACCATGAAAGCCACGCAATACGCCCTGGAATACGGAATTGCCATGAACATCGCAGGCGGAACTCATCATGCCTTTAGCGATCGCGGAGAAGGCTTTTGCATGCTCAACGACCAAGCCATAGGAGCTCGTTATTTACAAGCTCAAGGCCAAGCAAAAAAGATACTCATCGTGGATTTAGACGTCCATCAAGGTAATGGAACTGCTGAAATTTTTCAAGACGATCCCAGTGTCTTCACCTTTTCCATGCACGGCAAAAGCAACTATCCCTTCCATAAAGAACAATCGGATTTAGATATTGCCTTAGCTACGGGTACGGAAGACCACAGCTATCTCACTACCTTAAAAAATACACTGCCCCGCTTACTCCAAGAGCAGCAACCCGATTTCATCTTCTACCAGTCAGGAGTAGATGTACTCGCTAGTGACAAACTTGGAAAGCTCAACCTCAGCATAGAAGGATGTAAAGAGCGAGATCACTTTGTACTGGAACTGTGCCGACAACACCAAATTCCCGTGGTGTGTAGCATGGGGGGTGGGTATTCAGAAAACATCAACACCATCGTCAATGCACATGCCAACACCTACCGTGTAGCCCAAGAGCTATTTTTCTAACGGTTAAAAAAATTGTATTTTCGTAATTACAAAAAGAAAAACATTAATAATTGAATATGAAAAAAACTATTTTCCTCAGCCTACTGGGCTTATTGTGCTGCTCACAACTTTTTGCTCAAGCAACCTTAGCAGAATTCAAAAACTCTTTAAAAACCAACGGTACAAACATCAAAGACGTCATGCCTATTGTCCACAAAAAAACCGGTGCACTAGGAATGATCATTGCGGATGCAAAAAATGCCTATGCCTACAAGCTAGACAAAAATTTTAAATGCATCGATCAATTAAAATCGAATACCAAGCAACGAAAGTATAAGGTGCTTATTGGCTCGCAAATCGAAGGCAATAATTACCGTATATTTTTATCCAACAAGGATCGAGATGAATTTAGCAGTATCTTGTTCTCTTTCGACACCCAAAAAACGAGTGCGAATGAATTTGAGCTCGCTAAAAAAGAGCTCTTGTTCCAAACGTTTAACCACAACGAAAAGCTCTATTTCTTAACTGGAAATAAAACTACTGGAGCACTCTATTTAACGGAGTTCAACAACCAAGGAATTCCATCAAAAAAAGAAATTAACCTTCAAGGAACGTCCATTTTAAACTACAAGGGCAGACCCACTTCTATCGCTAAAACACTGTATACAATTTCACATAAAGGGTCCATATTTATTTCGAAATTTGAAAAGGATACCCCGAATGCTATAGAAACAGCCTCAGAACCCGTAAAAATGTATGTACAAGGAGACAAGCTCATCATCACTTTTGACACCTATAAAAAGGAGACACAAATGATAACACTCGACCTACTTACAAAGAAACTGAGTAAAACGAGCTTTGACCTTCCACTCCAAAATATAAAAACCAATCGTAAAAAAACCAACTCGTTTTTATACGACAATCTACTCGCTCAGATAGCTGCTGATAAAGAAGTTTTCACGTTGCAATTGAGAGATGTAAAAACAAAAGACATCATCAAAACCTACTCCTTTACTAAAAAAGATAAGATCCCTTTCAAAAATGGCCCAATTATCCAGAAAGGAGGAACCTATGCCAGTCACCGTGAGTTTGAGAAAACTAAAAAGTTTTTGCGTAAAATTACGGCTGAAAAAATCGGTGTTTCCATAATTAAAATCAGAGGAAATTATCAGTTTACTATCGGAGGCGCTCAAAAGATACAAAGAGGTGGCGGTTTTGGGGTACCGATGGCAGGTTTTGGAATGCCGATAGGACAATTCGGAGCTACTACGGTTATCTTTAACCCAACCATTATGGCCTACCACCGTTATACACAAACTAAATCAACACGTATAGAATGTGTATTTGATCAAAACTTTGAGCATTTGGCCCAAGACAAGCCCATGGAAAACGTTTTTGAAAAAATCAAAAAACAGCCAACGTACACGAGTAAAGCCAAAACAATATTCAAATATCAAGATTTTTATATCAAAGGCGACTACCGTAGCTCTCGAAAAACCTACATGCTTAAAAAGTTCACTTACTAAACTTCGGTTTTAGTATCTTAGCAAACTCACCTCCTATCAGGTGAGTTTTTTTGGCTAAATACCTATCATACGTATGCAACTTATCAGTTATATAAGCTCACAATGTTCTATTGCGAAAACAGCAATAGCAAATACCGTTGAACTGCTACAGGAAGATTGTACGGTTCCTTTTATCGCCCGTTATCGAAAAGAACGCACCGGAAATCTCGACGAAGTGGAAATTGGTTTAATCGTACAACTAAAAGAGCAATTTGAAGCGCTCGAAAAACGAAAACAAACCATTTTAAAGGCCATTGAAGAACAAGAAAAGCTCAGTCCTGAACTTCTGAAAAAGATCACGGAAACCACCAGCTTAAGTTCTTTGGAAGACCTGTATTTACCATTTAAGAAAAAACGTAAAACCAAAGCAGAAACTGCGAGAAACAACGGTTTAGAACCCTTGGCAAAACAACTCATGGCACAGCGAAACAACCATGTTGAAAGTCTTGCAGGAGGGTTTGTAAAAGGTGCGATTAGCAGCACTGAGCAAGCTCTAGAAGGAGCTAGACATATTATTGCAGAGTGGATCAATGAACGCAGTGACGTCCGTGAAGTGGTAAGAACTGAATTGTCTAGGTTTTCAGGAATTGCAACAAAAGTGATCGCGAAACAAAAGGACGATGAAAACGCTCAGAAATACAAAGATTACTTCGATTGGTCAGAACCTTTAAAGCGCATTCCTTCGCATCGCATGCTCGCCTTAATGCGCGCCGAAAAAGAAGGATATCTTCGCGTGAAGATAGCACTTGACGATGATCGTTTATTGGAAAAACTAGATCGAAAAATAATTCGTGGAAACAATGAAGCAGGTGCCGAGGTGCAACTCGCTATCGATGATGCCTACAAGCGATTGCTACTTCCTTCACTGAGTACGGAAGCCATAAAATTAGCCAAAGAAAAGGCCGATGAAGCAGCCATTTTAGTCTTTGCAAAAAACTTAAAACAACTGCTCCTAGGAGCTCCCCTCGGAGAAAAGCGCATTTTAGCTATTGATCCAGGATTTCGCACGGGATGTAAAGTTGTTTGCTTAAATGAGCAAGGTGCCCTGCTCTACAACACCACCATATTTCCACATCCACCACAAAAAAATAGCGCGGAAGCGGGCTACACCATAGAACACCTCGTTAAAAAATTCGAGATTGCAGCCATCGCCATTGGAAATGGTACGGCCTCTAGAGAAACCGAGCGCTTAGTTAGAGGGCTCAAATTGCCTAAAGAAGTCGAAATTTTTGTCGTGAGCGAAGCTGGAGCCTCAATTTATTCAGCCTCAAAAATTGCCCGCGACGAATTTCCAGACCACGACGTTACCGTTCGCGGTGCCGTTTCTATTGGAAGGCGTTTGGCAGATCCTTTAGCTGAGTTGGTAAAAATTGAAGCAAAGTCTATTGGCGTTGGGCAATACCAGCACGACGTCGATCAGTCTAACCTGCAAAAATCACTGGACAGTGTCGTTGCACATTGCGTAAACAAGGTTGGGGTGAATATCAATACAGCCAGTGCCTCACTCTTGAGTTACGTATCGGGTATTGGTCCTAAACTCGCAGAAAACATCGTCAACTACCGAACGGAAAACGGGGCCTTTTTAAACCGAACAGCCATTAAAAAAGTTCCTCGATTAGGAGGTAAAGCCTTCGAACAATCAGCTGGGTTTTTACGAATTAAAAACGGTACTAACCCGCTTGACAATTCGGCTGTCCATCCAGAACGCTACGCCTTAGTCAAACAAATGGCTAAAGATTTAGGTACAGACGTTAAAAACCTAATCGGCAACAGCAGCTTGTTAAAGCAGTTAAAATTATCATCGTACGTAACTGAGAGTTACGGCTTGCCTACACTACAAGATATTGTCAAGGAATTAGAAAAACCAGGACTGGATCCGCGAGAGAAAGCCAAAGCCTTTAGTTTTAGCGATGACATCAAAACCATAGAAGATCTTAAAGCGGGCATGGTATTGCCCGGAATCGTAAACAACATCACCAACTTTGGTTGTTTTGTGGATATCGGAATTAAAGAAAGTGGTTTGGTACACGTATCCAATTTGGCCAACACCTTTGTACAAGACATCAACGAACACGTCCAGCTACATCAAACCGTTCAAGTGAAAGTTTTGGAAGTTGATTTGGGACGTAAACGCATCCAACTGAGTATGAATTTCCAATAAACGACACTTATTTACAGTTCGACGATACTGAAAAGCAACCAAGCTAACGTATCGGAGAACTGTATTAAATTGTCGTACTTTTAACGTCTATTAGCTACTACAAATTGTACTAAATCGGGGGATTATGGAATATGTAGAATTAAAATCATCAAACGGGTTTGAACACCTTTCGCGTGAAGAGGCTTTGCTCTTATTACAGCAACAAGCCACAGAGCTCGATACTAAACAAAAGCAACTCAACAGGGCCAAGCACAAACTCAACACTATTGTGCAGCAACAGCACCTGCAGTTAGATACCCTGTTTGAAACGATTATCGATCCCTACGTTCTCATAGATCTCAGAGGAAATGTCATTCGAATGAACGAGGCTGCCCAGCATTTTTTTGGTCAACCCACCCTACAAGCCTCATTTAACGTTTTGCGATCTATCCATCCTGATGATGTTCCCTTTGCTATCAAGACCTTTGAGAAGTTTAAACGAAAAGGTAAACTCAAAAACTTCCGTGCTCGCGTATACAACTACAAAAAAGAACTGCGCTGGATTGACCTCAACAGCAACATCCTCTACGATGACGACGGACAGGCCACACTTGCACAAGGAATCATAAGGGATATCACTCCTTCTATGAAACAGCAATACTTGATACAAGAACAACGAGACCACCTCAACGCCATCGTTGAGAACAGCTCCTTAGGAATAGTACTTACCCAGGACGATCGCATTATTCAAACCAACAAGGCCTTTGAAAAGTTGTTAGGATATTCTAAAGCTGTACTTTCTGAGCTTACGTTAAGTGAACTAGTTATTGAAGAAGATGCCTCCAACCACTATCAAACACAATTACTGAATTTAGGTGCCATTGACCAATCAACGCAATTACAGCGTTATAGAACCTCCTCAGGAAAATCACTTTGGACCAAAACAAACCGTTCGATAGTAAAAAACAATTACCAAAAAGAACATTTTCAGGTATCTGTCATTGAAGATATTACTGAGGAATTACAAAACCAAAACCTCCTCAAAGCGCTAAACACCTTAATGCGCTCAATTTTAGGTAAGACCAACATATACGAAATAGCTTGGGAAATTACCACCAATACCACCGAACTCTTAGGTTTTGAAGATTTTGTAATCTATTTGGTAGACCAAGAAAAAGGAACGCTCAAACAAATTGCCGCCTATGGTGAAAAGTTAAGCGATGTACGTACAATTGCTAATGAACTTGAAATACCTATAGGCAATGGAATTGTAGGATCAGTTGCCAAATCAGGAACTCCTGAAATCATCGCAGACACCACATTAGATTCGCGGTATATCGTAGACGATAAAATTCGTTATTCGGAAATCGCTGTTCCTATTATTGCCGATGGTACCGTTATCGGAATCATCGATTCGGAACACCCCGCTAAAGATTATTTTAATGCCTACCATTTAAAAACGCTCGAAACAATTGCCAGTTTAGCTGCTACCCAGTTAAAAAGTGCCTTAAACATCGCTCTTCGCAAGGAGGCTGATGAAAAGAACAGAGCGTTGTTGGAAGATTTAACCAAGAGTAATAAAGAACTTAAAGATTTTGCCCATATTGTTTCACACGATTTGAAATCGCCCTTGAGAAGCATCAATGCACTCGCACACTGGATTCAGGAAGAAAACGAAGGTAATCCTAACGAACAAATTAGCGAACACAGTGCTTTACTCGTTGCTCAGGCCGATAAAATGGATCAACTCATTAGCGGAATCTTACAATATGCCAGTATCGACCAAATCAACACACAGTCGAGAAATATCCATCTCGATAAACTCGTCCGCGAAGTGATCAAAACAGCCTATGTTCCTGACCATATAAACATTGAAATCAAAAGCCAACTACCACAAGTAAAACTAGATCGCTTTAGACTGCATCAGCTCTTTCAAAATTTGTTGAGCAATGCCATAAAATACTGTGATAAACAAGAAGGAAAAGTTGAAATAGACTGTCAAGACATGGGTGCGCATTGGCAGTTTAGTATTGCCGATAACGGAATTGGTATCGCTCCGAAATACCACAAGAAAATCTTTGAGATTTTCCAACAGCTGGAAAACCACAAAGACTCTACCGGTGTAGGACTCTCTATCGTAAAAAAAATCATCGACCGTTATCAGGGAAAAATTTGGCTCGACTCCACACCACAACAAGGAACGACCTTCTATTTCACCCTTCCTAAACAGTAAAAAAACAGCCCATTTCTGAGCTATTTCGTTACGGTGAACACGTCTTTTAATTGAGCGAGTACATTGCTGTTTCCGGCTACAGAAATAGCTCCAATCTTACTGGCAATTTTTTCTACGTACTCCATTTCTTTTAAGGCAAACAACATACTATTCTCCTCCATAAGCTTGGCAGTATTTAACAAGCTCCTCGTAGCCGCCGTTTCTTCACGTCGGGTAATACTGTTAGCCTGAGCGGCTTTCTGTGCCACCAACACTTGATTCATGATTTCTTTCATTTCACCCGTTAAAATAACGTCTCTGATACCCGTATCTATGATTTCCACGCCTAAGGCATCGCCAACTTCGCGAAGGGCTTCAAAAACTTCGGCTCCCAACTCTTCTTTCTTTTCGAGCACCTCATCAAGTGTATACCCCCTAAAAAACTTCTCAATTTCAACTGGGCTGCCACGTATAACTGACGTTCAAATTCTTTGTTTTTCAACAAGGCTGTTTTGAGCGCGACTACTTGGTAGTTCACAAAAAAGTTTACGCGAATCATCGCCTTGTCTTTGGTTAACAACTCCTGACCTGAGACTTCCATTTGCTGGGTTCTCACATCGGTTTTCAGTACGCGAATTCCCGCTTCATTTTGCCAAAACCGATGTATTCCAGGCTCCAATTCCTCACAGAATTCATCATTGATAAACAACAATCCCCTTTCGTAACTCGCAACTTCAAACACTCGCATTCTGTATTGTATATCTATAGTTTTTAACAAACTCCCTGTTACCTCGGTAATCTTAGCGGTGCTATTCATATCGTAGGTAACATAGGTTCTATGTACCAAGCCCTTCCAAAACACATGACGCCCGGCATCCAAGGCTAACCAGTAGTTTCCATTTTGGAAGACTAAAGTCAAACATCCATCAGGAACTTCTATCAACTCTATTTGAGCTCGAAAGTGTTCATCTTCCAAAAACACCTCTAAGGCCACTTCGCTCCCAAAAAGCTTAGCTTTGTTACAGTAGCGCACCTCTTCTCCAAAATTAAGCCAATGTTTTCCTGCAGTTACTATGCGTTGGTAATCATCATTTTTAAATACCAAACCTACAAACCCTTTGTTTACCCTAATTCTTTTCATACTTCTATTTTTTCTTTTCTTCTCTACTTTTACTAAAGAAATGCGCATTCGTGCTAAACAACAAGCGGAACAGTGCGGTAACCATACGAGGGACTCCGTTTTCTGGCAAGTGAACAACGCTCCCTAAGGCTCCTGCCATTGACTTGCTTTCCTTCTTTGCCTGTCATACCGTTAGCTACAATATTCAAGGCTTCTTGTTTAGTGTTTCGAAAAACTCACGAAACACGCCTTCCTTTTGAAATCATCAGTTTTAAAAGTTGATGCCCTTTTTCCACTACTACTATAAAAAAGTAGGACTCTTCCAATTGAGTTACTAGGCCTTGCCTAGGCAGGACTCGAACCTGCACCGTTATCACGAATCTCCTATTCGTTGCATAGCCGCTCTGCCACCTCGATTGCTCGAGGGTAGGATTTGAACCTACGTAATTGGTGGAGTTTGTTTTTTGGAAAACAACAAACCTCTAAGTCAAGCTGAACACACAACGCAAATACCTCTCGGCATGCGAGTATGCAATGGTGCCTTACAGAAACACTCAACAGGACTTCCTTAGTATTTTTCACAGTTTTCAATAACTGTTTTTCTTTTTAATAATTTTGTGACTTACGGGTCACGGTTCTTTTTCTAGCAATTCTCCCCTTACGACGCTATTTCTTTTTCAAATTCTATGCAAACTTCACACCCTACTGCGCAATCATTATGCGCAGTAGAAAATAGTTTACTTTTTCTTGGTATTTTTTTTCTTTTCCAAACTTTTCTTCTTCTTTTTCTTGGGCAGCTTCCCCTTTACTCTCGAAATTTCACGAGCTATTGCTTCGGTACTATCTTCGTCATAACAATGGAGCTTTGCCTGCTTTAATTCGGCTAAAGCCTTTTTAAAACGCTGTTGGCGTTCAAATGCCAAGGCTTTTGTCTTATACACTTCAGCCTTATCGATTCCTTTGATACCCATGGCAAAATCGATCAAGCTAGCCAGGGCTTGGAAATCTTCCTGTCGCAACAAAACCTTAAAAAAGTAGGGATATACCTGTACGGCATGTATATTTACTGCCAAGGCTTCTCGATAATAAGAGATGGCTTTCTCAGCATCCTGAAATACCTCAAATTGAATGCGCCCCATTAGCAAGAGCGCCATCCAGTTTTTGTCGTCATACGCCAGTGCGTACTCCAAGGCCTCCATTGCTGCTTCTAGATCGTAAGGATAGGCATCTAATGCTTTATAGATATAATTATTTACTAAGGTTGACATACTACTACTCTTTATGTACCACAACGAGTACTTTTTTAATTAAAATTCATTTCTTAAATCTCTCTTCAGCTTAGCGCGCTGTTGTTTGAAAGACTTGTTTGTTTTTTTGCACTTAAAATCACCTCCTGTAAAGGTCTTTACCGGATTTCCTCGTTGGAGATCAATTTGATTTTTCCACTGTGTTTGCAAACTACTTTCCAGTTGCTCACTGAGGTAACACTGTACCTTATTTCGAAGGCGTTCCAGTGCAATTTTCTTATTCTGGTGTTGGGAACGGCTATCGCTGGCCAGCACTTGGATTCCCGTAGGTCCATGGGTAGCTCTAACGGCCGAGCTTACCTTGTTTACGTGTTGTCCTCCAGGACCCGAACTACGCGTTGCTTGAAACGTCACTTCCCGTTCATTCCATGCAACTACACGAGTTGTTTCGAGTTCCAAACAAGCGATGTACCAGTTTTTCCTCTTATGGTGTTTTCTATAGGTCGACTTTCCAATCCAACAAATAGTTCCCTTCCATTGGGCAACCACTTTTTTGACTTGATTTCCCTCTAAACGAAGGATTACTGACTGCACAGTACCGTTCTCTATACCATTTTGTTTTTGTACGATCTCATAGCGGATAGCATTTGTCCCTAACTCTTTTAGGAGTTCTTTTAACACTTTTGCAACTACCCACATGCACTCTACAGGGCCACGGGCGGCTGTCAATTGAATTATTGTTGATTCCATTATTACTATGGCAATTGTGTTAACAACGGGTTTCCAACGATCATTTCATCATTTTCCTGTAACGCTCTCGCATTTCTCACTGCCCAACATTGATGGCTACTCTGTACGCTTTGGTACAGGTTTAGCAGCGTTTTAGGGTGTACCAAGGTCCAATTACCAACTTGAACCGTTGGTATTGCATCGATTTCAATAAAGTCAATGACCAAAGTATACTGGGTACCGTCTGCCAACCAATCTCGTTTTTCATAACGCCTGTATTTACTGTCTGTCACCAGGCGGTCATAGGGTGTCATTACCTTTTCAAAATCTGCAGCACACAAAAGCTGGGTAACGAGTGCTCGGTTGTCAGGAGTGACAAAAATGTCGATGTCTTTATGATCGTGAGCCTGTTTGTATTCTGGGTGATCTTCGGCTGACATAAAATGCCAGGCCCAACCACCTGATACTATGACCCATTGTTGTAAAACGTTTAAAATTTCGAGGCCTTTTTGTGTAAAGTGAGCAGGCCAAAGAGCTCTTTGTCTCGTATTTATCTGTATTTCTTCCATAATTTTTACTTTTTTATGCGTTAGGGATAGCGGTTTTGTGGAGCTCCTCAGCGAGAGCGACTACCAATAGCCCGCCCCAAAGGGAACGCCCAACTAGCCATCCATTCGAACAATCTTTGGTGTAAACGTTCCGAGAACCTCCACTAATTCCCGCTGATTGTTCATTACTTTTTTAATGTTTTTATAGGCCATCGGAGCTTCTTCAACACTTCCACCGATTACCGATACTCCGTGTTGCGTCACCTGCTGTTTTACACTGCTCTTTGTAAACGTTTCTTTACACTTCCTACGCGAGTGTTTACGGCCAGCTCCGTGAGAAGCCGAGTACAAACTTTCGCTGTTTCCCAAACCGCGTACGATATACCCAGGGCTAGTCATAGAGCCGGGAATAATCCCCAGCACGCCTTTCCCTGCTGGTGTTGCTCCCTTTCTGTGCACAATCAATTCCGACCCCTTATGCATTTCTTTCCACGCAAAATTGTGATGGTTTTCAATGCGTGATACGGCTCTGCAACCCAGTAATTTCTCAATTCTGGTGTGGATATTTTCATGGCAAGCGGTTGCGTAGTCTCCTGCTAAATTCATAGCCATCCAATACTCTTGTCCGTCGTGCGAATCCAAGTCTAACCACGCCAAATGCTGTACATGTTTGGGCAATGGACATTGTTTCGTTGCCAAATAGCTATAGTGCTTAGCAATATTAGCCCCGAGTCCTCTACTACCACTGTGACTCAGCAAACCGACGTATTCTCCCGGTTCTAAAGCAAAGCGTTCATCGTAATCGTTAATGGTCACTACACCGAACTCTACAAAGTGATTACCACCTCCAGAAGTTCCCAATTGGTTATAGGCCTTCATCTTTAACTTTTTCAATAAGGGAACCTCTCGAAACTCAGGGCGATCGAACAATTCGTGATCCATTTTTTTTCGATGGGTCTCGTACATCCCAAATTTGGTATGCTCTTTTAAAATGTGTTCAAATTGTCCTTGTTTCCCTTTCAAATAGCTCGCCTTCATCGGAAAAACACTCAAGCTCATGCGACAGCCAATATCCAAGCCAACACCATACGGAATTACTGCATTCTCTGTGGCCAACACACCACCAATAGGCAATCCGTATCCGACGTGGGCATCGGGCATAAGCGCTCCTGCTTTTGCTATCGGCAGTTTTAAGGCATCGTACAACTGGAACTTCGCCTGTTCATCAATTTCATTCTCTCCGTAGATGCTAAACGGCGCTCTCGTACTGTTTAACTTGTGCATCTGCAATTCGATAGGCTTTATCAAACCTTCCGCAATTTTCCCCCATATCGCATCGCCCATAAATCGTTCGGGCTCAAGAAGCACTTCCTTCGCTTCTTCCAAAATGCGCGCTTTCTTTTCCTTTTTCTTATATCTGTTTAGTTGCCCTAAGGCTATATTAATCGTGTTGTTTTGTGGAAACCCCAACTGAATGAGGTCTCTCCCTTTTAATCTTTTTCCCATGGTATAGGCGTGTTTTTCCACAGCAGTTCATAGCGCTGCTGTTATATATTACAATACTGTACGAGTTAGACTAGTCCCCGACGTATGCGACCCTGCTAAACTACTAGCCATGCCTTGTCCTTTGCAGGTATATACTGCTCGTACATTAACAAAAAATTGTTTCGAAAAATGGTAAGATACCTCAGTAGTGTCTATACAAAAATCCGAAACCTTAGTTCTTCGGATTACTTTGCATAGTAGCTATCTTATTGATGAGTAAAGTAATCGCGAAGTATCTGAGCTATCGATCCTAGATCTTTTCTACAGATGCCAATAGTTGTATTCATTTGAAACATAGGTACTTCGTTTTTAAATTGTTTTGTTGCATGATTGCGGTGCAAAGATGACCTGTTTTTTTATAATTCGCAAATTTTAATTCACTTATTTTATTGATTTACAAATAGTTATACTTTAAAAATAGCATATACGCTCCCACCCCGCAAACTGCAGAAACTCTAAAGTGTTGACCTAAGGGCAACTCTCTTCTTTTATAACTGATGTAAGCCTTCAATTAGGTTTCAAAAATTTCTTAAAAAAAAAGCGTCCAAATTAAAAATTTGGACGCTTTAAGACTTTTATATGATGAAATTCTACCTAAAATATGCTTCATCAAATCGCATGATGGCGTCCTGATATGTATATTTTAGTATGATCATTGGTATAAATTCTTTCTTTGGTTAATGAATGGGGCAAAGATGCACAAAATTCTAATAAGTTCCTAATACTGAAAACTTTTGTTTATTCGAGGGAGTACAGAACGAAGTTTCTCAGGCAAACCCCCTTTTCAGAATCAAGGGTTTTTCCTTATTGCGCCGTGCGTGGAATTCCAGTAAATTGCATAGAGGCCCTCCCCAGAAGTACGAAAGACCCCTTATGGATTTACAAAAAATCCACTGCTCACACCACTTCCTTTAGGGTACGAATACAATAAATTTTACCGCAATTAAAATCCCCCCAGAATATGAAACCCTTCTTTCATTATCCACATTCCCCATCTCTATTCAGTACTATTTTACATAAAAAACTGGAAAAAGTCCGGCAGTTTCACAGCCATACCTCAACACTACAATGAACAAAAACCTAACAAATTCCTTATGATTACTGAAAAAAAACTGCATACATCACTACGTTCCTTCCAGTTTCAAAAAGAACGTATAAAAAAGAGAGCTTCGGCCTATAAAGCTGCAGATCTCTCTTGTATACGAGCCATTGCTCAGGCTGCTCTAAACGTCGAATTATTTACCATCCCTTTGTACATGTGCTCTATGTATTCCATTCAGGGCATGCATCAAATTACCTCCAAAGACAGTAACTTTTATGAAGGCCGCTATTGGCCTGGTGCTGCTCCGGTGGCAAACCCCGATGACAGCGATTACAACGCTCGCGCTTTTAATTTAATTTTTAGTGTTTTCATCGAAGAAATGCTACACCTACAATTGGCCGCTAATATGTCAGCAATGCTGAGTTTTACTCCCAATTTCACCAGTCCTGCATTACAAAGTGACCATTATGGCTGGACCTGCTACCAAGGCACACAAATACCTCACATCTTAGATTTTAAAGACTGTAACGGTGCTTACAGTAAGCTTAGCGTGCAACTCGCCGCCATGAATCGGGAACAAATAGAATTGTTTTTAGCGATTGAAGAAACGGAAACGGAAGCAGCAAAGCACATCGACCCAAAATACCTCCCAGGAGGTGCCGAAGCAAAGTATTTCGAAGAAGCTCCCTTTGACTGGTGGCAACCAGCATACTCCGAAAAAGACCTTCCTCTATTTGGGTCAATAGGTCATATGTACCTCTGTTATTGGAGTTACTTAGAAATCACCTATGACGATGGTAGTTCGCTTCTGGGAATCTTGATGAACGAAAAAAAGCAGGCACAACAACGAGATCAATTTAATCGTGAAACCGATAACCACCCTAAAAAAGAATACCCTGGTATCGATGCACAATTAGAAGAACTCAGTGATATTCGCTACCAGTTTAAAAACATGATCAACGCTATTACAGATCAAGGAGAAGGAAATGGCGTTGTGCAAAGCATCAATGATCGTTGGCAAATTTTTGCCCCCTACGATGCCGTTTCAAAACGATTCCAGCCCGATTCCGAAGCGCTTAAAAAGGACTATCCCGGGTACAATAGCGCGGGTAAACAGACCGCTATTTCCGGACAGGCCTATGCCCGTTCTAAAGCCAGAGCTATCGATCATTACGAGGTATTTGCGCAGGTTCGTGAACTGCTTGAAAAACCAGGCTACCAAACTTGGGATCAGTGGCACAAAGAAAATGAAAACAATCTCAATGCTTGGACAGCGGCTATGCTCAATCCCTCTGGAAAACGTTCTCCCTACGATATTCCTACGGCGCAGCAAGTGGCCGATGCCCTGAATAATTTAAAAAATAGCAATGCAGCGGAAACCTATGAAACACTGAGCCTAGCCGCAGTAGGAACGCTTAAAGGGATCACCACCCAACTCAATGAATACTGGAAAATAAAAGGGAACACTACTGAGTTCCCAAATCCCGCTATGTTCGGTTCCGGTGATCGCGTGGCCATATGCTGGGCAATTACCGGTAAAGTACCTCAACTTTCACTCAATATGAAACCGCTTGCTAATGATCACTTATACCACGCTTGCCAAGGAATGAACCTAATGGGGCCTCACAATCCCGAAGCAGCAGCTGATGTTGGAATCTTTCACAGTTGCAAAGGATCAAATGGCTGTAAAACGCAAGGAGGTTGTGGGTTTGTACAAAGCACAAAAGGCGGAGGTAGTTGCAGTCAAAGTACACCCGCCAACAACACAGATTCGAGTACAACACTTATGAGCGCTCCAGCCAATAACAAATGTGGGGGACTCGGTGGTTGTGCCGTACCTATTTCTGCCTCTCAACTCTACCCAGAACCGAGTGCAGGAGACCGTCAAATTATGCAAGTCTACAATTACGGTCCAGAGCCTCAGTTTAGCTCAGCGCCCATTGGTGAAATTCACTACAAAACAGGAGACCCTGTTTACGAAATTGCCTGGAAAGCCTATGCAAAAGTCATGGAACAACGCGGAACTCCTGTATCGAATACACGTCCTAATGACAGTGATATCCGATTGGCAATGCCACCTTCAACCTAAGAAATGCTAAACCAAGGGAGATACTATATCTCCCTTTTTACGATCAAAACTAATTATTATGAATGTACCCAACCTCGGATTTGGTTTAGGACTTCGTTCTCAACATTTCCCCTATCTCTTACAGCACGATGATGTCACTGTAGACTGGTTTGAAATTATCAGTGAAAACTATATGAACAATTACGGATATGCACGACACGCACTTTTACAGATTGCTGAGAAAGTTCCACTTGTTATGCACGGAGTTTCGTTAAACATCGGCAGTACTGATCCGCTAAATTACGATTACTTAGCAAAGCTAAAATCACTAACGAGCCTTATCCCCCCTCAATGGGTCTCGGATCACCTGTGCTGGACAGGAATAGCTACCCATAATTCACACGACTTACTCCCTTTGCCTTTAACAGAAGAGAGCTTACAACACGTAATCCAACGCGTGCTGCAGGTACAAGATTACCTACAACGCCCACTCGTTCTTGAAAATCCTTCAACCTATTTAGAGTTCCAACAGTCAACACTCAACGAAGCCGCATTTTTCACTGAACTCGTAAAAGCAACTCAATGCGGTATTCTACTAGATGTCAACAACGTCTATGTTTCCGCTCATAATCACGGTTATGATCCTTACGAATACATCCGTTCTTTACCTGCTACTGCCATAGTACAAATACATCTTGCTGGCCCTACAGCAACAGGCGATTTACTCATTGACACCCATGACCAACCTGTACCCGAAGAGGTTTGGAAATTGTATCAACTAGCACAGCAACTCACCGGAGGCGTCGCTACCTTACTAGAATGGGATGCCAACATTCCTGAATACCCAGTTCTGGTGCAGGAACTTTTCAAAGCCAAAGAAGTTATCAAAGGCGTCTTGCCCACTAGGGTCCTCCCTGCTCACAATACACAAATTGTTTCTACGCCTATCAATCATCAACTACAATTCAACGAATCGACACTTTCATGAAAGCACCTTCATTAGCTCAACTGCAAGAACACTTTAAGAACCTACTGATCCATAGAGGTAGTTTACAACAAAAAATAGAGGCCTTCGAATTGGCACTAAGCGCTCCTATCGACACCCTTGTCAAAACCTCGAACAACATCGACCCACAGCGGCGTATTGAAGTATATAGCTCAGGATACGTACTCCGATTGCTAGAATGTATGGAAGCCGACTTTCCCTTACTCAAAAAATTCACAGGTCCCGAACTCTTCAATCTTTTTGCCAAAGCTTACATCATACAACTTCCTTCTACTTCTTGGAGCCTTTACGAGTATGGAGAGGACTTTGCAGCCTACTTGCAAAAAACACGACCCGCAACCGATAGTTTACCAGCCATCTTTCTAGAACTTCCTGCCCTAATTGCCGCTATTGAACGTACAAAAAGTACCGTTTTATTAGCAAAGGGCACTGAGAACATGCTGCTTCCGTCATTACAAGCACTCTACTTTACCCCCTTACTAGCCACAACACATTTTTCGTGTCCCGACAGCGCAGCAATTCTAAAACAGCCCTATCCGATACTCGAGTTACTCGAAGCTTTAGAAAAAGACCAATCGCTTTCTTATCCGGATAAAAAGGATGCTTACCTAGCCATTTCAAGAGTTCAGTATCGCATTCAACATACCCCCCTCACTCCTTGGCAGTACTACTTTTTACTCGGTTCTCAACAAGGAAAATCACTTGCCAAAATACACCAAAGCATACAACCAGTGCAGCCCATGAGTTTCGGCGAGTTCCAAGCGCGATTGGCAATCTGGCTCCCCATAGCTTTCCAAAAAGGCCTGCTAATCGCTTCTTGATTTTATGCGATGATGTAATAGTATTGCGGAGTACAAGAAGCCTACTCCAACAGAAGCGAGGAACCATGTACGGAGCGTGCTTCCGTGTTTCCAGAAGAGCAATACCGCGATGAACACCCCTAATACTCCTACTACAGCAAAATATTGAACTCGGCGTGAAGCTTCAGCTATAAATCGATCATTAGCAATGTCAAAATGCTCTGCTACCTCTTCGATAACAATTCCCTCCCTTTTCAAGTTATTTTTTATTTGTTGTTCTGTAAAAAAATCCAATCGTTGCGCATAAATATACGAGATGACAGATTCGTCCCAAAGTAGTGATGGTTGGCAGTCCTCACCACTTGCAATAAAAACCCCCTCATTTAGGTTGTCCTGATCCTCCAAAACCCAACGCGCTTGTGCTTTACTGGCATTGACAAAGGAATCTACCAGAGGAGCTGGAATCTTTGTACAACTGCTAGCTTCCAACTCCTGTACTAAACGGTAATAGGCTAAAAACCTACTATCGGAATAGCACTCTTCATACCCGTACAACTCCAAAAACTCATTGACAAAACCATTCAGTTGCCTCAAAAGCGAGTCAATTTCTGATCGGGAGGCACTTTTCAACACTTCTTTACTCGTTTCCACCAATAACATCCCCATAAACTTATGAGTTCTCAAAAATTTCACTGCGATCGTTTTTAACGCACTATGTACCTGCTCTTCCCTAAAGTTTAAAGAGAGCAATGCGAACTCCATACTTTTTGAATCTAAAGGACTCGAGCTCTAGGCTATCACCTCATATAATTTTTCTTCCAAGGTGTTCGACGATTCAAAACCGGCCACACTCCTCACCAATAAGCTATTCATTTTCCCTGCTATCTTCATAACCTTTTTTTTATAGCGCAAAATTACGATGCTTATACGCATTGATTTTACGCAGTAAAAAAAACAATCGGTTTTACTGTTTATCAAGTTCTAAACGTATCTTTACCCTGCTGAAAAGCACAAAAATTGTAATTACTTAAAATTTGACTATGACACATGTTACCATGGCTGCTAAACGGTTAGCGGCAATTGCATTATTGGCGGCTCACGTTACGTTGGCCCAAGAACCCCCTAAAAACTGGCATCTTTTAGATCAGCACACGGATCAGTACCCCGGAATAAGCTTACAGCAGGCTTATAAACTCTTAGAAAAAAACAAACTGAAGCCTACTCCCATTATCGTAGCCGTGCTCGACTCTGGAATTGATGTCACTCATGAAGATTTACAACCAGTACTGTGGACCAACACAAAAGAGATAGCCGGTAACGGAATTGATGATGACGGCAACGGATACATCGACGATATTCACGGATGGAACTTTATAGGCGGTAAAGACGGCAGTAGTGTGGAAGCCGAAACCTTAGAGCTCACTCGTTACTACAAACAGTATTCGGCGCAATTCAAAAATAAGAACAAATTCAACATTACTCCCGAGGAACGCGCGGACTTTGCTACCTTTTTAACCTACAAAAAGGCTTATGAAGAAGGCAAAGAGCAACTCCAAAAAAACATAAGTCGCAATCAGGATGAATACGATTTCTTCCACAAACTAATCCCTCCTTTACAAAAGGCTGTAGGACGAAAAATCTTTTCTGAGAAGCAACTAAAACGAACTCGACTAAAAGGAGCTGGGTTACGCGAAAAAAGGGATCGATTTTTAAAGATTTTGGCGAGGAACAGTGCTAAACAATTAACTTCTGAAAAACTTATCAAACACTACGAAGATTTAACTTCGCGTATGGAAGCTATGCAACGACGTTTGGACTACAACTACAGCTTGACCTTTGACGGTCGAAAACTCATCGGCGATACTCCCAACGACCTACACGAAAGGCACTACGGGAACAATGACTTGAGTGTACGATCAGAACACGGTACCCACGTTGCTGGTATTATCGCTGCCAAACGCGACAATCAACTTGGGATTCAAGGCATCGCAGAAGGGGTTCAAATCATGGCCATCAGATCGGTTCCTATGGGCGATGAAAAAGATAAAGACATCGCAAATGGAATTCGCTATGCCGTTGACAACGGCGCTAAAATTATCAATATGAGTTTTGGGAAAAATCACTCCCCTAACAAACAACTCATTGACGATGCCGTGCAATACGCGCAGCAAAAAGGCGTACTTTTAATCCACGCCGCGGGTAATGATCATAAAAATACCGATTACTTTCCGAATTTTCCGACAGCTCTGTTCAACGATTCAACCTTGGCCAGTAACTGGTTAGAAATTGGTGCTAGCTCACATGACAAGGACAATCTCGCAGCTGAATTTTCGAACTACGGAAATCACGGAGTCGATATTTTTGCTCCTGGGGTTGATATTTACGCGTGCATTCCTGGAAGTACTTATGACACGCGTAGCGGAACGAGTATGGCTGCTCCGGTAGCAACAGGTGTCGCGGCTTTGCTCTTAACGCACTTTCCAGAATTGACTCCTGAAGAACTGATTCTGATTATCAAGCGATCGGGAATACGCATCCAATCAAAAGTCAACAGGCCTGGAACTACGGAGAAAGTTCCTTTTAAAAATTTATGTAAAACCGGAAGAATCGTAAACGCATTCGAAGCGGTTAAACTCGCCTTGAATCGCCAAAGCAATAACTAATCCAAAAGGGGAGCCTGCTCCCCTTTTTTAACTACTACCTATGGCCGTCAATAAAAATGCTTTAATAAGATACAAAACCATAGATCAATGCCTGCGTAACACGCTAAAAAAGTGGACGCTCAACGACCTGTTAGTCGCTTGTTCGGATGCCTTGTATGAATTTGAAGGAAAACACAGTGATGTCAGCAAGCGCACGCTTCAACTCGACTTACAACTCATGCGAAGTGATAAATTGGGGTACAATGCTCCCATTGAAGTATACGAGCGTAAATACTATCGCTACGCTGACCCTGATTACAGCATTACCAAACTCCCTTTAAAAAAAGACGATGTTCACTTAATTAAGGAAGCGGTTGCGGTACTTAAACAATTCAAAGATTTTTCATTATTTAGTGATATTCAAGGAATGATTCACCGTATTGAAGGCTCTGTTCTAGGTGCCGAAGACGCGGGAAAAACCATTATCCACTTTGACAAAAACGAACATCTAAAAGGCCTAGCCCACATCAATACCTGTTATCAAGCCATAAAAGAAGAACGGGTATTGACCATCGTTTATCAATCATTTAAAGCCTCAGAGGCCTACAGTAGAATACTCCATCCACAATTTTTAAAAGAATACAACAATCGATGGTTTTTATTTGCTTTGGAAAAGCATCGATTGATCACGCTAGCCTTAGACAGAATTCAAGAAATACAACTCTGTACCTCCGAACCCTATCGGGATGCGGCACTGGATCCAGACCGTTACTTCAAAAATGTTGTCGGAGCCACTGTACACAATAGAAGACCCATAAGAATTCAATTCAAGGCAGATGCAAAGATGAGTCCTTATATAGCCACCAAACCTTTTCACAGTACACAGCGTTTGCTTCATACGGATGAGACCGGCAGTATCTTCAATATTTTCGTCATTCCTAATTTTGAATTGGAACGGCTATTTTTAGGATATGCTAATCACCTTGAGATTTTAAAACCTGAGCGTTTTAGACAACGCATTGCCGAGCAACTTAAACAAGCGGCAGCCCTATATAGCTAACGAAAAGGTTTTAAACAATAGGCACATCCTATAAAAATGAGTTCTTTCCAGAGCGCAAAATACAAGTAGCAAATTCCCCATAGCAAATACTTACACAAGGTATACACTATTAGAATGAGCTCAATAGCCAAACTATTGAGCTCATTCCTTTTTCCTTTTTCAATTTTCTTTTTCGACAGAAGCCGAGCTTCTTTTTTTCTTAGCAAAATTCCCCTCTACTTACTTCCTAATAACAATATTTCTTGACATACGACTTCAGTGATATAGCGCTTTACACCATCGCTATCCTCATAGGAACGCGAGGTCAACTTGCCCTCAATCATCACTTCTTTTCCTTTTTGGGCGTACTGTTCTATAATGGTAGCAGTTTGGTTCCAGGCAACAATGGAATGCCATTGGGTATCCGTTACCTTTTGTCCGTGTGCGTTCTTGTAAGTTTCATTCGTTGCCAATGAAAATTTCGCCAACTTTTTACCGCTGTCTAATGTGATTATTTCTGGATCATTTCCTAGGTTTCCAATCAACTGTACTCTGTTTTTTAGTGCGTTCATAATATAAATTTTTATCGTTTAACAGTTAAGACTTTGCCCTTATTCTCAAGGACACTGCAAATATCGGGCAGTGACCAAACCCAAAGCGGTTGTTAACTGTTTGTTTTCGTTTGTAATTGAATGTAATCGTTTTTGATTAACTAAGTATTTACTACCTTCGCAGTACTGCCCTGCTTTTGATACCGGAGTCAATGGTAGAATTCTTATATTTGAACACTATGGAAGAAAAACAATGCTTGGAATGCCGTGAAAAAGTAATTGGTAGGATTGACAAAAAATTCTGCTCAGACTACTGTCGAAATTCTTTTAACAACAAAGTCAATAAGGAAAGTAAAAATCTCATTCGAAATACGAACAACCGCTTGCGGAAGAATTATAAAATTCTCTGTGAACTCAACAGTCACGGAAAGACTAAAGTATCGAGAAGAAAATTGTTTGACCGCGGCTTTGATTTTAAATTTATGACATCGATCTATACCACAAAAGCAGGCAACACCTACTTTTATGTGTATGATCAGGGCTATTTAGAATTGGAAAATGAAGTGTACTTACTCGTCAAGCAAGAATAAATTATTTCCAAGTATTTCCCTTGAGCTTAACGGCTGCTTTTAGCACGTCTTTTTGACTGATAAGCCCAATGAGTTTACCGTTTTCCAGAATGGGAAATCGCCTTCTCCTAGAATCGAGAAACTTGTTAGCCGCATCAAATATATTCATGTTAGCATCAATGGTTTCCACCTCGGTATTCATGGCTTTCTCGACGGTATTATTCTTGTCTATTGGCAGGTTGTAGTACCTACTTTCGGAAATTTGTTTAATGCAGTCACCCTCCGAGATAATCCCTATAAGTTCGTTCTGTTCATTGACGACAGGTCCTCCTGAAATTTTGTTCTGAATTAAGGTCTCAATTACTTCTTCAATGGTTTGAGAGGCTTTAAATGAAATGATCTTAGTACTCATGTAATCGGAAACCAGAATTGGAGTATGCTCCTTCGGTGTTGTTCCCGAACGCTTTCCTTGAAAGTTTATTATTCCCATATTTTTGAATATTAGCCACTAAATATACTGATTTTTAATCAGTTAACACAACAAGGCAAAATACTGGAATATTTGGGTATCTTTAGAACACTAAAAAACCAACCCATGAAAAGAACTAACCAGCTACTAGGCCTCATCATTCTAGTACTTACCGTCGTTTGGAGTATTAACGACAGTATTCCCAGTGAAACTTCAAGTAAAGATTTGGAGAAGGCAACTGGATTTTCGATGCCCCACGCCCTTTATCACCTAAAGAACATTTCTAAAAAGGCCCACTTTACAGGAAGCCAAGAGCACAAAATCGTTCAGGAATATTTAGTTACCGAATTAAAAAAGCTCGGACTTCGTCCAGAAATACAGGTTAAAACAACGATTAACAACAAATGGAAGGCCAGTACTACCACCGAGAATATCATTGCTAAAATCAAAGGAAAAACAGCCGGAAAAGCCTTGCTATTGTTATCGCATTACGATTCAAATCCCCACTCTTCGCTCGGGGCCAGTGACGCTGGATCTGGAGTGGTCACTATTTTAGAAGGGGTACGTGCCTTTATGGAACGAAATGAAGCTCCTCTCAACGATATCATCCTCGTATTTTCAGATGCCGAAGAGCTCGGGTTATTAGGAGCCCAAGCATTTGTCGACCATCATCCTTGGGCCAAGGATATCGGTTTAGTACTCAATTTTGAAGCTAGAGGTAGCGGGGGCAGCAGTTATATGCTCATGGAAACCAATGGTAAGAACAAGCGTTTATTGGAGGAATTTTTACGTGCCAACCCCAACCATCCAGCAGCGAATTCACTCATGTACAGCGTTTATAAGATACTGCCAAACGATACCGACTTAACTGTTTTTAGAGAGAAGGGAAATATCAACGGATTTAATTTTGCTTTTATCGGTGATCATTTTGATTACCACACCGCTCAGGATTCATACGACCGCATGGATAGGAGTTCACTGCTCCACCAAGCAGAGTACCTCATGTCTTGTTTGGATCACTTTTCTAAAATCGACTTGGCACTATTGGACAGTGATAAGGATTTGGTATTTGTCAACTTCCCAATTATCAAAATGCTCAGCTATCCATTTTCTTGGATATATCCCATGCTCCTATTTGCATGGATTAGCTTTGTCGTTTTATTGTTTTTTGGTTTTCGAAGTGAAAAAATCACGCTAAAGGGCAGTATCACAGGGTTCGCTCCCTTTGTAATCTCTTTGCTAGCCACTGGAGCACTCTGTTTTGGTCTGTGGCAGCTTCTCTTGGTTATTTTTCCACAGTACCGCGATATGTTACACGGATTCACTTATAACGGTTATCAATATATTACCGCATTTACCTTAATGAGCTTTTGGATACTTTTAAAAACCTATCGCTATTTCAGATTTCAACCCACCGATGATTTATACATCGCCCCTATCTTTATTGGCTTACTTTTAAATATAGCCATCGCGGAATATTTACCTGGTGCTGCTTTTTTAATTATTCCCGTACTGATGGCCATGGCGATCTTAGCTATTCGCTTATTTTGTGTCGATGCACGTAACCAGCGCGAAGTACTGATAGCTGTCTTGGGAATACCCACCGTATACATGTTAGCTCCAATGATCAAATTGTTTCCTGTTGGACTGGGCTTAAAAATGCTAGCTATCGCTGGAATTTTGAGTAGTTTACTGTTTGGCTGGCTACTCCCTGTAGTGCTCCCGAGTAAGAAAAAGAGCACCTTGCAATGGCTAGTGGGGATGGCAGCAATCTTCTTTTTTATCCAAACGAGCATCAACAGTGGATTCTCAGTGGATGCCAAAAAACCGAACAGTTTGGTGTATGTTCAAAACGGTATTGACAGCACCGCTCATTGGGCTACTTACAACCATACGCTCGATGCCTATACCTCGCAAATTTTCGACGAGGGCTTACAAACAGGTACTCTTGAAGGATCAGAGGGAATGAGTAAGTACAACACAAAATACTCCGCTGTTAAAAAGACAGTAAACAGAGGGATAAAAACCGCTAAAATCGAGGTTTTGAACGATACTATTATCGACGGGAAACGACATTTACAATTCAGTATACAGCCGCGTAGAAAGGTGGCTAAATTTGAATTTTACAACAAGGTACCGCTTACTCTTAGCAAACTTTGTGTCAATGGAGCCTCTTACAAAGAGGGAGCTGCCTTTGAGGCCGGTAAAGGATCATTATTAATATATCAAATGGCCAACAGTGACAAAGAGCTCACCCTATCAATGGAGGTAGCCGGTACTCGTAAACCAGAAATCCTTATCAACGAAATTTCCTACGATTTGCTACAGCATCCAAAATTTAATATAAAGCCTCGTGACGAGCAGATGATGCCCATGCCGTTTGTTATCAACGACGCCATAATTACAACGCAGTTACTCCCCTTATAAACCCAAAAAAGCTCATCGAAAACGATGAGCTTTTTTTATTCTTGTATTTGTATTACCTACTTAATTTGAGATACGCGTAAGGTGTTTACCATCCCCTTTTCTTGCACCGGCATTGATGAGAGGTTGATCATAAAATCACCTGATTTTACATAGCCTTTTTCCTTGGCTATTTCGTTGATATCTTCAATGGTATCATCAGTACTCAATTCTCTGTCGTAGTGATAGGCACGTACTCCCCACAACAAATTCAATTTTCCTAAAATTCGCTTTTCAGACGAAAAAGCCAATACGTGTGCTTTTGGACGCCAAGCAGAAATTTGGAACGCTGTATAACCACTATTTGTCAAAGTAGAAATGGCTGAGGCTCCGATATCATCAGCCATCAAGGCTGCGTGATGACAAACCGACTTTGTAATAAAGCGATTCGTGCGAATATGTGGTGGTTCTTGTGGTACTTTAATCAAATCAGAATACTCCACACTACTGATAATTTCCGACATTTTTTTAATTACGCGCACTGGGTGCTTCCCTACCGAAGTTTCTCCTGATAACATTACGGCATCCGCACCATCCATGATAGAGTTTGCCACATCGTTAACTTCAGCACGCGTTGGCACTGAATTATCGATCATAGTTTCCATCATTTGCGTGGCGATAATCACTGGAATTCTAGCTTGTTTTGCTCTGCGCACCAAACTCTTCTGAATTAGGGGTACGTCTTGCATCGGAACTTCCACTCCGAGGTCTCCACGTGCCACCATTAATCCATCGCAATAAGGAATCAACGCATCGATATTCTCTACCGCCTCTGGCTTTTCTATTTTTGCAATTACAGGTACTCTGTAACGAGATTTTTGCTTGATAAGATCGCGTAGCATGCGCAAATCTTCAGGAGTTCTCACAAAAGAAAGCGCAACCCAATCTACTTCTTGTTCCAACGCAAACACCACATCTTTTTTATCCTTTTCTGTCAACGCAGGTAAAGAAATATTGGTATTCGGGAGATTTACTCCTTTTTTAGATTTTAAAGGCCCTCCAACTATAACTTTCGTCTCAACCGCAGTTTCTTTATCGGTCGCTATAACTTCAAATTGTAGCTTCCCGTCATCTACCAAAATTTGTTCTCCAACTTTTACGTCTTTTGGGAAACGTTGATAGGTCATAAACGCTTTTTCTGCAGTTCCTATACACTCTTCAGTAGTGAAAACAAAGGAATCTCCTGCCTTTACTTCAACACCTTCTTCCATAATACCTACACGTAACTTTGGGCCTTGCAAATCGGCCAAAATGGCTACGTTATAACCGTTCTCGTCGTTGATTTCTCTAATTTGTTCGATGCGCTTTTTTACGGTATCGTAATCGGCGTGCGAAAAATTAATTCTAAATACATTCACTCCCTCTGCAGCCATCTTAGTTAAAATTTCTTTAGTGTTCGTGGCAGGACCTAAAGTGGCTACAATTTTGGTTTTCTTGTTATATGGCATAGGTTAAAAAATTAAAAAATCTTTTGATTTTAGCGTATTGACATCTATTTGATAAGAAGTGATAATTTGAGGCAAACGTTTAATAGTCGTTGCGAGCTCTTCGATAAAGTGCTCTTCAAAATCCCCTTCTATTTTTACAAAATAATCTACTTTACTCTTCTCCGGTACTAGGTACTTCAGTACGGTCTTTTCCGTAAACAATTCGATTCCTTCCGTTTTCTGCTTCTTTCTATCTACATTACTAATCAGGAAACAGTTTCTCTCCGCGTTAAAATACTCAAATACGGAAAAAGAAGCGACGGTATCTGTATTGAATTGAATATCCAGACAGTATTTTGCTTGAGTAAACAAAAAACCGAGTGTACTATTTAGCAAATATGCCAGCTTGTAATCACTGAGGGTGGTATGAATTCCGATGAGGGCACAATCACAGTTCCCAAACTCATTCATATCCAACTCATAAACAGGCATTGCTAATCACTTAGTTTTTTTGCTAAGTTAATGAATGTAGTGAAAATACAATATGAAATTAACGAAAAGGTTTTCGCGCAGTTTGTTAAGAATTCTTCATTCTATCCTGCATTGCGTAATACACGCGCTTTGCAGCAATTTCCTCTGCTTTTTTCTTAGAAGTGGCCCTTCCTTTAGCGATCATAATACCATCGATACTGACGCGTACGCTAAAGTGTTTTTTACTTTGATTTCCGGTATCTTCATAAGAGTCAAAGCTGTATTTCTTCTTATTTTTTTGACACCATTCGATAATATAGCCTTTATAGCTCGAAATTTTACCTTCGAGGCGTTCTATATCGACATAGGGTAAGATAACTTGTTCGTAAATAAACTGATGGCAGTAATTGTATCCGCGGTCTAAATAAATGGCTCCGATGAGCGCTTCAAAAATATTTCCGTGAATGTTATTACTAATCTGGTTGTTGGTAATATTGCTTTTGACAAAGCGGATAAGGTCGAGGTCTTTTCCCAAAGAGTTGAGGTGGTCTCTACTCACCACCTTCGACCTCATTTGAGTAAGATATCCTTCGTCTCCTTCAGGGACTTTTTTATAAAGATAGGAAGCGATGACCGATCCGAGAATGGCATCGCCTAAGAATTCAAGTCGTTCGTAATTGATAGGATTTCCTTTAGCATCTACTAACTTCAGTGACCTATGCGTAAAAGCTTTCTTGTAATGAGAAAGCTTTATAGGTTTAAAATTGAGCAGTTCTTTCAATTCGTAGTAAAAGTTTTCATCCTCTTTATTTTGGGGTCTAACTATTCTACGAAGGAAATTCATACGCCTTTTAGTCTAGTTTTTTAAATGCAACACACGCGTTGTGTCCTCCAAAACCAAAAGTATTACTCATCGCTACTTTAATCTCTCTCTTTTGAGCTTTGTTTAAAGTCAAATTAAGGTCTGGATTAATATTTTCATCAACAGTACTGTGGTTAATCGTTGGAGGTACTACACCGTGCTCCATCGCCATAATTGAAGCGATAGCCTCAATAGCTCCGGCAGCTCCTAGTAGGTGTCCTGTCATCGATTTGGTAGAGTTGATGTTAATATTCTTGGCGTGGTCACCGAATACTTCCGATATTGCTTTTAATTCAGCAACATCCCCTAATGGAGTAGAGGTTCCGTGAGTATTGATGTGGTCCACGTCTTCTGGTTTTAAACCTGCGTTTTCTAAACAGTTTTTCATCACGGCAATTACACCAATTCCTTCCGGGTGTGGCGCCGTCATGTGGTGCGCATCAGAAGAAAGGCCTCCACCGACTACTTCTGCGTAAATTTTTGCACCTCTTGCTTTGGCATGTTCGTATTCTTCTAATACAATAGCTCCTGCTCCTTCCCCTAAAACAAAACCATCTCTTTCCGCATCAAATGGTCTCGATGCTGATTCTGGACTCTCGTTTCTCGTTGATAAAGCATGCATTGCATTAAAACCTCCCATACCTGCAATAGTTACGGCTGCTTCACTACCTCCGGTAACTACTACATCACAATGACCTAAACGAATGTAATTTAAGGCATCAATCATGGCATTCGCCGATGATGCACACGCAGATACTGTCGTGTAGTTAGGCCCCATAAATCCATTCTTGATAGAAATGTTTCCTGGAGCAATATCTGCAATCATCTTAGGAATAAAGAACGGGTTAAACTTAGGAGTACCATCTCCTTTCGCATGACTCAAAACCTCCTCTTGGAAAGTTTCTAATCCACCAATTCCTGCTCCCCAAATTACACCTACGCGTAATTTGTTTACCTCGTCAAGGTTTAATTTCGCATCTGCAATTGCCTCATCTGAAGCGACCATTGCATACTGCGTAAATTTATCCATTCTACGTGACTCTCTTCTGTGGATGAAGTCGTTCACGTTAAAGTTTTTTAGCTCACATGCGAAACGAGTCTTGAACTTGGCAGCATCGAAATACGTAATAGGTGCTGCTCCGCTAACTCCGTTAACTAAGCTGTTCCAATATTCTTCTTTATTGTTTCCTATAGGCGTTAATGCGCCAAGTCCAGTTACTACAACTCGCTTTAATTGCATATAATTCTTATTTTTTTGCGTCTTCTATATAGCTAATCGCTTGACCTACAGTACCAATGTTCTCAGCCTGATCATCTGGAATTTGAATATCAAATTCTTTCTCGAATTCCATAATTAACTCAACAGTATCTAATGAATCTGCTCCTAAGTCGTTTGTGAAGCTTGCTTCGTTAGTTACTTCGTTATCGTCTACACCTAATTTGTCTACGATAATCGCTTTTACTCTTGATGCAATGTCTGACATAATTTTATAAGTTTTAAAATTTAAAATCGGGGCAAAAATACAAATCTTAAGTTTTAATTCTAATTTTTGCTGAAAAATGTGTCGCCTAAAATAAAAAAAATACTTGAATCTTTTGCCTCCGAGCCCATCATTGTTAATAATTATTCTTTTTTTTGCATGTACAACACAAGCTAAAAAAACATGAATCGAATCGTAATTTTTGCCTCTGGCTCGGGTAGTAATGCCGAAAATATCATCCAATTTTTTCAAAATTCGGAGCAAATCGAGGTTACGCACGTCTTGAGTAACAACCCAAATGCGGGCGTTTTTGACCGCTGCGAACGCTTGGACATTCCGGCGAGTTTGTTTGAAAAATCTTCGTTTAAAGACGATGATACCGTGCTCAATTTCCTGTTGGCAGAAGCCGATTATATAGTTCTCGCAGGATTTTTATGGAAAATTCCCGCTGCTATTGTCGAGGCATTCCCGAATAAAATTGTCAACATCCACCCAGCATTGCTTCCTAAATTCGGAGGAAAAGGAATGTACGGTATGAATGTGCACAAGGCAGTTAAGACCTCCGGAGCTAAGGAAACGGGGATTACGATCCACTACGTCAACGAGCACTATGATGAAGGCGCGATCATTTTCCAGGCTAGCACAGCCGTTACTGAAAGTGATACTCCTGAATCCATCGCTCAAAAAGTACACGAATTGGAATACGAACACTTTCCTCGTGTACTAGAATCATTAATACTAAAGAATGGGTAAGAAAAAAAAATACTACGTAGTTTGGAAAGGTAAAAAAACAGGTGTTTTTACCACTTGGGCCGAATGCAAAGAACAGATTAGTGGCTTTGAAGGTGCCCAGTACAAATCTTTTGCAGATAAGGCCGAAGCTGAAAAAGCCCTGCAAAAAAGTTTTGCAGACTACAAAGGTGTCGATACTCAAAAAAAAGTGCTCAGTGAAGCGGAAAAGAAAAAATACGGGAGCCCGATACTCGAAAGCATCTCTGTAGATGCCGCTTGCGCTGGAAATCCGGGACTTATGGAATACCGTGGAGTCCTCACCCACAACAAGCAGGAATTGTTTAAAATGGGCCCGTTTAAAAACGGCACCAATAACATTGGTGAATTTTTGGCTTTGGTGCACGGAATTGCCTTTTTAAAAAATAAAAACAAGGAAAATATTCCTATCTATTCGGATTCAAAAATTGCGATGAGTTGGATTCGAAAAAAACAGTGCAGAACAAATATTCAATTCGATGCGAGTAATAAAGAAATTCTCGACTTGATAAAGCGCGCAGAAACCTGGTTAAAAAACAACTCGTTTCAAACGCCTATTTTGAAATGGGAAACGAAGGCTTGGGGAGAAATCCCTGCAGACTTCGGAAGAAAATAAAAGCCGCATCTTACGATACGGCTTTTTTTATGCGATTACTTTACAGCAATCTTCGTTTCTTCCTTCCAGTTTTGTACGCTGGCTACGGTGTGATTTTTAAAATCCACTTCGCGTAAACCATCTTTGTGCCATAAAAACCACTTCCCTACTTTCTTTCCAGCTTCGTAGTGAGCGATGGCCGTTTTGTTTCCTTCTTGATCGAAAGTCATCCAAGTTCCTTCCAACTTTTTGTTTTTAAAGTATCCTTGCTCCTTTACTGATCCGTCTTTATGATAATAAGTAACTTTTACTAAGTCACCTGCCTTTTCGTATTTCGGGGCTACTTGTGCGCTCATAGCAGTAACCGCTAAAAAGCACGCTGCAACAACTAATTTTTTCATATCTAACATTTTAATCATTAACACTATAGTTACAAATATATCAAAAAATTTACATTTGAACAACCTCTACATAACATTAAATTAACATTAGGGTGATTTTCCCTTTATTTGCAAAGCTCCTGACTTTGAAGAAACTACTGTAAATACTAGAAAAAACAGAGATTGTTAGTCCTTAGCCCCTTGAGAACTTTATTTTTTATACATTTGATTTATGAACATAGCACAATATCTATTCGTCGGCTTATTAGCCGTTTTACACATTTATATACTCGTTATAGAAATGTTTTTATGGACACGCCCTAAAGGCATTAAAACCTTTGGATTAAAAAGCAAGGAATTTGCTGAAGAAACCAAGGTGCTCGCTGCCAATCAAGGACTTTACAACGGCTTTTTAGCAGCTGGATTTATTTGGGCTCTGATTACCCAAAACCACCAAACTGCTTTGTTTTTTACAGCCTGTGTATTTGTAGCTGGTTGCTACGGTGCGTATTCTACGGGAAAGCCTCGAATATTTATCGTTCAATCTATCCCTGCACTTTTAACAGGAATCTCATTCTTTGTGTAAACTTAATTTAATGACTACTACTACTAACCCACAGTAATCAATTTAATTAATCATCAAAAAATGGAACAGTACACGGAAAAAATTAAAAATCTAGTCATCGATTATGCACCGAAAATAGCCATGGCTATTGCTATTTTGTTGGTCGGTCTTTTTGCCATTCGAATTTTTGTCAAGGCGAGTAAAAAAATCATGGAGAAACAACAGGTCGACATTACCTTACAAAAGTTTTTAGGAGACCTTTTGAATTGGACTTTAAAAGCCCTGCTTTTTGTCACTGTAATCTCTAAATTAGGAGTCGCTACAACCTCTTTTGCAGCAATTATTGGTGCTGCCGGATTGGCTGTAGGTTTAGCTTTACAAGGCTCTTTGGCTAATTTTGCAGGCGGAACCTTGATCATGATTTTTAAACCATTCAAAGTAGGTGATCTCATAGAGGCACAAGGCGTAACTGGTGTGGTCAAAGAAATTCAAATTTTCACCACCCACATCAATACTCCAGGGAATAAGTTGGCCATCGTACCCAACGGATCGCTTTCTAACGGAAACATCATCAATTACACAGCTGAAGGGCAATTGCGTGTCGATTTAACCTTTGGAGTATCGTACGACGCTGACATTAAAAAAACCAAAGAGATTTTAATGGACGTCCTTACGGCTAACCCGAAAGTATTGAGCGACCCTGCTCCTACTGTAAACGTATCAGAATTGGCAGACAGCTCTGTAAATTTTGCCGTACGTCCTTGGGTAGAAACTGCCGATTATTGGGATGTTTATTTCGGAACAACTGAAAATGTAAAACTCGCTTTAGACAAAGCTGGTATCGAAATACCTTACCCACACTCTGTGGAAATCCAAAAAGAAGGTTAACGCTTTTTCTCAGGCGTTGCCACAAAATCTTTTAGATAAAAAGGCTCAAAATAAGCGACATCTTCGATGTCGTTTTTTTTGTACTTCTCATAACTCAAACGCGCCATTTCTTTCGACGACGGAAACTTAGCTTCGATAAACACCGCGTTCTCATGTGTAATAAGCGCTTTACACTTTGCCGCTCCATCGCCTAAAAAGTATAATTTCTCTGAGGCCAGCCACTTCGAGAAGGAGCTTTCATCAATAATTTCTGCTTCAATTGGACGCACTTGCTGCAGTGTACCGTCGTATACCGCTGAATACACCTCCATACGTCTCGCATCTAACATCGGTACAATCAAGCCATCAGTTACCTCGACACTACTCGCTAATGACCTTAAAGTCTCAATAGAAATTAACGGGATGTCTTGTGAAAAACAAAGTCCCTTTGCTGCTGATACACCAATGCGTAATCCGGTATAAGACCCCGGACCTTTACTCACCGCTACAGCTGTTAAATCATTCAAAGCTACCCCTGCTTCCGCTATCACCTCTTTAATAAAGGGATGTAATTTTTCTGCGTGAGAATAGTTACCATCATTCAATTCTCTCAAAGCTACAACCTCACCATCACGAGCTAAACTAACCGAACAATTTTTCGTCGCTGTTTCAATGTTTAATATAAGTGCCACTGGTATTTATTTAAGTTAATGTCGCAAAGATACGGCATAAAAAAAAACCTTACGGCATGGTAAGGTTTTAGATCAACAATAAATTAGTCCCTGTAAAACTAATCTACTATGGATTCTCCAAAATAGAATTTTAAAACTTTCGTTTTGAAAACATAATCGTATTTAGCACGAATCATCGCTCCTTCCGCATTGACCAATCGATTGCGAACCTGATCGAAATCGAACTGCGTCATCGATCCGTAGTCATAGCTTACCTGTGCATTCTTAAAAGCCTCGTTTTGGGCATCTAAAGAAGCTTTGGACGCTTCGTAAGTTTTTAGTGCAGCTTTTGCATCTAAATAGGCCTTTTCTATGGTTTGTTGCAGTTGTAATTTTTGATTCTCTAGTGCGATCTCTGAAATTTTCTTGTTGATAACCGAACGATCTACGCGATTTTTTGTTTGGAACCCGTTAAAAATCGGAATGTTTAAGCTCAAAACAGCTCCGTATCCAAGATTTCCGTCTAATTGCGTAAAAAATCCATTGTTCTGTAGGCTTACCACTCCAGTATTTGGATCGCGCACTGGAATCACATCTTTTTCTCCCAATACTGTTTGATACGAAGTACTCGCATTTGCCGAGAATGACAAGGTCGGTAAGAAACCTCCTCTTGCCAAATCAATAGACAGGTCTGCATTCTTTACATTGAGTTTTGCTCTGTCAATTTCAGGACGATCTAACAAAGCTCTTTGGTATACCTCCTTAGAACTCGAGTACAGCATCGCTGTAGATGGCGAATCGACAGCAATTGCTTCGATATCGAAATCATCAGCTGAAATTTGCAATAACTGAGCCAATTGCAACAAGGCTAAATTTAAGGTATTCTCCTGCAGCACCACATTCTGAGCATCATTGGCTGCCGTAGATTGTACGTTTAACAGATCTCCTTTAGGAATCGCTCCTGCAGAAAATTGTGCCTGCGCTCTCTCGATTTGTTTTTTACTAATTTCCGCTTGTACAATAGCCACATTTAAATTCTCCTTTGCAAAAAGTACATTTAAATAGGTCTGAACCACATTTAAGGAAATATTGTTAATGTTGGTTTTTAAATCCAACTTGCTTCCTTCCACTCCTAACTTCGATTGTTTTAGGGTATTTTTATTCCTGTTTCCGTTGTAGAGCACCGTACTTGAACTCAAGCCAAAACCATTTCCACGAGTATTTCTAGAAATTCTGGAACCACTTTGACCAATAAACGATCCGAAGTTTACATTTTGTGACGCAGAGGCGTTCAGACTAGGCAAGAAATTTCCCTTTGCAATAGCGACGTCCTTTTCTGCCAATTGCACGTTAATTTCATTTTGTTTAATGGTGAGGTTATGCTTTACTGCGTAGTCCACACAGTCTTTTAAGGTCCATTTCTTTTGAGCAGTAGCACTCAAGCTGAGTAATAGCCCTGCTAGTAATACAATTTTAGTTTTCAAGACGTTAATTTTTATGTTTGCTGGATATCTCCAATTCCTATTCCAATGTAAAAACAAAACTTAAAACACTGCAATACAGCATTTTAAGTTTTGTGATTTTTATTATATGGTAAAAACCGAACACTTATCTGTTTGATATCGAACAGTAGTTACTCATATTCACGTCAATAGGACGACTAAAATTGCATTATGTTACAATTTTTTTATGTATTTTTTTTAAGCCGCGTTTTTCTTGCGGTGGCGGTAAATAAAATAAAACAACACTCCTACAAGTATATAAGGGAAGATCATTAAATAGGTAATCCCATTATTTACGCCTTCGGCCATCGTTTCATTTCCTCCTTCAACAACCGCCTTACACATCGCACATTGCGACCAAGCTTTTCCGGATAGCAGTATAAAAACTACCAGTGTCAATACAGTTTTTCTATACATAATACGGAGAGATCATTAGATAAACAATAACTCCCGTCACTGCGACGTACAACCACAATGGGAAGGTAATTTTCGCAATCTTCTTATGAGCCGGAAATTGCCCAAGCCTTGCACGCATAAACGTGAATAATACGAAAGGAATGATAATAATTGACAGTAGTATGTGCGTAGCCAAAATAAAGAAATACACATATCGAATAGCTCCTTCTCCTCCGTAAGGCGTTGAGGTAGATGTCATGTGATAGGCTACATACATTACTAAGAACAATACGGAACAAGCGATGGCTAATGTATTTAATTGCTCGTGTAACTTTCTATTTCCCTTTTTAATGGCAATCACTGAAGCCACTAATAAAACCGCTGTGATCCCGTTGATCGTCGCGTAAATTGGTGGTAAAAAACTCAGCGGTTCCACATCGAGTTTGATACCGAATAAGGCTGCTACAGCCAAAGGAATTACTACAGATACTACTGTAATAAACTTCTTATATTGTTTTTCCTGCTTTACATTACTCATTTAACAACAATTTAATATCCTGTTTTAATTCTTTTATTTGATCTCCAAATTTGTGCTCATCCAAGGCTCTGTAGTACAAAATTGGATTTCCGTGCTCGTCGTAACGAGATCGGATATACCCATCTTTATCCACCAAGGCAAAAAGCCCTGAGTGCTCAAAACCTCCGTGAGACCCTTCTCCTTTTCCCGCAAACAACTTGAATCCTTCGTTGGATAATTCATACACTTCATCTTCTGACTTTCCGGTCAGTAAATGCCAATTTTTGTGGTTTATACCATAGCGTTTCGCATAAGCTGTCAACTGCTCTGGAGTATCAATTTCAGGAGTAATTGAAAACGAAGCTATACCGAAATTCGGATTTCCCATAAATTCGTTTTGAATTGTCACCATCTTCTTATTCATAATCGGGCAGATGGTTGGGCAGGTAGTAAAGAAAAACTCTACTACATACACCTTTCCTTCATAATCCTTATGCGTGATGGTTTTTCCGTGTTGATCTATAAATTCAAAATTGGGTACTTTATTAAATTTATGCAAATCAGCCTGTTTAAAGTGGCTCACAATCTTTGGCACGGCATAGATCCCAAAGAGTAAAATAATAAAGGCAATTCCTACGTACGAATAATTTTGCTTTTTCATAATCACTATATTTCTCTATCGGCATTGTTCTTTTTGAGCGCCAAACGGTACTCAGCCAATACCACTTTTACATCGTCTTTCATTTTATCATTGAGCTCCGCAACCGAAGTCATATTATATCCGTACAAAATACCGTCAGCGGCGTCCTTGTCGTCCTTACGACCACGTAAAGCAACATCCTTATCGATAATGAATGCTTTTGAAGTATGTAAATTACTATCGAGTGATTGGTTGGTTTTAAAACTGTCGTACAAAACTTCTATTTCCGCTTCACTTGCAAAAACGAATCGCCATTTAATCATGTTTGTAAAGGCACCAATTTTCTTCTCGAGCTTGGCCACCTCTTCTTCGGTACCTTTTACGGCCACCACGACGAGTTGAAAATCTTTAAATCCGTAAAAGGGCTTGTAAATTTTTTGGTTCAAGTTAAAGAACTCCCCTTTAACGGCATCCACATCCTTTCCTAAAAAGGTTACGATAGAGATATTTCTATCGAACTTACAATTCTTATCAACCGCGGAGATATCGACGATATCGTTGGTCAAGACGGGTAATTTTGCAAAATTATTGATCCCTAAAGACAAAAATATATAAAATAATAACGGCACTATAAAGAGTGCAAAGAGTACGATAAACTTTTGTTTTTTACTCATATCAGTTAAGATTAAAGACAAAAAAAGGTGGTTTAACACCACCTAATTTCTAATTTTATAAGATTACCACTTTACTAATGGTGCTAATGTATCGTGTAAATAACTTCCTTCGATTAACACTAGTGTTACTAGGTAACAGATAAGGAATACTCCTGTCCATACTATTGAACGTCTGAACCAGGTTTTTTCACCTTCTAGGTGCATAAAGGCCCATGCGATATAGTAAGCTTTTGCGATGGTTAAGATAATGAATATCCAGTTTAAGAAACTCGTCCCTAAAAATCCTTTTAAATGTAGACTATCAGGTTTGTAGATCCCAAAAACAACTTCCACTGCTGTAATAATTGATAGAATCGCTAAAACTATCCAGATTCTATTTGTATTTGATTCGTGTCCGTGACTTCCCATGTTTGCTTTTATTTTATAATTATACTAAGTAGAAGAAGGTAAATACAAATACCCAAACTAAATCTACAAAGTGCCAATATAATCCTACTTTCTCTACCATTTCATAATGTCCTCTGCGCTCGTAAGTACCTAAAACAACATTAAAGAAAATGATAATATTCAATACGATTCCTGAAAATACGTGGAATCCGTGGAATCCTGTAATAAAGAAGAAGAAATCGGCAAAAATTGGGTTACCGTACTCATTCTCGATTAAGTTAGCTCCTTCCACTACTCCAATTGCCTTTGCCAACTGCGCTTCACTTTCCGCTCTCGACAATACAATTTTTTGTTTCGTTTCAAGATTCATTTTTTCAGTCCTGATTAACAAAGAAGGATCGTTTTTGAAAGCTTGTTGCACTTGTGCTACTGAATACTGAGAAATCGTTTTCTCATTTTCGAACCAAAGTCCATTCTTTCTGGTGTGCTGCGTTCTATCATCCATACGCTCACCGTGCACAAAATCAGCTAATGCGATTTGATGTCCGTCCTTTACAAATTGTAAGATATGATTATCTGAAGTTTTAACCGCTCCGTAAGAACCGTTGATAAACGTTTTCCATTCCCAAGCCTGAGAACCAACGAAAATAATACCGAATACGATGGTTACGAACATATAGGCCGCTACCTTTTTTTGTTTCATTTGATGTCCTGCATCAACAGCCAATACCATAGTTACCGACGACACAATAAGGATAAAGGTCATAAAGGCAACATAAATCATTGGGTAGTTTCCGTGGAAAAACGGGATGTGCGTAAATACCTCATCGGCAATTGGCCAAGAGTCAATAAATTTAAAACGAGTTAAACCATACGCCGCTAAGAATCCAGAAAAGGTCAATGCGTCAGATAATATGAAAAACCACATCATCATTTTACCATAAGTAGCGCCAAATGGTTTTGCACCACCACCGCCCCAGGTTTCTTTTTTGTCAGAATTTACAGCAATATTTGCTTCCATAAATACTCTTTAGTTAATTTTTGTTAAAACAGTGCGCCAAAATTACGCAATTTTCATCACCTAATAAAATAGAAAAAGAAAAATAGATAAATCCATAAAACATCTACAAAATGCCAAAAGATAGCTCCGAGTTCAAATCCAAGCATATCAGCAGCTGTATACTTCTTTTTAAAATGATTATAAATAACGACTAATAACACGATAACCCCTGCTAACAAGTGCAATACGTGCATAAAAGTGATTCCTATAATGAAAGAAGTTGATACCGTACTCTCCGGTCCTGTAAAATACAATCCTACTTCCTTAAGTTGATTAAATCCTACATATTGATACCAAACAAATCCCATTCCGAGAATAAATGTGAGTACCAATAGGGTCAATGATTGGCTTAATTGATTCTTTTTTAAGAATTTTTGTGACAACCAAAGGGTTATACTACTAAATACAATTAGTACAGTACTGATGTAAAATGCTTGAGGTAATTCAAAGGTTACCCAATCTTCTCTGTTCATGCTCACTACATAGGCACTGGTAAGACCTGCAAAGAACATCACCATACTGATCATAGCTACCCATAACATCGGTTTTGCCGATTTCCTTTTCGCTGCGCTTAACTCTTCTTGTAAGCTTTGTGTTTGTTCACTCATTAGTGTAAAAATTTATCTACTACATATATAATTGGTACTACCGTAATATAAAATACGCTAGCCAACATTAATTTTCTCGCATCAGTATTTTGCTGTGATTTGTACAGAACAAAGGCGTAGTACAACATCAATCCTCCCAGTGCTAAAATAATCACAGCGGTAATCGGATGTATGTAAAAACTTCCCGTAACTTCTAATACAGGTGCGATAGACATCAGGATCATCACACAGGTATAAAATATGATTTGTACAATGGCACCGCGATCTTTCTTGTCCATGGGCAACATGTGTAAGCCCGCTTTGTTGTATTCTTCAAATTGCAACCATCCAATAGCCCAAAAATGAGGAAACTGCCAAAAGAACTGAATCATGAACAAAAAACCAGCTTCAATACCGAAAGTTCCCGTTGCAGCCACCCATCCTAACATAAAAGGTATGGCTCCTGGAATCGCCCCTACGAAAACTGCTAAAGGTGTAACCGCTTTTAATGGCGTATAGGCACTCGTATATAAAAAGATGGAAACGGCCCCGAATAAGGCACATTTCGGATGAATTGCATATAAAATAGCTATCCCTGCAATGGTAAAAAACGAAGCGATCACCATCGCTGTAGTCACAGACATGCGGCCCGCAGGTAAAGGTCTGTTTTTGGTTCGTTGCATTACCGCATCTATATCTTTCTCGATCACCTGATTAAATGCATTGGAAGCACCTACCATAAAATATCCACCAATGGCCAATAGTACTATTGTAGTAAAGTCTATCTCTGTAGCCCCTAATAAATAACCCGTAATCGAAGTAAACACAACGCTGACAGACAAGCCTACCTTAGTAAGTTGTTTAAAGTCAGTAAAAAGTGTTTTTAAAGATGATTTTTCTTGTATCGTTGAAACAGTACTCACTTAGATCTAAAATATTTTTGCAAAGATATTTCTTTCTAAGGGATTTGCCATAATTTTTACATCTGAAATAAAAAAAATTAAAAAAACGCTTGGCAATTCAAAAAAAGGTCCTATATTTGCACCCGCATTCACAGTAATGCAAGTTCTTTAAAATATAAAACGACTACGCGAAAGTAGCTCAGGGGTAGAGCATCACCTTGCCAAGGTGAGGGTCGCGGGTTCAAATCCCGTCTTTCGCTCTGATCCTTTTAAAAGTTAATGCTGAAGTGGTGGAATTGGTAGACACGTTGGACTTAAAATCCAATGAGCCGTAATGCTCGTGCGGGTTCAAGTCCCGCCTTCAGTACTCATAAGCCTCACCTAGGTGAGGCTTATTTTAAAAAGTAGTCAACAACTTATACGCAGAAGTGGTGGAATTGGTAGACACGTTGGACTTAAAATCCAATGGGCCGTAATGCCCGTGCGGGTTCAAGTCCCGCCTTCTGTACTAAAGCCTTAACAAATTTTGTTAAGGCTTTTTTGTTTTTATCACGCTCTTACCTGAGCTTCTCAAAACCACAATCAACTAAAAATCATCAATTTAAAATCACCCTAACCCCGACCGATACGCTTTTGGAGTGACTCCTGCCTTGCCTTTGAACAGTCGGCTAAAGTATTGTGGGTATTCAAAACCCAGCTCAAAAGCGATTTCCGCAATGGTCTTATCAGTGTTTAGAAGCAACGTTTTAGCCTTGTCAATCACGAAATAGTGAATCGTTTCCTGAGCATTTTTCCCGGTTTCTTTTTTTAATACATCACTGAGGTAGCTATCTGATAGATGCAATTGTGCCGCAAAATAACGCACCTGAGGTAAGCCCTCTACCAACGCTGCATCAAAATACCGTTTTAACAGACCTTGAAATTGACTTACGATATCTGTGTGTTCACTTTTCCTAGTGATAAACTGTCTGCCGTAAAAACGCTTGGTATAATTAATCAGTAACTCGATAGTCGTTACCAACACATCCTGACTAAAATCGTCAATAGGAGCTTGACATTCCTCACTAATATTCCGAACGATCTCGTTTAAAGTACCCTTTTCTTTTTCCGAGAGATGCAATGCTTCATTGGTTTCATAGGAAAAAAAACCGTACTCCATTATACTGTCCATTAACCCATAACCGCGAATCAAATCGGGATGAAAATACAAGGCCCAACCTTCTAGGTCTCCTCTTTTGGAACTTTCCGAGATCTCCAGTACTTGATTTGGAGCAATCCCCAATAAAACCCCTTCTGAAAAATCAAAATACTTCCTTCCGTACTTAAAAGGTTCTCCGACTTTAGTTTTCAAAGAGATGCTAAAAAACGGGGTGGTCAATTTTTTCCCTAAAGCTTCTCTGGGCACGCTAATGTCTGCCAAATTTACTACTGAAAGTAAGGGGTGAAACGGTTTTTCACATCCGAAAAAATTGTGCAATTCTGAAATAGACGTTATTTTTAAAAATGTACTCATAACTGTATAAAGATACTCAAAAACCAAAGGGCCATATCCGAAATTAAGAGGGCCCTTGTTGAATTATTATTAAAAAAGCCCACCCACAGTTTCCTGCAAATAGGCTTCAAATTAACGAATAAGTCTTTATTGAACTCCAAATTGTTCGGCAATCATCTGATAAAAATCTCGATCATTCATTGCCTTTCGCGCCGCAAGTAATTGTTTTGCATCTTCTCCTGCCCAGTACCTCAACTGATCCGAATTATCAGTAGCAGCCTCAAAAACAACTTGAGCAATCTGTTCTGGGGTACTCAATTTCTCCGCATAGGCCTGCACTGCTAAAAAGTACTTTTCTAAACTGTCTTTATAATCGGCAATACCTCCATCTCCTGTTTGCTCTAAACTGGTAAGAAAATCGGTCGCAACTCCCCCCGGCTCTACCAATTTAACTCGTATTCCGAGCGGATTTAATTCGTACTGACTATCTTCGGTAAAGCCTTCAAGAGCGTGTTTAGTAGCGTGGTACAATGCCTGAAAAGGGAAACAAGCTCTACCAACCATGGACGACACATTAACGATAAGCCCCTCTCCTCGCGCTCTAAAATGTGGTAGTATCGCCTTGGTAGTTCTTACCACACCAAACACGTTCACATCAAAAATTCGCTGCATCAGCTCTTCTGAGGAAGCTTCAATAAGCCCCATCATTCCAAAGCCTGCATTGTTAATCAGTACATCAATAGTTCCGAACTTAGCAACTCCCTTTGCTATAGCTTCCTCTATACTCTCTTGCTTCGTTACGTCAAGTGCCGTTACCAACACCCTGTCTAGTTGTTGTAGCTCAGTTTCTTTTTCTGGTGTACGCATGGTCGCAACCACATTCCAACCACTGGCTTGAAATAACTTTACAGCCGCCTTACCGATACCTGAAGATGTTCCTGTTATTAATACTGTTTTATTTGCTGTCATGATGTTTATTTTTAATCTATACCACAAATTTACAGTCACTTGCCTAGCCAGTTCTTATACGAATCCCCCCTCTTTGTATACTTTTTCAGGATGGTATGAATTCTCAAATATTTTAATTAAATTAAAGAATCGTGTAATGACTTGCATTCCACCACGTCTAAACCATCAGTTGTAAAAAGAATATATCCATGAGAAACCTATTGTTATTACTAAGTTTTAGCTTTGTGTTAAGTACTACGGCACAGACCAAGACCTTTGATTCGCTTTTAAAAAAACACGTAAGCACCAGTGGTCATGTAAATTACAAGGCCTTTAAAAAAGATCGAGCAACACTGCAATCATACTTAGACTACTTAGCCAAGACCTCTGCACAGAAGAGTTGGTCAGCGGCCAAAACTAAAGCCTTTTGGGTCAATGCCTACAACGCTTATACAATAGCCTTGATTTTGGACAACTACCCTTTAAAAAGCATCATGTCTGTGAAGAAAAAAGGGAAAGATGCTTGGAATATTCCTTTTGCTAAAGTAGGTGGTAAAACCTATACCTTAAACCAAATAGAACACGAAATTCTCCGCAAACAATTTAACGATCCTAAAATTCACGTAGGAGTAAATTGCGCCTCGGGCTCTTGTCCTCAACTAGGAAACTTTGCCTATACTGAAGCCAACTACGAAGCGAAAACCAGCGCTTTGATGAAAAAGTTTATCAACGATCCTAAACGCAATCAACTGGGAGAAAAAAAGATATACCTGTCAAAAATTTTCGAGTGGTTTAAAGGTGATTTTACCAAAAAAGGATCTCTAATTGACTTTTTAAACAAGTACAGCAATACACCGATTAGCCCAAAAGCGAAAGTGCGTTACCTCGAATACGATTGGAGTTTAAATGGAAAGTAGTATTTTTATTTCAAATCTATAAAAAACGACCATGTCAAAAACATATTACGACCCTGCCGACCTCAGAAAATTCGGCAAAATCACCGAATGGAGTGAAGAGTTAGGAAACAAATTTTTCGAATACTACGGTAAAGTTTTTGAAGAAGGAGCTTTAACCGCGAGAGAGAAAAGTTTGATAGCCTTAGCAGTAGCACATACTGAACAATGCCCTTATTGCATTGATGCTTATACTAAAGACGGTTTACAACGAGGCGTGACAAAAGAAGAAATGATGGAGGCCATCCACGTTGGAGCTGCCATTAAAAGTGGAGCAACCCTCGTTCACGGGGTACAAATGATGAACAAAGTGAATAAGTTAGATATGTAATTGGTTTTCCCAATACACCTTAAATTGTCGCAAACCGAACCACCGTGTTCGGTTTTTGCAAACTCTTAAATACGATAATGAAAAAATCTCTTTTAGCAAGAAATAACGATTTAGCCAACACACAACGTCAACTAGAAATTCTGTCGAATGGAATTTTCAAGGATGAACTTCCAACATTTGCGCAAAAAATAAAGGAAACCAATCAATTTCCACTGCGACCCAAGAAGTTAGAAATTCTTCAAATTAATGTTGGCTATATGTGTAATCAGGTATGTGCTCACTGCCATGTGGATGCAGGTCCTGATCGCAAAGAGATTATGACACGAGAAACCATGCAGCAATGTTTGGAGGTCATCAAGGCCACGGGCGCACATACCTTAGATTTAACGGGAGGAGCCCCTGAAATGAATCCCAATTTTAGATGGTTTGTAGAGGAGGCAGCCAAGGCTGGTATTAAAGACTTTATCGTACGCTCCAACTTAACCATTATCAGAGCGAATAAAAAATACTACGACCTTCCTGAATTTTTCAAAAAACACAATGTGCACGTCGTTTCTTCCATGCCTCACTGGACACGAGGCAAAACTGATAAACAGCGAGGAGATGGTGTTTTTGACAAATCAATCAAAGCGTTGCAAGAGCTCAATGCCGTGGGCTATGGTGTTGAAGGAAGTGGTTTAAAATTAGATTTGGTTTACAACCCATCAGGAGCTTTTTTACCGGGAGATCAACAGTCTATGGAAAAAGACTTTAAAAAAGCACTCTACGAAGACTTTGAAATCGTCTTTAACAGTCTTTTTGCGATTACCAACCTGCCTATTTCGCGATTTTTAGACTACCTAATCGCTTCGGAAAATTACGAGGATTATATGTACGCCTTGGTAGAAGCTTACAACCCTATGGCTGTAGCCAATGTAATGTGTACCAACACGCTTTCAGTAAGCTGGGACGGCTATTTGTACGATTGTGATTTTAATCAAATGCTCAACCTCAAAGTAGCCAGTAAAGTTACCCATATTTCCGACTACAATGAACAAGCGTTACAAGACAGAAATATCATTATAAATCAACATTGTTACGGCTGTACCGCCGGAGCAGGAAGTAGCTGTCAGGGAACTGTTGCTTAGCTAGCATAGCTAGGAACCCTGAGGCTTATTAATAACAAAACTCATATGATTCGTACTATCGCATGTATTATAAGCCTCTGCTGTTGCTTGCAGCTCCAAGCTCAAGACAGCCTGCAAACCTTACTTAAAAAATACAACACGGAACAAATCCCTTATATACAGGTTACTGAACTAGTACGTGACAGCACCAACGTTATCTTACTCGACAGTCGTGAACCTCGAGAATTTAAGGTAAGCCACTTAAAAAATGCTGTGTGCGTTGGCTATGACCGCTTTGACCTTGCGAAAACACTGAACATGCTTCCTAAAGACAAACGCAGTAAGATAGTTGTTTACTGCTCTTTAGGCATACGTTCAGAAGACATTGCCGAGCAACTGTACAAGGCCGGATACACCAATGTTTTCAATTTATACGGAGGCATTTTTGAATGGAAAAACCAAGGCAACCCCGTTTTCGACGCTCGTGCGAAACCGACTGAAAAGGTTCATACGTTTAATAAAACCTGGAGTCAATGGTTGCAAAAAGGGAAAAAGGTGTACTAAAAGTACTGCCCTATCCCAAATACAAAGCCTCTGGAGGCATTGGCTGTAAGCCCATAACCGTAATCAATTCTAAAAATCGCATTAAAAATCTTTTTATTGATCAAACGGAGTCCTACTCCCGAATAGACATGAATGTTCTTTGCTTGCACAAAGTCGCTCAAAGATCCTCCTGGATGTCTCCAAGAACCGATGTCAGTAAAGACATTTGTTTGTAAGGCAAACCATTTTTTATCAATCAGCGTATGACGGTATTCCGTATTCCATACGATACTTCCGGTACCTCTATCCACCAAGATTCCCACTCCTCTCAAATTTACATTATTATCAAGGGCAAACGGTGCAAAAGGGCTTTTTATATTTGACGACAACCCAACACGCAGGCGATTCGCCCAATTTCCTCTCGTTCCGAATCGCTTAAAATAAAACAAGTCGTTCCAAGCGATGAGAAAGTCTTTTTGATAGGAATTTACCGTAGTTACGTATTGTAAATACAACTGACTTTTAAATCCAGACACATAGTGATAAAAGTAGTCGAGATCATCGTACGTATATCGAAATTTCAACAACTTCTTATTGACATCCAATCGCTGTGGTACCTGGGCTGCTGTATGTCCACTTAAGTAGGTATAGCGCTCCTTAAATAAGTTAATTCCTGCTGCTATGGTATTTCTAAAATTAATTTGAAAAAGCCCTAAGAGCTCGTAGGAAATATTTTCGTATTTGTAATTTGCGGAAGCCTGATCAAAGTATAAGGGTTCCTCACTTTTCCAACTTTGGTGGTAAAAAGCCAAACCAAAATTTCTGGAAAACAAGGTAGGAGCTTCAAACTGCACCCCATAAGAATCAAAACCATTGTGTTGATAAAAGCCACCTACACGGAGGTTCCTTCCTAATAAATTGTATTCGTAAAGCCCCACTTTATAAGCGAGTCGCCTGTTGGTAGTAGTCCATAAATTCAGGGTCGGAATGAGCGTAAAATTCTCTTCAACTCCTATTTTAACCTCGCATTCACTCTCGTTAATTGGCGTTACTGTAAAATAGGCATGTGCTACCGCTGGCATCCTTTTTAAACGAATTATATCCGTGCTGAGCAGCGTGGAGTCTAATGGTGTATTCACCTCGGTATCCAACATTTTTCGCAAGGTGGATTCCTTTGTTTTTTTCAGCCCTTCAAAATACAATTTTCGTACCGTTAATTCCTGCGCAATTGATTGAAGGGATATTGCGAGAAGTACGATTAAGAAGCCTATTCTTTTCATTAGTTAATTACAAAGCTTTTTTGAATGACTAGATTTACCCAATTGTCTTCACTAACTCCCATCAGGGTAAACTGATAATTTCCGCTACCTAAAGCTACAGGTGGTGCAGTACGAGTTACATTGAGAACAACATTAGAGGTATCGTAGTATTGAAACCATTTATCCTTGGTATAGGTTCCGGTTATAAGATCATTTTGTGCGCTGCTTACTACTTGGAAGTAGATGGTATTTTCTTTGATACTTCCGTCATTCCAAACAAATTTAGGTTTCCCTTGGATACTCGTGTCAATCACAGCGCTCGTTGTCCACTCAGTTGGTTTGGTTTGTCTTTTTAATCGAATCGGATTGGAGCTGTATACAACTCCGAGTACTTCAAAGGTGACCACGCACCATGCATCTTCAGCACTGCCCTTTACAAATCGTTTTAAATAACCATTAAAAACGGGCTCCTGAGGTAATGCTACCTTCTGATATTGGCCAAAATCGTCCTTTGAAATCTGAGCCGTACTACTTTCAAAATACTGGATATTTGACGCTCCTGGAGGCGGATAAAAAAAGATAAAAGTACCTTCACTTGCCGTGGGTTTACTCGCTGCGCAAGCTATCACTCCACCTTTTTGATGACTTGGCGCTGTGCTGATATAATTTTTTAAATTATCCGTGGCGATGTCGTTTTTTGAACAAGACATCAAAAATCCGATACTCACTAAAAGTAGGCCTAAAATTTTACTGTTGATATGCATTTTTAATAGTTATTTCTGCGGGTTTATTTTGGGGGGTAAAACGGTTGTTATTCGGTCCGCCAACATTTTCGTGGTCTGCAAACCATTTCCATACAAATCCTCCTGCGAACCAAGGTTCTTGCCAAAAAGTCTCGTAAAGTGCTTCTAAAGCCAATTGTTGGGCTTGCAAATCTACCTGTCCTTCAATGCGCTTTGCATCCCACGGTTCTCTTCCGGTATGGTGAACACTTCGATATCCGTATTCTGTAAATACAACAGGTTTTTGATATTTTTCCCTAACGGCTTTAATTTCTTCTTTGTGTGAATTCCAGGCAACTTTAAAGGCTTCTTTATCCACTTTCTTAGCTGGAGTTAACGGGAAATAGGCGTCTACGCCAATATAATCCAGTTCCCCCCAAAATGGAACGCGTTTAAACTCATCCCAATTGGCAGCGTAGGTAAGTTTACCACTGTATATTTTACGAATATCGACAATCAACGCCGTCCAATATTCCGGTCTGTTCTGAACGAACTGCTCTAGCTCTGTTCCGATACACAACACTGGAATTCCTTCCTTTTCAGCCAGGGCAGCAAACGTCGTGATAAAATCTCGATAACTCGATTCTAAGCGCTTCCAACTTTCCTCATCATTCATAGCTATTTTTCCTGTGTACAAACCTCCGTGTACCCAAATTTGCGGTTTGAGCATCACCTGGATATCGTTTGACTTAAACAGGTCTGCATATTGAGAAACTCCCGCACTCGTCTCGCCAAACCACTGCCATTTTTCATTGAATTTTACGAGTGGTTCATCCAAACTTCTAATAAAGCCAAAAGGCATCAACGAAACGTAATTCGCTGATACCTTTTGAACGGGGATGATTTGTTTTTTTGATATTTTATTGGGGCTCGCTACAAAACTCAAGCCATTAATTTTCTGCCCCCGACTTGTACAAGCCAGGCCTAGTAGCACCAGAGCACTAAGCAGTATTTTTTTGCATTTCATAGCTACAAGTTACGGTATTCTGTTAAAACAACGCTCGTAATCCAATGTTAAAACTCTGTCCTAATCCAGTATCCTGACCTCTCACAAAATTACTGTACAACACTTCGAGGTTTAATACTTTTGTAATCTGGTACTTCCCTCCTAAACCGAGTGCCGTATAATTTTGAGTAAACTCTCCAAAACGCTCAGCGTGCTGTGCAAATACCAATACCGTTGATTTATCCGTAGGGAAGTAACTCAAAAAAGCACCTGGAACTACAAAAAATGTCTTGTTCGCAAAACTCTTCTCATCACCAAAATTGTACTCCGTATTCAACTCAGTAAACAACTGCCATTTTCCACCACTAAAGGTATAATCGTAGAAAAAACGATTTTGGAAAATCCATGCTGTTTGATCTAAGAAAACTCCATTGCTATCACTTTCTTCATCGATAAGAGGTATGTGTACTGCTGATTGAATAGAGAAGTTTGCTACGTTTTTCAACGGCTGAATTTTAATGGCCGGTGCAATACTCGTGATTCCTTTTCTATCACTATTCGTGTCTTTTAAGCTAAATACAGAAAGCGCCTGACGTCCTCCTCTGGTATTGGAACGAAATTCGACAATAGCACCAACATTGATACGATTATTATCAGATATTCCCGTAAATGCTTCTACTGTTGATGTAAAATAGTTTTCGCGAGGCTTGTCAGCGGTCTTACCGTTGAAATTGGCTTTGGTTTCTGTATAGAGATTATTAAAGAACTTGATATCCCATTGTCCTTTATTCAACAATTTTGAGGGCGTATATGTTTGAATATTACTTTTGCTATCTTCTTCCGATTGCGCAAATCCTTGCCAACCTAATCCTAACATAGCTATAGCGAGTAATACACGTTTTGTTTTCATGGTCTTTGAATTTTAAGTTACCAACTAGGTCGCTCAAAATTTTCTCTACTTACAACACCGTGTTATTTATACTGATTCTAAATTTAAGCTATTCATTAAGTTCTTAACTTTAAGTTCGACCTAATGTGCAAATCAACTTTTTTATGGAACACGTTGTAATTATTGGTAATGGTATTTCAGGAGTCACTGCGGCTCGTCATATTCGTAAATTATCAGACAAACAGATTACTATTGTTTCTGCCGAAACAGACTACTTTTTTTCTAGAACCGCCCTTATGTACGTATACATGGGCCACATGAAGTTTGAACACACACAGCCGTATGAGCCTTACTTCTGGAAAAAAAATCGGATCAATCTCAAAAAAGGATACGTCAAGCACATACACAGTGACGACCACCAAATCGAGTTTTCGTCAGGTGAAATGATGCAGTATGACAAATTGATTATCGCTACGGGTTCGAAACCCAACAAATTTGGTTGGCCTGGTCAAGATGCCAAAGGAGTAATGGGCATGTATCACAAACAAGATCTCGAACAACTTGAGCAGTATGCTCCAGACAACAATACCTGTAAACGCGCAGTGATTGTAGGTGGTGGACTCATTGGAATCGAGTTAGCCGAAATGTTACACAGCCGCCAAATACCTGTCACTTTTCTAGTTCGTGAAGAAAGTTTTTGGAATGGAGTACTCCCTGCACAAGAATCGGCTATGATTAATCGTGAAATCACAGAAAATCATATCGACCTTCGACTGGGAGTGAATTTAAAAGAGATCAAAACCAATAGTGCGGGCAAGGTAACCTCAGTCATTATCGCTGAAACCGGTGAAGAAATCGCCTGTGATGTTGTCGGGTTGACCGCTGGAGTATCTCCAAATATTGAATTTGTAAAATCTTCAGCCATCGAAACCAACCGCGGTGTGCTCGTCAATCGACACTTGGAAACCAACATACCCGATGTATATGCTATCGGAGACTGTGCTGAACAACACGAAGCCATTGGTCAAAGGCGCCCCATAGAAGCTGTCTGGTATACCGGACGCATGATGGGAGAAACGGTCGCACAAACCATTTGTGACAACAGGACTCCCTACAAGCCAGGCCCTTGGTTTAATTCGGCAAAATTTATTGATATCGAATACCAGACCTACGGTTGGGTTTGGGCGCAACCAAAAGACCATGAAGAACGATTTTATTGGGAACACAGTAGCGGAAAAAAATGCATCCATATCAGTTTTGACAAAAAGACTCGCGAATTTATTGGTATCAACACCTTTGGAATTCGCATGCGTCACGAGTTTTTCAACAAGGTATTGTTGGAAAAACAAACTGTTGACAAGGTAATGGCCCATTTAGCAGACGCCAACTTCGACCCGGAATTTTACCAACTTCACGAGCGGGAAATTGTGTCAAAATTCAACAGAGAACAAAGCACCAACATTCAATTAAAAAAGAAAAGCTGGAAACGCATTTTTAGCAGAAATTAAGATATGAAAGCAATAAAACAAATAGGTCTTGTAATTTTTTTACTAGGACTAAGCATATTTACAGGAAGTCTTTTTTCAGGATCCTTCAGCTTAACTTCTGCTGAATTGGAGGAGTACCTGCAAGAGAAAGGATATAAAAGCGAACGTATAAAAGACGAATTAAGCAATGCAGTAGTCACTGACGAAGCCTTGAATATTTTCGAGTTTTCCTCACGAGCACGGACAGCATTTGCCAATTCAAACCAGTATTACGACGAGCTTATCGCCAAATACGATGCTGAAAAAAATTGGGACTTAAAAGGCGCTCAATTTCAATACAAAATTTACGGTAAACCACACACCTTAAGCTATGACCTAGCCAAAAGAGCAGGAAAAGGCTTTGTAAAAGAACATCCTGGATTACTTTGGTTAGGAACCTTTGGACTAGGAATACTGGGAGCTTTACTTTTTATCCTACCGAATTTTATACTATTGGGCCCAAAAGGAATTAAAAACAATGGTATTTACCTCGAGGCTAGTACGAACAGAGGCTGGATTGCCTGGTTAGTTTTAGGCTACCTTGTTTTGTTCTACATCCTCTTGTACTTTTTACCAGATTACGTGGTGAACTGGACATTTATTCTAGACCCTATTAGCAAAGCTTTAAACGGCGGTGCTGCCAGTCAGTGGTTTGTATACGGATTCTTATATTGTGTAATTATGATTGTCATGGCGGTTCGCATGTACATTAAATACCGTCACAACAACTATCAAATTGTACGAACTACCTCTGTTTTGTTTTTCCAGATAGTGTTTGCTTTTTTAATTCCAGAAATAATGGCGAGCTTAAACCTTCCGGGATACGACTTTAAAAATGCCTTTCCACTAGACTATGATTTCTTCTTCGAATGGAACTTAGACTCGTTAAAAAACAGTGGTGCTATCGGTATTTTTATTTTAGTATGGGGAGTTTTACTCACCTTAGTCATCGTACCTGTTATGGTCTACTTCTTTGGTAAGCGCTGGTATTGTTCATGGGTATGTGGTTGTGGTGGATTGGCAGAAACATTAGGAGATCCGTACCGTCAACACTCAAACAAAACACTAAACGCCTGGAAATTGGAGCGCTGGGTAATTCATTCCGTACTCGTCTTTTCACTAGTGATGACTGTGGTTACTCTGTACTGTTATTTTTCAGGAGCCTCATCATTCTTAGGCATCAAATCACAGTGGATTAAAGACTCGTATAGCTTCTTGATTGGCGCTTGGTTTGCCGGAGTTATCGGAACGGGATTCTACCCTATTTTTGGAAACCGTGTATGGTGTCGCTTCGGATGTCCACTAGCGGCGTATATGGGATTGGTACAGCGTTTTAAATCTCGATTCCGAATTACCACAAACGGAGGACAATGTATTTCTTGTGGAAACTGTTCTACTTACTGTGAGCAAGGAATTGACGTTCGTGCATATGCTCAAAAGGGAGAAAACATAGTGCGCGCGAGTTGTGTAGGATGTGGGGTGTGTTCAGCAGTGTGTCCGAGAGGTGTATTAAAACTCGAAAACGGACCAGAAGAAGGTCGTATTAACCCAACTGATGTACTGTTAGGGAACGACGTAGACCTGTTGAAATTAGTAAATAAAAAATAAGCTAACGTGAATCAAATATCTATAAAAGCGGAGAAGTTTACAGCAGTATTTTTGCTGTTCTTCTCCCTTTTTTACCTCTCTTGTTTTGGGCAAAAAAAATATCACAAAGAGTTTTATAGCAACGGACAGCTCAAACTAGAAGGATGGCTTGACCAAGGTAAGAAAACCGCCTATTGGAAGTATTATTACAAAAATGGTGTGATCAAAAAACAAGGACATTATAAAAATGATCTTCCCGTAAATTATTGGTACTTTTACCGCAAGAATTCGTCAAAAGAAAAAGAAGGACATTTTATTGATGGCAAGCAAAACAAGTGGTGGTTGTACTACGATTCCAGAGGATATGTCAACCATAAATGTCAGCTAAAAAACGACAAAAAAAATGGATATTGCTTGTTGTACAAGAAAAACAAATTAGTAAAAGCCGTCAAGTTCAAAGACGGAAAAAAAATAAATGAATGGACCGATTTTTCCTCATTTAAAAAGGAAAATGATTTGAAGGATTTACAGTAAAATGCAGCAACCACTAGTTAAAGTTATCATCCCAGCCTACAACGAACAAGATTCAATTGCCTTAGTAATTAACGACATCCCTACCGTGGTTGATGAAGTCATTGTAGTGAGTAACAATTCAACTGATCTTACAGAAACCAACGCTCGTGCAGCAGGCGCCACAGTTCTTTCCGAAAAGCGTAAAGGATATGGCTACGCCTGTTTAAAAGGAATGGACTACATAGCTCAACAAAAAACAAAGCCTGATATCGTAGTCTTTTTAGATGGTGATTATTCGGATTTCCCCGAGCAGCTCACTGAGCTTATCGATCCGATAACGACACGTGGTATCGATTTTGTTATTGGTGCCCGAACCAAAACATTGCGCGAAGCGGGCTCCATGACTCCGCAACAGGTATTTGGCAATTGGCTCGCCACATTTTTAATGAAAATATTTTTTAACGCAAAGTTTACAGACCTCGGTCCGTTTAGAGCCATCAAATACCCTAAATTGCTCAACTTAAACATGGAAGACAAGACTTATGGATGGACAGTTGAGATGCAATTGAAAGCATTAAAACAGCAATATAGCTATGAAGAAGTTCCTATGAAATACAGAAACAGAATAGGAGTCTCAAAAGTTTCAGGAACCGTCAAAGGTACTATATTTGCAGGCGTTAAAATTTTAGGTTGGATATTTAAATACAGTTTTAAATAATGGTTTTAGAATACGTCATCATTACGGTGTACACCATCTCATTAGTATTGATACTAATGTACGCTTTGGCTCAGTTAAATTTACTTTTTAATTATCTGAAAGCGAGAAAAAAAACAGACAATGCTTCTAAGTTCGATTTGACGAACCCTGAAGAAGTTCCTTTTGTCACCATACAACTTCCGGTGTTTAATGAGCTATACGTCATGGAACGCCTCTTAGATAATATTGCCAAGCTTCGCTATCCTCGTGAAAAGTTAGAAATCCAAGTTTTGGATGATTCAACAGATGAATCAGTCCTTTCTACAGCAGCACATATAAAACGATTACAAGCTACAGGACTAGACATTCAACACATTCGCAGAGAAAACAGACAGGGCTTCAAAGCCGGAGCACTCAAGGAAGGATTAGCCATCGCCAAAGGAGAATTTATCGCCATTTTTGATGCCGACTTCTTACCTAAACCTTGCTGGTTAGAAAAAACAGTTCCTTACTTTAAAGATCAAGCTATTGGAGTTGTCCAAACGCGTTGGGGACATATCAATAGAAATTACTCAACCCTTACAAAAATACAAGCCTTTGCGCTCGATGCCCATTTTACATTAGAGCAAGTTGGACGCAATAGCCAAGGGCACTTTATCAATTTTAACGGAACTGCGGGAATTTGGCGTAAAACGTGTATTTACGATGCCGGAAACTGGGAAGGAGATACCTTGACAGAAGACTTAGACCTCAGTTATCGCGCACAGTTGAAAAAATGGAAATTTAAGTATTTGGAAGACGTGGAAACACCTGCTGAGCTCCCCGTAATTATCAGTGCAGCGCGCTCACAGCAATTTCGCTGGAATAAAGGAGGTGCCGAAAATTTTCAAAAGATGCTCAAACGCATCTTGGTAAGCGATACCATTTCTCTGAAAACAAAAATTCACGGAATGCTTCACTTGTTGAACAGTTCAATGTTCACCTGTATCTTTTTAGTCGCAGTATTGAGTATTCCTATGCTGTATATCAAAAACGAATACGAACATTTAAAGATTTATTTTTTAGTTATGAGTTTCTTTATTGTTAGTACACTAATCTTCTTTATTTGTTATTGGTTTATGTACAAGCGAACCTATGGTGGTGGCTTTGTCAATTTTATCAAATACATCGGAGCCTTTTTCTCTTTTTTCTCCATTGCCATGGGCTTTTCACTACACAATACCATTGCAGTACTCGAAGGTCATTTCGGTAAAAAAAGTGAGTTTGTACGCACGCCGAAATTCAATATTAAATCACTAACCGACAGTTGGAAAAACAACAAATACATCCGTAAAAAGCCTTCAACAAATGTCATTATAGAAGGTTTATTGGCCCTCTACTTTGCCTTTGGTATGTACAGCGCTTTTATCGTAGGTGATCAAGGAGGAGATTTTGGTTTATTTCCATTCCACCTCATGTTGTTTATCGGATTTGGATATGTGTTCTTTAAATCTATTTTTTCTAAGGCCTAATGCACTTTCTAGAAAAATACAAAGCGAGTATACTCCTCGTGTTGCTCACAGCACTGTATTTTTACTTTGCGTATTTTTTAGAGCGCACCTCCTATTGGAGTTTTGCCGCCCTGTGGATTAGTTTGTTTACCGCGAGCTATTTCTTGTATCGCGATAAGCAAGAGGACGCTGCATTTTTAACAGCTGCAGCAGTACTCTTCCGCTTGGCCTTTTTATTTGCCCTCCCCAACTTATCGCAAGATTTTTATCGATTTATCTGGGACGGACGTATGCTCGCTCAGGGCTACAACCCCTATCTATCCTTACCTCAAACATTTATTGAACAACACGAATACCCCATTGCACAAGCAGTGGAACTCTATGAAGGCATGGGAAGTTTAAACGGGAGTCATTACACCAATTACCCTCCTATTAATCAACTGTGTTTTTGGATTGCTAGTACCTTGAGCGGCACCAGTATTTTAGGAGCCGTAGGTATTATGCGTGCACTTATTATACTCGCTGATATCGGTATTATCATTTACGGTAAGAAGATACTCCAAGACTTACAAATGCCCAAGTCTCAAATTTATTGGTATGCGCTAAATCCGTTTGTGATCATAGAGCTCACAGGAAATTTACACTTTGAGCCCGTAATGCTCTTTTTCATGGTGGCTAGTATCTATTATTTACTAAAGAACAAGTGGCTACTTTCTGCCTTCTTATTAGCGGCTTCTGTGGCTGTAAAACTGATACCGCTGCTATTTTTACCCCTATTTCTTCCGTACTTCCTCAACGCAGAGAAGCACTGGAAAACAGGATTACTCAAAACTATTGGATATACAGGAATGGTACTTCTGAGCACCCTCCTCTTCTTTATACCTTTTATCGATGGAGCATTTATCGCTAATTACAGCAACTCTGTAGGGCTCTGGTTTCGAAATTTCGAATTCAACGCCAGTTTGTACTACATAGCTCGTGCCATTGGCTACTGGTTTAGAGGTTATAATGAGATTGCCATTATAGGTAAAATCATGCCCGTATTAGCCCTGTTATTTTTAGGCTATTTAACGTTTCGAAAGCAAGGAAAGGATCCCCAATACCTCTTGGTTTCTATGTTGTTCGGTTTGAGTTTCTACTATTTTACGAGTACCACGGTTCATCCTTGGTACGTAGCCACTCCTTTAATCCTAACTGTCTTCACTCGGTATACCTTTCCGATTGTTTGGAGTGCCGTTTTAATATTGAGTTATCAGGCCTATGCCAATACCCCGTGGCAAGAACATTTGTGGATTATAGCCTTGGAATACCTTCTTTTATTTGGCTACCTCATTTACGAACTTCGAACTGTAAAAGGAGGCCACCTCTTTTCAAAGTGAAGTATTCGAAAAAATCTGCTAGGATTTTTGTAATATTGTTATATACTTTGTTCTTAATTTATGAAAAGGCTCACCATTAAAGATATCGCAAAACAACTGAATGTTTCTATCTCTACCGTCTCAAAAGCGCTGAATGACAGTTATGAAATCAGTGTAAAAACGAAAGAAAAAATTCAGAAGTTTGCAAAAGAAAACAACTATCAACCCAACGTAACAGCGGTTAATTTAAAGAACAAGAAAACAAAGACCATCGGAATCTTAATTCCAAACATGCTCAATTATTTCTTAGCTCAGGTGTTTAAAGGAATCGAACGCGTTGCTACAGAGCAAGGGTATAAAATTATTTCATGCATCTCTAATGAGTCTTTCGACAAGGAGGTCGAAACTATTAAAATGCTCTCCAATGGTAGTATCGACGGACTTATTTTATCATTGGCTGAAGAAACCTTAGTCAATCGTAAATACAAGCATTTTACAGATACGATTCACCGTGGAATTCCCATGGTTATGTTTGATCGTGTAGCGCAAGACGTTCCTTGTGACAAGGTAATCACCAACGATTTTGAAGCGACCGTAAATACGGTTAAACACCTGTATGACAGCGGCTGTAAAAACATTGCCTTTATCTCAACCATGAGTCATTTAAAAATTGGAGAACGCCGTTACTTAGGTTATGTAAAAGGCTTAGAAGATTTGGGTATTCCCCTCAACAAAAATATCGTAGTCAACATTGTGGAAGAGGATTATAAAAAATACGAGGAACTCCTAACCCCCATCATCCACAACCACCCTATAGACTGTGTGATTACTACGGATGAATCGTCGGCGGTTGCTGCAATGAAGGCCGCCATTAAAAAGGGTTATCGCATCCCTGAAGACTTCTCAGTTGTTTCCTTTTCAAACGGAATACTCGCACGTCATTCGAGCCCCAAAATGACCACTGTTAGCCAACACGGTGAAATTATGGGTGCTACAGCTGCCGAATTACTAATCAATCGTTTAGAACAGCGAAATACCAACGAAACTCCTATTACTAAGGTTATTAAAACAGATTTGGTCATCAGAGACTCTACCAAGAAGCAATAAACAAGAAGCTCTTAAAAAAACAAAACCCACTCAAAAAGATTGAGTGGGAAAAATTGCTATGAAAAAGAAAAAGAAAGTGGTTTATTCAACCACGTTTCAAAGATAGTAATCTTTTCCTTTATCACAAATTATTTTTACAAAAAATTTACTTATTTCTAACATTTAACATTTCAATAGCCGCACACATAACCTGCTGAAAAACAAAAAACTACATCAAAGTAAATTTTGTAATTTACGTCAAAACTTATTTAATCCACTCGAAATGTAATGGGCAAAGTATATCTAACCTTAACTGGTTTACTTTGCTGCATTCCCGGTTTAAACTTGGGTAATTTTTTTACCACGCGTTCCACTTCTTTTTTCAAAGCGGCATGAGGTGCTCGAATTTTTATTTCGGATATTTTCCCGTTCTTATCGATTACAAATTGGGTTGCTATTCTGTATTTTCCAGGGCTCATTCCGAGGTCTTCGGCAAGTCCAGCGTCAAAATATCGTCCTACATGGGCTTTCATCTTACGCTCTAAACACTTTCTTCCTTCTTGTTCTGAAAGTCCTTCACAACCTCTAAAAACAGGTGCGTGTTGCAATCCTAGCAACGGTAAAGGATCTTCACTTTCATCGATAGGTTCCTCTACTGGTTCATCCGGTAGGCTAGTAATATCGATCTTTTGGGGTTCTTCATCTTTAGGAATTAAAGACTCTGGGACATCAAAAGAATTGTCAACCACTTTAGGTTTTGTAAAATCTAGCTTCTTAGGTTGTTCTAAGGTCGGTGGTGGTGTCGCCTTTTTAGGAACTACACGGCGAAATTCAATTGCTTGGTCGGCGGGCATTTCATAATCGGTAATGCGTTCACCAGTAACCTCGATGAGATCTTCTTTCTTTTCCGTTTGAAACTCCAATACACTGTATACGACAAACAGGGTCAATAGCAATCCTATTTGCATAAATACAGTTGAGAATTTTTCCAATTGTTTTCTGGGTTGTTTTTTTGGCATTTTCATAGTATACTAATTGGTGTTAATGAATTCATAAAAATCAAGAAGCATGCCAAAAAAAAAGCAACCAAAATGGTTGCTTTTTTAACATATATGTAATAGACTATTATTCTACATTGAAGGTAATTGGTAAGGTATATCCTACTCTTACAGGTCTACCTCTTTGCTTACCAGGAAGCATTTTAGGTAATTTTTTAGCAATTCTGATTGCTTCTTTCTTTAACCTTGGGTGTGGAGCTCTGGCATTGATATCTTCGATATTTCCAGTTTTTCCAATCTTAAAGATTAAGTAAATTCTCTTTTTACCTGGTGATAAACCTAATTCGTTTGCTAATTCAGCATCAAAATAACGCTGAACGTGCTTTTGCATTTTCTTATTTAAACAAGCTTTCTTTTGCGCTTTTGATCCTTTACATCCTGGGAATACAGGTACATCTTCAATAATGTTGAACGGTACGTCCTCCACTACTTCTTCTTCCTCTTCCACCTCAACGATTTCTTCCACTTCAACAGCTTCCGTTTCATCCGTTTCTGTAGATTCGATGATCGTTTCTTCAACTTCTTCCTCGTCTTCTACAACTTCGATTTTCTCTGGTGCTGGTGGTGGTGGTGTATTTTGTGGTGGTGGTGGAGTTTCGATTTGGATTTCAAGTGTTTCATCCTCTACATCTTCAGCCATTTCTGCTGATCCTAACCCCTCATATGTTTTATCGTACGTTTTGTACTCAATCGAAACATACGTTATTAATAAAGCTAAAACCAAACCTAACTGAACAAACAGCTTACTGTAGTTTTCTAAGTTTGATTTTGGATTTTTTTTAATTTCCATCCTTAATGTTTTTAATAGTTCGCTAATTTAATTAAATTATTTCAACTTTTACAAGCTAAATTTTTAAATACTGCGCTTTTTATAAAAAACTGACCTAAAAATTGCTAAAGCTAAAAGTACTCCGAGAGTATTTGCGAAAACGTCTAAGAGTTCTCCACTGCGATACTCCGTCATGGTCATTTGTAAAACCTCAATAATTATGCCGTAAAACACACAAAGTATGACTATTACAATTAATGAGCGCATGTTTGTTACAAGTGCGTACATCCAGGCAAATGACAACGTAAAATAGGCAATACAATGCTGTATTTTATCAGCGTATTTAACTTGGATTGGTGGAGGCCCGAGTTTCACTAAGCAAAGAATAGCGATACCAATCGTAATTAGTATCGCTATAGTCACCTTAATTTTCTTATCCGTTAATAAGGTCTTGATAAGCATCGGCAGATAGTAGCCCTTCTAATTGTGCAGTATCTGCAATCTTTACTTTAATCATCCAACCTTTTCCATAAGGATCAGAGTTTACCAATTCTGGTTCGTCTTCTAACTCTTCGTTAAATTCAACTACCTCTCCTGTCAAAGGCATGAATAAATCTGATACAGTTTTTACGGCCTCTACAGAACCGAATACTTCTTCGATCTCAACCGTTTCATCTAAGGTATCGACATCTACGTAAACGATGTCTCCTAATTCACCTTGTGCAAAATCAGTAATACCAATTACTGCCGTATCTCCTTCAATCTTTACCCACTCGTGGTCTTTGGTATACTTTAATTCTGATGGAATGTTCATTGTATTGTTTGTTTTATTTTGTTTGTGTTTAATTTCCTAGGTTATATACGATGTTTAATCCTGCGTTTATAGCTTGTCTTGGGAAGGTCGTCGATATCGCGTAGTTAAACGTTTGGTGATTGTAATAGAACGAAGCTGTTAAGTTTCTGCTCAAATTGTAATCTGCCAAAAATTTAATTCCGAACAACCGCTCTCCACCGGTCACCTGATTGTTGTTTGTATCCACACTTCTGATGAGGGTGAGGTTATCGCGCAAAGAGATATCTGCTCTTAAATTAATATCTCCTTTCAACGTTTCTTTCTTCCCTGTAAATCGGGTTACAAATTTAACATCTCTGATCTTATATCCAAATCCAATTACGTATTCTGTACCATTTATATCTGTAATGGTATTGTTATTGAAGTTCAAGGTTAAACTTCGGTCTCTTCGAATCTCCCCTTTAAACGAAAAAGAGTTTTTCATTCGGAAGTCCACTTTAATCAGCGGTGAGAACTCATCGATCAACGTTGCCGAGGAAATAAGTGTTTGCGGTTGCCAGTTTTCCGAAGTATTCAAGCCTGGATTACTCGCGTCTCCATATTGTAAATTGTTGGTGTAATTCCCTATCGTATACGACGATTTGTACCCGTGGGTAAGTGTAAATGATGAGAAGTTCTTTTTGAACCATTTAAAGCCCATCAACCCGTTATACCTCAAGGTCCAGTTCGGAATCGGGATGTTTCTGAAAATTCCTGTGTTTACCGAGTTAGGATCCGTACCTGAATAGGCCGCCAAGAACGCTGGTAACATTACTTGTTGCCCATTCGATTTAAAGTTGCCTACAGCCAATCCTGAACTCGCCGCTAGCCTAGTCGTAATCGATTGTCTGTATTGACGGAAATTTTGGTAAAGCGTTTCTCCATCTGTAAACATCGTTCCTAACATAAAGTGACTAATACTGAAGTTTCCAGTTTCAAAAGCCTTGATATTCGGATTTTGTTGGAAACCTCCACTTCCATCCGGAATGATATCTAGCTGCTGATTTAAGCGACTTGTACGAATTCTGTTACCACGTAAATCGATGGTTAAGTTCTTTAATGGCTTAATCGAAATATTGTAATCTAACTTATTGTTACTGGTTCTTCCGTAATTTTTACTGTAATACGGATCTCCTGGGTTACTCGTCACTAACCAATTGTTTTCTATGGCTGTCTGTAAAATATCCGATTGACTACCAAAAACAAATCCTAAGGTCGGTGCCTGTCCTCCTTCAAAGTTGTTTCTTCCTAAAAATCCAACTGAAGGCTTGTATCCTTGAAGTAAGGTACCGTTGTTTTGGCTATAACTAATTTTAGCGCGTTTCACTGAAGTTAGCACATCGTATAAGCCTTTAAGTGCCTTTTGCCCAATGCTCGCGTTTTTCTTGAGCTTGAGTTTTCCGGCCGTCTGTTGGCTACCCAATTTGATAGATCCTTTTTTAACTGGAGCTTTCTTAGCCTTTTTTACCAAGAGCTTTTCGAGATTCAAAATCTTGTAGAACCTTCCAAAGTCAATGGTCGTATTGATATTGTGAGTATTCGCATTCTGAATCATGTTACCTACCTTATCGACAACGCTCTCTGCAGAAGCTCTCCAGTCAAAATCGGCTGTATATCCGTAATCTGCGGTAACAAAACTCAAATACGGTAATTTGTTAATCGGAATTTTATAGGTCGCATTGAGCTTTTGTTGGTAGCTATTAGGCCTACCAATATTGAAAAACTTATCGTAAATTTCTAAATCTTCATTGCGCCCAAAACCGTCGTAGATATAGTTATTGTTCGCATTGAAATTCAATTGGAGCGATTTGGTCAAGTCAAATCCGATAGTATAATCCCAATCAAACAAGAAGTTGCGCTGTTTCAATTCTGGTTGCGCCGGTAAGCCCTCGATCAAGTTTCTAGAGCGTTGCGTACTGTAGTTTCTCGTAATTCTCGAGTTAACGGCAATCGATTTCGGAACCGGATTGATGTTTAGATCTCGTATAAATCGCAAGTATTTACTGCTAAACGTTTTCGAGTTTTTAAACGGCTCCACAACAAATGGTTTAAAGTTAAAGCTGTAGCTCGCTCCTGCCATCAGGTTTTGATTGACGTACTTTTCAATATTGTAATCTTTGTGAAACTCTTCGTTAAACGAGTACGATACTGAGAAGTTCTCCACATCGTAAAACTTTTGTTTTTTCTTACTCTCCGGATTTCTATTCTTTTTTACATTGATAAAACTAATACTCTTTCTCCTCGTGTAATCCTGAGCATTTTTACTATTTGGGTTTTTATCAATCGCATCTTTAAGTTCTACATCTTGAAACTGTGGATCGTACTTCGGGTCTTTAAATTCTTCTCCGTAACTATAGCTCATCGGTACTTGTAAATGCCATTTTTTCGGCATCATTTTTCCGAGCTGTACGTTAGTTGCTACGTTGTACTGTTTTGTTTCGTGTAAACTGCGCTGTTGAACGCGGTCTTCTACATTTCCAAATCCAATGGTAGACATGCGCCCTCCTAAAGAGATATTTGCTACATCTGCTAGGTTGGCATCGGCATTCACCACTGCGGCCCATCCGCCTTTGTTATCAAATCCCACTGAGCGCAATTCGTTAAACCACACTTCAATAGTTTTGGTTGACGAGGCGTTGTTTTTTACTCCCAGCGTTACCGTGCGTACCTGTGCCAAGGTAGGATTCCCTTTAACAGAAATCTTTAGTCCATTTGAACTAGTACTCGAGTACACTGCTGTAGCACTCCCTGTACGTTCTACTTTTAGGTTCGCCAGTTCCTTGACGATAACGTCTAAATTATTTTCTTCTGGCCATACCTCCAAAGGTGAACTGTTAGAAGTGGACAGCTTTAATGGTTTTTCAATTTCGTAATAGTTATCCTCTAGGTCGGTTCCTAGTCGGATTACTGCTGCCATTTCATCATTAGAAACTCCCCCTTGAATGGCTTGGGCGTGTAAAAACATGCGTAAGTTTTTATAACGACGCATATCAATGGAGATGTTTTTATAAATCGTTCTCGTTTCTCCCGCAGGTAAATTTTTAACGCGAACGGTTACTGATTGTTCATTTTGTCGTTGAATACGGTTAGTCCCCTGCAATTGCTCACGTTGAATTCCCGGAGGCAGTTGGTAGATATCACCGTTTTGTTCGATGTTTACCACTCCTAATTCGAAGTCACGTAAGTCACTAGGGTTAGTTAAGTTTTTAGTGTAACGACGCCAATCACTACGCACCAGTTCTAGCTCTGCAAAACGAAGTACAACAGGCATTTTAAACTGAGTTACGAACATACGTACGAATCGGATACTATTAAAGTCAGAAATACCATTAATTGGCGTACCTCCTTTTACTGGAATTCTGAATTGGAACCAACGTGTAGAACGCGTAGTTCCATTTGTCAAGGTTACTGAACTCGTTTTAACATCCACGATATTGTTAAATCCAATTCCCTTGTTTAACTCTGCACTACTCAACGGAATCTCGTATTCGTAATAACTACTCACTGGATTCATGGTCTGATCCTTGTTAATATCTTCCGTATCGGGATAGGTAGTGGAAGACGTAGGATAGCTCTCCTGTGATTGCCCTGGAGTCGGTGAGTTTCCTTGGGTATTGTTGTAATTTTTATACCTCGATAAAATAGAAGCATTGGCTGCATCTAGCTCGCTTCCTCTAAAGAATTGGAAGTTATCTCCTGATGGATCGGCAAGTGCGCGATATTCTGCTGGGAAACCAGTTCCCGTTCCAAAATTTGCTTTTTCCTCCGCATCGTTCAATCCGTCCAAACCGACATCCTGATTAACGCGCGCATTAGGATCCGACGCAAACGCGTATAAAATGGATGGATTGATAGGAGTATATCCCCAAACAGATCCACGTACATTCGAACCGTTGTTCTTTGCACCGTCTTCCGGAAGTCCGTTTTCGTATTGCTTACTACCGTCACGTAAAATATCTTCCGAAATATTTCCTAAGTTGATAAATAACTTCCCTTGATTGGCTGGATTTTTTGGGTCTACCCCTGCTGGCAATCCTTCTTCCGCAGTAATCGAATAATTATCATACGGATCCATTAACCAAAACTGTATGTACTCAACGTTGGCTTGCTCAAAATTGTTGGTCGTTAGTGGGCGCATGATTCCCCCCCAAGTTTCTTCGGGTTTTTTCATGGTCACTTTGTTGTTGGCCACATCAATATCAACATCTGCTGTGTTGGTATTGTAGTTATACGGTCCACGTTCATTAGGATAGTAAGCTAAATCAAGCGTACGAACAATATTTTGCTGGGTGATATCTAAGTCAATATTGAAGAGTTCTTCATAACGAATTTGACGAACCTCATCACGGGCCAATTCATTCTCATCAATACTTCCCGGTCTGTTAGTCGTTCCGTAAAAAAGTTGATCTACGTTATACCAAGCAATCTTTGAACGTTTATTGTTGTAAGCCAAGTTATTTACGAGCGCTCCTTCTGCTTCCAAACCTTGTGATTCCGGTGTACTCGCAAGTGTCCATTGTTGAGGAGCACTCAGGTTAATCGGTATTTGAGAAGCTTCAAAATCGTCTAGATAAGAGGTCGCTGTTCCGTTTACATCAATTCCGCTCGGTGAGCCTGGTAGTAAGTAGGCCATATCGGCTCGAACAGAAACCTTTGAAGGGGCATCTGTTTCAACAAAAGGTAACTTATTGGCTAACTTCGTTAAATACGGTACCTCCGATGAATAATCCAAATTGAACCCGAGCATGGTATTGTCAATGGGTTCACCACCAAAATTCACTTTTGGGGTAATCGGGCGTTCCGTCACATTTAAGAAGGTACCTCCAATGGTAAAATTCTCATTAAAACGATGTTCTACATCAATACCGATAAAGGTTTTTCGCTGTTGATTAAAGAAGGTGTTGTTTTCAACAGTTGCATTAATCGGAGTTCCTGAAGCCTCTAAACCTGGGTCCAAAATTTGAACGCGTCCCAGCTGATAATCTACTACGTAATCAACTCCCTCCACCAAAACACGGCCTCCGGCAGTAACTTTTACAGATCCTCTCGGAATATTGAAAGCTCCAAGAGAAATCCCTCTACTCGATTCCGTTTTATAGTATCCTTTTAAGAAGAATTTGTCTTTGTTTTGGTATTCGTTTTTGGCCTGAATTTTCGTGGTCAAATAAAGCTCGTTGAAAATGTACTTAGTTCTATCGGCAGTATTTAAACTCGTATTCAAATAAGACGGTGTTCCGAAAGGTTCAGGATCTGGGAATATGATATACCCTTTGTCTGAACTTACCGTTGCTCCTTCTACATAATCAAAATAACCATCTCCACCTGAAATAACCGATTGACTCTGATCTAAGCGATCAATGTGAAATATCTGCATTAAAGGTCTTTTCGCTAAATCTGGAGTACTTGCATTCTGTAAGGTGTTTTGCAAGGTTCCCGTTTGATCGTCACGGTAGAGTAGCTCGAAACGAAATCCTTCTTTTCGCAGTGGATAAGCTCCAATGGCATAGATATTTTTCATCATCAAACGCCAAGTAGGAAATGCTTTGCTAGGATCTGTAGGTCGAGTAGTGGTTAAAATCTCACTGCGCAAGAGTTTCACTACTAAGTTTTTTGGAGCTACGACCCCATCATTCGAAAATTCACCTACCTTAAAAACCGTTTGGGTAGAAGAAGCTGCCCCTTGAGTGGCTCCTACTGCGGTATATTCATAGGCTACCGCGAGTACTTCTCCATCATTCAGTCTTCTATTCAACGAAATATATCCTAATTGCGGATGCAATTTATATTCATTTGATTGTAGTTTTCTCGCATTTTGTAAATATGAGAAGTCCGTTCCTTGCGTTACTGGAGTAATTCCGACCCCATTAAAGGCATTTTGAATGGTTGCCACATCACGTACAGGTCCGTTATCAGTAAGTAACTGGCTAATTTTATTCACCTCGTTATACGGTAAATTTTTACCTGCAGCAGTGATTGGCACTACGGTTGGATCAATTACGGTATTGTTTACGAGATTGTCAGAGGTGGCCGAGGTATTTGATTCTCCAATATCCGCTGCAGCGACTATACTTCTGTAGTCCGTAACACTTTGCGTTCGGTTAGTCACCCAAACTTCAATACGCGTAATATTGATAGGACTATTGATCAGAGGATAATCTTTCAATGCCTCGGTATAGTTTTCTCTAAAATACTGCGATAAAAAGAAGTGTCGATCGTTGTCGTAATCTGTAGCTCGCAATTCAAAATCTTCTATGGTGGCACCTCCTTCGGCTACCACAGTTCTCGACTGAGAATTTTGCTGTGAGAAAGCTGCAGTCACACGGGTTTTCCCGAATTGAAGTTCGGTTTTTACCCCAAACAAGGCCTGTGCACCGTTGATCAAGGAGTTTTTAATAGGCATGTTAATATTACCGGCATCAATTCCTTGAATAATATCGTCTTCCGTTGGCGTGTACTCCAACTTGATTAAATTTTGGAAATCAAAAGTACTCTGCGTATCGTAATTTGCGGTTACTTTTAATCGCTTACCAATTTTCGCCTGTAAGCTAGCGCTAATTTGTTGATCAAAATCAAAGGTAAAACTACTTTGTTGATCGATGGATATTTGAGGGTTTTCATTATTTTGATACACCCCTCCTAGTTTGATATTTACCTGACCTCTCGGGATGACCTCTACGGTATTTCCTCCGAATACAGATTCAAAAAACTTAGAATTTACATAGTATTTTGGCAATAAATTCTTTCTCGCCTTCTTTCCTTTTTTCTTTCGAGAATCTGTAGCGTCAATTTTTTCTTTAAAATACGACTTGATATCGTTTTTTAAACGGTACTGTTCGTACTCTCGGGGAGTCATGTAAATAGGAACACCTACGAAGTAATCACCAATTTTTTCTACAATCATGAACTTGTTGAGCGCCTTGTCATAAGTTACTTGGATTTTGGAGGGGTTGTTCAAAAACAACTTCCCTTTCTGATTGTACTTAAAATTGTATTTCAGCGGTATTACTGTGTCTTTTTTTTGACCTTGGGTGTTATTAGTAGTACCACTTTGTGAAAACGAAACAACACTTACTAATAAAGTAAGTGCTGTAAATAATTTATTCCTAAATGACTTTTTCAACTCTCTTATAAGTTTTTTAACGCCAGTTTAATAAGCTGTTCTACGCTAGCTTCTGGAGTTTCTTTTAATACATTATTCACAACTTTTTCGGCTTGCTTTCGAACAAATCCTAAAACCTCTAAAGCAGATAACGCTTCTTCTTTATTCGTATTGTCTTGTACTACAGAAACTTCGCCTAAATCAAAGGTTTTTAAAATTTTATCTTTCAAATCAACAATCACTCGTTGCGCTGTCTTGGCTCCAATTCCTTTTACTGATTGGATTAGTTTGACGTTTTCCGATGCGATTGCTTGTTGAATTTCCTCTGAAGTCATTGACGAAAGCATGGTTCTGGCAGTACTAGGACCTACCCCAGAAACCGATACTAGAAGCAAAAAAACTTCGCGTTCTGTTTTGGTACTAAAACCGTATAAAGTATGTGCGTCATCTCGAATGAACAGATGTGTGTACAACACGACATTCTCCTCTACCGGCAAGGCAGAGAACGTTTGTAAAGAAATATGTACTAAGTATCCAACACCGTTGCAGTCTATCACTACATCGGTTGGATTTTTTTCAACAAGTCTTCCCCTTAATTGTGTAATCATCTATTCCTTTTTTTTCGCGTTGTCTAAAGTAGAAAAATTATTTGTTTTTAAAAACCCTCGTTATCAAGGTCTTTAGAAATATCGTCATTTTGTTGTTGCAAGGCTTTGTTTTGAGCATCTACCACTGCCACAGCAGCCATATTTACCATTTCGTCAACACTTGCTCCTAATTGAATTATGTGTACCGGTTTACTCATTCCCAATAAAATAGGCCCTACAGATTCTACACCGTCTACCTGCTTCATGAGTTTGTAGGTAATATTTGCCGCTTCGAGATTCGGGAATATCAAAACGTTCACTTTTTTACCGTTGAGTTTCGAGAATGGGAACTCCTTTGCTAACAACTCAGGATTCAAAGCAAAATCAGCTTGTAATTCACCATCTACCACCACATTCGGATAGTTGCGGTGAATATAGGCTACTGCTTCACGGATTTTTTTAGAACTCTCCGATTTTGCAGATCCAAAATTAGAGAACCCTAGCATTGCTACATTTGGCTTCATTCCAAACATACGTGCCAGTACCGAAGTCAACTGTGTAATCTTTGACAAATCTCTGGCAGTTGGGTTGATATTAATCGTAGTATCTGCTAAGAATATCGGACCTTGCTTGGTCAGCATTAAGTTCGTCGCTGCCACACGGGTTACACCTTTGTCTTTTTCGATGAGTTCCAACATCGGTTTCACCACAGAAGCATAAGGTCGTGAATACCCCGTTATCAAGGCGTCTGCCTCTCCAGTATTTACCATCATTGCCGCAAAATAATTGCGTTCACGCATCCATTTCTCAGCTTCAAAGAAAGTAATTCCTTTACGCTGACGCATTTCCCAGAACAATTGTGCATAGCGCGTTCTGCGCTCCTCTTCTTCGTCAGTTTTCGGATCGATGATCGGAACGTCACCCGAGAATCCGAGTTCTTCCATCAATTCTACAATCACCTGTTTTTTACCTAATAAAATTGGCATTCCCAATTTCTCTTCGTAAACACGCTGTGCAGCTTTCAACACATCTAAGTGATCTGCCTCTGCGAACACGACACGCTTAGGATCTTTTTTAGCTCTATTGTGTAATAAACGGATTTCCTTGCTTCCTGTTCCTGAACGATCCATGAGTTCCTCACGGTACTTATCCCAATCCAATATTGGCTCTTTAGCCACTCCTGACTCCATGGCTGCTTTGGCAATTGCTGGTGGAATTTCATAAATCAATCGAGGGTCAAAAGGTTTCGGAATGATGTAATCTTTCCCGAACGATAAGCTCACCTCATCGTATACGATATTTACTTGCTCTGGCACGGACTTCTTCGCTAAATCAGCTAAAGCGTGTACCGCTGCCATCTTCATTTCTTCGTTAATTTTCGTGGCGCGAACATCTAGGGCTCCTCTAAAGATAAACGGGAATCCTAAAACGTTGTTCACCTGGTTAGGATTGTCCGACCTACCGGTTGCCATAATGATATCATCACGAGTTTCAATAGCTAAATCGTAGGCGATTTCCGGCTCTGGATTTGCCATAGCAAACACGATTGGATTTTTAGCCATAGACAATAACATTTCTGGTGAAACGACATTTCCTTTTGACAATCCGATAAACACGTCTGCATTGTGCATTGCTTCCTCGAGAGTGTTGACATCTTTGTCTGTTGCAAACTCCGCTTTTTGCGAAGTTAAATTATCGCGGTCTTTACGGATAACACCCTTGCTATCACACATGACAACGTTTTCGCGTTTAGCTCCTAAAGCTAAGTAAAGACGAGTACATGAGATTGCTGCAGCTCCTGCTCCATTCACTACTATTTGTACCTTTTCTATGTCTTTCCCATTAATCTCCAAAGCATTTTTAAGCGCCGCTGCAGAGATAATCGCCGTTCCGTGTTGATCGTCGTGCATTACAGGAATATCGAGTTCTTCCTTTAAGCGCGTTTCGATTTCGAAGGCCTCTGGAGCTTTGATATCTTCTAAATTAATCCCTCCAAAAGTAGGTGCAATAGCCTTTACAGTCTCTACAAATTTATCCACATCTGTAGCGTCTACTTCGATGTCAAAAACATCGATGTCTGCAAAAATTTTAAACAGTAACCCCTTCCCTTCCATTACTGGCTTAGAGGCTTCCGGACCGATATCTCCCAATCCGAGTACAGCAGTACCATTCGATATTACTGCTACTAAATTACTTTTCGAAGTGTATTTATATACGTTGTTTTTGTCTTTTGCAATTTCTAAACAAGGTTCTGCTACCCCTGGTGAATAGGCCAGTGACAAATCGTGTTGTGTCGCGTACTTTTTAGTAGGTACAACTGAAATCTTCCCTGGTTGAGGCTTAGCATGATACAACAGTGCTTCACGTCGTTTTCTTGATTCGCTCATAATACTTTGTTGTTTGTTTGAACCTGCAAATATACGGTTTGTAATGAAGTAAAATAATTTGCAACATGATAAAAGTCATATTTAATTCGCATTAATTGATAGACTTTTGTTCCGTAATAACCAAAAAACCAAAAGTATGGAAACGACCCCGCGACAAATTATCGATGAAGAAGTACAATGGGATAAAACAAAAACTATTGTCAGTAAAACTGATTTATTCGGAACCATCCTCTACGCAAATGAGGTATTTACCCAAGCCTGCGAATACTCAGCTATTGAATTAGTAGGAGAACCTCACAATATCATCCGACATCCCGACATGCCTAAAGTTGCTTTTAAGGCCTTGTGGGATGCCCTAAAAAAAGGACAAAATTTTCACGCAATTGTAAAAAACCTCACCCGTACTGGAAGGTATTATTGGGTAATTACCGATTTTACAATTGACAAAGACGAAAACGGAGAAGCGATCGGTTACACCGGTAGACGAAAAGCCGTTCCGGAAGGCGTAATTCAAAAAATTGAACCGCTATACAAAACCTTATTAGACATCGAAAAATTGAAAGGCGAAAAAGCGAGTGAATTGTATTTTAACGCTTATCTCAATGAAGAAGTCGGCAAGAGTTATAACGAATTTGTAGTAGACCTCTTTGAGGAAGAAAGCAAAAAAGAAAAATATCAAAAAGAAAAAGATACAAAGCCCGAAGAACAGAAGAGTAATTTTAAGAAGGGATTGCACTGGTTTTTCTTCGGAGACTTTGAATAATTAACTATTTTCCTTAAGTATATCGTTGATATTTAACATAGGACGAAACCCGAATCATTAGGGGTTTCTCCTATGTTTTTTGTTATAAAAGAGTTATTTTTGTTTTAAAATTAAAACTCATAAAAGCAATGAATACTAACTTGTCCCCCAGACCCTCAAAAATTATTGATGAAGAAGTAAAATGGGATAAATCCCAAATTATCATCAGTAAAACTGATTTACACGGAACCATCTTGTATATGAACGACGCTTTTGAAGAAGCCTCTGAGTACAACAAAGTGGAACTTATTGGTGAACCTCACAATATTATTCGCCACCCAGACATGCCTAAAGTGGTTTTTAAAGTGTTGTGGGAATCCTTAAAGAAAGAAGAGAATTTTCATGCCATTGTTAAAAACTTGTCGCGTACAGGACGTTATTACTGGGTGATTACCGATTTCGAAATCGAACGAAATGAAGCCGGTGAAGCTACTGGATTTACTGGACGTCGTAAGGCCATTCCAGAGAGTGTTATCAACAAAATTGAGCCTTTGTACAAAACCTTGTTAGAAATTGAACAGGTGAAAGGTGAAAAAGCGAGTGAATTGTACTTCCAAGCATTTTTAAGCGAAGAGGTTCAAAAAGGATACGATGAATTTGTCGTGGATTTATTTGAAGAAGAAATGGCAAAAAATGCGAGTCCAGAAAATGAAAAAGAAAACGAGAACAATAAACTTAAAAAAGGATTAAACTGGTTTTTCTTTGGAGATTTTTTATAACATACCGATACTTATTAAATAGCAAACCATCTGATGTACAATTAGGTGGTTTTTTTTTGTATAAATTGGATGTTTCTCGACAACCCAGCGAATTTTGTTCGTTTAACGGCCGATTTTTTAAATACTTTACTAAAGGTCTCTTGCGTGAGTTCCTGCCAGTCTCGTTTATCCATTTCCAACAAGCCTTCTTGAGGTTGAAATAAAGGTTCCTGATGCGGTTTTGAAAAGCGGTTCCACGGGCATACATCTTGACACACATCACAGCCAAACATCCAATCGTCTAGCTTATCTTGAAACCCAGTAGGAATTGCATCGCGCAGTTCTATGGTTAGATAGGAAATACACTTACTTCCATCAATAGTATTGTTGGGCAAAATAGCCTGAGTAGGACAGGCATCAATACAACGCGTGCATTTTCCACAGTGGTCGGTTTGAAAGGGAGCATCGTACTCCAATTCCAAATCGATAATCAGCTCAGCTAAAAAGAAAAATGACCCTTGCTGCTTTTGAATGAGCAGTGAGTGTTTTCCATTCCACCCCAACCCAGCACGTTCCGCCCAAGCTCGCTCCAAAACGGGAGCAGAATCGACAAAACACCTACCGGAAACTTCACCTATTTCATCGTTGATGAGCTGCAACAACTCGCGCAGCTTTTCTTTGATTACAAAATGATAATCCTGCCCATAAGCGTATTTTGACAACTTATAACTCTCCGAAACCTGTTGTTGCTCTGGAAAGTAGTTATACGATAATGAAATGACAGATTTTGCACCGTCAACTAACAACCTCGGATCTAAACGCTTGTCGAAGTGATTGGCCATATAGTGCATTTCACCTTGGTATCCCTCCTTTAACCACGCTTCCAACCGCGGTGCTTCAGCTTCCAAGAAGGTAGCTTCGGCTATACCACAGCCCAAAAAACCAAGCCGAGTTGCTTGTTCTTTAATAAACTGAGAATACCGTTGCTTTTGTGTCACCTTACAAGATTTTAAAATGCAAAATTATCAATTCTTTTATTTTTATAGTTTTCTTAGCGCTATCTTAACAAATAAATACTGAACTTTGTCCGTTAGTATCTTAATTATAAACCCTTTTCCTCCATGAAAAAAGCGATCAAAATTATTAGTGGACTCCTCTTAGTGCTCTTCATCCTGTTAGTGAGCATTCCGTTGTTGTTTCAAGATAAAATTATCGGGCTCGTAAAAGAAACCGTTAACAACAACCTCAACGCAACCGTTGATTTCAAAGACGGAGATCTGAGTTTATTAAGAAATTTCCCCAACGCTTCTGTACAATTAAGCGGAGTATCCGTGATTAACCACGCTCCTTTTGAAGGCGACACCTTAGTATACGCAAAAAGTATCAACTTAAAACTACGATTAACGGAACTCTTTAAGGCGAGCTCTGAGCAATTGTCCATACAGTCCTTTGGCATTGATGGTGCTCAAGTGAATATCCATACCAATGCACAAGGAAAAGCGAACTACGATATCGCCAAAAAAACAACCGTCGAAGAAACCACCGCTACCACCGATACCGAACCGAGTAATTTTGGTCTGTCTATCAAAGAGTACAGCATAACAGATACCCGTGTTTTATACGAAGATCTCGTTTCCAAAATTAGTGTGCTCGTCGAGGACCTACAGCACAGAGGGAGCGGAGATTTCTCACAAAAAAACTCCGAACTTTCTACGCGTACCAACGCTGCTATTTCACTGGCTATGGATGGTGTTTCATACGCCAAACAACAACATATTGACCTGACTGCCGTACTCGCCATGGATTTGGTGAACATGAAGTTTTCATTTTTGAAAAACGAGGCACACCTCAATCAGCTACCTCTTGTTTTTGACGGTTTTGTAAAACTCAATGACCACAATCAAGAAGTTGCTTTGAATTTCAGTACCCCCTCTTCGGATTTTAAAAACTTTTTAGCGCTCTTACCAGAGGTATATGCCAAAAACATCAACCAAGTAAAGACCACTGGAAACTTTAGTGTTAAAGGAGCTATTAACGGTATTATAGACGAAAAACGCATTCCAAAATTCGATATTGCTATGAATGCTACTAACGCTTCGTTCAAATACCCTGAATTACCTAAAAGCATCGAAAATATTTTTATCGATGTCCACATAGACAACAAAACAGGAAATTTAAAAAACACTGCTGTGACAGTGAATAACCTGGCCTTTCAAATAGACCAAGATAAATTTTCTGGCTCTGGAAAGGCTAGCAACTTACTGAGCAATCCTTATGTAAACGCCTCGTTAAAGGGGAGCGTTAATCTAGGAAATATCCACAAAGCATATCCACTTCCTGAAAACACTAAATTGCAAGGTATTGTCAATGCTGATTTACAAACGCGCTTCGATGTAGAAGCCATCAAAAAGAACAACGTTGAACGCATAAAAAACACGGGAACCATCGGGTTGAACGATTTTGAGTTTTCTTCTAAAGACGTGGTAAATCCTATAAAAATACAACGATCTACAGTTCAATTTAGCCCAAAAACAATTTCGTTAACTGAGTTTAAAGCAACCTCAGGAAAAAGTGATTTCAGTGCCAAGGGTAAATTACAAAACTTCTTAGGCTTTTTATTAGCCAAAGGAACCTTACAAGGAACCTTCGCTTTAGATGCCAAGGAGTTTCACGTAAGTGACTTTATGCAGGCTAATTCAGAGCAGGCCCCTCCAAGCAAAGAAGACAGTCCTGAAGAACCAGAGACTCCGGCTCCTGGTGAAAGTTTAAAAATCCCTGCATTTTTAGACTGTAAACTAATTGCAAACGCTCAAAAAGTAGTATACGATAACCTCGAACTTAAAAATGTACGAGGAACACTCTTGATAAAAGATCAAAAAGCAGTATTGCAAAACGTTTCTGCAAATATGTTTAAGGGTCGCGTTGCCTTTAACGGAGAAATCAGTACGCAACAAAAAACACCTACTTTCGACATGAAATTAGGTATCAATACCTTTGACATCGCGCAATCGTTTACCAGTATGGACCTCTTGCAATCTATTAGTCCTATTGCTGGAGCCGTTGACGGTAAACTGAACTCTGAAATCGCCTTGAAAGGTAAGCTTACCAAAGAGTTTACACCGGACCTAAACAGTATTTCAGGAAATGCCCTGGCCGAATTATTAGCCAGCAAAATTAACCCAGAAAAAACCAAAGCACTCAGCTTATTAAACGACAAGCTATCGTTTATTGACCTCAGTAAACTCGATCTCAGCAAGGTAAAAACCCAGCTTTCTTTCTCGGAAGGAAAAGTGAAGGTGGCCCCCTTTAAATTAAACTATGAGGATATCGGTATCAGTATCGGAGGTACACATGGTTTTGACCAGAGTATGGATTATACTGTTAATCTTGAAGTTCCTGCAAAGTACCTCGGAAAGGAAGCCTCAGGAATATTGAGTAAGCTCAGTCCGGAAGATCAGAATATCAAAGTGCCGATTACAGCTGCTATTAAAGGTTCTATGACCAATCCTAGCGTACAAACTGACCTCGCATCATCGATCACTAAGTTGAGCCAACAGCTGATTGAAAAGAAAAAAAACAAGCTCGTCAACAATACGCTCAATAGCTTGTTGGGAGGTACCAAAAAAGACAAAACCAAAGGAGATACCAAAGGAACGGACAAAACCGTTGACAAGGTAAAAGATGTTCTCGGAGGACTCTTCGGAAAAAAGAAAACCAAAAAAAAGAATTAATGTAGGCAACCAAAGAAAAAAAATAAGCGTCTATACGATAAGAAATATTTGTAAGTTCTTTAACAAAAAATTAGCTAGCAAGCTGGTTTTTAACAAGTAAGTTTGCTTACAAACTAATTTTACTAACTAGAATATGAATAGAACCATTACGCTTATTTTTTTTCTGCTTACGAGCAGTATTATTGCTCAAGTTAAAGGAAAAGTTACCGACACAAAAAATACAGAACTCCCTTTTGTAAGTGTCTATATTGAAAACAGTGGTCTGGGAACCACAACCAACAACAACGGGGAATATCGCTTAAACCTAGCCAAACCCGGCACGTACGAAATCACCTTTCAATTCCTCGGATACAAAACTGTAAAGAAAAAAGTAACGGTTGGTACGGCCCCCACTACGCTGAATGTACAACTTCAAGAAGAGCAAGTATCTCTGGAAGAAGTGCAGATTGATGCCAATGAAAACCCTGCGGATAACATTATCCGTCAGGCCATTGCCAACAAGAAAAAAAACCGAGCGAAAACCGGATCTTTTACAGCCGACTTTTATTCACGAGGTTTATTTAAAATAAAGAATGCACCAAAGCGTTTTTTGGGTCAAGAAGTAGGAGACTTTGGCGGAGGGCTCGATTCTACTAGAAGCGGTATTGTATACCTTTCTGAAACCATTTCGAAGATCAAATCGCAAGACAATCCTAAAAAATTCAACGAATACATCGTGGCCTCTAAAGTTTCTGGACAAGACAACGGTATCAGCTTTAACCAAGCAGAGGATGTAAATTTCGATTTTTACAACAATACTTTCGACCTCGGTCAAAGTCAAATGATTTCACCGATTGCTAACAGTGCCTTTGGTTATTACAACTACAAGCTAGCGGGAACCTTCTACGATAAAAACGGTCAGTTAATCAATAAGATTAAGCTACTTCCCAAGCGCCAGAATGATCCTGTTTTTAACGGACATCTTTACATCGTGGAAGACGACTGGTCTATTTACGGAGCAGATGTAAATTTAACGGGAGCACAGGCGGGGATTCCCATGATTAAAAATCTATTTATCAAACAAAACTACCGTTTTAACAAACAGAACAATACCTGGGCTATTGCCACGCAAACCATCGATTTTAAAGCGGGGATGCTGGGTATCAATTTTGACGGGCGTTTTTCTGCCGCGTATTCGAACTACAATTTCGAGCCTGATTTTACAAAAAAATCGTTTAGTAATGAGGTGTTGGCCTTTTCTAAAAACGCCACGGAAAAAGACACTAGCTATTGGAATCAAATCAGAACAGTTCCACTAACCAAAGAAGAAGTTGCAGACTACCAGCTTAAAGACAGTATCAAAGTCGTGCGAAAATCGAAAAAATACCTCGACTCCATCGATGCGAAGAGCAATAAATTCAACCTGATGAATTTAGCTATGGGATACACCTATGACAACAGTTACAAAAAATGGTCGGTAAATGTATCATCACCTGTTTTTGGAATAAACTTCAACACAGTACAAGGTTGGAACACGGGAATCAATATCGATTTTACGAAAGAATTGAAAGATAAAAAGTCCTATGGTTTTGGCATTGCTGGAAACTATGGCTTTTCTGATAAAAAGTTTCGCCCTGTAGGATACTTCTCTTACAGCGGAAACAGAATTACCCGACCTTTTTACTACGTTTCAGGAGGAATTACAACCCGCCAATTTAATAGCAACGCTCCTATCAGCAAATTCTGGAATACCGTAAGTTCGGTGCTCTTTGAACGCAACTACCTAAAAATTTATGAAAAACGCTTTGCTAAGATCGGCTATAGCGAAGAGTTGTTTAACGGTTTTAAACTTTCTTCGAGCTTGGAATACGCAAAGCGAAACCCCTTGTTCAACACCACTAATTACGTGATGTTCCCTCAAAAAGATGTGGATTACACGAGCAATAACCCTCAGCAACCGAATAACTTTAGCAGTAGTTTTGAAGCTCATTCTATTTGGAGCTTGCGCTTAGGCCTCACCATTCGATTTGACCAAAAATACATGTCATATCCAAAATCTAAGGTAAACCTAAACTCCAACAAATACCCGCGATTGTACTTGGGGTATCGCAAAAACTTTGGAGCTAGCAATGACGAGTGGAACTCTGACTACTTTGAAACTAGATTGGACCAGCGTTTTAACCTAGGAACTTGGGGACAGTTTAAATACAAACTCCGTGGAGGGATTTTCTTAGAACAAAAAGACCTTCCATTTATGGATTATGCACACTTTAATGGCAATCGCTTGCTAATCGCTCCCAACGACAATTATCTCAACGGATTTTTAGCATTGCCTTATTACCAACTCAGTACTAACGACAAATTTGGAGAGGTACATGTAGAACAAAATTTTAAAGGAGCCATATTGAGTAAAATCCCATTAATTAACCAGCTGAACTTTCATTTAGTAGGTGGCTTTAAAGGACTTTATACCGCAGGTAACAAGCCCTATACTGAGTTCAATGTCGGATTAGACAATATTGGGTTTGGAAAATGGCGTTTGTTACGCTTTGATTACGTGCGTTCCAACTTCAACGGTCAGGCTGAGAACAGGTTTTTAATCGGTATAAAGTTTTAACCTTATAAGTTCACAAAACAGGTAAATGAGCAGGGCTTGACAAAGACAGGCGCTCTGTACCAAAAAGCAGCTAGTTCGAGAAGTTTTACGAACTAGCTGCTTTTTTATAATTCGAGAACCACCGCCCCCTCTTCCCTAAAAATCAAAAACAACGTAGCTTAAAATAGTTTTTTACAATGCTATCACAAGCTCTTCCCCATTTCCCTTCTCGACAACTTTAACATTCCTTTATATTTTCGGGGCACTAACTTTGACGGTTTATTACAAATTTTTCGTTTTTTTGTTTAAAAAAATGCGACTTTTAAGAATTATTTCCGTTTTTCAACGTAAAATTATGTTGGGAAGCCTCCCTTCCTCCATGCTCATTACTTTCACGGTAGCTGTATTTTTTAAAACGGCTTTTAAATTGCAATTCACCACGCAACAAATGGTAATGAATTTCAATTTTATATTTATACTCATGCACCTCGCCTTTCATCTTTTCATATACGAACTCTCATTAAAGGACGAGTATTATTTTTACTATAATTTAGGTCTCAGTAAAATCAAGTTGTGGTTAACCACGATCTTTCTCAGTCTTAGCATTTCTTCAATAACAACCGTAACATGCATTATCTTCACGTAGACAGCTTAACAAAAACGCAAAATGGCGTGCCTTTGCTCAACAATCTATTTATTTCCTGTAAAACTGGAGATATTATCGCCTTATTAGGCAGAAATGGCACAGGGAAATCAACCTTGCTAAAAATAATTTTCGGGTCTGTAAAAGCAGACTTCAAATTCCAAAAAATCAATACTAAAATTGTTAAAAACGGAACCTTACAACACCGACGTATTCAATACCTACCTCAATCTAACTTTTTACCCAAAAATGCGACCATCAAAAAGCTACTAACGGTCATGTGTGCTAAAAGTGAGGTCAAAAAACTGTATACCAATCCACATATTGCGCCGTATCTGTCTAGCCAAGTTAAGGAATTATCAGGGGGTGAACTCAGGATTATTGAGGTATTGATGATACTGAACACCGAAGCAGCTTTTATACTACTCGACGAACCCTTCAATGGTATTTCTCCAATAAACGTGAAAACAATTTCCGATGCTATCAGAGAAAAATCAGCCCTCAAAGGAATTGTCATTACCGATCACAACTACGAGCTTGTACTGGAGTTAGCAGATAGTATTCGGGTACTAAAAAATGGCAGTCTACTTAAATTAAAAGATCAAAACCAACTCCGTGAATACGGATATATTTATTAATACGATCCTGATGTTCAACAAAAAAGCGAATACTCTTAGTACTCGCTTTTTCGTTTTATGATTGTTCTTCACTTGAAGCATCTTCTTCTATAATTCCGAGTCTTTTGGCTCGTTGTTCCCAATTCTTACGAGCGTAACTTTGCAAATCGGCGACATTATCACTTTCGTCCATAATTTCAAAACCTAGCAATGTTTCAATAACGTCTTCTTGGGTTACCAATCCACTTACTGCACCAAACTCATCAACAACTAAAGCCAAGTGCTCACGTTGCTCGATAAGCTGCTCAAATAAATTCGGGATGGACAAATCTCGTTTTGCGACAATAATATCTCTCTTAATCGACTTTAAAGGGGCTTCCCCATTACCATTAATCAAGGCTAAAAACAACTCGTCTTTCAAAAAATAGCCCGATATGGCATCAGGAGTATTTGCGTAAACCGGTACCCTTGAAAATCGCAAAGGTTGATTTTGCTCAAAAAACGACTGTATGGTTTGATTTTCATCTGCTAATTTCAATACCGTTCTAGGTGTCATAATATGCTTGGCTTGCACCTCCTTAAAACTCAACATATTCTTGATCACTGTACTTTCATTCTCCTGAAAAACACCTTCTTGTTCCGCAATTTCTGTCATCGCGGAGAAATCTTCCCTGCTCAACACACTTTCTCCGTGTCCTCCCTTACCAAACATTTTAGTAAACAATTGCAAAAACCAAAGCAGTAAGGTAACCTTACAAATTACTATTAAAATCGTCAACGCCTTGGTCGAAACTCCCGCTAGGGATTTCCAATAAGTAGCACCAATTGTTTTTGGGATAATTTCAGAGGCTACCAAAATCAAGAACGTCATAATAATCGACACTACTACTACTCCATTTCCGTCATCTCCAAATACCTTTTTCGCTTGGGCTCCAACCAAAATAGCTCCTACCGTATGTGCTATGGTATTCACTGTTAAAATCGAAATCAACGGTTTGTCAACATCTTTCTTCAGAGCTTCTAACTGCGTGGCAAAAGCTTTTCCTTCCTTCTTTTTCAAATTAATAAAAGTCGGGGTTACACTTAACAATACCGCTTCTAGAATGGAACATAAAAACGAAAACAAAATAGAAATCGTTGCAAAAATTATTAGTAAGGTCATATTTCAAATTTTCTGTAAAATTAACTAAAAAAGACCGTCTGAAAAAGACGGTCTTCTATATATACATTTTTTTAGTACGTTTATTTCTCGATAGCTGCTTTTAAAATTTCAAGAGCTTCTGTTGCTTTAGACATTTTTGCATAGTCCATTGCCGTATGTCCTCTGTCAGATTTCTTCGTTAGGTTCGCTCCTTTTTCGATTAATAACTTAAGAATTTTCACTTTGTTATAACGCGCTGCAAACATCACTGGAGTCATCCCCATAGATTTTCTGTTGATGTTGGTTCCGTTGTTTAATAAAGCCTTTACACTTTCGTAGTTTCCTTCTCTGATTAGCTTACATAAAGTACTTAATTCCGAGTAGCTAATTACCGCTTCTGAATTGGTCGTTGCTTTGGTTTCTAAGTTGTTCGTCGCATTGATTGTACTCACTGAAATTAAGATCAATAAAGCACTAAAAATTAATTTTTTCATAAAGGTTGAATTTTAAGGTTTCGTTTGTCTATAAGACTGCCGAAAAAAAAGAATGTTTCACCTTTTTCACACTGTTAACATTTATTTAGCATTTACTTAAAAAATACTGTTAAAATGCCGATTTTAATTTTTGATATTTTTTTAATAAATTAACAATCAATATTTTAAACCCTTAACACATGAGTAAAGAAACACGCTATTTTTTGGGTATTTTCCTCACAATCTTTCTCGGAAGCCTCGCTCATTGGTTTTTTTGTTGTTGTTCATGGCACAGTGATAAAGACACCTTAACAACTCAAAAATCACCTCCCAAAACAGGACAAAAACCACCGACACTCGCTAAGACAGCTACCACTTATATTCCTTTTTCTATCAATGCTCCTTCAGCAATTTTTCACTATCAAAGCCCTGACAATTTCACGTTTAAAACCTCCGATTTCCACCTTAGTGATTCGGTATTCCCAGCGGTGATTCACGGTTTGAACTTACTCAAAGAGTTTAACGACAGCATCCCGCAACAGGTAACTATTGCCGGATACTACACCCATAAAGAAACCAATAATTCTGCCTTTCCTAACTTAGGGCTCGCCAGAGCCACCACTGTAAAAAACGTGCTCATTCAATTAGGAATTCCTGCCGCCCGTATCCTTACCGAAGGAAAACTGCACGAAAACATGGTTCCGGATACATCAGGAATCTTTCACGGTCCCATTATCATCGCATCTCATACCTCACTTCCTGGAGAAGACCAACATGACTATTGGCAATCGCTCTGCGACAGTCTTGCCAAGACTCCCATCGTGTTACAATTTGATACAGGACGCGCCAACATAGTACTCGACAGTACTCAGAAAAAAACATTTGCCCTCCTTAGTAACTGCATCGACAAGGAACAACGCAACATTACCGTTACAGGACATACAGACAATACCGGTACCTCGACAGGCAATACTTCTTTGGGATTACAACGCGCAAATTTTGTGCGCGACTACCTTATCGACAACGGCATTTTAAGCCAACATATTCAAGCCTTAAGCAAAGGACAAACCCAGCCTAAAGCTTCTAATAAAACCCCTGAAGGAAGAGCTCAAAATCGACGAATTGAAGTAACCATTAACTAAATATCAAATCAATGCACACATTATTTATTCACCTTCCTTGCTGGCTAATTCCTATACTAGTAGGACTCATCACAGCCATTTTAGGATACTTACTCGGACAATTGTTTTCTGGGGATGCTGCTAAAGTAAAAACGCTAGAAAGCGACGTGGAGGATCTTAACAGCGCTCTAAAAAAATGTAAACAAGACAAACGCGACCTCTTAGATCAACTGGAGTTGTGCAAGCGTCAACAAGAAGAGCTCAAAACCACACTCCTAAAGAATACGGCAGCCGAACCCACTACAACAGCACCTAAACAAGGTATTCAGGAAACTCAGAAAAAAAAGAGCCCTGCTAAGAAATCAAAAACAACTCAAAAAGACAAAACAGCGCCAGCCAAAACCACCACCACAAAGACTCCGAAGCAAATCGTGTTTGATGCCGATGCTGCCAAACTCGCTTTTGGTAAAAAAGTAAAAGAAAACGATCTGAAAATTATTGAAGGGATCGGTCCTAAAATTGCCGCCCTGTTTTCCGAAGCTAATATAGGAACCTGGAAATTGTTATCTGAAGCCTCAGTAGCAACCTGTAAAGAAGTACTGCTCAACGGAGGTGATCGCTTTCGAATGCACAAACCTGACACCTGGCCAAAACAAGCTAAAATGGCCTATCAAGGAAAATGGAAAGCCCTTAAAGAATGGCAAGACAAACTCGATGGCGGCAAAGCCTAAACCGTTTAAAAAAGCTCTGAATATCAGAGCTTTTTTTGTTTAATATCCAACATTCTGCTCCAAGTTGTATAACTTAAAACAGCAGTGCTTTTTAATACGATTTTACCTTACTTCTCTGTTATTTTTACCTCTTTATCAACACAACTAACATTCTAATGAAAACAAAAACGCAATACCTGTGGCTCCTACTAGCTACCTTGTGCAGTATACAGTGCAGTACGGAGTCTCAAAAGCTACCTAAAACCACCACAACAAGTTCGTTTACCTCTTATGTAAATCCTTTTATCGGTACTAGTAAAATGGGGCATGTTTTCCCGGGTGCTACCGCTCCTTTTGGCATGGTACAACTCAGTCCGCAAACCAATTTTGAACCGATGTTTTCAGAGGCAGGGAAATACAATTCAAAAACCTACGAATACTGCGCGGGTTACCAATATAAAGACACTACCATCATCGGTTTTGCCCACACAAACTTCAGCGGAACCGGCCATGCAGATCTGGGCGATTTTTTAGTCATGCCCACCACTGGGAAACTCCAATTAAACCCCTTCCCTACCCAAGAGCAACCAGAGGGCTACTATTCTACTTTTTCTCACAAAAATGAAACCGCAAGCCCAGGATACTACCGCGTGCTACTCGACAAATACCAAATTGAAGCGTCGCTTACGGCAAGTGAGCGCGTCGGTTTTCATCAATACAAATTTCCAAAAACAAAGGATGCCCACATACTCCTCGACCTCGTGTATAATGTATACCATCACGACAACAAAAACGTATGGACCTTTATACGCGTAGAAAATGATAGCTTGGTCACAGGATATCGACAAACCAAGGGTTGGGCCAGAACCAAAAAAGTGTATTTCGCCATGCAATTTTCCAAGCCCTTCAAGAGCTATGGACATAAAAAATACGACAAGGAAACCTATGACGGATTTTACAGGCGCTTTGATCAAGAGCACAATTTCCCTGAAATGGCTGGAAAAAACCTGCGAGTCTACTTTAACTTCGACACGGAAAAGGACGAAAAAATCAATGTTAAATTTGCCTTGTCACCCGTAAGTACTCGAGGAGCATTGTTGAACCTAAATACCGAAGTACCCCATTGGGACTTTGAACAACTGAAAAAGCAGACAAACGCAAAATGGGAGCGAGAATTATCGAAAATTCAAGTGACCACCCTCCAAGAGTCAGACAAAACTACCTTCTACACCGCCCTATACCACACCTCATTATCCCCCATTATCTATGAAGATGTCGATGGTAACTACAGAGGCCTCGACCAAAATATTCACGAATCAAAAAACTTTACCAACTACAGTATATTTTCTCTTTGGGATACCTACAGAGCCTTACACCCTCTCTACAACCTCATCCAACCAGAGCGCAATAACGACATGATAAAATCTATGTTGGCGCACCACGACCAGAGCGTTCACAAAATGCTTCCTATTTGGAGTCATTACGCCAACGAAAACTGGTGTATGATCGGATATCACGCAACCTCAGTTATCGCCGATGCTCTGATAAAAAACGTAGGGGATTTTGATACTCATCACGCCTTAGTAGCAGCTACCAATACCGCTACGACTAGTTATTTTGACGGCCTTGGAGATTATATCAAACACCACTATGTACCCGAAGATAAAAGCCACTCTTCTGTTTCCAAAACACTGGAATACGCTTATAATGACTGGTGTATTTCACAAATTGCCCAGCACTTGGGCAACGATAGCATCGCAGCAAATTACCAAAAAAGAGCTCACTATTACGTCAATGTTTACGATAGTAAGTCCGGATTTATGCGTCCTAAACTATCCAATGGCGAATTCAAAAAGGAATTTGATCCGATGGATACTCACGGACAAGGGTTTATAGAAGGAAACGCCTGGAATTACGGTTTGTACGTCCCTCAAAACATCGATCATATGATTGAACTTATGGGAGGTAAAGAACGCTTTAGCCAGCAACTCGATCGTTTGTTTACCGAACCCATTGCTGATAAATACATCGACAAACACGAAGATATTACACGTGATGGAATCATAGGAAATTACGTACACGGAAATGAGCCAGGACATCACATTCCTTATTTGTACAACTGGACGGGGCATCCTAAAAAAACACAACAGCGCGTTCGCATGATTATGGACAGCATGTACGCACCTACAGTGGCTGGACTCTGTGGAAATGACGATGCAGGTCAAATGAGCGCATGGTACGTATTTAGTGCGCTCGGATTTTATCCAGTAACACCAGGATCTCCGTATTACGCACTGGGAAGCCCTAATGTCAAAACAGCTCGATTACAATTACCCGGTGGGAAAACACTGGAAATTATCGCAAAAAATCAAGACGAGAAGCACCCCTATGTACAACGCGTACTTCTCAATGGTAAAGAACTCAAAAATCAGCAGGTATCACATCACGACCTCATCAAAGGAGGACAGCTAATTTTTGAAATGAGTCCAGAATAGATAAATTCAAAGAAATCCTCACTTTTTAGTGGGGATTTTTAGTTTACATTTGTTAATAAGTACCAAAATTCACAAGCATGAAAATTATCGATTTATCAAAACCTATACAATACAACAAACAGGACCCTTGGTTTATGAAGGTTAAAATAAAACACAAACCTCATCGCAAGGCAAAATGGTTGATTCGTATTTTGGGCCTTCCCTTTAAGTTATTTCCCAAAGACTTTGTTGGATGGGCAGACGATACCATTGAAAAAATGGGAGTGCATGCTACGACACATATCGATGCTCCTTGGCATTACTCTCCTACCACCGGAGGAAAAAAATCAAAAACTATTGATGAAATCCCATTAGATTGGTGCTATGGTGAAGGGCTTGTTATCGACATGAAACACAAGGTCGATTTCGACCCGATAACAGTATCGGACATTCAAGAATTTTTACAGACTCAAAAACTAGAGCTTCACCCCGATATGATAGTACTTATTAAAACTGGGAGAGATCAATTTAACGGAACCAAAGATTTTCACAAAAGAGGTACAGGCGTTAGTGCCGAAGCCACCAACTGGCTTATCGACCAAGGTATTAAAGTTATGGGAATTGATTCGTGGGGATGGGATTTACCATTACCCTACATGATAGAACAAGCTAAAAAAACAAACAATCCCGAGTTATTCTGGGAAGCACATCTCGTAGGAAAAGATAAAGAATACTGCCATATGGAACAATTGGTAAACCTAGACGCTCTTCCTTATTCAGGGTTTAAAGTAGCTGTTTTTCCACTAAAAATCGTAGGAGCCTCAGCAGCACCTGCCAGAGTTGTTGCCATGATGGATTAACCTTTTTAAAATACATAACTCCCGTAGTCTTCAACGAATATGGGAGTTCTACGTTAGGTACGGCTTCCTTTGTAAAAAAAACACCTGACAACTCCTTTGTTTGGAAATTCGTCCGACAACATTTTGGATTAAAAAATCTAATCACTACCTATTTTAAGATAAGGATATATCAGCAGAGTTCTGTATCTTTAATCTACCAAAGATTTCAAACATGAGTGCAGTTGGCATCCCAGAAAATTTGATACATGAGCCTAGTAAGATAAGCGCTTACCACTATCAATCTTTCCAAGAACTACATCAACAACAAATCCAACTCAGCAAACATGCGTTTAGCTTTTTGGAAGTGGGTACCAAAGAAGTACTCACCCCAACAAATAAATTATCGATTGCTTCGAATTCATTTTTACTGATGAGAGCTGGTCATTGCTTGATGACCGAAAAACTCGCCAAAAACGAAACCTATCAAAGTACCCTGCTCTTTTTTGACGCGTCGAGTTTGTATGACATCCTATTAAAACATCAGATCAGCCCGAGAAAACCTTCGAAACCACAAGGAGTTTATTCCTTTAAACAAACCGCTTATATTCGAGGTCTTGTCACGGGGATAAAAGATGTTTTAAAACTCCCTGAAGACCTGCAACCCCAGTTACTATTACTGAAATTAGAAGAGCTTATCGTTTACCTATACCACTACCACGGAGCGGCCTTCCTCTATGGATTTAATCACCTAAACTCGCCTGCTAAACAACAACTGATACAGGTAGTTGATGCTTATAAATACAAGAAACTACGGTTGGAAGAGCTCGCATTTTTAACACATATGAGTGTTTCAAACTTTAAACGTGAATTTGTCAAAACCTATGGGCAATCTCCCATAAAATGGTTTCAAGAACAGCGGTTGACTCTTGCTGCCTATCAATTGAGAGATCGAGGACAACGGGTTTCCGACGTTTATGAGGCCGCGGGATACGAAAGTTTATCTTCCTTTATCAATGCCTTTAAAAACAAATTTGGTTGTACTCCAAAAAAGTTTCAATAACTGGGCTTTTAGCGCTAGTTTTTGGGCTTTTGGAAACTCCCTGAACACCGACATTGAACTTAACTTTGCATAAAAAAATCATATCATGAAACAATTTAATTTACTGTTCGCCCTGCTCCTATTGAGTAACCTATCGATTTTCGCTCAGGAAACTTTTACTTTACGCAGTAAAACGCTCAGTGGACAAGCAACGATAACACAAGAATTTAATGGATTTGGTTGCGTTGGAAAAAACGAATCTCCACAACTCAGCTGGAGCAACGCTCCAAAAGGCACCCAAAGTTTTGCCGTTACAATGTACGACCCTGACGCTCCAACGGGCAGTGGTTGGTGGCATTGGTTAGTATTTGACCTGCCAGCAAACACTCGCGAATTACCCGCCAATGCAGGGAATATCGCACTAAAATTAAGTCCTACAGGAAGTGTACAAAGCGTTACTGATTACGGCAAGCCAGGTTACGGAGGGCCTTGTCCTCCAAAAGGGCATGGTGATCACAGGTATATTATTACGGTATATGCATTAAAAGTTAAAAAGCTCGGACTAGATGCAAAGACCACACCAGCTATTGTGGGGTATTACCTCAACAACAACGCTTTGGCTAAGGCCAGCATCATAGCCTATTACAAAAGAGACTAGCATTCAATTAGGGCCCGAATATCTCTTCGGGCTTTTAGCTGTACTTTACCTTGCGCAGTACACGCATAGCATCTTTGTACTTTACATAAGTAGTTTTATCGTCCAAATCGCGAATATACGTCTTGACCTTTCTCAGGTATTTCGGAGCTTCTAAAAATCCATTCAAATAACAAATCAAATAGCTAGTAGGCATTCGTTGTACGTCTTCGAACTCCAATACACTCAAAGTAACCCCTTTGGCTATTTTAGCGACAATCGCATTGTTAGCATTGTAAATATGGTACAGTATTTTCTTATCGAATTTCGGAGGTTCAAATAAGAACTCAGTAACGATATCGTGTAGCCCGTTGTCTTTAAAATTGATAATCGTCTTCTCTAAAGGGTAGCGTTTTTCTGTTTTATCAATACCGAGCATCAAGAATTCTGTGATAATAAACGAGTGCTCGTTAAAATAAATTTGTACATCGTCTAAATTGGAATAAAACAATCGCACTTGTTCATTGATCAGCTCAATATCGACGCGAGAATAAAATGTTTCATCACCGACCCTCGTCTTTTTCCCTGCCCAACAAACCACAAATTGTTCCTTAAACACTTTGTATTTTGGGTTGTAGGCCGCTTTGTGACGATTGACAAAATCAAAAACTCCATCCAGTGTTAGTTCTATATTATTTCTGGCATTTCGTTCGAGCGCTTCTACGATGGGCCTATTGGTATTCTTTAACTGAAAGGCACCTTCAACAGGCACCGAATTACTTCCTCTCCGGTAAAATACAGTCCCTTTATAATACTTCCAAGCCGTCTTTGCCAAGGATGAAATAGGCTTTTTGGGATAAATAGTAACCAAACCTACCACTTTATACCTGGGCAACCTCGGAAACGGAACGTTTTCGTACTCTATTTTTGGAGGGTTCACGAGGTAGGCATTCACTAAATTTTGAATTTTACTATCGTCGAAAAAATCGACGCCAACTATAGCATTTGACTCATCTTCTACACCTATTACGATATACGAATTGTTATCTGGGTTGGAATTTGACAACGCGCAAACATGCTTTACAAACTTGGCTTTTCCTTCTTTAGAAGTAAAAGAAATCTTCTGCTTTTTATCATAAAAGCTATTCTCGTCATTTCGCGAGAGTAAATTTTTGATCAAAAGCCGTTTGTTAATCATCGTTTAGGGTACTTTATGTCCTTGACTGGCCACCAATAAGGCAAACCAATCTTCAGTACTTAATACAATTTCCGCTGCCTCTAGAGCTTCTCTTAATCTGCTGATGGTTGTGGTTCCTACCACGGGTAGAATTCCTGCTGGGTGTTTGTACAACCAGGCTAACAGTACTTGACTTTCTGTAATACTGTATTTCTCCGCCAAAAACAGCACCTCTTTTTGAAGTCGTTTTTGTTGTGCGCTCGTCTCTTTAAAATACGATCCTAAAGGACTCCAGGCCATAGGACGTATTGCCGAAGATTGCATATGGGTCAAACTTCCATCCCATATAGCCTCGTAATTCGTTAGAGACACTTCAATTTGATTGGTACTCACAGCAGTGTACTTTTCCAGCAAGGCGGTCTGTGCAGGATTAAAATTTGACACACCGAAGTCGAGAATCTTTCCATCTTTCCTCAATATTTCAACAGCCTCAGCAATTTCTTCAGGTCTCATAAGTGGGCTCGGTCGGTGGAGTAATAATAAATCGAGGTACTCGGTGTGCAAATGTTGGAGTGACTGTTCTACACTCCACACAATATACTCACTAGTATACTCATAATGCTTCACTCTGTTCGAACGCGCCTCGCCTGTGTACTGAATACCGCATTTTGATATCAGTTGTAACTCCGAACGCGAAATACCGCTGTTTTGAAAGGCCTTTCCAAAAGCGGCCTCTGTACTGTAATCACCGTAAATATCGGCATGATCGAAACTGTGAATTCCGATATCAATACACTGTGCTAATTGACGTTGCATTTCACTGGTTGACAGGTTTTTTCCCCAGGTTCCCCAGGACATGCAACCTGCGATTACTTTTGAAAACTCAGGCATCTTTTTTAACTATGGTTGCACTTGCTTGTGCCGTTGGATAAACTATTAAATCTTCGATATTGACGTGATAAGGTCTCGTTACCACAAAGTGAATAATATCGGCAATATCTTCGGGTTGCAGTGCTTTATACCCCTGATAAACTCCAGAAGCTCGTTCAGTATCTCCTTTAAATCGCACTTCCGAGAACTCGGTTTCTACCAATCCTGGATGTATGGCCGCTACGCGAATATTATGTGCATTTAAATCCAAACGCATTCCTTTATTCAAAGCATTGACGGCAAATTTTGAAGCACAATAAACATTCCCATTCGGATACACTTCTTTACCTGCAATAGACCCTATATTCACTATAAACCCTGCATTACGGGCAATCATCTGCGGAAGCACAGCCTTGGACACGTATAAAAGTCCTTTGACATTTCCATCGATCATTGCATCCCAATCGTCTAAGCTCCCTTCTTGAATGGAGTGTAGGCCATGGGCATTTCCCGCATTGTTTATCAAGATATCTATGTGCTGAAACTCCTCTGGAATTCCTTCAATCGCTGTTTTTACCGCATTGCGATCTCGAACATCGAAGGTCAAAATACACACCTTTACGAGTGGTGCTAACTCTTCTTTTAGCGCCTGTAATTTTTCAAGGCGTCGACCACAAATGATAAGGTTGATAGCATTTTTTGCAAATATTTGGGCGGTAGCTTTCCCAATTCCCGAACTAGCTCCAGTAATTAAAGCAGTCTTACTCATCGTTACTATTTTCCTATAAAGGTACTTTATTTCGTGTGAATAATGAAGTTAAAAAAGAAAAACCGCCCCTGTGGGGGCGGTTTATTTCAATTGGCTATCGAAAAATAACCAACCAAAAATCAACTAACCAAACTTTATTTTAAAACTCTTCTTTCAACTGTTTTTCTTTTTATGATCGAGCGCTTTCTTCCTTCGTATTTCGTCACTGCTTTCGCACTCGATGTACCTTTACTTCTCAAATACTGCACAAATCCTCTTCCTGCAAAGGTATAGGTCGTTTGTGATCGGAGGTGGTACAATGCTATCCTTTCATCATTAATAACGCTCAACTCAAATTTTTCCGTATCTCCGCCATCATAATTAAGTGTTAAAATTTTCAACTTAGGATATCCATTGATATTAGCTACCTCATAACCACCCACATAATCCCATTTTATATTATCAACATTCATGCCAAAAGGATCATGAGAAGAGTAAAATGTAACATTATTTTTAGGGGTAAATTGTAAATAATGTTCTTTATCAAAGACATTCGGACTTCCTCCTGCTGTTTTTACACGTTCCCAAGCCATGTATTCTTGAAGAAAATACTCAATATTATCGTAAAACAACTTATCGTAATCGAAATTTCCACGTTGGTATCCAATCAAGTAGTAACTTACATTTCGTGAAGTACAATCAATTCTTATTTCGGTATTGGATAACTGTACTACTTCAAACTCGAAGCTCCCGTCCAGTCCGTGATTCAAATTTACAAACCTGTTTGACGTTGCATAGGATCCTACTGCTACTCCAAATCCATTTCCAGTTTTCCCAACGTCCACCATATTATTATTGGCATACAACCTACCATTTAAAAATGATAACGTAAAAGCCTTTGAAACAAATGGAACATTTCCTGTCCCTGCCGTTCTGTGATAATCTATATACCAAAGATCTTGTCCTTCTAACAACTCGCGCAATGAAATGGCCGTATCAATAGGATCGTCATTTACAACAGTACACGATGAGAAAAAGGTTGCTGAAACTAATATCAGAAATAGTAATTGTAGACGTTTCATAAGCTATAGTTTTTATGGTTATGCTTATGAGATTCCAAATTGCGTGCCAAAAACTACGGTTCGCCCACTAAAAAAACATAAAACCCTAAAAACCAACACTATAAAACAAAAAAAAGAGTTACATTTCTGTAACTCCTTATCCTGTATTGTATTAATTTTTTTTAGAAATTATAATTAACTCCTAAACCGAATACCTCTCTTGTTTGGAATCCTTCAAAAGCATTATCGTCATAAATAGCTTGGAGCGCTAAGTTCGCCGATAAATACTTATTGATTTTCATTACGACGTTTACAGTATAATCGATGTCTACATTTTTAGCCTCTTCCAAATAGTTGCTGTACAAATTAAGAATATTCTCGATAGAGACATTCTCCATAATTGTAAACTTGTAGTATCCGCTAATAGAAGCTCCCAATTCGTATCTCGTTGACTCTCCCATAGCCACTCCGAATGCCGGTGCTAAATCAGAGCTCAACACAACTAACTTAGACGTTGCAGGAGCAATATTCACCTTTAAATTATCTGATTTTTTCCACAACATACCTGGACCAAACTGGAAGTAGGCAGGTGAAAAGAAGTGTGATTGCTGAACGCCGTTCACATCCGTTGAAGACATCTGCGTTTTGAAATTCAAAAATGCTGAATAATACCAATGTCCTGAAGCTTTTTTACCCGCTAATGAGTTTAACTCCAAACGATCGTCTGTTTTTTTAGCAGATTCTCCGCGCAATTTGGTCAAACCGTACGATGCGATAATTTTATTATCCCAAGTCCAATCTCCTTTGGCGTAATTGATATCATAATTCAATCCTAAGGTTCCTGAAATGTTGTTGGTTCCTCCGGCTAACCAATTGTTAAATGCCGATTGGTTAAACAAGAACGAAACCGTTCCTCCTTTTTTCCATCCTCCTTGCGTTTCCTCTTTCTGATCTTGTGCCTTTACGGTGCATACTGCAAAAAATAACGCAATAGCTACTAATTTTTTCATTGTCTATAAATTTTGATTTTTTGAAACTACGAAAGTAGTCTTTTACCACAGTTTAAGACAACAAGTTTTTCAAAAAGTCACCTTTTATGAAACACATAATTTAGTCCTAAACCGAAGATTTGTTTAAATTGTACTTTACTCGACGCATTGTCATCCACAATAGTATGGAAGGCTACGTTAGTAGAAAGATACTTATTTATTTTAACAAAAAATCTCATTTGATAATCAATATCAACATTTTGTGGATGATCGAGGTAGTCCGAATACATGGCAAATATATTTTCCATCAAGACGTCTTTCATCACAAAAAACTTAAAGTAGGCCGACAGGTTAAACCCGAGTCCAAAAATAGAATTATCACCTTCTGGCACCCCGTATTTACCAGAAAACTCGTCTGAAACGAACGTAAATCGTGTAGAGGCCGGCGCGATATTGAGTTTTGCATCGTCCGACTTTTTCCAGAGCATCCCGGGTCCAAAACTCCAGTACGCAGGTGATAAGAAATCAGAAATTGGCAATGCGGGATTCTTTTTGTAATCGTACCCGCGGGTAAACTGAGACTTAAAATTACTCAAAAACGAAAAAAACCAATGCTTTCCAGCTTTTAAACCGAGCAGAGAATTGTACTCAAAACGATCGTCCGTTTTACGCATACCCTGGCCATCTACATAACTCAAACCATAGGTCATGGTAAACTTATTGTCCCAACGCCAACGGTTTTTACGGTAGTTGAAATCGTAATTTAACGCAATATTACCAGCCACGGTATTACTACCCCCAGCTACCCAATTCGAAAAAGAAGATTGGTTTAACAGGAAGGTCATTTTTCCGGTAACATCCCAAACTTTGGGTACACTGTCTTGTTTTGTCTTTTCTTGCTTCGTTTTTTCTTGCTTAGTCTTTTCTTGCGAATATCCCCCTAAGGTGTTTCCTACTAATACTGCAAAAAGAATCCACTCAATTCTTTTCATGATTATCCTTCTATTTTACTTTTTTCTCTTGTACAATGGTACTGTAGAGCAAGCTTCTCCAAAGAGTAAGCTCTTTACTACAGGCTGTAATCGCTGTATTAAAAAGGCATATGCAGAAGAAGGGATAGGTTTATTAGCACATCCTTTTATGATTACGGGTTTATCTCGGAATTCTTCCAAGGGTAATTCGGCCAACAACTCCTGAAAAATAACAGTTTCCAAAAGTACCAAATCACCAATCACCACTTTCTTGGCTGATGTTGCCAAGGCCGTTGTCAGTAACAAATACGCCCACGAAGGGATAATTGCATCGGTACCGCAAGTAAGCGCTACGTAGGTATTGGTATACTGAGTCCAGTCGTGTTCACTTACGTGGGCTCTAAATTCTTTTTCTCTTAAAATCAAGCCTTCGTACAGCCAGTCTTTTATATCGAAAACGACCCTTGCACCTGACGGATAAAAATCTTCCAGGTCAATGGTCATCAAATTGCTCTTCGCGACTCTATTTACAATTTCCTCAGCCATTTCACTCTATTAAAGGAGTCCTAATTCCAACTTTGCTTCCTCACTCATCATGTCTTGCGTCCATGTTGGATCAAAGGTGATTTCTACCTCACAATTATTAATTTCCTTAAGTGTTTTCACCTTTTCCTCTACTTCTACCGGTAAGGTTTCGGCTACGGGACAATTGGGCGATGTCAAAGTCATTAAAATTTTAGCATCGTTTTCTTCGGAGATAAACACGTCGTAGATCAATCCTAATTCATAGATATCTACGGGAATTTCAGGATCAAATATTGTTTTTAAAACACGTACAATTTTATCTCCTAACTCTTCTAAATTTTCTTCGGTCATACCTTATACTCTTGTTACGTTATTCTTTTTTGGTCAATACTTATAAATTTGCCTGTTGGGCAATAGCGTACATTTTAATCTGTTTCACCATCGACACCAAACCGTTCGCTCTCGTAGGGCTCAAGTGTTCTTTCAATCCGATCTCATCGATAAAAGCGGTATCCGCTGCCATGATATCTTTTGGACTTTGATTCGTGAATACGCGCAATAATAATGCCACAATTCCCTTGGTCAAAATAGCATCGCTATCTGCCGTAAATTTCAGCACATCACCTTGAAGTTCAGAATGCAACCAAACCTTAGACTGGCAGCCTTTAATGAGGTTTTCATCCAATTTATACGCTTCGTCAATTATTGGTAGTGATTTTCCCAACTCGATGATGTATTCGTAACGCTCCATCCAATCGTCAAACATCGAGAACTCATCAATAATTTCTTCTTGTATTTCTTTGATAGTCATTTTTTAAAACTATTTTTGCACAGTCGTAGACTGGTTTTGTATTAAAGGTGCAAAATTACGATAAAATTGGCACTTTTGTGCCTAATAATAACATTAGTAAACTAAATGATACGACTTTGTTAGTTTTTAAAGCAAAAACAGACAAAATTGATATCAATATTTGTTCTTTAAAAGTATGAGTAAATTATTAGCAGTAGGTACCGTAGCATTCGATGCTATCGAGACACCTTTTGGTAAGACCGATAAGATTTTAGGAGGTTCAGGAACGTTTGTAGGATTAGCAGCTTCTCAGTTTGGTGTTCAAACAGGAGTTGTATCAGTAGTAGGAGGAGATTTTCCAGATTCGTATTTATCGATGATGGAAGGAAAAGGAATCAATACAGAAGGAATCGAAGTTGTAAAAGACGGAAAGACCTTTTTCTGGAGTGGTCGTTATCACAACGATATGAACTCACGTGATACCTTAGTCACTGAATTAAACGTATTGGAGCACTTTAGCCCAGTAGTACCTGAGCAATTTAAAGATGCTGAGATTGTAATGTTAGGTAACTTACACCCTTTAACGCAAGCTTCTGTTTTAGATCAGATGAGTGCTCGTCCGAAATTAGTAGTTTTAGATACGATGAATTTCTGGATGGACATCGCGTTAAATGATTTACACGAGGTTTTAAAACGCATTGATGTAATTACTATTAACGACGAAGAAGCACGTCAGTTAAGTGGTGAGTATTCGTTGGTAAATGCCGCGAAGAAAATTCACGAGATGGGACCTAAATACGTAGTCATTAAAAAAGGAGAACACGGAGCTTTGTTGTTTAACGAAGGTAAAATGTTCTTTGCTCCTGCACTTCCGTTAGCAGAAGTGTTTGATCCTACTGGAGCAGGAGACACCTTTGCCGGTGGATTCTGTGGCTACCTTGCAAAAACAGGTGATATCTCTTTTGCAAATATGAAAAACGCCATCATTTACGGATCTAACTTAGCGTCGTTCTGTGTAGAAAAATTCGGAACGCAACGCATGGAAGAACTAAGTGCTGAAGAAGTGCAAGAGCGCTTACAAGCATTTAAAGAGTTAACGCAATTCGACATAGAATTATCATAATGAAAATCCGCAGGAAATCCTGCGGATTTTTTTATACAACAACACAACAAAAAACACAACTAAACACTTAAATAACAGTAACAATGAGCGACGCTTTAAAACATGAATGTGGTATTGCCATGGTTAGATTACTCAAACCTCTCGAGTACTACAAGGAAAAATACGGAACCGCATTTTATGGAGTTAACAAAATGTACTTGCTTATGGAAAAGCAGCACAACAGAGGTCAAGATGGTGCTGGACTTGCAAGTATAAAGTTTAACGTAGAACCTGGAACTCGTTATATCAGTAGAATCCGTTCGAACAAAACCCAACCTATTCAAGACATCTTTGGTCAAATCAACCAACGCATCAATGGTGTTTTTGAAAAAAATCCCGGAAAAATTGACGATGTACAATGGCAAGAAGAAAATATGCCCTACATCGGAAATCTCTTTTTAGGACACGTACGCTACGGTACCTTTGGAGGGAACAGCATAGAAAATGTGCATCCCTTTTTACGTCAAAGTAACTGGCGTCACCAAAGCTTAATCGTCGCAGGTAACTTCAATATGACCAATTCTAATCAGTTGATGAAAGAGTTGATCGAATTAGGGCAGCACCCTAAAGAATCAACAGACACCGTGACTGTAATGGAAAAAATTGGTCATTTCTTGGAAGATCAGGTGGCAGAGACTTATTTAGAAGCCAAAAAAGAAGGGTTAAATAAAAAAGATGCCTCTCCATTTATAGAGGAACACCTCGATATCCAACGCATTTTACAACGATCTTCACGCAATTGGGATGGTGGTTATGCTATGGCAGGACTATTGGGACACGGAGATGCTTTTGTCTTACGCGATCCGTCAGCCATTCGTCCGGCATTTTATTACCAAGACGACGAAGTGGTTGTCGTGGCTTCTGAACGCCCCGTGATTCAAACTGTTTTTAATGTGGATATCGATACCATTAAAGAAATAGAACGTGGACATGCTCTAATTATCAAGAAGAACGGAACTACCAGCATGGCTCCAGTAATGGACCAACGCGAAAAGAAGGCCTGTTCTTTCGAGCGTATTTACTTTTCGAGAGGAAGTGATGCTTCTATCTATGAAGAGCGTAAAAACCTCGGAAAATACGTTTTCCCAGAGGTGCTTAAGTCTATAGACCACGACATAGAAAACACCGTATTCTCCTATATTCCAAATACCGCTGAGACCTCGTTCTTCGGAATGATGGAAGCCGCAGAAGACGTACTCAACCAACAAAAAACCGACGCGATTTTGGCCGGTAATGGAAAGTTGTCAAAAGAACGCGTTATTGAGATACTCTCTACGAGACCTCGATTCGAAAAAATAGCCATTAAAGATGCTAAGCTCAGAACTTTTATTACTGACGACAGTAGTAGGGATGACTTAGTAGCCCATGTTTACGACGTTACTTACGGCGTGGTAAAACCGACAGACAACCTAGTTATCATCGATGACAGTATTGTTAGAGGAACTACTTTAAAGAAAAGTATTATCAAAATCTTAGACCGCTTACAGCCTAAGAAAATTGTAATTGTCTCTTCTGCTCCTCAAATTCGCTATCCGGATTGTTACGGTATAGACATGGCAAAAATTGGTGATTTTATCGCTTTCAAAGCAGCGTTAGAGCTCTTGAAAGAAACCAATCAGTACCACGTTGTTTACGACGTTTATCAAAAGTGTATTGCTCAACAGAGTTTTGAAGACCACAGAATAGTCAATTACGTAAAAGAAATATACGCTCCTTTTACCAATGAGCAAATTTCAGCAAAAATCGCAGAAATGCTAAAAACGCCTGAGATTAAAGCCCAGGTAGAAGTTATTTATCAGCCTGTTAGTGGACTGCACAAAGCCTGTCCTGAAAATCTAGGAGACTGGTATTTCACCGGAGACTACCCTACGGATGGTGGTCACCGAGTTGTAAACCAAGCCTTTATTAATTTTTATGAAGGAAATGATAAAAGAGCTTATTAAACGCAACAATCCCGACGTGTATTCGTCGGGGTTTTTTTATGTTTGGTCAATCGTCTTGCTAATCGGTCTGGCAAGCTGTCAAACACCCAAACCAACGCCTATGTCAACAAAACTGGTCATCGCACATCGCGGAGCTTCCGGATACCTCCCAGAACACAGTATGGAAGCCAAAGCCATGGCCTATGCCATGCAACCCGATTATATCGAACAAGATTTGGTATTGAGTAAAGATGGTATTCCCGTCGTAATTCACGATATCTATTTAGACGATGTCACCGATGTGGCCACCCGATATCCAGACAGACACAGAGCCGATGGAAGGTATTACGTTATTGATTTCACTTTCGAAGAACTGCAAAGTTTACGAGTGATGGAACGTTTTAATCCGAAAACGGGTCAACAGGTATATCCTAAGCGCTTTCCAAAAGGGGTAGGTACTTTTCGCCTCCATTCTTTTGCACAAGAAATAGCGCTGATACAAGGCCTGAATGAGAGTACGGGCAATACTATCGGAATATATCCTGAAATTAAGAATCCCGCTTTTCATCACAACGAAGGGCAAGATATTGCGAAAATCACCCTTTCTATACTCGATGCTCACGGCTATCACACGAAAGACGATCCTTGTATATTTCAGTGTTTTGACGCCAAGGAACTCGAACGCGTCCGCAAGGAATTACAATCAGACCTATTTTTAGTACAACTCATAGAACACCCTGAAGAAACACAACAATTAAAGTACTTCGCGAGTTACGCCGATGGCATAGGCCCCTGGTACAAGCAACTTCTTCATTCAAAAGAGGCAACGGGCTGGACCTTTAGCCCTCTGGTTGCACAGGCACACAAATTAGGCTTAGCGGTTCACACCTATACCCTTAGAGCTGATCAGCTCGATGAATTTGAAAGCTTTGACGAAATGATACAAGTATTGTATTTTGAAGCAGGAGTAGACGGTGGGTTTACAGATTTCCCTGACCTTGTAGTTCGCTCACTCCAATCCAGAAAAGAAGGAGCATCTCTGTAAAAAAATCGCTATTTTTGACCTATGAAAGTAGCTGTACTCACCTTTGGCATCACCCGTGACATCGTCGGGAGCAATACGCTAACCATGGAAGTCCCTGACAACTGTTCGCTATCGGTATTTAAATCGGAACTGTACAAAAAGTATCCTGCTATGGAGGCCCTAAAGTCATTGGCCTTTGCAATTAATGAAGTCTATGCACAGGAGCAATCCACGCTAGCGGAAAACGATACTATTGCGCTGATTCCTCCTGTTTCAGGTGGGTAACATTATTTCAAGTACTTTCCTACGAAAAAGGTTCCAAAGGGAAGTATTGATAAAACACTGACAATTCCAAAAGTTTTCCCACTCCAATTGAGTTCATACTTGAGCATAATTGCTAAAACGATGTATCCTACGAATAGTAATCCGTGAGGCATTCCTAACATTTTCACATAACTAGGGTCGTTTTGTAGGTATTTAATAGGTACGGCAACGAAGAGTAAAAGGATGTATGACAATCCTTCTAACCAACTCACTATTTTAAATATATTTATCATAATAATTACATATTTACATGCACGGCCAATGAAAAGTTTCTTCCCGGGGCAGAAACTCCTGAAGCAAACTCTTTGTAGTGTACATCAAAAATATTTTGCACACTTCCCTGAACAGAAATTCCAGGCATTACAGAATACTTTCCAAAAAGTCCGACAGTCATCCAACTCGGTGTTCCGTAATACTTATCTACATCTTCTGTCGCATTCGGGTCTACTACCGGTGTTTGGTTTTGATTATCGATTCCTTCTGTTAAGTTATAGTCTTTGATATCCTTTTTGGCGTTAAATACCAGGTTTGCTCCTCCTTCAAAGCGTCCTCCTACGTAGTTTACTTCAAACCTTCCAAACAACGGTGGTATTGATGACATGGGCTCTTTTAAATCGTAGCTTTCTCCCTTGGTATACGTAATAAAACCAGTAGTACTCCAATTGGAAAACAACTTTCCTTGGTAACTCAAGGTAAACCCAGTAACATAAGCCGTTCCTTTGTTTACGTTGGCAACAATATCTCCTGCCTCTCCATCAAATAAAATAGTTGAGCTTCCATTTAAGCTAAAGGCCTCTCTGTAGATATAATTATTTAACAAGGTATAATAAACATTGGCACCAATACGAAATTTACGATCGTTAAAATACTTTTGAATTCCTATTTCACCATTGTACGCGTGTTCTGGCTTTAAATCGATATTAGGAACAGTAACTCTTCCTGCTTTCTCGCGAACCTTTCCTACATCATCGATATTGGGTGAGCGAAATCCAGAAGAAAGTACGGCATTCAACTGCCATGTTCTATTGGGTTTGTACACATACCCCACAGTAGCAGTTAGAGCGGTATTGTTTAAGCTAATATCATTGTTAGGAAGCTTTATAAATTGCTCGTCCAACCACTTTGCAGTTAAATTGGTATTGGTCAATCGCAAACCAGTATTTAAGGTCGACTTGCTATTGATATCCTGACGATAGTCGATGTACAATGCGGAACTCAAATACGTACTTCCGCCATCTGCATACCTCGACTGTACCGCAAAATCGCCTGCATAGCCCACCACCTTATTGTTTTGAACGGCTAAGGTCTTTCCGTAAGAATTTGAAGATGCATCGTTGTACGCCACTTCAAATCCGTACCCAAAATTACGCTTCTTTGCCAAGGGCACTGTAAAATCTCCATTGATACTAAAAATATCGACATCCTCAAAGCGGTACGTTCTATTCAAACTTCCGAACTTTCGATTCATTCGGCTTTCTTGAACATTTTGGTACGCCAAAGTAATAATTCCTTTATCCAACCACTTTTTACCGAGGGTAAAATCTAATTGCGGTGATACGAGTAATCTCTTTTGAGGCCCGTAATACCATTCTGCAAACTTTAATTGGCCGCTTTTCAATTCTGTTAAACGATCGAAGCGCGGAATATCAGAAGAGGTCGAGTATTGGATATTTACCTTTAAATCTGTGCGTTTTGATATCGGTACAAAAAACTTTTGCAATACATCCGTTTGATGAAAACCGGTATTTCGCTGTAGGTTGACATCGTTATTTACTGTAGGGTTGGCCTGGTAGTTACCGTCAAAATTCTCTGAATAATGAAACACCTTTCCCCAGTCTTCAAAACCGTGTCTTCTATTTTTCCCCATGCGGAGATCTCCAAAATTACTATGAGAAATACTCGTAAAAGAAGCCCATTTTTTAAAGCGAAGCTCGGTAGAAACTACGTTAGTCGTCTCGTTATTAGCACTGCTATATCGAGAAAACAGCTCCCCTTTCACCTCTCCTTTATCAGACAATTTCGGCGTTCTCGTATAATAGTGAATCACCCCTCCTAGCGCGTCAGATCCATAAATTACAGATGAAGGTCCAAACACGATTTCCGTACGGTCTAACATATTGGGCGCTACGGTAATCGAGTTTTGTAAGTGTCCTTTTCGGTAAATGGCATTGTTCATGCGCACCCCGTCGACAACGAGTAAAACCCTATTACTTTCCATTCCTCTCAACACCGGACTTCCTCCTCCAAATTGAGATTTTTGCACCTTAATTCCCGGTACACTTGCCAATAAATCAGCTGAAGTCTGCGGTGAAACTTTTTCTATATCCTTAGCAGAAAGTACGGCTATTTGCTCTGCAATTCTATTCGTTTTTTCTTTGTTTTTAAACAGTGACAGCACCACTTCATCGAGCTGTTCTGATTGTTTAGACAGGTATACCTGATAATCATTGAGCTCCAACAAGCGCTTTTTTAATCGGTGTTCTGCATAGGCCACATGAGAAAATATCAACACCTCATTTCGTGTAAAGGCATCGACATCTACCTGACCGTTTTCATCACTTACCGCTGATTTCGACTTATCTCGATTGAAAACAGCAACCGTTTCAATAGGTTTCCCTGTCTCGGCATCAATAATCGTTACAGTTTGAGCAAATAGGGGTATACTTACTAAAAAAAATAGTACTACTATAAGGTTTTTCATGACTAGCTAAACACTGTTTCTAATATATCTAATGATTTAGGAGCTTTAAATCCGTCCAAATGTAGCTCAAAATATTGAATTATACTGCGTAAGATGGATTGTCGCTCTTTCTTATTTAAAGAAATTGTATGAATTGCATCAAAATTTATGCCTAAAAGCCTTTTAAAGAGTACTAATTGACTTCCGGTAAGTGTTAATTTTTCATAGGGACTGGGAATAAAGCGTCCTTCGACCAAGCTAAACGCATCGTAATGCATATCGCTAACATCTGGATAGAACCCTAAAAACCTCGATAAATTCACTAAAAACAAGAGGTGAAAATTGGCAATATCATCGTGGGTATCCAACCAAACAAATGCCGTTTCTAGATAGGTATACAGCGATGGATTTCGTTCTTCTTCCCGAATAATTCCGGCGAGTACCTCAGCCAGAAACATCACAATCGTTTGTTTACTAATACTCGTGTGTATGCTGTAATAAGGCGTTGCTATTTGCGCATCTCGCAAACTGTTTAATGATTTTTTATCATTGTGGTTCGCTTCTATTTGCAGTAAGGTAAGTGGTTGGAAATAGGCCTTTTTAAGTTTCCCTTTTTTCGATTTGAGTACTCCTCTAATCATATAAGAGCGCAAACCATCTTCGAAGGTAAAGCACTTTACTATTAAGCTCGTATCACCGTACTTTAAAGCACTGAACACTACAGCCTTGGTACTGACGATCCCCATTAGTTCACAATTGCTATTTTCGTAGTCGCGGATTCTGAGTTATCCTCCGTTGTTAGCAACACAATATAAACGCCAGAGGCCACCTTAGTTCCCGCTAAGTTTCGCTTGTTCCAAGTAACTCTTCCTCCTGACAATTGCTGTCCTTCCACTACATTTGTTTCATAAACCAAGTTTCCTGACATGTCCAATATTTTTACATTGGTTCCCTTAGGAAGATGCGTACCATTACGACCGTCAATAGTAACTGTTGAATGATTCTTGAGTGCTGGATTTGGGTAGGCATATACCTCGCCCAGCTGTTCACCAAAAGGCGCCACCTTACTATTGTAGGCTACCATTCCTCTATTGGTAGCGAAATACACTTTTCCGGTGATATCATCTACCCTAATTTTTACAATTTTGTTCGATGGTAAGGGTGAATTGTCTTTGTTAAAACTGGCAATTGTTTGCTGTCCAGTAGGATTGGTGTACAGTACACCTCCATTTTCAGTTCCGAACCACTTGTTATCAGCACCGTCAATTTCTATGCTGTTAATTGTTTGGTCTCCCAATAATTTTTTGGGAATTCCTTCATCTACGATCACTACGGGTTGTGCGTCATTGACTGCATTGTCAAAAATACCTGAGGCATTATTAAAAACGACCAACCCTGTTAAAGTTCCTAACCATATCCTGTTATTTCTATCCACTCCGAGTGTTCGAACATTCAAATTTGGCAAGCTCCCTTTGGTCGCTTCAGTAGTCAATGCTTTCTTTTTATCACCAGCCTCATTAAAGGCGTAAACTCCATTACGTCGGGTACCTATCCAAACTGTATTGGAACGGTCAACAACCACTTCGTTCATTCCAGGTTTACTCCTAGAAGTCACGATAGACTCCAAATCAAAACTTTGCCAATTACCACTGGGGTTGAGCTTTTTAAGCTTGTTGGAAACCGCCAGATTGGTCACCCATAAATTTCCTCGATTATCTAAGGCTGTACCACTAACCCTAACGGTTACCCGATTAGGATCGGCCGGCTCAATATCTTGCAAAGGACTATTGGTTTGATTGTAGAAAGCGGTAATTGCATCGTTGTCTATTTTTAACAAACCTCCTGTCAAAGCCGTACTAATACCGGCTCCCTTCACATCTCCAAAGGCACTTAAAAACACCGAGTTTTCTTTAGTTTTATCGATGGTAACCGCTACTAAATCACCAATAGGTTGACTGGGATTAAACGGAGAATTCAACCAATTCTTACCATTGTAATGGGAGTATCCTCTCCTATTTTGCAAAGGGGTATAGGTGGCATCGTAACCTCCGTAAACTACCCAAACATTATTATTATGAGCGTCAATACTAAAAATATCATTAAACAAAGGACCTTCAGGATGTACTTCTTCCAAGGTACCAACGGTCCCAACTCGGGTTCTTAGGATTCCATAGGTCGTTGTTGCCAAATAAATTTCATTGTTTTCTTCATACGCTTGATGCAAACTAAAATTGAAGGCACCTACGCGATCTACGCGCTGAATCTGCCCTAACCCGGCATTTAAAAAAACGGCATGTGACCTTAGTGCAACTCCTAAACTAGAAGCCGAAGCTTTCAATCCTTGTATGGGTTCGGTAAAAGTTCGAACGGGTGTTACCGCCGGTCCTTGCACAGCCATCAACTGATTTCCCGTACTGGCAAACAACTGACTCCCAAATACGTGAATCCCTGTATAATCACCTAAAAACCGTAAACTCCAACTAGTGGCATCAATCAAGTTAGGGTTGTTTACATTGGCCAAATAGACTCCACGAGCTGTTGCCGCGTAAAAACGATTATCAAAGACGGCTATTTCATTTACCTTTTCAACTGTGGAACCCGCTCCGATAAAATAGGTATCACCGAATTCCAACTTGTTTAAATCGTACACTACGATAGCAAAGGAAGTTGACAAATACAACCTATTATTGTATTCATAAATGTGGTTGATACTCTTTTCTCCTGTTTGGTTGAAGTTCGTTATTTCAGGTGAGGTAGTGATACGACCGCGTTCATCAATCACTTCCAATAATCCATCTTCGTAACCTATCACCAATTTTTTAGTAGACTCACTGTAGTAAATTGCGGAGGTCGTACCTCCTGAGAGCCCTTGTACTGACGATATTTTAGCTATCGCTTTCGTCCGTGTATTATAAGAAAATACGGCATTGTCCGTCACTGCGTAAAACACCTCTCCCGATTTGATAAAATCCTTTACATTGGTATAGGAAAACAAATCTTCCCAACGATCACTATAATCCGTTTGAGCCGTGGCAAAAACACTGAACAAAACGGAGAAAAACAACAATACTTTCTTCATATCAAAATCAAAGATATTACTAATAACGATAAATTGTAGTACATTCGTACAAAATTGATTTTGATTTTTTATGGCAGTTGAGATTGAACGCAAATTTTTAGTCAACTCGATGGTTTTTCGAGACATAGCATCGAAAAAAAACTACATCAAACAAGGCTTTTTAAATTCCGATAAAGAACGCGTTGTCAGAGTACGCATCAAAGATACCGAAGGTTTTTTGACCGTAAAAGGGCCTTCAAACGCTGAAGGAACTACTCGTTTTGAATGGGAACGTCCAATTCCCTTGCAAGAAGCAGAGGCCTTATTACTACTCTGCGAAGATTTTATCATTGAAAAATACCGCTATTTAATCCCCGTAGGCAAACACACCTATGAAGTGGATGTTTTTTTGGGTATGAATGAAGGTTTGGTGGTGGCAGAGGTAGAACTCCAAACAGAAACAGAGCACTTTGAAAAGCCTGAATGGCTAGGTGTAGAAGTCACAGGTATTGAAAAGTACTACAATTCAAACCTCAGCAGTTATCCCTTTCAAAAATGGGACTAAAAAAATCTGCTTGAAGAACTTCAAGCAGATCAAAAACCCTTGTAAACTTCTGCGTTATTTTTTTAGTACGCTAATTGTTTTCAAGAAATCCCTAGACTTAATTTTAAGCAAGTATATCCCACTCTTAGGCAAGGCAGTTTCTGTTAGTTGTACTGCTTGAGTTTTTGCGGGTACCGTTTTGGTATACAGCTGTTTTCCGAGCATATCAAATACCTGAATTTGCACAGCTGCTTCACCTTGAATACTGGATAAGTCCAGTGTTGTTGATGACGAAAATGGATTTGGAAAAATGCGTACTTCTCCCAAAGCATCCTGGCGCTTAACAGGTCCTGTCACTCCTTTATTAACCGTGACAATAGGCGTATTTGCGAGCGTCTGATACGCGTAATCTAAAACGGTATACGACAAGCCATTCGATGCTACTTGTACGTGAAACCACCCGTAATGGGTTGCGTTATTTACAGTGAATTGGAATCCAATAAATCCGGTTTTACCATTCCAATTTGTATAACTACTATTGCTAACGATATAACTGTGTGATTCCGCTACAAAATTACTTGCAGCTCCTACAGTACTGCCTTCAGCGAGGTAGCTTGCCTGGTTAGAACTCCCTTCACAAACTACTTGCTTGTTATAGGTTACCAATCGTACTGAGTTACTAGAGTACCAAGCACCGTAATCCTTGTTGTCTCCAGCTTCAATTCTAAAAAACTTCCAGGTATCGCTGGCACTTACTGTAAAATCAGCGACGTCTACATATACTACTCCTGAATTACCCGTACACGGAGCACATGATCCTCCACAATCGATTCCGGTTTCATCTCCATTTTGAATGCCGTCATTACAGCTAGGAGCTGCAGCTTCCGTAATCGTTATTTTGTAATCCTCTACTTCTCCGTAGTTGAAATTCTCACAGGCTGTAGGTACTCCGTTATACTTCATACTGACACGAAGTCTCGTCGCTCCTAAAGTAGCTGTAGTTGGGACGGTGAAACTCCCAGTAACCGATGTATCCTTCGTTGCTGCTTTAGACCATACTTGCTCTCCCGCATCTTCAAAATCTCCATCCTGATTGTAATCTATCCAAACACTATAGCCTTCCGAATACACGGTTGATCTCCAACTAGGAGTAACGGTAATACTAGCTTCTTGCCCTTGTGGTAAATTCACCACACTAGTCGCTGTATAATCACCATAGCCACCACTGCTCCCTGTAGACGTATTGCTATACGAATTTACCTGAACTTTACTGATGAACTCGTCATTAGTGCTATTTCCTTTCGAAGAACAATAGGTAAGTGTTGGCGTACATGGTGCACACGAACCACCGCAATCAACTCCGGTTTCATCGCCATTTTGAATACCGTCATCACAGGTTGGCACCGGAGTCCCATCCCAGGTTTTACTCCCTGCTTTAATAGCTCCAAAAGGTTCTGTGCTATAAGCGTAATCCAATAAGGTATACGAAGAACCATCAGCATTCACTTGTACTCGAAACCATCCGTAATTTACTTTTCCTGGATAGAGTTGTAATTGAAATCCTATATAGGCAGTTTTACCATCCCAAGCTGTATACGATGCATCTCTGATTACGTGTAAATCTGGATAAGCACCTCCTGCTACCCACGAACTCTGACTGTCGATAACTGTATTGGCTGCAATTGGTGTAGGATTTCGCGTTCCGGTTTGGCAGACCAGTGCTTTTTTATAGGTTTCTAATTTTAAGGCATTGTTCTCGAAAAACGTTCCGTAACTGTTGACACTTGATTCGTGCAAGCGGAAAAAAGTCCAGGTTTTCCCTGCATTAGCAGTATAATCTGGATTGTCAAAATACACTACTTTATACGGGTCATAAAATGAAAATGAAAAACTTATCTTATCGGTATTTAGGCTAGCAATTCCCCCACTAATCGCGGCATCTTTAAATTTTATAGAAGCGGCCATGTTATCGCTTTTCGCGTGATTTACCGCCTTTCCAGCGAAGCTCACTTTAACTTCTGTAGCACTGAGTACTGAGATTTGCGCAGTCACTCCTTGAGGTAAATTAGCCTCAAAATGCGTCCCTAAAGTCATGTTTCCTGAACTTTGGGCAAAGGTAGCTCCCGTCAGAGAAACGGAAGGGGTTTTGGCTTCTAAAGATCCGTCATTGGCAAGAGCTTCTTCCAATAACTTATCCGAAACCACCAAGCTTCCTTTGTTCAAATTCACCCCCGTAGCTACTAAGTTTGCCGCTTGCCAAAGTGGTTTTCTCGCCGGATGCTCTAGAGCTGCCAGCATTCTATTTACCTGTCCTTGGGTATACATTTTTGCGCAGCCTGCTGCAGAATCATAGCCCATATAATTCTCGTAATTGATTAAATTACCACAATCACTGGCTCCTACGGTACATCCGTCATCACCAGAATTTGAATCTTCCTTGGGAGTGTCGGATACATAATCTCCATTAGGATCGTTACATCCGCCTTCAAAGGTATGAATCAAATTCAACCAATGTCCAAATTCATGGGTTAATACCGATGCAAATTCCTTATTCGTATTGCCGTGTAAATAGCGACCGTTATACACAACTCTCGCGGTATTGTTATTCGACATTGAGGTATTCGGATACCAAGCGACTCCTGAATTCGTCGCCTTTCCGTCGGCGTACAAATCGCCCATGATATACACATTCATATACTTGTAATTGTCCCAAGCATCCGCAGCAATCTGGTCGTCGTAACCACCTCCGTTTCCATATCCAGCTTTTTCTGGATAGAAAACTACTCCATTGGTACTACCACCATTAGGATCAATTTTAGCCAACGCAAAATTTATGCTCAAGGTTGATTTTCGACCGTCAAACACGGGGTCAATGGTATTAAAATCGTCGTTTCTACCATTGAAATCGTCATTTAATTTTTCGAGTGCTACCTTAATTTTATCGTAGGTCACGGTTTGACCGTGCTGTGTGCTACCATAAACGTGAAATACGACTGGGATGGTATAACTAGCTGCTGCCTTTTGCCGTAAGCTATTCCGATGTTTTTCAATAAATCGTTCGGTAAAGGCATTAAATTCCTCAAAAGCGCGTTTCGATTCTGGGTGCTTTGAAAATACTTTTTCATTCTCCCGCGTTACGTGGCAATCTTGGGCCACTGCGGACAGGTTTGCAAAGACTAGTAAGCATAAGAAGGGTAAAAAAATAGTGTTTAGTCTCATAATTTGTTGATTTATAATTGGTTATTCAAAACTAAAAACTAAAGCCCCTTATTATTAATATAATCCTAACCAATACAATCAATAAATTATCAATTTATATTTTATTAACTTTTTCTTTAAATTTAATTTAATTATTTAACTAAAAAGAAGAACTGCCTAACCACAGTTCTTCTCTATCAAAATTGTGAATCCCCCTAAAATCACAATCCCTTTCTTTTCGTTTAACTAAGGTACAAAACAAAAGAGCTGTAATTTTTAGGAATAAATAAGTGGAAGTAAAACGTCAACCAAAGACAATGAAGCAACAATAACTGGTGGATAAAAGCTACAGTATTTCGAGTTCCCGCAGTTTCACGGGGAATACGAGCAATACCTCGGTACCTTGTTCCCCGTCTTCCATACGATCTCTTAACTGAATCACAATGTCCTTATTATACATAAGTTCCATGCGCTCTCGTACGATGGCGATACCGTATGATTTTTTGGTTTTCGTAGTATTCTGCCTACCTTTATTCAGGCCAATTCCATTATCGAGAATCTGTATACTCACCCAAGCACCACGTTGTTGAATTTTAATCACCACACTTTTCTTACCAGCCTGTAAACTGAGCCCGTGCCAAATTGCATTTTCAATAAAAGGTTGTAAAAATAACGGAACCACTTGCAAGGACTCTAGCTCTACCGTGGTATCTACAACGGTTTCATACGTAAAACTATTTTTCAACCGCATTTGTTCGAGCTTTACATACATGGCTACTACCGTCAACTCATCGGCCAAACTAATTGCATCTTCATTAGTGGATTGCAATACCTTGCGTACCAAAGCAGAAAATTTAGTAATAAAATTGGACGCCTCTTCCACCTTATTTTGAATTACAAAATTATTGATAGAATTGAGAGAGTTAAACAAAAAATGAGGATTCATCTGGCTTTTTAAGGCGATGATTTTCAGCTTAGAAATCTGATTTTCTTGACGTAGCAACTGCAATTCGGCCTCCTGCTTTTTCTTTAAAATTTCACGAAAATTATTTCCGATTAGCAAGGCAAAGATCAAGCTTTGAACCATAGCTCCTAAAAAATAGTAAAACATGCGATGCACCTTAAATCCGAGGAGAAAATACTCTCCATAAATCATTTTCACTGAGCTGATATTCGCAAAAATTAAAAAGAACATGGAACCAAATAGCAGGTAATACACTTGGTCACGACTCACCTTTGAAAGTAGATAAAAAACATAAAAAGCACAGGCTGTTGCAAAAGGCACAGTATAGGCAACAACTTGTTTCTGCACCTCATATCCGTAGAAATACTGTACCCCTACCAGGGCCATTGCAATCGCTAACAACAGCTTTGACAAGAGTGTAACTCCGTAATCTAAGGTTGGGAAATACTCATAGCTCTTTGTCAGCTCGCGGCAAAAATGAATAAAAAACACATACCCCACATACTGAATAGAAAAACTGATATACTGATAGCTCAACTGCATAGATTCCTGAGGGAAAGCGTCTCGGACGAGATACACTACCAAACAAAACAGGTATCCACTATAATACTTATGTAACCTTCCTTTGTTTTGTAAATAAAACATAAAATGGTAGATAAACAGTACCAACATACCGCCTCGTATCCAAGAATAGAAAGCTGAATTTATATCTAAAAGCATTATTTGTCTAGGTGGAGTTTCTCTATGAGTTCATTCTTCTTTCTCCTACTTACGCTTACAATAGTACCATCACTTAAGGTAAGTTCACTATGTCCTTTGTTGTATTCCGTAACGTAATTCAGGTTGATCACATAGGAATTATGCACTCTAAAAAACTCTGGATAATCAAAGCGTTTTTGAATCTCCTTCAGTGTTTTCGTGGCAATAATCTTTTTCCCTGATTTCAAAAAAATCGTCGTATAACTCTTATCCGCCTGCAGGTACATCACAGATTCTTTTGCCACCAAATACACCTTTCCATCAGCGGCAATATTAATACGATCGACAACGAGTTTTTCTCCTTGGTACTTTTGAGTCAAATAGCGGTCTATTTTTAAAAAGGTCAGTTGTAACTCATCTAAATCGATAGGTTTTAACAAATAATCCAGGGCCTCTGCCTTTACAGCGGCAATACCGTACTCGTCGTGAGCAGTAGTAAACACTACTTCAAACGACCTCTTAGGAAACCTCTCTAAAAACGTAAATCCGTCCATTTCAACCATGTGAATATCCAAAAAAACAATATCTGGATGGTATTCGTTAATCAGATCTATCGCTACAACTGGCGAACTGCATTTGACTATCGCTAATTCATCGACGTGTTTACATTTCTTAATTTTCCACTCCAATGCTTCAAGAGCATCTTTTTCATCATCTATTAAGATAATTTTAATCATACGCGTGTGTTATCAATATTACAATGTGTAGGGATTGAGATAGGGGTTTTAACACTATTATAATACGATGCCGGTCACGTATATTTTACCTGACCGTACGGGGTTTGAATACAGGCAAACCCATTATGTTGAAGTAGTTAGTTATGTTTTAAATATACTAATTTTTTTATAACCGCCTCGATTCGGTAGTCATTCCTTTTTGCGATAATTCCAAGTGAAACAGATTCACGAGTTTCCAAGGTTATAGCGGTGACGCAAATTCCTTATCATTTCCTTCTCGATTGGTGTCTTCCATGTATTTTTTATCCGACAACAACTCACTACTAACCAAGGAATAACACTGTTCTTTCAATTGTTTCTTATCGTCCATGCTCAGTCCTTTTGTAGGAATAAACTGAAATTGCTTTACGCGAAAGGTTCCAGGACCTCCTTTAAAAAAATCCCATGAAAAATAGCGTTTACAATCATAATACACCTGAGGTACGATAGGTATTTGATGCTCAATAGCCAAACTAAAAGCTCCGTTTTTAAAGGGGGCAAGGGCAATATTTTCAGTAGGCACCAATCCTTCCGGAAAGATTCCAATACTCGTTCCACCTCGCAGTTTCTTTTTAGCCATTTCGTATACGCGCTTTCTACTCTTACCAGAATCACGGTCGACCATAATGACTACTTTTTTGTAGAAAAACCCGAAAATCGGAATCTTTACCAGTTCTTTTTTTCCCACAAAAACAATGGGATTTTTACTTAAAATGATCATTACCCACGGGTCTAGCAGAGAAGCGTGATTCGCGATAAACATATAACTCTGATTTCTCAGTATTTCTTGTTCTTTTGATATTTTCAATCGAAATCCCATTCCGTATACCAGCACGTAGGCCCAAGCTCTGATCATTTTCCAAAACACGGGATAATACTTCTCGTGAGAAGTTAAAATCAGTAAAAAAGGCAACATCAGTAAAATGGTACTAAACATGAGTACATAAAACCAAATGCGCCAAATAAGTAAAAACGGAATTTTTAAAAACTTCATACCTGCGAATGTAGTAATTTCTTTTGTTTGAAAAATTTAAACCTTATTTTTGCTCGTCTTGTAAACTTTTACAAGAACGTTTAATCCATAATTTTATTTAGAAAAATATCCAATGGCAAGAATTTTAACAGGAGTACAAAGTACAGGAACGCCGCATTTAGGGAATTTATTGGGAGCTATTTTACCCGCTATTCAAATGGCAAATGACTCTAGTAATGAATCTTTTATCTTTATTGCGGACATGCATTCTTTAACGCAGATTAAAGATGGAGCAGAGCTACGTGAAAACACGTACAGTGTTGCTGCAGCCTGGCTTGCTTGCGGGATTGATATCGAAAAGACCATTTTTTACAGACAAAGTGATATTCCAGAAGTTACAGAGCTATCGTGGTATTTGAGCTGTTATTTTCCATTTCAACGCTTGACTTTAGCACATAGCTTTAAAGACAAAGCAGATCGCCTTGCTGATGTAAATGCAGGATTGTTTACCTATCCAATGCTAATGGCTGCCGATATTTTATTATACGATGCAGAGGTAGTTCCGGTAGGGAAAGACCAGTTACAGCACTTGGAAATCACCAGAGATGTCGCTAATAGAATCAATAATATCATAGGTGATACGCTCGTTCCACCACAGGCTAAAATTAATGAAGACACCCAGTTAATTCCTGGAACCGATGGTGAAAAGATGAGTAAATCGAGAAATAACTACATCAATATTTTCTTGCCAGACAAGAAATTAAAAAAGCAGATTAATGGAATTCAAACGGACAGTACTCCATTAGAAGAGCCGAAAGATCCGGATACTGACAATGTTTTTGCTTTGTACAAACTGCTTGCGAATGAAGAGCAGATTGCGGAAATGAGAGCAAATTACGAAGGAGGAAACTACGGATATGGACATGCTAAAAAGGCATTGTACGAATTAGTGATCGAGAAGTTTGCAAAAGAGCGTGCTCAGTACAATTACTACATGGAAAACCGTGAAGAATTGGATAAAGCGCTGGCAGTAGGTACAGAAAAAGCACGTACAGTTGCCAAAGAGGTATTGCAGCGATTGCGTTCGAAAATAGGATACTAACCATGAAAAATGGAATCCTAGCTGTTTTGCTCGGACTACTGAGTTACCAGTGCAGTACCCCCAATACTAGGCAAACTGTAGAGGCCTCATGTGGTCAATGTCAATTTGGTTTAAAAACCCAAAAAGGATGTGATTTAGCCATTCGCTTTGAGGGAAAAGCCTATTTTGTAAAAGGAGTTCATATCGATGATTTCGGAGATGCTCACGACCCTGACAAAGGCTTTTGCAACAGCATCAGAACTGCAACTGTTCGAGGCAATCTCAAGGATAGAATTTTTGAAGTAACCGACTTTGAATTAAAAGAATAAAAACAAAAAACCGATGAAGATTTCATCGGTTTTTTAAATTTCTAAGGTGCCGGATTGGGCATCATCTGATGCACTTGTTCAATTTCTAACAATACCTCATCTGATAACTCTATATGGATCGAGTTAATATTTTCTTTGAGTTGGTCCATTTTGGTTGCCCCAATGATATTACTGGTAACAAACGGCAACTGGTTTACATAGGCCAAGGCTAACTGTGCTAGTGTCAATCCGTGCTTTTCAGCAATTTCTTGATAAGCAATTACCGCTTTTTCTGATTGTGCCGATGAGTAACGATTAAATCTAGGAAATAAGGTAACACGGGCCCCTTCAGGAGTTTTCCCTCCTACATACTTTCCTGAGAGTACTCCAAAAGCCAATGGTGAATACGCCAACAATCCTACATTTTCACGCAAAGACACTTCAGACATACCGTATTCATACGATCGATGAATTAGAGAGTACGAATTTTGAATAGTAACAGGTCTTGGTAACTGATGTTGCTCAGACGTTTGTAAGTACTTCATCGTTCCCCAAGGGGTTTCATTTGACAAGCCAATGTGCTTAATTTTTCCCTGTTTTACAAAATCGTTCAAGGTTTCCAAAATCTCCAAGTGATTTTCCGCTTCTGCACTAGCAGAGGCATAGGGATAATCACGTACACCAAAACAATTTACACCGCGTTCTGGCCAGTGCAATTGGTATAGGTCTATATAATCTGTTTGCAAGCGTTGTAAACTTCCTTCAATAGCTTCTGTAATGGCTCGTTTACTAAACCCATCCTTTCGAATATGCGCCGTATACGCTCCTGCCCCAGCAATTTTTGAAGCCAGTACTACCTTGTCGCGATTCCCTGTTTTTTTAAACCAGGTTCCGATAATTTTTTCAGTGGCTCCATAGGTTTCTGGAGTAGCCGGTACCGCATAGAGTTCTGCTGTATCAAAAAAGTTAACCCCCTGCGCTAAGGCATAATCCATTTGTTCATGTCCTTCTGCTTCCGTATTTTGATTTCCCCAAGTCATGGTACCTAAACATATTTTAGATACTTTGACATCGGTATTGGGAAGTGTTGTATATTTCATAAGTTTATTATCAGATTTGTATTTAATTCCTATCAAAGATCACGTAACTCAAAGTGATGCTCTTAACCGATAATGGCTTCAATTCCCGGTAAGGTTTTTCCTTCCAAGCTCTCCAACATAGCACCACCTCCAGTAGATACATAACTCACCTTATCCGCAAAACCAAATTGCTTTACAGCTGCCACAGAATCACCTCCTCCAACTAACGAGAACGCTCCGTTAGCCGTAGCCGTAGCAATCGCTTCTCCTAAGGAGATTGTTCCTTTTGAAAAGTTTTCCATTTCAAATACACCAAGCGGTCCATTCCACAAAATAGTTTTCGAATTCGCAATGACTTCAGCGAACTTCTTGGTAGTTCCTGGTCCTACATCTAAGCCCATCCATCCTTCGGGAATTTCATTCGTCGCAACGAGTTGCGTATTGGCATCATTTGCAAAAGCATCTGCAATAAGTGCATCTACTGGCAAGTGAATTTCGGTATTATTGGCCTTAGCCTTCTCTAAAATTTCCAGTGCTAGGTCTAGCTTATCATCTTCTACCAAAGAGTTTCCTATAGCACCTCCTAAGGCCTTAATAAAGGTGAACGTCATTCCACCTCCAATAATGATGTGATCTACTTTTTCTAAAATATTTTCGACAATACCAATTTTCGAAGAAACTTTAGCCCCTCCCAAAATCGCTGTTACCGGTTTTTCTGAATTATTTAATACTTTATCAATACTGTCGATTTCTTGAGCTAATAAGCTACCAAAGCATTTGTGTTCTGGAAAAAACTGAGCAATCACTGCAGTAGAAGCATGTGCCCTGTGTGCTGTACCAAAAGCATCGTTTACATATACATCACCCCAAGCGGCTAACTTTTCAGCAAAACCGACATCTCCTGACTTTTCCTCTCCGTAAAAACGCAAGTTTTCCAACAGTAAAATCTCACCCGGTTGTAACTTCGCTACAGCTGTAGCCACTTCATCACCGATACAATCTGCTACGAAGGTAACCTTCACTCCTAAAACTTCCGTTACTTTATCAACAATATGACGCAGTGAGTATTGATCTTCCACTCCTTTAGGACGCCCCAAATGAGACATTAAAATACAACTACCACCGTCTTCCAATATTTTGATGATAGTAGGCTTTGCTGCTTGAATCCTCGTTGCATCTGTAACTTCGAAATCAGTATTTAACGGCACGTTAAAATCTACTCTTATCAATGCTTTTTGATTGTTGAAATTATAGTCGTTTAGTGTTTTCATATGTTGTGTTATTGTTTTCGTCTGATTATTTATTAATTTTTTGCTCTAAAAGGACCTCCAGTTCCTTTGAAGTTTTCGAAGGCTCGAACTCCACGATGGTATAAGCCGCAATACCAAGGCTAACAAACGGATCTTGTTGCACCACGGCTTCTATTGCTTCTTTGCTCTCGGCTCGGGCTAAGATAATGCCGCCATCTCTCGGTACTTTCCGTCCAGAGGCTAAAAAAGTACCTCTTTGATACTGGCTGTTTAAAAAGTCTATATGAGCTTCTAAATGCTGCTCTACCTGACCTAAAGCAACCTTATACGTGAGATTGATTATAAACATAGTTTTCTGTTATGCGTCACTCCAACAAATGTACTTATTTAAAACCACTTTCCACAGTACCTACATCGCAACAAAACTTATATATTTGTTAAACTATGACGGAACAGTATTCAATACTCATTTCGGCTGATCCATTAGCACTTCAGCCCTGCTACGACTTTGTTGACGATCCTACCTGCGGGGGCATCGCCGTATTCGTTGGAACCGTGCGAAATGCCACGCAAAACAAATCGGTTACTCAACTAGAGTTCAGCACTTACAAGCCTATGGCTTTAAAAGAGATGGAAAAAATAGCCCAGCAGGCCTTGTCGCAGTTTCCCATTAAAAAAATCGCCATACATCACGCAGAAGGACTGTTACAGGTAGGAGCTATTCCGGTTGTTATCACCGTTTCCTCCCCGCATAGAAAAGCCGCTTTTGACGCCTGTCAATACGCTATCGACACACTCAAAGAAACCGTTCCTATTTGGAAAAAAGAATTTTTTGAAGACGGAGAAATTTGGGTAAATGCACACCCCTAACACGTTGAAAACTATGCTTTACAAAAAAACCGAAACCGCACAGGAATTACTCGAAATTCAAGCACTGCAAACCGAAAATCTCCCCAAGCAATTAAATGAGGAGACTAAGTTACAGCAAGGATTCGTTACCGTACAGCACAGCTTTGAACAATTAGAAGCCATGCATAAAATACACCCTCACTGCATTGCCGTTGATCGAGGAAAAGTAATTGGCTACACTCTGTCTATGTCTGCTTCTTTTAGAAATGATATTGCAGTATTGAAACCCATGTTTGATCACATAGACCAAAGTGCTTATGGAACTGCTCGTTATATGGTAATGGGGCAGGTTTGCATTCATAAAGAGTACCGAGGTCAAGGTGTTTTTAGAAAGCTTTACCAAACCATGCAAACCAACTTTCAACAGGAGTACGACCATATCATCACCGAAATTGACAGCTGCAACCAACGGTCGTTAAATGCGCACAAAGCCATCGGTTTTGAAGAAGTATTGCGCTACCCTCACGGCACCCAAACATGGGTAATTGTAAGTTTGGCACTTTAGTACTTTAGATCATCCGGTTCAACAAACGGAAGATCCATCTGAAAAATCTCTCGAATATATCCTTTTAACTCAACTAAAAAATCATCCAAACGCTCTTGAGTAACAGCGTGATCAGGACTGCGGTAATTGGATGAAAAGTTCATTTTCAAGAATCCCTTTTGTAAGTTTTTAAACGAATAAATACCTGCTTCGACCGGTTTTTTAAAGTCGTGTTGTACGTGTTGTGTATACAAAAAAGTATACAACATTACCTGAATGGCTTTGTGGTGCTTTAATTCACGATAATCCTCCGTGTCCACTACTTTTAAGTTTAAAGCATCTACCTTTCCCGATTTGTAATCGATAATTCTGAGCACCCCGTTTAGTTCATCAATCCTATCTACCTGTCCGTGTATTTTTACTGGAAAATCGAGCCCTTCCACCACAATCTCTGTACTGAGTGTTTGCTCCGTTGCTATGATTTTTAAGGCATTGGCAGGGTCAGACAGCAGTTGTTTTTCACGCGTCAAGAAATTTACGACAAAGCGATTGGCAACTTCAAAAATCAACCTATTCTTCCCTGTAGTGATATCACCATTTTTAAAGTGCTCCCCAAAATAATGAACGACCAAAGCCTTGGTTTTTTGTTGCATTTCTGCGATATTTTCAACGGTGATGAACTTTCCTTCAAAAGGTTTGTACAAAGCTTCTAAAGTATCGTGAACCACAGTCCCCATCGTATTTGCTGCAACCGTTTCTTCAACATCGTCAAATTCTTTGATTTTTAAAACCTTTTGTTTGTAAAAGGCCATCGGATTGTACAGGAAGTTTGTCAAAGCCGAAGGAGAAATCCCTTTGCTCGCCAACTGTTGCAGTTTTTCTAAGACGGCAGCATTCTTCTGAACTTCCTTTACAATTGGGGTCGTATTGTGAATTTTAGGACTGACGCTTTTTTCACGTATATCGCCTCGCATCAATTGCAGTTGCGTAATAAAACGACTCTTTTCCCCACTTCCAAATACATCGTGTTCCGTATTGTAAAGAAGGTAAATATTTTTGGCTCGCTGTAAGAGTCTAAAAAAGTGATAAGAAAACAACGCATCCTTCTCTTTGTAGGTAGGCAATCCAAAAGACACCTTGATATCGTAGGGAATAAAGGAATTCTGTTGGTGATTTCCGGGCAATATCCCCTCATTTACAGACGTGATGATAACATTTTCAAAATCCAACACCCTCGTTTCTAACACCCCCATTAATTGCAAGCCCTGTAATGGCTCTCCCTGAAACGACAAACTTTCCGATTGAATGAGCTGACGAAAAAACTGCTGTAAGGTTTTAAGGTCTTGAATGTATTGGAAGGAATCGTGAAGATTTTGAAGCTGAACAAAAGCAGTGTAAAATCGGAATAAGTACTCTTTTTCCAGTTCATTGGCACCGTCTTTCAGCACTTCTAGCATTTGAATGATTCGGTTGAGAAACTCCTGAATATTACTAAAAGGACGAAACAAACTCAGCAGGGTACTTTTAGAGTTACCTTCCAATTCTGCGAAAAACGAAACGATTTTGGTATAACTGACAAAAGTAGTGTTTGTCGCCACAATTTGCTCGGTAAACTGCTCTGAAATATTGGTGTCAGAAACGTATAACAACTTGTAAATTGCAGGATGCTTGAGCACAGAAATTACATCCTTGTAATAAAACATGTCCTTTTTTCCCTTTTGCAGTTTATCTTGATTTAAGTACAAACGAAACAAGGAAAAAATTAAGGCCGTAGTAGGAACGTCTTTCAACGGATATCCCATGGTAATATTGACTGCCTTAACTGCCTCTGGCAACGAATTCAAGGTGATGGGAAGCAAACTCTCATCAGCCAATACCAGCGCCGTATTATTAAAGTTCGGAAGCTTTGATAACAATTCTCCTGCATACTTTATTTGGGTAATATTTTTAGAGGCCCCAATGACTTCTATGTGTTTCTCTTTTTTAAAATTAGAAACTACATTCGCTATCTCATGCCGCTTGTAGTACGGCCATCGGGTTGCATATTTTCTCAAAAAACTTCCGGCTTGATGAGTGCTTTCGTAAAAACTTTCATCTATATCCCAATACACTTCTGCAACTCCCGCTTCTAACATGGCTTGGAATAAGGTTTCCTCAGCAGCATTCAGGGCATTGAACCCGATAAAATAATAACGAGTGTCCTTCTTTTTTTGTATAAAATCTGCAATTTTCTTGACTGACTCTCTGTAAATAACTCCCTGATAACCTATACCTCGCTCCAACAAAAATGAGTAAAATTTTTGGTAAATCTGATATAGCTTTTCCATAAAAGCTAGGTGATTTTTCAACAATTCTGTTTCTTGAGTTTCTTCTGATAAGTTCCACTGCTGAATGCGGTGCACATCGTAGAGGTATTCGAATATTTTTTTCGGGTCAATTAGGTGCTGATCAATTTCATTAAAGTCCTGAACAACGGTAAATGCCCAGGTTGAAAAGGCCGCGAAGTTATCGGGCTGTTCTTCGACTTCCTTGTACAGTCCGTACAGATGAAAAAGCAGTTGAATAGAATCGACTTTCTGCATTTCAGAAACTTCTTCAATAAAGTCACCTATATTTCGAATTTTAGGTAGAAATCCTGCTGAAATTTTATGTTTTAGTAGCTCTTTTACAAATACTCCCGCACGCTGTGAAGGCAATATAAGTTCTACATTTTCAAAAGATTGCTCTTTTTGAACAATGATTTCCAAAGTTTCTGAAATAAACGACTGCATGATTCCTATTTAATAAAGCAAAGTACAATTTTTATTTAATACCCATGTTTTCTAAGTCCCTGAAAAACACCTTGATTTTTAGCTCCAAATTATCGTTACCTTCAGTGGGACAGACTGAAAAAAGTTGTGTAATTTTGAGGGAGTTACCAAAAAGAATAAAGATGAATACGACTTTGCAAGCTGCTCTTATCCAAACGGATATTGCCTGGGAAAATCCCGAGAAAAATCGGTTGCTCTTAGCCGAGAAAATTGCAGCACTCCCTTCGAATACCGATTTAATTGTGCTCCCCGAAATGTTCAGTACCGGTTTTAGCATGCAGCCAGCCAGCGTTGCCGAAACCATGGACGGAACTACCTTAGCATGGATGAAAACCCAAGCGAAAGAAAAAAATGCAGCCATCACCGGCAGCATCGTGATTAAAGAAGGTAGTACAGAGCCTAGCTATCACAATCGCCTGTTGTTTGTATACCCCAATGGAGAGGTTGCGTATTACGATAAGAAGCATTCCTTTACACTTGCAGGCGAAGAAAAAGTGTATACCGCAGGGAATGAACGTAAAGTTATAAAGTACAAAGGCTGGCGCATTTGTCCGCTTATTTGCTATGATCTAAGGTTTCCCGTTTGGTCAAGAAATACCGAACATTACGATCTTTTGCTCTATGTAGCGAGTTGGCCTACCGTTCGTGTGCAAGCATGGGATAGCCTATTAAAAGCCAGAGCAATAGAAAACCTCAGTTATACCATAGGTGTCAATCGCATAGGCCTCGATGGTAATAATTTTGATTATTCAGGAAATTCTGCCTGCTACAATGCCCTAGGCGATCAGCTCGCTTACGATAATTCAGGAACCGCAACCACCCTATTGGTTGCCTTGGATAAAAACAGCCAAGATGAACTGAGAAAAAAGTTGAATTTCTTAGCAGATAGAGATGCCTTCACTTTGACGTAAGCACCTTCATTTTACGTTGTTAAAACCAGCCTTAATAGGAGCTTCGATTTTTTACTTCCTGGACTTCTATCTTTATCATGGAATGAGCTTCTGTTTCAGAAAGAAGTTCATTTTTTTATATCCTTACTGTTCTTTAACCCCTTCAAAACCACCTCTAGCTATCCTTCACTAAACCACTAACTACCCACCAGTTACACCAAAAACCCCATTCTAAACACCCCTATTTGACTTTACCTTATCTTCTTCTATCTTCACCCTACCGCTGCAAAAAACAGTTGCTGAGAAAAGTGACAAATAAATCCGTTGCAAAAACAGTTGCAGGGAAAAGTGACCAATGAATACGTTACAAAAAACAGTAGCTGGGAGAAGTGACAAATGAATCTCCTACAAAAAATCAATTACGGGAAAGGAGACAAATAAATCCGCTACAAAAAACAGTAGCTGGGAAAAGTGACAAATGAATCTCCTACAAAAAAACAATTACGGGAAAGGAGACAAATAAATCCGCTGCAAAAAACAGTAGCTGGGAAAAGTGACAAATGAATCTCCTACAGAAAAAACAATTACGGGGAAAGAAACTAATAAATCCATTGCAAAAAACAGTAGCTGGGAAAAGTGACAAATGAATCTCTTACAAAAAAAACAATTACGGGGAAAGAGACTATTACGAGTGATTTGAGCTGTGGTATCTAATGTACATCAGCGCAAAGAATACACCTAGGTGATGGGTAAACTAACCCTGAACAATTAATTAAAAAAAGTGCTATGAAAAAAATGTTAAAAAAAACACGAAACATACTGCGTAGTAAAAGCAGTAACAAGCAATTAGCTACTACTAAAGAGCTAGATGCTAAAAAACACCTACTAAACGAGCTCATAACAAACCGCAAACTGGAGTATTGCCAACCGGTAGTCCAGTATTTGAAGAGCTTAGTTAATACAAAAGAAGCTTTTATCTATAATCCTTCCCCCGGAGATACTGGAGTGCTTACAATAAAAACCTTACATAAGATCATTCGTAGCACTCGGAGTATGCGCCTACTTTTCAATAAAGATCCACTCCATACCAAACAGCAATCGGGGAGTTTTACTCATTTAATATGCGTAATCACTAACCCGCAGAAACGACAAGTGTCTCGTCTGACAAAGGAAATGCAAGGCAACGGAAAACAATTGGTATCGCCATTCGCTACCCTAGCCCCGCCATTGCCCATTCAACATCCACAAGGCCCTCCTACAAAACTTAAAAATCTTCTTTGCCATCATCCCATCGTAAAGAAAGCAGTAACGAATCAGTACCTAAATTCCATCACCATGAAATTATCAAAAACTACCAATCAAAATGAACGCGAGAAAATACTAATAGACATCGCTTTTGTACAAATTGCCCAGCACAAGACTTTCAATCACGATGAAGTCTGGGATGAAGTATTACACCACATAAGTTAACGAATCATGGAAATTGTTTGGACCCAATTAGCAAAAGCCAGCTATTTTGAAATTGTTCATCAGCTTGCAGAAAAATGGGCGCCTTATGAATTGAAAATATTTGTGGACACCACAAATGATGTACTTACTGAAATTCAAGAACAACGGGCAATATCCAATAGTCTTTTCGATGAGCTGGAGATATACAAAGAACACATCAATGATAGCTGCTTACTTATCTATTTAATTGAACGCAATAATAACAACCTGTTTATTCTTTGCTTTTCTTCAACTATGCTCCTTGATTTCTATAGGAAAGGCTAATTCCAAAAAAATACCCTTTGAATTTAACAAAGGGCATTTTTATAGTGTCGATATTTTGAATTTTAAGCAGGAATCATCCACTTAAAATTAAATTTGGTATTAGGAACCACAATACGCTCTGTAATTCGATACATGCGCTCTGGTAGCTTCATCAAATAATCTCGTGCCTTCTCAGCCTCTGGCGATAAATTTCCTATTTTATCAATTTCCCAAGTTTCATTTAACTTCTTGAGTATATCAACATAGTCAAAACCTGTATATACACCTATACGCTGTGCTACGGTAGAAAAATCGTCAAACAAACTCCCCTTCTCACCGAAAGATTCGCGTAAATGCATCGCAGGCATCACAATTTTATGTTTCATCATATGCTGGAAAGCCAACATCATTTCACTGGGGTCAATCGCAAAAATCTCTTTTACAAACTCCGAATATGCTAAGTGATGACGCATCTCATCTCCAGCAATAATTCTCGACATCTTAGCCAATGCCTTGTGTCCTTTTTTCTTTGCAATCTTCGCCACGTTTAAATGTGATATGTACGTAGCTAATTCCTGAAAAGAAGTATAAACAAAGTTTTTATAAGGATCCGTGGCAGTACCGATATCAAAACCGTCAGAAATTAAGTGTTGCGTAGTAATTTCTACCTCGCGCATATTCACTCTTCCCGACAAATACAAGTATTTGTTAAGTACGTCACCGTGACGATTCTCTTCTGCTGTCCAAGCGCGAACCCATTTCGCCCAACCGTTATCTGGTTGCTGCGTGACACCGTCCAAGTCTAATAACCAAGACTCATAGGTAGGCAACGCCTCTTCCGTAATCGTATCTCCGACGAGTACCACCCAAAAGTCGTCGTCCAACTCTTTTGAGATCTCTCTAATTTCCTGAACCTCTTCAATGAAATTGTCCTGCTGTGAGTTTGGCAAAAAATCTGTTGGCTGCCAAATCTTCTCAATAGGAATCAAAAATTTGTCTACAAAACTGTCAATATTTTTTTCCAGCGTTTGCATTACTTCCTTTCTAATGTTCTGTATAGACATAGTATTTAAGGGGTTTTATAATTTATTGTTGTTTGTTCTCATTAAGCATGCACCCCTGATTTCACAGTTTCTTCTACCGTTGCTAACAATTCGTTAAACGGCTTGCTCGAAACCTTAATAGGCGCATGTGTATCAATGGTAATAGGACTCCCTACACCTAAAGGATATTTTCCATATCGGAAAACCTTCCATGAGTTATTAATAGACAAGGGTACAATGTACGCTTCAGGATTGTATTTTACTATCATCTTTAACCCATTAGCCGCAAAAGGCTTTGGAGCTCCTTTTCTACTTCGCGTTCCTTCCGGGAAGATCACAGCAGACCAGGTATTTTTATTAATCCTTTTGGCAAACTTTCCAAGCTCAGCCAAAGCCTGCTTACCATCTTTTCTATCAATAAGGGCAGCACCCCCGTGTTTTAAATTAAATGAAATACTAGGGATTCCTTTCCCTAGCTCCTTTTTAGAAACGAATTTTGGCCAATGCTTGCGGAAATACCAAATAATCGGCGGAATATCAAACATCGATTGATGGTTAGAAACGAAAATCAAAGTCGCATCTTTTGGCAATGTGTGCTCATTATTCACCTTCACGCGAATCCCCAAAATTAATAGAGACTTATTCAGAAACCAATTCATTATGTTAACGACGCGCTGATGTCCCTTTCCACCAAAAACTTTTAACCCTATCCACTGCAATGGATGAAAAATCAACAAGAGTATAAAAAATACTAAAGCGAATATAGGAGACAGAATATGACTGATAATTTTCACGAATACTTTTAATTTAAAATGAATATCAAAAAGTCTATTAGAGACTTTTAAAAACTAAAAACACAAAAATAAAAAATCCCGCGGATGCGGGACTATATAATTACGTTAAAACCAATTACTCCAAGGAATTCTTGTTAAAACTAATAACAAAGCTATTCCGTAGAAAATGCTAAAGGTTTTAAACTTTGATTCACTTTTTACCTGCTTTTTGTGCTTAGACCATCCGATAGTAATAAAAACAATCGCTGCAATCATCGCTATAGGATGTTCGAGTGCCAATAAACGCGCACCAGCATCCTTCATTACTTCTCCTCCATTTGACTTTAAAGCCTTGTACCAAGGAGACATAAAATACCAACCTAAACCTATCAAAAGTTGAATATGACTTGTGATCAAGGTGAGTAATCCCAATCGGAATTCTTTATGTGTGAACTCCTTCTTTTTAACCATACCAATAACGGCGTTAATTACGGTAAAAGTTAAAAGTGCTAGCACTATATAAGCCCAATACGAGTGGATAGTTTTCATAATCATGTCTGTCGTTTTTGTTATCGCAAATTTACTGAATTTTAACCACAAAAAAACCACCTAAATACATTAGATGGTTCTTGTAATCGTTTTTATGTCCGTTATTATTGCTTTTGCAATACGTACTTTTCTCCGTCATGAACTACGTTCATAACCATAACATCATCACCTGGCATCCACACATTGTAGGTGACAGCGACTTTTTGTCCCGATTTGTACTGCGGGAACCTCTTTAATAAAATCGTACTGATTTTTGCCAATCGTGCTGTAATGGTCTCCTCATCATATCCTTCACGAATATCGAAATTACTAAATCCTCCATTTCCAACCATTGCGTAATCTTCATCAGTCAGCGTATAACTAGCTTCCTCTTCTTGACGAATCGTATGTATTGAATTACTTAGGGGAAAAGAAAAATTAGGTGCATTCAATGAATAAGATACCACCGCCTTTAAAGCTACTTCCGCAGAAGTATTGGCAGCAGAAACATTGGCTAGGGGGGTAATGGTGCACAAACACACCAAAAACAAACTCAATGATCGAATGTTCTTTATCATAATTCTGCTAAAATTTTATGCGCACAAATCTACTGAAAATTTACGATATGTTAATTTTATTAACAACTGTTTAAGGTTTCTCTAACAGTTACAAGCTCCGTCAAGTATTCGCTACAAGCATAAAAAAAACCACCCGATTGGGTGGTTTTTAGATGGTAATTGGTAGTATTTCTTAGAAGTTAAACTTCACAGAACCATTCCAAGTTCTTCCGAATCCGAAGTACACTCTGTTACGAGTATCTATACCTCTCCAAGTAGAAGTAGTACTAGCATCTACGTGTTGGTTGGTAAATCCGTCAGAAATATATGTTTCGTTCGCTAAGTTGTTAACGTTGAATCTGAAGTTGATTGATTTTCTACCTCCTAAGTTCCACTTGTAAGAAACACCAGCATCGATTAATGCGTGTCCTGGTAATTCTAATGAACCTCTTTGGTTAGCAGCGATTGTAGTAAAATCAGTTGGGTTGATTCTAGAATATAATCTAGAAGCATAGAACTGACTTAAGTCAAATTTCAATCCTTCAGTTACTTTATAAGTGAATCCTAATCTTGCAGTAGTTTGAGCAGCATCACCTACTTTAACACCGTCTAAATAGAAAGGAATATCAGCTTTTACTAAGTTGTTATCTTGATCGTACTCAGTTCCGATAGCGTTTCCTTTGTATTGGAAGTCACCGTAAGAGAACATACCTTCAACAGTTAATGGACCAAAGTTAGCTAAAGCCTCAACTTCAACTCCCATGTGTACTTGCTCTACTCCGTTTACTTGTACGAAGTTATTTCTAGCACTTCCGTTAGCTCTTAAGAATCTGTCTTTCCAAGAAGTTCTATATAAGTTAACTTTTACGTTGTAGTTTTCATGTTTGAAACCGTATCCTGCTTCAACTCCGAAAATCTTCTCGTTTGTTAAGAATGGGTTTACGTTGTTGTTAACGAAGCTCGTGTACACAGCGTCAAATAATGGTTGCTTAGAGTAGTAACCTGTATTTGCAAATACATTGTGTTGCTCGTTGATGTTCCAGTTGATACCTCCCTTGATGTTTCCACCTAACAAGCTCTTGAATCCTGACTTTTGATCAGCAGGAGCTAAGTTAAAGTAGTCAACTCTTTGGAAAGCCTGACGAGAAGCACCCCCTTGAAGGAAAGCAGAAATATCGTCGTTCTTGTACTCAACTTGACCGAATACACCGATCCAGTTTACGTCACCGTCATTATAGTACTCGATTTTTTCTTGCTCAGAAATGTTTTGCCATGGGTTAAAGCTTGGTGAAGCCTCAACAAATTGCGTGATGTTTCTGTTAGGATTGTTCTTATCTCTGTTATCTACATATCCAGTAGCTCCTAATAAATCATTAACTACTCTGTAGTGAATTCCTTTGTAAGTTCTTAAATCAACTCCTAAATCCCAGCTTAAGTTTTCGTTAGCATCGTTGTGGAAGTTAGCGATCATTCCGTACCAGTTGTGAGAGTTCATAGAAGCTCTTCTTGTTAAACCGTTACTTCTGTCGTTGATAGTGCTTGTTCTGTCAGCTCCGAAATCAGGTACACTTCCTCCAGAGTTCCACTTTACGATATCGTCGAAACGAACGATTCCGTTTTGGTCTCTTAAAGTAGAGCTAAAATCTCTAGTTCCGTTAACATTTCCAATAGGACCTGTTCCACCTCCACGTCCCCAAGACGCGTAAATGATAGACGATAACTTAGATGACTCGTTGATTTGCCAATCGTAGTTTAACGACATTACTGGCTTGTGGTAGAAGTTTCTTCTGAAAGAGAACTCTTCTCCGTTTAAATATCCCCAAGCACTGTTGTACTTGATGTTTGGCTCATCGTTAGATCCGAACTTTTGATAAGTCGAAATAGACTCTCCCCAAGTTCTTTGGTGGTGCCATTGTGGAGCACCTGTAAAAGTAAACTCTAAAGAGTGATCATCATTGATTTCGTATCCGAAAGCGATGAAGTAGTTGTGTCCTAAAAATTTAGTTCCGTCAACATATCCGTCTCCTTGTGTTCTACTGAATAATACAGAAGTAGATAATCCGTTATCCATTTTTCCAGTAGCGTAAGAAGCTTTGAACTTCATGTAACCGTCATTACCAAATCCAGCAGATACACTACCACCTTCTCTTTGCTCAGAAGTTTTAGTAATTACGTTAATAGTACCTCCAACTGAAGAGATCGCTAACTTAGAAGAACCTAAACCTCTCTGCACTTGCATAGCAGAAGTTACATCAGATAAACCAGCCCAGTTAGACCAGTATACCCATCCGTTCTCCATATCGTTAACCGGCATACCGTTGATCATAACCGCAGTGTTTCTTTGATCGAAACCACGGATGTTGATACGAGCATCACCGAAACCTCCTCCTGATTTAGTAGCATATACTGAAGGAGTAGATCTTAAAACTTCTGGGAATTCCTGAGATCCTAATTTCTCTTCAATAATAGCTGCCTTAATCGTAGAAGCAGCAACAGGAGTTTGTCTGTCTTTTACAACGTCAATTACTCCTTGAACTACAACCTCCCCTAAAATATTAGAAGGCTCTAATTCGATAGTTCCTAAATCAGCTGAAGTAAAAGCTACTTCTTTTGATTCGTAACCAACAAATGAAATCACAACTACTCCTGAGTTTGATTTTACGTTTAACATAAACTTTCCCTCAAAATCAGTAGAAGTACCATTAGAAGTACCTTTAGATACTACGTTGGCTCCCGGTAATGGTTCTCCCATTTCGTCAACCACAGTACCCGTGATTTTAGTTTGTCCTAAAACTGTTGCTGTCACAAAGAACAAGGCTAACAGTAATACATTTTTAAAATTTCTCATTGTCTAATCTAATTGTTATTAAATAGCTGGAGCAAAATTCCAATTTTTAGAGATTCCCAATATTAACTTAATGTTAAGTTTTTTAACATTCCTTTAAGTTTGCTAATTTGTAATTTTTTGCGATTCCAGTATTTTTTTAGCCAATTCTTTACCTAATTCCACTCCAAATTGGTCAAAAGAATAAATATTCCATAAAATTCCTTGGACAAACACTTTTTGTTCATACATAGAAATTAACATTCCGAGTGTTTCGGGCGTCAATTTTTCGAAGAGAATTATGTTCGACGGACGGTTTCCTGTGAAGGTTTTGAAGGGTAAAAGCGTACTTAATTGATCCAACTCACCTTTTACTTTGAGTTCCAAATGAACATCTTCACGGGTTTTTCCAAAGGCAAGCGCCTGAGGTTGAGCATAAAAGTTAGCCATTAGCTTGCTGTGATGCTCCTCTTCTTTATATAAAGATTCTTTATATCCAATAAAATCAGCAGGAATCATCTTAGTTCCCTGGTGTAACAATTGCATGAATGAATGTTGCATGTTGGTTCCGACACCTCCCCAAACAATACTCCCTGTTTGATAGGTTACGGGGTTCCCATTGCGATCAACACCTTTACCATTACTCTCCATAGAAGCCTGCTGTAAGTATTCAGGAAACTTTGATAAGTAATGAGAATAGCTCAAAATAGCCTCCGATTCACAATCGTAAAAATTGGTGTACCACAAACCAATAAGTCCCATCAAGACAGGAATATTGTTTGAGAACTCGGTATTTCTAAAGTGCTGATCCATTTTTTCAGCACCGTCTAGCAAGGCTCTGAATTGATCAAAGCCCAAAGCTAATGCGATGGATAAACCAACTCCTGACCAAAGTGAAAAGCGACCACCAACCCAATCCCACATCGGGAATACATTCTTCTTATCGATTCCGAAGTCAACTACAGCCTTTAAATTGGTAGATACCGCAACAAAGTGTTTAGCTACATCAAATACCGTCGCTGATTTTAAAAACCAATCTCGAATCGTATTCGCATTCGTCAGAGTTTCTTGCGTGGTAAAGGTTTTTGAAACGATCACAAACAAGGTCGTTTCCGGATTCAAGTCCTTAATTGTTTCAAATACGTGATCACCGTCGACGTTAGAGACGAAATGCGTATTCAATTTATTTTTATAAAATTTAAGCGCTTCAACCACCATCATAGGGCCCAAATCTGATCCACCAATACCTATATTAACAATATCTGTAATTGGTTTATCTGTATACCCTTTCCATTTTCCTGAGATCACCTTATTACTAAAGGCTTTAATTTTACGCAGTGCCGTTCTGATCTTTGGCGTTACATCTTTGTCATCGACGTAAATTGGAGCTTCTGAATTGCTTCGGAGTGCCGTATGAAGCACCGCCCTCTTTTCAGTAGCATTGATTTTATCACCTGTGAAATACTTTTCAATAGCATCTTTTAAATCCACTTCTTCAGCGAGATCCACCAAATGCTTCAGTGTTTCTTGATTGAGCAAGTTTTTTGAAAAATCGAAACTCAAGGCATCAAAGTTGCGTGTAAAATTTTCTTGTCTATTCGCGTCTTCTTTAAATAATTTTTTGAGCTGAAACTCTTTTGCTTCTGAATAGTGTTTTTCCAATTCTATCCAGGCCGCCGTTTGAGTAGGGTTAATGTTCTTTAATGCCATAGTTAAAAGTTCTCTATAATTTCATGTCCCTTCGGTAGGGAATCTGTTTTTTTCTTCAATAATAAGGTATCTATTGCTAATTCCGGATACTTAATTCCTTCCAATTGCTTTTTTAGAGGTGCTATATACTTAAAATACCTAGGTTTTATACTGTCATTTAAAGGTTTTGCCGAGGGTAATTTTTCGCGAAATGGATCCACTTGACGTCCGTATTTCCAAAAGCGATAGCATACGTGTGGCCCGCTCGTATTACCAGTCATTCCAACCCAACCGATAATAGCTCCTTGTTTTACGTAATCTCCAACGCGAACATTTCGACGTTTCATATGCAGGTATTGGGTGGTATAGGTACTGTTGTGTTTTACCTTTACGTAATTTCCGTTTCCTCCTCTTCTGGCCGATTCCACCACTGTTCCACTTGCTGTAGTCATAATAGGCGTACCATAAGGTGCCGCAAAATCAGTTCCTTTGTGTGGACGAATTCGGTTACCGTATAGTTTGATTCTCCTTCTCAAATTATACCTCGACGAAATTCTATATTGGAATTTAATAGGAGAGCGTAAAAAAGTACTGCGAAGCATATTCCCTTTCTCGTCGTAAAACTCCGCTACATTCTTTACCGTATCTGCCACGAACTGGTAGGCGTACAAATCTTCTCCTTTGTGCTTAAAAATGGCTGCTTTTACCTCTCCATATCCAACAAATACCGTATCGTTAATAAATTTTTCTTCGTAGATCAATTTAAATTTATCGCCCTTTTGCAATCTGTAAAAATCTAGGGTCCAAGCATAAATATCTGCCACTCTATTGGTCAACCCTGGTCGTAACCCCAAACTATCCATGGTAAAAGACAGGTTGGTTTTAATTTCACCAGCAATGGTTTTCTCAAGTACTTTAATTTTTTTGCGATGGTTGTAGGCAGTAATGGTAGAATCTTTAAAATCGATTACCGTTGCAGCTACTTTATTGTGTTTGTAAATAAATACTTTGGCCTGTTTTAAAGAATCTTTTGAACTCAGTACTACATAGGGTTTCCCTGCCCCGATGCGGCGAACGTCAAAAGTATCCTTGATGGTAGCAGCAATTTTATTGATTTTGGGGTACAGTACGTGATGTCTGTCTAAGATCACCCCGAAACTCTCTCCGTTTTTTATAGTATCGTGGGTTACGTGATAATCTGCTATGTCATACCCATATAGCAGTACGGGTTTAGGTTTTGCAATTTTTTTTTCAACAATGGGTTCCTTTTTCGCCTCCTCCTTACAAGCAAAAAAGACTACCATCGATACGAGTAGTAGGATTGTTCTTTTCAAAAAATGGTTGTTTTTTATTGGCCAATAATCGCAAAAATACAAATATTTATGTTGCTTCTTTACAATTTAACAAGCCCTAAACAACTTTCTACTAGTCAACAATGATTTCAAATGGATTTGCAAGACCTTTGTAAGCCTCCAACTCTGCTCTCAGTGAACCTACTGCCAGAGAAGCTTTCATTTTGATCGGTATTTTATTATCGTCGGCAGTAATCCAAACCGTCACACTCTCTTGCGCTTTAAATACGCGTCCTGCCTGTACTAAAGGTCTAAATTTTTGAGTTTTCACCTTCCCAAACTTCGTCTTTAAGGTCTCGTACCCCAAAAACTTCAGTTTAAACGGATAGCTTTTGTCATCGAAAAACATCGAGACGTTAATTTCGTCACCTGTCTTTAAGTTTGTTGTGTTTTGGCTCCTTAGGAAGTAAAAAGTAGAGATCATATCTTGAGGATTCCTCACAGATATCACACTGTCTTTCTGTTTGATAAAATCCTGAACATAGGCCGTGTTATTCTCGTAGTTAAAGGTCACATGGCGTTTCTTTTTGTAGCCTCCTTCATCGATGTCTCGCTTAAACAAATACGGACGTACTTCCGTTGGTGTAAAGTAACTTTCGTAAGTATCGTTCACCTTAAAAAACCAACTGATCATACCAGAAGTCCACCCCTTACCAATGGCGTGGATAACTTTTTTGTTTTTCAGTTGCTCGTCTTTCAATTCTAAAACTGCCGTTCCAGCCCGCAAAAACCCACTGTAACTCATCCTATAACGCAGCCACTCTCCACCTTTAAAAGGAGTGATTTTTTCTTGGGCAAATCCTTGACGGAACACGAGGCAAGCCAAGAATACTAAAACAGTGATTTTCTTCATAATTATCAAACTTATGAAATTTTCATAACAATTACTGTTCCAAAAATAAAAAACCACCGTTAGCGAAATAACGATGGTTTTTTAAGATAAGGTTAAAATGTCCCCCAGTTTTTGAGTTCTTCTTCACTCCATAAATACGGAAAGAAAATTCTTCTTTGGTACTTGGGATGTAGGTATTTTCTCCAATTACTACCTCCAGTTGCTTCCAAGGCGGTGTCATCACCTCCCAAATACTTTCCTGCCGCGTTGTAATGTGCCATGACCCATTTCACATTCACGGTATAATCGTAGTGACGCATAGCCTCTATTAAAGCGGAATCTTCACGTACTTCCTGAGGTAATTGCTTAAACTTAGACGACAAGTTACAATCGTTGTAATCTTCCATAAAATCGATAAACTCTCCCATGTATTTTTTCTCAAATAACTGTAGGAGGGTCGTTTTTTGACCAGTCGTATAATTCTTACCCGCTGCCTGCCAATACAAGTGATCGTAAGCATTTTTAAACGATGAATCTCTATCAATGGTAGCTCTAAATCGCGCATCGATTAAATTAATCAAATCGGTTGAAGCAAATTCGACCTTGCGATATTGCGCACTTTGAAAACCACTTGCTGGCGTCAAGGTATTTCTGAATTTCAGGTATTGATCTACATCCATTCCGTCTGCCATCACGGTGAAAGAACTGCACAACATATCAAAATATCTACTGATACGCATGAGGTGCTTGGTAAATTTCTCGGCAGTGATTTCATCGGATTTCGCCACCTGATCAATTTCCCAAAGGATCATTTTAAACAACAGTTCATTAACCTGGTGGTACATAATAAACACCATCTCATCAGGCTGTGTAGTTCTTGGAATTTGCAGGCCTAACAAGGCATCCGTTTGGATATAATCCCAATACGTTATAGGCTTACTCCAAAGCAACCCTTCCAACATTGCATCTACCGGAACTCCCAGTTCCTCGTATTTTTCTTCTATGGATTTTAATATATCTTCTTTACTCATAATTTCTAGTACTATTAATTAATCACTCATTCATAAACATTAAACGATGAAGGGTTGTTTACGAGTAAGGAGATTTTATATTTTTATAAGCGAACTTAATGGTATGTACTACTTGTTGTTTCATCAAGACAAAACAAAACCAAGAAATTGGTATTTCTTGGTTTGTATCTATATGGTTATTTCTTCTTATAAGGTTCCTCTTAGTTGCTGTTCTCTCTCGATAGATTCAAACAGTGCTTTGAAGTTTCCAGCTCCAAATCCTCTTGCCCCCATACGTTGAATAATTTCAAAGAACAAGGTCGGTCTGTCTTCTACTGGCTTGGTAAATATTTGCAATAAATACCCTTCTTCATCTGCATCGACTAAGATAGAAAGTTCTTGCAACTTAGCAATATCTTCCTTCATTATTTTCATATGCTCCCCTAAGCGCTCAGGAATCATATCGTAATACGACTGTGGTGGTGGTGGTAAAAACTCCACTCCATTAGCTTTCAACTGTGCTACTGTCTTAATAATATCATCCGTAGCTACGGCAATATGCTGTACACCTTCACCTTCGTAAAAGTCTAAATATTCTTCAATTTGCGATCTCTTAGCAGCCTTGGCAGGTTCGTTGATCGGGAATTTAACACGTCCGTTACCATTACTCATTACTTTACTCATCAAGGCTGAGTATTCCGTGTGAATCTGCTTATCGTCAAACGATAAGAAATTTTCGAATCCCATCACATCTTCATACCATTTTACCCACGTATTCATTTGTCCCCATCCTACATTTCCTACCATGTGGTCAATGTACTTTAGACCTGCACTCGGCGGGTTGTAGTCAGGATTCCAATCCATAAATCCTGGTAAAAATGTCCCTGTATAATTTTTACGTTCTACGAACATGTGCACTGTTTCTCCATAGGTGTAAATTCCAGAGCGTACTACTTCTCCGTGCTCATCTTTTTCAACCGTTGGTTCCATATACGATTTTGCACCTCTTTTGGTCGTTTCCTCCCATGCTGATTTGGCGTCTTCTACCCAAAGTGCAACCACTTTTACACCGTCACCGTGCTTTACTATATGATCGTTGATTGACGATTTACTGTTAAGTGGTGTTGTCAATACCAAACGAATCTTGTCTTGCTTTAATACATAGCTCACTGAATCTTTCGACCCGGTCTCTAAACCTCTGTAAGCTAACGATTGAAATCCGAATGCCGTTTTATAAAAATGAGCTGCTTGCTTTGCATTCCCTACGTAAAACTCTACGTAGTCAGTACCTAACAAAGGTAAAAAGTCTTGTGCTCCTTCAAATATTTTTTCTAGTCCGTAATTAACTGATTTTATCTCTTTTGACATGTTTTTAAATTTTGTGTGTACGGTGTTCTCTACGTATTTCAGAACCCGTGCTGTTGTTGTTTTTGTTGCTTCACAAAGAAGGCCTTAGTACTACCTTCTCGTCCTCTTCTACGATCTTACTCTAACCAAGATTTGTAGTAATCCTCATCGGCTATTTTCATGGCCTCTTCTGTAACCATCAACGGTTTAAAAGTATCTACCATCACCGCTAATTCTTCTGTTTCCGTTTTACCGATACTGCGCTCAGCAGCTCCAGGATGTGGGCCGTGAGGAATTCCGGCTGGGTGGAGTGAAATATGCCCAGGAGCAATGTCATTTCTACTCATAAAATCACCGTCTACATAATAGAGCACCTCATCAGAGTCGATGTTACTGTGGTTATAAGGCGCTGGAATTGAATCTGGGTGATAATCGTACAACCTAGGTACAAAACTACAAATCACAAAACCTGCACTTTCAAAGGTCTGATGGATTGGTGGTGGCAAGTGAATTCTTCCCGTAATTGGCTCAAAATCGTGAATTGAAAAGGCATAAGGATAATTAAATCCATCATACCCAACAACGTCAAAAGGATGTGAGGCATATACCATTTCGATGATCTCATTTTTCTTCTTAATTTTCATTAAAAAGTCTCCTTTCTCATCGTGTGTTTCCAAGTGTTCTGGCCTGCGAATATCGCGTTCACAATACGGTGAATGCTCTAATAATTGACCAAACCAGTTTCGATAACGTTTAGGTGTATATACTGGGCTATACGATTCTACGATAAACAATCGATTGTCTGTATCGTTAAAATCGAGCTTGTAAATGATACCGCGTGGAATTACGAGGTAATCACCATAGCTGAACTCAATGTTTCCTAACATCGTACGAAGTGTTCCCGATCCTTTGTGGATGAAAATCACCTCATCAGCATCTGTATTTTTATAAAAATAATCGTCTGTAGAATGTCTTGGTGCCGCTAATATAACATTACAATCGCTATTGGTAAGCACTACTTTTCTACTCGCTAAATAGTCGTCTTGAGGAGCTACTTGAAACCCTCTAAATCGGTACGACTGAATGTTGTTTTCTTTGGCTATTACCGGTGCTACGCTGTACTGTTTTTGTATAGCCTTCACCATGGTTGGGCGGTATACGTGGTACATATTGGTTGACATTCCGTCAAAACCGATGGTACCGAATAATTGTTCGTAATACAATTCGCCATTTTCTTTGCGGAACTGCGTATGGCGCTTGGGTGGAATTTTTCCTAGTTTATGATAAAAAGGCATAATAATATTTTTATGATTTAAAGATTTATGTACTAAACGGGTAGTTAAACCTCCATCACTCAGGGTTCCTCTTTATGAGAAACTTAAGAAGTAATAGTAAACCATCAAAGGGTATACAAGCCATCATAATTAAAATTCTTCTTACAAATATACAGATTTATTCAATCGAGCTAAATTCAATTGTGATTCATTGGCTGCGAAACAATTATTTAAAATTATTCTAAATAACCTTGGATATACCAAAAAAGACAAATACATTTGCCTTATTTAAAATAATTCTAAATAAATCAATGAAAAACTTACTACTACTGATAGTCTGTGCATTAGGACTATCATCAACATACGCGCAATACAGCGTCCGGGGACGCATTACTGACCAACATTCAACTCCCTTAGAGCACGTTGACATCCTCATAAAAAATACGCGGAGAGGAACCATAAGTGATGCTCGTGGTAACTTCAGCATCAACAACCTCTCCAACGGAACCTATACTCTTGTTATTTCAATGGTTGGGTACAACAGCAAGGAAGTACTCTTTTCAATCGACAAAAAATCACACCAACTACCTACTGTTGCTATCCAACCATCAAAAAACGAACTCGACGAAGTCGTTATCGACGGTAACTACAAGAAGACGCAAAAGCCTTCCTCATCACTGCGCTTGCGAACACCCATTCAAAAATTACCGCAGAACATTCAAGTAATTCCCAACGATTTATTAGAAAATCAAATGGTTACCAATATTCTTGAAGGTGCGTTTCGCAATGTAAGTGGTGTTAGTAATATAGAACACTGGGGGCATTTTGCCCGCCTAAATATGAGAGGATTCCGACTCCCTGCCTTCCGCAATGGAGTCAATATCCAGGACTCTTGGGGTCCTTTATCAGAGGATGTGTTTATGGTAGATCGCATCGAATTTGTAAAAGGACCTTCAGGGTTTATGATGTCTGCAGGGGAGCCTGGTGGATTTTACAACGTAGTGACTAAGAAGCCTACTACTGAAAAAATTGCTCGTGTTTCTTTAATGGGAGGAAGCTTTGATACCTACCGAGGAGCAGTAGATTTAGGAGGTAGCCTCACCAAAGACCAGCGCTTAACAGCCCGTTTTAATGCAATGTACCAACATACCGGTAGTCACCGAGCCTACGAAACATCGTCACGTGTCGGAATTGCTCCTTCCTTAGCTTATAAAATCAGTGACAAAACCAGTTTTCTCACCGAATTCTCGTATCAAAAAGTCAATACACTGATCGGAGCAGCCTATACTTTTGCTCCTGTAAGTAGTGGCTATGCAAGTGTAGACCGCAACTTTTCAATGGTCGACAGTAATTTCCCTACAACAGATATCAAAGAAGTAAGCTTACTTAACAGAATAACCCATCAATTTAACGACCGATGGTCAGTAGAAGCCCAATACGTTGCCATGAATTACAATCAGGTAGGAGCGTCGGCTTGGATTGTCGCCTTACAAAACAACGGTGACGCCATTCGTTCAGTGGGGATTTGGGATGCCCTTTCTGAGAGTCAATTTTTCCAACTCTACACCAACGGACAATTCAATACCGGGGCTTTTGAACATCATATTATGGCGGGGTTTGACTTTACTGAAAAAGAATACTTTGCCGATTTTAGTCAACGAGGTAGTATGGACAGTCCTAGCCAGCCTTTTAACATCTTTAACCCTACTTATGGAGATCGCGTATTTCCGGTATTTGACAGAAGTACGCCACTAAAAGATCGTGCCAATGTATATACCTATGGAACGAGAATTCGTTCGTTATACGCGCAAGATGAAATCCATTTCCTAAGCAATCGCGTACGGGTAACCTTAGCGGGTCGTTACTCCGAGTTAGTGCCAAAAGACGCAGCAACTATCAGCAAGGTTACCCCTCGCTTAGGAATAAGTGCGGATATTACTCCTCAAATTACTGCCTATGGTTTGTACGATCAATCGTTTTTAGCTCCGACAGGAACACCTAGGCCTGGAGTTACGTTTGATCCGGTGGAAGGGAGCATTTACGAAGTAGGTATTAAAACCCGATTCTTAGACAATCGCATAAGTTCAACGCTTACCGGATACTTCATCACCAAAAACAATCTATCGGTCGCCGACCCTACCAATGCCACCGGTGAGCGCTTTAGTGTACAATTAGGTGAAGTAGAATCAAAAGGGATTGAATTTGACATGAACGCTCAAATAACGGAAGAGCTCAATCTGTTGCTCAATTATGCTAATACCAACGCCAAGGTATCCAAATCACCGTATCCGAACACCGTTGGAAACCGTATTGCTGGTCATGCGAAACACATTACTAACGGATGGTTAAACTATCAATTTAATCCAGCGAGTACCCTTAAAGGATTCGGAATTTCCTTAGGATATCAATATCAAATTGATCGTTCCACTTGGGCTTGGGCCGCTGACAATCAAACCGACCTTCCTGATTATTTCAGACTTGACGGAGCCCTTAGTTGGCAACACAAACAATGGCGAGTTGGAGTAAATGTCAATAACATCCTTAACAAATACTTGTATTCAGGAGCCAACTACAGCCGTTATTTATACTGGCAATCAGAACCGGGAATAAACGGAAGAGTTGCAGTATCCTATTCATTTTAATTACTAATTATAAACCCATGAAAAAATTAATCTTATTGCTACTCCTATTGAGCACCGGACCGCTATTTGCACACTATATCTGGCTAGAGACTCCGAGCAGAGGAACCCTTGACACACCGCAACTAGTAAAAGTCCGATTTGGTGAGTACACCCACGGAGTTTTGGAAAAAGTAACCGGAAAAAGCTTCCAAAGTGTTAAGGAATTTAGCCTGTGGCTCGTTGATCCGAAAGGAAACAAAACGCCACTTAGAGTAAGTCCATTTGACGATTATTACCAAGCATCCTTTACTCCAAAAATCACAGGGACCTATACCCTAGTTTTGGACAATAAGCATATGGAAGTTTTGGATTTCACCAAACACAACTATACTATTTTTAAACCTCAGTACCACGCAAAAGCAACGGTTACTGTTGGTAATGGTAACAGCAATACAAAGGCTACAAATACGACCAGTATCGAACTCGTTGATCACAGTACTTACTCTAAAAATCCCCAGAGTGAATTGAGCTTGCAAGTATTGTTTAAAGGGAAACCCATGAAAAATCAAAAGGTAAGTATTTTCGCAAAAGACTTATGGTCTAAGGAACTCACAACAGATAGTCATGGAAAAATTACATGCAAACTCCCTTGGGATACTCAGTACACAGTAGAAACCACCTATGAAGAGAAAACTCCGGGTACCTATAAAGGCAAGGAGTACAAACTCATTTGGCACTGTGCTACTTTTTGTATCAAAAAATAAACTCTATCTTAAAATCACTAGCTATTACTAAAGTCTCGAACCTCTGTGTTCGGGGCTTTTTTTTAAAACGAAACCTTACAAGATACAATTTTATTTAAAATAAATCTAAATAAAATTTGTTAATTCAGCTAAAGCCAATACTTTTGCCTTACTTATAAATAATCTAAATAAAAACAATGAAAGGCTTAACAACAGCTATCTTACTCTTAGTAAGCGTAGTGACAACCATGGCACAAGGGGGCATACGGGGAATCGTTACTGACAACAGTAGCAACCCTCTTGTGGGAGTAAACGTAATTATCAAAGGATCTACTACCGGTGTACAAACCGATATCGATGGACACTTCAATATCAAAGCTAGCGCTAATAAAGAAGTTACCTTGGAGTTTTCATATATCGGATTCAAAACGAAAACGGTAAAAGCACAAGGTGGCGCAAACCTTAGCATCGTTCTTTTTGAAGGAAATGAACTGTTAAACGAAGTAACGATTGACACCAACAGACAAAACAAGTTCTCGAGAAAAAAGACAGCCTATGTAGCTAAGTTACCCTTAAAAAACATAGAAAACGCACAGGTTTACAGTACTGTTACCAATCAATTATTAATTTCTCAGTCGGTGGTAAGCTTTGAGGAAGCACTGAACAACTCGACGGGAGTTACCAAACTATGGTCATCTACAGGACGTAGTGGTGACGGTGCTGGATACTACTCTATTAGAGGGTTCTCTGTACAACCCAAATTAGTAAACGGGGTTCCTGGTATTACCAACGGATTTATCAATCCTGACAATGTAGAGCGCATCGAGGTAGTGAAAGGACCTTCTGCTACGTTGTTCGGTAGTACTGTAACATCATACGGTGGATTAATCAATATCGTTACCAAGAAACCTTACCGAGGAACTGGTGGAAACATCACAGTAGGTGCTGGATCATTTGGTTTTAAAAAATTGACTTTTGACATCAATACGAGCCTAGAAAGCAATGAAAACATCTCTTTACGCGTAAATGCTGGATACCAAACCGAAGATAGTTTCCAAGATGCTGGATTCAGAAAATCTTTATTTTTAGCTCCCTCTTTATCGTATAAAGTGAACGACAAATTGACGTTGAACTTCGGGTATGAAATGTTAAGTACTGATCAAACCAACCAACCCTTCTTATTCTTAAACAGATCGGCACCATTAGTATTTAAAAACTTAACGCAACTTAACTACGACCGTAACAAATCGTTGACGAGCAACGATGTTTCTATTAAAAACCCTACGCAGAACTACCGCGGAGAGATCGCCTATAAGATTTCTGACCAATGGACTTCTCAAACCTTAGTAGCAGGAGGAAAAGCAAAATCAGATGGGTACTATACCTATTTGTGGAATCCTGCAAACTGGACCAATCCGGCGAATCCTGTAGCACTTCCGGTATTCTCAACCTTCGCACAGCGAACAAACGCCGAAACCAATACATTCAACGTTCAGCAAAACTTCAACGGAGATTTCAAGATCGCAACTGTTCGTAATCGCGTTGTTGTTGGATTTGACTATTTAAGCTCACAAACTATTGACCAGAGTTCAAACTGGAGAGCAGTAAATGCTGTAACCCCACAGGGACAACTAGTAAGTGGTTTACCAGTATCAGCGAGTAATATTTCAGGATTATTAGCAAACGCTGGTAATGTTGATACAGATATCAACCAAAACATCTTAGGTGCTTACGTTTCAGATGTTGTAACGATTATGCCAGGATTGACGGTAATGGCTGGAGTTCGCTACGATCGTTTCAACTACAAAGGAGACGCTAACAACCCTGCTGACGATGCAAAGGAGTACACAAAATCAACATTCTCACCAAAATTTGGAGCAGTATACCAACCGATACTAAACAAACTCTCTGTGTTTGCCAACTATCAAAACGGATTCAGCTACGTAAATCCAGAAATCGTACCTGTAAACATCGCTAATCCGGCGGCTGGAACACGTGTACAATCATTTGACTTAGAGCGTGCAAATCAGCTCGAATTCGGTGTAAAAACTAATCTATTTAACAATAAATTAGAAGCGACCGTAAGTGCGTATATGATTGATGTTACCAATAAAGTTATGGGCTTCGGAGCTGCTAAACAACAAGATGGTACTGTAAACAGTAAGGGTATTGAATTAGAAGTAAATGCCAACCCTATAGAAGGATTAAACCTACGCGGAGGATTCAGTTATAACAATGCCAAAGTAACCGTTTCTAAATCTCGTCCTGATTTAGTAGGTAAGCGTTTGGCAGAAGCTGGACCAGAAACGAACTACAACTTCTGGGCAGATTATAAATTCTTAGACGGATTCGCAAAAGATTTCGGTCTTGGATTTGGTTTTATCGGAGCTAGTGACTACGATACCATGGTAGGTTACCCAGCTGTTGGTGAATTTGTGTTACCATCGTACACCGTGTTTAATGCAAGTGTATACTACGAAGTTTCTAAATTCAGAATTAGCGTGAAAGCAAACAACTTAACAGACAAAGAATACTACAAAGGATGGAGTACTATTACTCCACAAGCACCTCGTAGTTTCTTAGGAACTTTAACTTATAAATTCTAATACAGTTTCTCTTAGTTAAATCAAAACGCCTTTCTTTTTTGTGAAGAAAGGCGTTTTTCATGAAATCAATCCTATAAATTACGGAATCTCAATCAGTCATCCAAATATTATTTAAATTTAATCTAAACAAACTTTGTTTTTACTTTTCCTTAAACTACCTTTGCCGTCAATGTTTTAAATAAATCTAAATAAAAACAATGAAAGGAATTGTAAATGCCGTTTTGTTATTCTTTGTCGTCGCGACAAGTTTAGCACAAACGGGGAGTATTCAAGGAACGATTGTTGACAACAGCAACGAACCTTTACCAGGAGTAGCTATTAAACTAGTGGGCTCTAACAAAGGAACTCAAACCGATATCGATGGTAAGTTTGATTTGACAAATCTCAACGCAGGAAAGCACCAAATCATCATCTCTTACATCGGATTTAAAACCAAAACAGTTGCGGTAACGGCTCCAAGTACGAACAACACCTTCGTTATTTACGAGGGAAATGAATTGCTACAAGAAGTTCAAGTATCGAGTAGGAATAATAAATTTTCACGTAAGCACACCGCCTACGTTTCGAAATTACCATTACGTGATATCGAAAACGCACAGGTATATTCAACGGTGACCTCTGAACTATTAGATTCACAAATTGTAACGAATATTGACGATGCCTTAAACAATGCTACAGGAATCAGTAAACTATGGGAAGCTACCGGACGTGCACCAGGAGAGGGTACTGGATACTTCTCTACTCGTGGTTTCGCTACGCAGCCAAAATTAGTGGACGGTATGCCTGGATTTACACTAAGTGCTGTTGATCCTTCTTATATCGAACGTATCGAAGTAATCAAGGGGCCTTCAGCTACTTTATTCGGAAGTACGGACACTTCATTAGGAGGGTTGATTAACGTAGTAACCAAAAAGCCTTATGAAGGATTTGGAGGTAGTGTTTCGTATACTGCAGGGTCGTTTGGAACTCATCGTGTATCTGCCGATATCAATACCCCATTGGCAAAATCAGGAGGACCTTATTTCAGAGTAAACGCATCGTATTTGACGCAAGACAGCTTTCAAGATGCTGGGTTTAGAAAAACGTTTTTCATTGCTCCATCGCTTTCATACCGCGTTAACAACCGTTTAAATTTCTCTGTAGGATTTGAATATGCACGTACCAAGCAAACCAATCCATCTATGTTGTTTTTACGTAGAGGAGCACCTTTGATATCAACCAATATGGACGAGTTAAACTTAGACACTACAAAATCATTCACTTCAAATGATTTGTACTTGACCAGTCCTACTTTTAACACGCGTACCATTGTCGATTATAAGATTTCAGATGAGTGGACTTCTCAAACCGTTTTTGCGAGTAGCTATGCAGAAGCGAAAGGGTACTACCAATACAATATAGATGGAGGAGCACTTGCCATTTTTGGTTTACAGCCCCTTACGACATCACCTTTAGCACCAATTGTGAATCCGTATATAAATCCTATGTTAATGGAAGCAGGAGGCTTATTAGGTACAGAAGCTTTTACTCGTGTTATTGACAAGCAAAACGCGAATGCGACGAACTACAACCTGCAACAAAACTTTATTGGTGATTTCAAGATCGGAGATTTGAGAAACAGAATGGTATTCGGATTAGACTTTGTAAACCGATCTCAACATTCTCGTAACCAAAGTGGGAACCCTGTATTGACTACTACGTCTAACTTCCCAACGTTATTAGGAGCTTTAACAGCTAATGGTCAAGCAGCAATTGCTCAACAATTACAAGCGCAATACCGAGCTTTCCCTTATTTTGATGCGTTTATCAATGCACAAGGAAATGTGATCAACTCTTCGTTTACCCCAGGAGCTACTTACCAGCCTTCAACAGCGAATTTAGAGAATGTATTTAGCAGCGTTCCAGTACGTGATATCAGAACCAATTCAAAGACTTTTGCAGTATACGTATCTGACGTTTTAAACATCACCAAAGAATTAACAGTAAAGGTAGGTCTTCGTTTAGACTACTTTGATCAACAAGGAGATCTCAGTCATACCGATGATGACTATACTAAAACTACCTTCTCACCAAACTTTGGAGCTGTATACCAAGCGATTCCTAATAAATTATCAGTATTTGCCAATTACCAAAATGGATTTATGAATGTGGATCCTGTAATCAACCCAAGTAGTCCTGAGCCTACTACTACCTTCCAACCTATCAAAGCCAATCAGTTTGAAGGAGGTATAAAAACAAACTTCTTCCAAGGAAAACTTAACTTTGGTGCGAGCTACTACCATATCATCGTAAATGATAAAACGGCAAACGACCCAACTGGTGTTTTACTTCCTAGAAGAATTGACTTAAAAGAAGTAGTGAGCAAAGGAGTAGAATTTGAACTCAATGCCAATCCGTTTGACGGATTAAACATTAGAGGTTCGTACTCGTACAACGACACGCGTGTGACGGATGCTTATAGTCAAATTAAAAAACGTGAAGTTACTGAGCTTTTAGACAGAAGACCAGAAGAGTCAGGTCCTCAAAATTTATACAACTTCTGGGCAGACTATAAATTCCAAGAAGGTTCTTTCCTCGAAAACGTAGGAATTGGAGCTGGATTTAACGGAGCATCTTCGCACAAAACCATCAACAACTCAGTATCAGGAGTATTTACCTTACCGAGTTATACCGTATTTAATACCGGAGTTTACTACGATGCTAAAGACTTTAGAGTAGGATTAAAAGTGAACAACTTAACCGATAAAACCTACTTTACAGGTTGGAGTACTATCAATACACAAGCTCCGAGAGCTTTCTTAGGAACCCTGACCTATAAATTTTAACATGTATCTAAATTGAATAATAGCTCAAAGGCTCTGGACAATTCGTTGTTCAGAGTCTTTGTATTTAAAAACTAACATATGATAACCCTACTTGTCTTATTTAGCTTGCTCAGCTCTTATGCTTTTTATCACACCTCCCAAAAAGCGCAACTTTCAAATTCCAACAGCGTATCGGTGTGGTTACAAAAACACACTACGCTAGCCAAGGCTATTGGAATTGCCTGCTTAATTATAGCGGCCATTTTAGCTATAGCGAGCATGGGCCTCACTTCAGGTACACTGTTAGGCCTGATGTTATTTTCCATTATTCTGAGCTTGGTCATTGTCCTAACCCCATTAAAAATCATCGGATTTAAACAACTGTTAGGGCTGTTTCTATTTATTATCATCCTTGAAATTTTACTATAACGATGCCCGCAAATCCTAAATACCTGAATAAGTCACCTTGGCAACAAGGCGCAAAAATTACAGCAGGCCTAATTGGAGGCTACTGTATAAGTGCTCTGCTACACATGATCTTGGCGCTAGTACTCCCCTTTCACCAAGAAGTACTCGTAGCGTCGATTGTAACCCTATTTTTAGTATGGTGTACCTTGATGATTATCCCTTACCTCTTTGAAAATGGTTGGAAAGTTTGGGGACTCTACCTCATCATCATCGCCCTACTCTACACCCTCTATCTTTTTTGTAACCATAACAACCCATTTCTATAATGAGCAACAGAAACTACAATGTATTTTTCAATACACATACCGTGAGCGGTATTGTGATAAGTATTGCGTTGTACGTCATCTTTTTTGCAGGAGCTTTTGCTTTGTTTAAAGGAGAAATCCAAATTTGGGAAGAAGGAAAAACCCTGAGCTATACCGAAAGAAAAAGTATTGATTACGACAAATTACTCAACCACCTAGACCAGCAACACGAACTGACTGGGAGGGATATACAAATTAATTTAAACGAACACAGCGATCATATTTACAGTTATTTACTACCTAGTAAAGATTCGCTGGCTAGCGAAAAAGGAAAAACATCGCAATACCTGTACACCGATATAAACAACGGTACCAGCAAAAACTACAATGAACAATACAGTCTAGGTGAATTTTTATTTCGACTTCACTTTTTTCATCAGCTCCCATCCATAGGAGTCTATCTCGCAGGTTTTGTATCCTTATTCTTTTTATTTGCTATTGTCACCGGAGTCATAGTCCATTGGAAAAAAATCATCCCCAATTTTTACGCGTTCAATCCGAAAGTTATATTAAAACGCGTTTGGACCGATGCTCATACTGCACTTGGAGTCGTTGGACTTCCCTTCCAGTTTATTTTCGCTGTTACGGGTGCGTATTTTGCCATCAGCATCTTGGTTTTAGTCCCAGCGAACTTTTTGTATAACGGAGATCAAGCCAAACTCCTAGAAGATTTACGACCAGAAAGAAAAGCCTATCAATGGGAATCGAGAAGTGAGCAAGCTCTTCCGAGTTTTAATGAATTTGCTCAAAAGGCCGCCCAACAATGGGAACACTTCCACCTTACAGATGCCTATATTAAAAATTATGGCGGCACCAATATGAAGTACGTTCTTCTCGGAGAAATGCACAGCGACCATCGTTTTGTCGGTATCGGGCGCATCAGTTACGACGCACGTACAGGTACCGTAGAGGAAGTAAAAAATCCGACAGAAGCCGATTTTAAAGAAGACTTTCAAAAGGTAGTGAGCAGACTGCACTTTGCCGATTACGGAGGAATTCCGATGAAAATCATCTACTTCATCATGGCCTTAATCACCTGCTTCGTCATCATCACGGGAGTTCTTATTTGGGTAGAAGCTCGAAATAAAAAGAGCATGAGTCTTCGCCAACGCTTGTACACTGCCAAAGTTGGTCATATCTACCTAGCCATGTGTTTAAGCCTGTTACCAGTAACGGCTCTGGCTTTCTTATTTGTCAAGCTGAGCACAGGATCATTCCTAGATAAACAATCGGCTATTTATTACTTTTTCTTTGGAACTTGGCTCGTATTCACCCTGTTCTTCCGATTCAAACGCAACAATTTTTTCACCAACAAATGGAGTCTATTACTCGGTGCCATTTTCGGGTTTCTCGTTCCGATAGCCAATGGAATTGTTTCTGGCAATTGGTTGTGGACAACATTTAGCCAAGGACAGTTCGATATCTTACTGGTAGACGTACTCTGGCTTATTATTGCGAGTACTTCCCTGGTGGTTTATTTCAAAATTAAACCGGAAGTCCAGGAACAGAGTGCCTTTACAAAAACCCCAATCGATTACAACAACATAAAAACTTTATTAAAAGAAGAAGATGAGGCGCGAAAAAAAGCGACTGCTTCTGAAATATTAACTGATATAAATTACATACCTATGAGAACTAAAATATCTCTTTTATGGATCTTTATTGCCATTGGATTCATCTTTCATCACGTTTATGGCTTAGCTACCGTATACTTCAAAGAATCTGTGCTTATGGAAGGCGCTACCGGAGAAACCCCAATGTGGGCACATCAATGGAGAATTGCCATGGAAGGACTTGCCTTGACCTTTGGTTTATTGAGCTTAGAAGTACAAAAGAAATGGTTTATCACGACCTCTTTAGTTTGGGCGATTATCTTGGGGATTTTTAACCTTTACCACGTCATTACTGCTGTTATTTACGAAGCTTCTAACCTTTCAGAGATTTTAGTATTACTGCTGTTGGTAATAGCGAATGCCTTTCTTATTAAAAACATTACTACTTGGCGTAAAGAACAATAAGTATGAAACCAACTCAAGAGAATTTCAAGCTGTTAGAGCAACAACTCAGCTGCCCGGAAGGTACCGAAGGCATTGAGGTTGCAAAGACAATGAATCTTACCAATATTTCGATGACAAGGGCTAGTATGGATGCTTTAAGGCTTCCTAAGGGATCGAATATCTTGGAAATAGGGCATGGCAATTGCGGACATTTATCGCAGTACTTTCAGCTGTTTGACCAGCCTAAATTTTACGGTTTGGAAGTTTCAAAAACCATGTATCAAGAAGCACTGAAATACCGAGACCAATTGGAGCTACTGCCAACGCAAGCGGCTTTCTATGTCTACGACGGAACTCAGCTGCCTTTTGAAAACCACAGCATGGATGCTATTCTCAGTGTAAACACCTTGTATTTCTGGCAAAACCCACAGGAGTTTTTAAAAGAAATCTCAAGAGTGCTCACAACACAAGGGAGCTGCATTATCAGTTTTGCCTTACGAGCTTTTATGGAAGACCTCCCTTTTGTTCGCGATAAATTTACGCTGTATTCTCTTGAGGAATTTAAACAATTACTCGTAAATTCTCCATTGCAATTAGCATCGAGTACTACAATTACAGAACAGGTAAAAAGCAAATCGGGAGACCTCGTACATCGCGAATTTGCTGTTGCCACTTTAACACAATGCATATGAACACAATAGGATTAATATATGGGTCCGATACGGGTATGACGGAGGAAATTACTCATAGTATCGTCGATAATTGGACCGCTTCGGAGATTGACGTAATGGAAGTTACCAATGTAAGCGTTGCCGACTTCGAAAAATACGACACATTACTACTAGGACTTTCTACCTGGTATGACGGCGATTTGCAAAGTGACTGGGAAAGTTATTACGACGAATTTAAAACAGTGAACTTTTCAGGAAAAACTGTTGCGATCTTTGGTTTGGGTGACCAGTATGGCTACGGTGAATATTTTATTGACGGTGTTGGTATGCTGGCAGAGGTAGTACTTGCCAATGGTGGAAAAATTATAGGACATTGGCCTATAAAAGACTACGACTTTTCTGAATCAAAAGCTGAAATCGAAGGACAAGGACTTTTTTATGGTCTTGCCTTAGATGAAGACAATGAACCAGAACTCACCCAAGAGCGCTTAACCACCTGGTTAGACCAATTAGCGAAGGAATTACAATAAGTACATAAAAAAAGCTGATAGCAATGCTATCAGCTTTTTTTTTAACTCTCTGGTGCCAACTCGACTTCCAATCCGTCGAGCTCAGGTGTCATTTGAATCTGACAGCCCAATCGGCTATTATCTTCTACGTAAAAGGCCTCTGCCAACATCGCATCTTCATCATCGGTCATTTCAGGCAATTCGTGATCTGACTTTACATAACACTGACAGGAAGCACACATGGCCATACCACCGCATATTCCGATCGTTCCTTCGGGTGCCAGTTCATACGAACGGACCACCTCCATTAAATTCATGGCCATATCCGTAGGAGCCACCACCTCGTGGGTTACTCCTTCTCTGTCTGTAATTTTTATGTTAATATCCTGCGTATCCATAAGTAGCTATTAACTTTTGTTTATTGATTTGTCGTTTGTTTTTGCTCTTCTTCAAATAGCTTTTTTCTGAGGACTTTTGCCCTTTTATCTTCTCCATCATGAGTCCATCCTGGAGAATTAAAAATATAATTGAGTTTATCACTCCACTTTTCAGCGCGCTGTACATCTTTCCAAATAGCTGTGTATTCATGGCTTGCTACTGTTATAGGATTGAAGGTTTCTATGTTTACCGTCAATCCGTATTGAGGAGCATCAATCTCTTTCAACTCTTCTGAAAAAGTACCAAACATACGATCCCAAATGATCAGTATTCCAGCGTGGTTACAGTCTAAATAGCGAATATTGGACGCGTGATGTACGCGGTGATGTGATGGAGTATTAAAAATAAACTCTATAGGTTTCGGCAGTTTATCTACCAGTTCGGTATGTACAAAGAACTGATAAATCAAGCTCACCCCCATCATGGTAAACATCATCAAAGGATCAAAACCCAAAAGGGGAATCCAAATCCAAAAGAAAAATTTATGAACGCGTTCACCAACACCTTGACGCAGCGCAGTTCCTAAATTCATATAAATAGACGAGTGGTGTGGTACATGACCTGCCCAAAATAAACGCACCTCGTGGTTTAATCGATGAAACCAATAGTACGATATATCATCAGCAAAGAACAACAATAACCAAGCCCACCACTGACGTTGTACTACGTCTTTTAGTGGGCTTAGCTCGTGCAAATAGAAAAATAGAACAAAGGCCAAAACTTTGGGCACAAATTCAACTATAGCTGAAAAAACCATCATTAAGAGCGATACGGTTGTATCTTTACCATGGTACTTTTCCCGAGCAATTTTATACTCGACAATCATACATATAAAAAATAATGGCAGTGCGAAATAAAGTAGTTTGTCTTGAGATAATTGTTCTATGTATTCTATCATAAAATAAGTTAGTTTATTGCTTTAACAACGGCTTTAGGAGCCTCTTTCTTTGTTCCGTCAAATCCAGTAACACCACCAACAGTAGTGTACTTCATCACGTATTTTTTATCTGGGTGAATACGTTGGTACGCACTCTGACACATCAAGGTCGCTTCGTGGAATCCACATAAAATTAACTTCAATTTCCCAGGATAGGTATTGACATCACCAATCGCATAGATTCCAGGAATATTGGTTTGATAATCCAGTGCATTGTTCACCTTAATGGCATTCTTTTCTATTTCCAGTCCCCAGTCGGCAATAGGTCCTAATTTTGGTGCTAAACCGAAAAGTGGTATAAAGTGATCTGTCTTTAAAGTAACTGGCTCTTGTCCTTTTTGTTCTACCAGTACGCCTTCAACTTTACCATCCCCTACAATTCCTTTTACTTCTGCCGGAGTGATTAGGGTAATCTTACCTGCATCTTTTAACTCCTGTACCTTATCAACAGAATCCAAAGCTCCTCTAAACTCATTTCTTCTGTGAATCAAGGTTACCGACTTTGCCACGTCAGTCAAGAAAATAGACCAGTCTAAAGCTGAATCTCCACCTCCGGCAATCACTACGTCTTTATCGCGGTAGAGTTCAGGTTCTTTAATCATGTACTCCACTCCTTTATCTTCGTAATCAGCGATGTTAGGGATCGGTGGTTTTCTAGGCTCAAAACTTCCCAATCCACCGGCAATTGCTACTACTGGTGCATGGTGTTTTGTTCCTTTATTCGTGGTTACTATAAACGAACCATCTTCTTGTTTTTCAATAGTATCGGCACGTTCTCCTAGCGTAAACCCTGGCTCAAACTGCTTAATTTGCTCCATTAACTTATCTGTTAAATCACCTGCTAAAATTTCAGGATAAGCAGGGATGTCATAGATGGGTTTTTTAGGGTAAATTTCCGAGCACTGACCTCCGGGTTGAGGCAAGGCATCGATAAGGTGACAGCGAAGTTTTAACAATCCGGCTTCAAAAACCGTAAACAGTCCTGTAGGACCCGCTCCAATAATTAATATATCTGTTTTTATCATTATACTAGTTCAAAAAATATTTTCTTTTTTATACGGAGATTCCTGTCTCACAACGTAAAACAGGAATATCTAGTCTGCACAGTAAGGTGCTAGCCGTTTTTTGTCACTTGTAAAAAAGCGACCTAGTATTTTAAAAACACGAACACCCCACCAATTTCCAAAATTACAAAGTAACTGGTGCTTTTTAGCTGACAATTATCAGCTTAGGCTACATTAATTACTTCTTTAATTTCTGGTGCGTATTTTTTAATAGTTGCTTCTACTCCATTTTTTAAAGTCATCTGATTCACTGAACATCCGCTGCACGCTCCTTCCAACTGAACCTTTACCACTTCATCTTCGATAGAAAGTAATTTGATATTACCTCCATCACTGATTAAAAATGGACGAATTTCCTCTAAAGCCTTTTCTACATTATTTTTAATTTCTTCTGACGCCATAATAGCCCCTACTTATACTCTTTTTCAAAAGTTACTCAAACCGGGTTTTTTGAGTATTGTTGTTTAACTATATCACGTTATTCTTTACAAAGAAAGAATGTTATTTTGTACTACATCCACTCATCGTCGTAATTCGAACGATTTCTGTTGGAGGCAAGTTCGCATTTCTCTTCAGTAATTGCGATACCATTTCTTTGGTAACGTCTGTAAATGCCTCTGACAAAGGTGTATTTTCTTGCAGTGCTACAGGATGCCCTACATCACCAGCCTCACGTATACTTTGAACCAAAGGAATTTCTCCTAAGAACGCTGTATCAATATCCTCTGCCAAGTTCTTTGCTCCCCCTTGACCAAATATGTAATATTTATTGTCAGGAAGCTCTGCTGGCGTAAAATACGCCATGTTTTCAACAATTCCTAATACTGGAACATTGATACTCTCTTGTTGGAACATCGCTACTCCTTTTTTAGCATCTGCCAAGGCAATATTTTGAGGTGTACTTACCACTACAGCTCCGTTAATTGGCACTGCTTGTACAATAGATAAATGTACATCACCTGTACCTGGAGGCAAGTCGATTAATAAGAAATCTAACTCTCCCCAATCAGCATCAAAAATCAACTGATTTAAAGCTTTCGAAGCCATAGGTCCTCTCCAAATAACCGCTTGACTAGGATTGGTAAAGAAACCGAGTGATAACAATTTCACCCCGTAATTTTCTACAGGCTTCATTTTTGATCGACCGTTGCTGTTTACCGCCAATGGTTTTTCGCGTTCAACGTCGAACATAAGATGCTGAGACGGACCGTAAACATCTGCGTCTAAAACCCCAACTTTAAAGCCCATTTTCGCTAAAGACACCGCCATGTTTGAAGTGATCGTAGATTTTCCTACTCCTCCTTTTCCAGAGGCTACAGCGATGATGTTCTGAATATTTGGAATTTCTTTCCCTCGAATCTGATTCGGATTCTCCTTAGCAGCCACTTCCACTTTTACATTCACCTTTACATCGATCTTTTGATCAACGTGCTCGTGAATCGCCTTCATGATTTCCACTTCGACTTTTTTCTTCGCCTGTAACGACGGATTACCGATGGTTACATCCACGATAACCTCATTTCCAAAAGTCACTACATTTGTAACATTCTCATTTTCTACTAGACTTTTCCCTTCACCAGGAGCGGTAATGGTTTCTAGCGCCTTGTATATATCTTGTTTCTTAAAACTCATTTGCTTCACGTTTAGCCTCAAAAGGCTTCCTGTTTTAAATCGATTCTACTAAAGTACAAAGATACGCTTTAGTGCTTAGAAAATAAAGTGTTTAAATAGTGAAAATTTATGGATGTATAAACCCAATTTATACCAAAAACAGTAGTAAACAGTCCCTTACAGTTCCTTTGCAGGATCCCAAAACAACTGATCGAAGTCTCGGATTTGATTGTCGACGATGACTACGCCTTCGCTCTCCAGTAACTGCTGCATTAAATTGGTTCCTTGAAAATGGTGTTTTCCCGTCAAAATTCCTTTTCTGTTCACTACCCTGTGCGCTGGCACCTCTTCTTCTTGTTTATGGGAGTTATTCATGGCCCAGCCTACCATGCGTGCAGAGCGAGCAGCTCCTAAATACTTGGCTATGGCCCCGTAGCTCGTCACTCTTCCGTAAGGAATAAGCCTCGCCACAACATAAACACGGTCAAAAAAATTAGTTGAATTTTCCATGGACTAAAAATACAATTTTACAGCGTAGTAGACAGCCACAATTCCTGTCAGTATTCCAATACCCAAGGTAAAAAAGCGCAATAATTTGGCAAGGTTTTCTTGAAATTTATCCGCGATAAAGACGTAATTATACAATACTGCTAACACCCCAATAGCCGCTCCTAAAGCAAAGAACAACACCGAATACAAGTCGCGCATCAACCATCCGTATGACATGTACAATTTAAATTCTACAATAAAAAAAGGAATGGCGAACATATTAATCAATGAAAGCATCAACCCCAGTATAAAACTATTGATCCCTTTGGTTTCTTTGGAAATTTCTTTAGTAGTCCATCCTTTGTACAAGAAAAGCACTGAGATCACCCCCAGTACAAGGACCCCAACTTTTTGCAATGCGCGCAATAAGAATTGTTGTTCCTGTAGCAAACCTGAAATAAAAACAGCTGTAAACACCTGCAGTAAAACCACCAACGATACTCCCCAAACAAATTTATGGGCTTCTCCTTTGTTTTTACTAATACAGAGTTTACTCGCAGTTATATTTAACATGCTCGGAGGTAAATATCCGAGATAAGACGTCACAAAGCCTAACACCAAATGCGACCACATCATAATGAGCGTTTTTAATACTTTACTCTAAATTTGACGTAGGTAATTGGCTTTCCTTGCGCTAAGTATTGCGATTCGTAAAAAGTTTGTGTATTGATCACTTCTTCGGGTGAGTAGTGATTTTTATAAACATCGTGATTTGCATGTAAAATTTCATGACCTTCTCCGTGGAGTAAGCCCAAAGTATATCCATGCATAAACTCACTGTCCGTTTTTAAGTTTACCGTTCCTTCTTCGTTTAAAATACCGTGGTATTTTTTTAAGAATTCAGAATTCGTCAAACGGTGTTTTGTTCTTTTGTATTTGATTTGAGGATCTGGGAAGGTGATCCAAATATCTGAGACCTCATTCTCTGCGAAAATAAAATCTATCAATTCTATTTGGGTACGAATAAAGGCCACATTAGACATTTCGTTTTCGATAGCCGTTTTGGCCCCTCTCCAAAAGCGAGCTCCTTTGATATCGATTCCAATAAAATTTTTGTCTGGATTTTTTTCCGCTAAGGCAATCGTATATTCTCCTTTACCACACCCCAATTCCAAAACTATCGGATTGTCATTACCAAAGAAAGTATTCCACTTTCCTTTGTACTTGAAATCGCCGACAACTTCTTCACGAGTGGGTTGAATAACGTTACTAAACGTCTCATTTTCTCTGAAACGTTTTAATTTATTTTTACTTCCCAATATGTGTAGAATTAAGCTCTGTCTTCTGTTCCTTCTCTCTTAAATCGGAAACACTCGTTCATCCAATATCCCAAAATAACGATAAGAACTATTAAGAAAATCCAGTTCAACGCATTTGAAGTCCACCAACCTCCGTCAGCCTTTGCTACGGTTAAACGCAAATACTGGAATGGCATTAATATTACTTCAAATAAATCTCCAATTAATCTAAAAATATTTAATCCTAACATAACTTGATTATCTTTACGTTTGCAAAAATATAAAAAGAATCGATGTTAGCCAATTTTTTCAGCAAATCTAAACCGGTAAACTTTATAGTGCTCTTTTTAGTGTTTCTTTGCTATTATTGTATCACTGTATTCGGCAAAAACCTTGGAGTTTTAGGCATTACCCAGGAAATTTTCTGGTTTATCGTCGTGTTTTCCATCGTTAATTTTATCATAGTAAAGAACGAAGTGACCTTTGACAATTCGTACGCATTTTTATTTTACGTGCTCTTATTGGGATTTTTCTTAACGAAAATTCAAATCAATTCACTCTTCTATGCCAACATCACAACCTTACTTTTTTTAAGAAAAGTATACAGTTTACAAACGGGAAAAAAAATCATACACAAGTTGTTTGACGGTGGCTTATGGCTGGGAATTTCTTTTATTATCGAACCTACCACCATCGTATTTGCTCCGTTGTTATACGCTTCTATTTATTTGCATCACCGCTTAACGCCTCAAACCTTAACCATCCCCGTTTTAGGTTTTATTCCGCCAGTATTACTCTATTTCACTTATCATTTCTGGTATGATAATACAGGCGTATTTCAGGAGTTATTCTTTTGGTCATTCAATCTTAAGTTTCATTTATACCAATCGAGCTCCTTCTTGTTTACGATGGTTTTTATTGGCATTTTTACCGTATTTGCCACGTTTATGAAAACCCCCAGAGCTTTGGCTGTACTCAACAAGTTTAGGCGAAATTGGATTTTGGTACTCCTCCATATCACCATTGCTGGAATAGTATTTCTATTGATTCCAAAAAAAACGGGAATGGAGTTTTTGTTTCTCCTATTCCCGACTTCTGTTATATTAGCTAATGGCCTAGAACTCATCCAAAGAAAATGGTTGGCCGACCTTTATATCATTCTTTTTATTGTGGGTTCCATCGTGGCTATCTCACTGTAAAGGTACTTATAACTTAACCCCGTAAGCCAAATCACCAGCATCTCCTAATCCTGGTACTATATACCCTTTGTCATTCAATTCAGGGTCAATAGCAGCAATCCACAATTCTGTTTCTTCAGGGAATGCCTCACGTATGAGTGCTACCCCTTCTTCCGAACCAATTACAGATACGATGTGTATCTTCTTAGGTGCCCCGTATTTTTTTATTGCCTCGTATACCGCTACTAACGACTTCCCAGTTGCTAACATCGGATCGATCAATAAAAGATTTTTATCATTGATATCAGGAGAAGCAAAGTACTCCACAACAATTTCAAAGGCCTCGTCGTTATTGGGGTGATGTCGGTAAGCCGAGATAAAAGCATTCTCTGCGTCATCGAAGTAATTTAGCACTCCATTGTGCAAGGGTAATCCCGCTCTCAAAATAGAACACAATACTACATCGCTCTTTGGTAGTGCGGTTTCTTTAATTCCTAAAGGAGTTTGAATTCCACTAGAATCATAAGAGAGTGTTTTACTCAATTCATAACTCAACACTTCTCCAATTCTTTCGATGTTCCTACGAAAACGCATGGCATCTTTTTGGATATCCACCGATCTAATTTCAGCTAAAAATTTATTTACTATAGAATTTTCTACAGACAAATGATGTACCTTCATATAATTAATTTGTGCTGCAAAGTTACTAGAAATTTTATTTAAGAAAATTGTAAATCAGCTCTGTAATGAGTTTGGGGTGTTCAATAACACTCATATGCCCCCCTTCCAACTCGGTAACGGCAGCTTGTACCTCAGCAGCCTCTGCTTGCAATCTATTCGAACACAACACTGTGTCAGCTTTAGAAAAGACCATTAGTTTTCGTGGGACCTCACTAAAAACACGACTGGTATTCTCTCGTAATTTCATCCCTTCATTCGCTGCGATGTATCCGCGAACTCCCATATCGAGTGCTTCTTTACAGAGCTGCTGTATTTGTGCATTAAACCGTTTTTTACCAGCAGTATCAAACAGCTGATCAATAGAAGTTTTTACCAAAAGTGGATAATTCCTCTTTGCTGTTTTACTCGCTCTATCTCTCACGTTTTTTCGCGCCTCACTATCAGGTGAGGAGGTTGAGTTTACCAAACAAAGTGCTGTGACCATTGTCGGTTTCAGTGCAGCGAGGGCCAAAGCGACATAGCCCCCCATCGAGTGTCCTACAAAAGCTGCTCGCTCTATCGACAACACATCCAATACCGCACAAACGGCTTGCGCCATCTCTTCCATGCGATGGACATACCCAACACATTCGGTCTTTCCATGGCCTAAAAGATCTATACAAATCACACTATGGCTTGCTGACAGATACGGAACTACTTCTTGCCACATTGACGAAGTCTCTAAAAACCCGTGCAATAGCACCACTGGAGCACCCGTACCTGTTACCGTATAAAAAACCGCAGCCTCTTTATATCTCGCTATCATTTTTAGTGTATATTCGACAAAGATAATTTTTTAAAATCATGCATAAAACCAAAGAAATTCTCGTTACTGGATTTGCTTTATTTTCTATGTTTTTTGGAGCTGGAAATCTCATTTTCCCTCCTTTTTTAGGTAAGAACTCAGGGAGTAACTGGGAACTTGTAAGCGCAGGCTTTATGATTACGGCTGTCGTAATTCCCATACTCGGAATCTATGCGCATGCCCGCCTTCAAGGGACCATGTTTGATTTTGCCAAAAAAGTATCTCCCGTATTTAGTGCCTTATACTGTTATACGGTTTATGCCATTTCTATTGCGCTTCCTGCTCCTAGAACAGCATCCGTAACCCATGAAATGGCCATCGCTCCCTATGCAACTTCTGGCACCTTGTTAACGAGTAGTATTTACTTTAGTTTGGTCTTTATCTTCGTAATGAACCGTTCAAAAGTATTGGATTTATTGGGAAAATTCTTAACTCCCCTAATCATCTTTATCCTCCTAGCCATTATCAGTATCGGACTTTTTGCTGGAGGAGACACCATAGTCACCAGCCAACTTAAATCACCATTTGTCTACGGAATTTTGGAAGGGTATCAAACCTTTGATGCCATTGGAGCCGTTGTAGTGGGAGGGGTATTGGTGATTTCCATGAACATGAATTCAAAAGCTGATTATCAGGCAAAAAAATCACTGATTACCAAGGCTGGTATTATTGCTGGTTTGGGCTTACTCACCATCTATATAGGGCTAATTTACAACGGTGCCCTATACAGCACTGCAAGTGCAAACGACGCTACCAGAGCGGAAATTTTAGGTTCTTTATCAGAGGTCACACTGGGGCACTGGGGAAGAACGATTCTGGGAGTACTCGTCGCTTTAGCCTGCTTTACTACCGCCGTTGGGATTATTACGGGTACCGCCGATTTTATTAAAAGTAGGTTTAACAACTCCGACAAGGCCTATTTGCTTACTGCGATTGTTTCTTGTTTGCTCGGAATCGTTATCGGACAGTACAACGTGAAGTATATCGTACAAATTGCCATTCCGGCCCTGATGTTGATTTATCCGGTAACCATAGTACTGATTGTACTCAACTGCTTACCACAACAATTGGGCACTAAAACCTCTTTTCGATGGGTTGTTGGGACCACCTTAGTATTTAGTATTCCCGATTTTTTATTAGCCATTACCAAACCAACTTGGTTGCGTACCCTCAGCAGCTATATTCCCATGTCAGCAGAACACCTCGGATGGGTGCTTCCAGCTGTACTCAGTTTACTCCTTGTAAGTTGCTACGAGCTGAGCAGAAAAACGAACCTTGAGTCGTCTTAAAATACCCCTAATTGAAAACGTATTTCAGACGGGACAACACATAAAAAAAAGAGGAAGTGACACTTCCTCTTTTTTTATAATATTTTAAACCAAGATTTAGAAACGATATCCTACATTTACTCCAGCTCTCGGCACTATCGCGTACGAATTACTTGAAAACATGTTACGTCCTAATCCGGCATAAGCTCCTACTACAAATCCTCCATTAGAAATGTACTTGGTTCCGACCACGACCCCAAGAGCAGCATCCGTATATTTGGTATACACGTGATTTCCTCCGGCGATTTCAACCTTTCGCTCACCTGAATTAATCCCTAAAAAGATTTCTCCAAAGTGGTTCCAATTTCTATTGGTTGTAAAATAATGGCGGAAATACGGTGAAATCATAGAGTTCTCATTGTATCTAAAATCTGCCGATTTTTTTTCAAAATTAAATAGTGCAGAAAGTCCTACCGATGACTGATCACTGATGTAATACTCATAGGACACGTCGATAGTTTTCATAATCAAAGCATCTGCGATATCTATCTTCACCTCTTGTTGAGCGTAGCCTAAGGAGCTCATGAAGAGCACAGCGGCGAACATTAATTTTTTCATGTAAACTTTATTTTTAGTTAAATAATATTAAATGTAATGCAATTATAGTACCACAAAAGTACTTAAAAAATAGCTTTTAACTGAACCACTCCTGTGTGAATTGCTCGGGTATCTTCACTCTTTCTTCCAAAATAACTCAGTGATAGATTAAGAATGCTATTCAGTTTTTGATTCCACAAAAGATTCCAGGTAAAATTCCTTCCTGGCTGCAGTCCCTCTAACATCTGAAAAGCAACGGGACTGTTAGCATTTCCAGTAAAATCATTTAAAAACACCGTGAAGTCAGCAGTTATTTGCTGTTGTTTTTCTCCTGTATATCGATAAGAAACTCCCAGCTTTTGTTGATTCAAAAGGGCAGCACCTCCAATAGTATTTTGCTTTTTCTTCTGCATAAAAAAGCCTGTCAATCGATGTTTGGCAGCGTAGATATATGACAACTTTGGTTGCCATTCCTCACTGTGAATGCGATAATTTCTGTTTGCTAAATTCTCGGTTGTCAAATCGTTTACAGATTGGGCACCTTTCATTTCAAACAACCAAAAGGTCCCAAAGCGATGCAATACTGCTAGCTGGTGAATTTTAGTAGTATTCTCTTGGTTACCGATGGTAAACTGGCGCTTGTTTTTAGAATTCCCGTAGGTATAAATAGCGCTGTAATTTTCGAGATTTCTCCTAAAGTAAAAACTGTTTCGAAAGTTGTACGCCAAGCCCAGTAACCCCGATTCTTCAAACTTAAAAGGATTCCAGTGAAACCCCTCGCTTCGCAAACGCTCATTATCAATACTTAGATAGCTCTGATTGTAAAAATTACTCAGCAGTTTTAAAAAGCTACCTCGGCTTTCCCAAGGTTTAAAATTTAGGGTCAACGATTGCTTAAACCGAACTTTTTGCGTCGGAACATAGTTGATATTAGGTAACGGAACACGAAGGTAATTCGCCTGATCTTGAAACTGAGCCACCTCGAACTCGTTAAACTGTTGAACTCCGTCATTGTTATAGTCAATCCAGGTATAAAATCCTTGTCCTGGCTCTGTTTTGATATATACGTATTCCTGTCGAGCTAACGTTCCTGTAGCCGTTTCGTAGGAACTCGTAACAAACAAGAGCTTTCCAAAAAATCGCTGTTGGTAACGCAAACGCGAATTCAATGAACTCCTGTTCTCTTCAAAAGTATTGGTAGTATAACGATAGTTGGCATAGGCTGCTAATTGAGTACGCGCCGTGTGGATTAACTTACTGTCGAGATAGAGTGTTTTACGATTGTTAATGCGTCGAAATGCATTGCTGCGAATACTGTCGTTTACTCGATAATTTGCTCCTAACTTTACAAAAACTTTCGTGGTATCACCGTATCCGATATAGGCATCATACTCTTGAAAACGATGGCTCCTTGTATCAAATACCCCAGTAGTCACCGCTTTTTTTGCATTGCTCTCCAGCCCGAGTTTAGTACCTAACCAATAGCTGCCGAGTTGCTGACGAAAATTAGTGTTAGCTCTTATAAAATCAGCTGCAGTTGCTACTCCTGAATTGCGCAGCCAACTTCCTTTCGTCCTCCAGCGGGTACTGTTAGTAGTGTAATCAGATTGCACGCTGTGCTTGTTCCCTAAAAATCCGTTAGAAAAACGCAGTAGCTGATATCCATAGCGCAATTGTAGGTTCTGATTCGCAGCCGTTAAAAAGGCTCCCAATTCATGTTGATCTCCCGAGCGACTGTCAATATTCCAATCCCTATTAAACTCAACGGATTGAAAGCGTTGTACCGTAGTAAAATTATCTTGAATAAACTTGTAATTAGCCGTACTGTGTACTTTCCAATCCCCTGAAGCTAGTTGTTGTTTCCATCGTAATTTTGTAGCCAAGGTTTGGTTGTTTCCATCATCGAGCGTTGAGAACAAGTTTTGATCGTTCGAGCTCAGTGCCACCTCAGCATCGAAGATCGCTTTCTCTGATGGACGGTAAGACGATTGCACCACAGCTACCTGAAGCTTGGTTGGAGCTACCAATTGGATTACCGGATTAAAACTCCCGAGATTCACCCCCACGTATTTGTAAATAGTTCCTGTGGCAATAACTCTATCGATGTTGTAATCACCTTTATTCAAGCCGACATTGGTAAAAGTTACTGCATATACTTCCGCCGTTGCATCCGTCGTGTATTCAAAAACCTGTCGGGTACCTACAGTTGCTTTCTTGTACTGAATTTTACTACTCGAAAACGGTTCTTTAAAATCACTGGGAGCGACCATCAGCTCTGTGTTGTCACCTGCCAAAGACAGCAAACGTTTTTGTGCATCGCTCAAACTTTGTTGTACCGGTTGATTTTTCGCATCATTTTCACTGTAAAAATACCCAGCTATTTTAAATTTTTCGCCGGCATAGCTCGCTTTGTCATATGTAATAAAACGGGTATAGTTTCTTTCCGCATATTGAAATTCTACGCGGATACGCATGTCATTAGTAATCGGATATGTTGTTGTAAAACGAATTTCTCCTAGGTTGTAATCAATCACATAATCAGCGGTCTCTCCTCTTTTCACTAGCACCCCGTTGACAAATACCCGATCACTGCCTTCGACCATGATGATTGCGCGTTCGTTATTCGTTCCGACAATTTTGTAGGGTCCTTGATTTCCTTCCGTCCCAACAAAATTATTAACGGCAAACTTCCCGCGAACGACAGCACCAGAAACCAAGGCATTCGTATTCGGTGACACTTGTGCCCCTACCTCAATACCCGACACTTGTTTTTCAAAATTCAAGAAATAACTCTCTTTGTTTTGCAAGCTAATATCTCCTCCTTTTACACGCCAATTTTTACTGTATAGCTCCACAAAAATCCTGTCAAAATCGGTAATATTTTGTGAATATCCATTTTGCTGTAGCGGAAAATTAGTATCGAAAATATTCGCGCGAATCGAAACTTTATCGGATAGCTTTCCTTCCAAGGTTAAATCTAATGAGGAATTGGTTACAGCGTTTTGATTGTTTCCACCGGTAAGTCCCCGCGTAATAAACCCCTTTGCTTTCAGTCCGTCAAACAAGGGCCTCTCTACGCCTGTCAAGTTCGTTGTTTCACTATACAGTTTCCCTGTATTTTCCGTGCTCTCTACAATGAGCTTGGCGTCGAATGGTGAATATACTTGAGTTAAAAATTTGGGATAGGGCAGGTATTCTACGGAAACCTCCTGAAAGCGCTTTTTGTCGAGTATTAATAAAGCCTTTTCAAAGTTCACTTTATATTCAGTGGGGGCTAGGACCGCTCCGTTTTGCAGTCGAACTTTAAAGTACTGAGGATTGATGCTCAACGAATCAACTTGAAGGGTGTCGTTTACTACCTTCAAAAATTTTGTTCGGTACTTTTTAGGAACTGTTTGTGCCTGAGTCACCAAGACCACAAAGAAACATCCTAAAAATTTCCAAAATCGTACCATATCCATACAACGCTGTACAGACAAAAATAGTTTATTAGCCGCAGTGACAATTGTCATTACATCCTTTTTTCTTTCGTTTTGGAATAAAAAACTTCCAAACCAGGTAACACACTGCTGCGATAACTACACTATAGGCTAAAACATCTTGCATTAACGTAAAATTTGATAGGATATTAACGCCGAAACATAGGCCAACAGCCCCATACCTACTAACTGAATCATTGGCCATTTCCAGCTTTTCGTCTCTCTTTTTACAATGGCTAAGGTGGCCATACACTGCATGGCAAACGCGTAGAATAACAACAGTGAAATTCCCGTTGCAAAATTAAAGCGTTTTGCTCCAGTTTGTTCATTGACTTCGGCAGCCATTTTTTCACGAATGGTTGACGTATCTTCATCATCGGCCTCCACGCTGTAGATGGTGGCTAGGGTTCCTACAAATACTTCTCGGGCCGCAAAGGAAGCTATTAAGCCAATTCCCATCTTCCAATCATACCCTAACGGGGCCACTACTGGCTCGATGGTTTTCCCCATAATCCCAACGTAAGATTTTTCTAGTTTTAACGAAGCGACTTTCTGAGAAAATTCCTCTTTTGACAAGTTTGCATATGTCGGATTTGTCGCCAAATCAGCCTCGACACTATCGTAAGAACTCGGTCCGTGAGAAGCTAAAAACCACAAAATTATCGATATGGATAAGATAATTTTACCGGCATCGAAAACAAAAGCTTTAGTTTTTTCCAATACATCCAAGCCTACATTCTTTACCGAAGGTATTTTATAGTCTGGCATTTCAACCACAAAGAAGGAATTGTTTCTTATTTTAAGTGTTTTATGCAAGATATAAGCAGCAAGCACTGCGGTTCCGAAACCGAGCACATACAGAACCAACAAACTCAACCCCTGCAAATTAAACACGCCAAAAACCGTTTTATCCGGTATCACCAACGCAATAATAATAGCGTAAACAGGTAAACGCGCGGAACAGGTTGTTAAAGGGGTCACCATGATGGTTATCAGGCGTTCCTTCCAACTCGAAATGGTTCTGGTAGCCATAATTGCTGGAATGGCACAGGCTGTCCCTGAAATCAACGGAATGACACTTTTTCCACTCATTCCAAAACGCCTCATAATTTTGTCCATTAAAAACACCACACGACTCATATACCCCGATTCTTCGAGCAGTGCTATAAACAAAAACAATATGGCAATTTGAGGAATAAAGATAACGACACCTCCAATTCCTGGAATAATTCCATCGGTCAATAAATCGGTGAATTTTCCTTCTGGCAATGCTGATTTTGCCTGTTCTGCTAGCGATGCAAACGCAGCGTCAATCCAATCCATCGGTACCGATGCCCAATTAAAAATAGACTGAAAAATCACTAACAACAACCCGAAGAAAAATAGATATCCAAAGATTTTATGTGTAAACACAGCATCTAATTTTGCTCTCATCCCTGTGGCTTTCGCCGCATCCATTTCATACGATTTTTTTAAAACCGCATTGATTTCTTGATAGCGATAAATGGTTTCTTTATGCTGGTATTTCTTTTGTTTTGACACGTCGTTGAACGCGCTTAAATTAACTTTTTCCTCATCGGATAAAGGACTTAAATAGCCCTTTGTTAACATGAGCCAAAGCTCGTACGCGGTAAAGCGGGTTGACACCTGTGCTAACTCCTCAAAATACGCCGTATCAACTTTCGAGCTAATCGTTTCAAAACTCGCTGCCTCTTGCGCTTGCTCAACGTTAGCGATGGCCTTTTTTAATTCTCCTAAGCCTAAACGTTTTCTAGCTGAAATAAGCACTACAGGCACACCGAGATCATCACTCAAAGCCTCGGTATTCAAGACAATTCCCTTTTGTTCCATCTGATCGGCCATATTCACTGCCAAAATCATCGGAATCCCCAAGTCTCTCACCTGAGAAAACAACAACAAATTGCGTTTGATATTTACGACATCGACAACAGCTACGATAACATCAGGTACTTCCGATTCTTCCTGGCTGAGCAGCGTTTTTAAAACGATACTCTCATCAATAGAAGTCGGATTGATACTGTAAGTTCCTGGTAAATCTGTTATCGTCGCGGTCAGGTCAGCAGTTAACCTACACGTTCCTTGCTTTTTGTCGACCGTCACTCCTGGATAATTTCCTACCTTTTGATTTAAGCCGGTTAACTGATTAAACAACGAAGTTTTTCCCGTATTCGGGTTTCCTATCAGTGCTACTTGTAACGTATTTGCCATGCTTACATCTTAGTAATTAAAATTTTCCCTGCCGTTTCTCTTCGAATAGCCAAATGGCTTCCATTGACACATATATACAACGGGTCATTGAGTGGCGCTACCTGAATCAGAGCTACTTCTGTTCCGGGCAAACACCCCATTTCCAATAACTTTAACGGAATTCTATCCAAGCTCTCTTCCGAGATAATTCCTTTCTCCCCAATGTTTAGTGTGGCAATAGTACTCAAAAAATAAAAAATTGTGTTAGCATGCAAATATACTAAAATAGAACAGTTCTAAACTAACTGCTAAAACATTGTGTTTCATTTAGCAATTAGCTTTTGCTGACTCGCCTCGAACCTAGTATATTTGTACTATGACTTTTGAGGATATAATTGGACAGGACCACATCAAGAAACACTTGATAAAAGCTACGGAAAACGGACGCATCCCACATGCACAGTTATTCGTAGGAAATGAAGGAAGCGGAACTTTGGCCATGGCAATTGCCTACGCACAACACCTACTCACCACGGATGTTCCAAATCCTGAAGCCAGTGCGCTAAAATGTGCTAAACTACAGCACCCTGACTTGCACTTTGCTTTTCCTGTAACCAGTACCGACCAGGTAAAAAAACATCCTATCAGCAATTTATTTTTAGACGACTGGAGGTCCTTTATTGCCACACAACCCTATGGTAGTTTGTTTAATTGGCTGCAATTTATTGGCGTAGAAAACAAACAGGGGCAAATTGGTGTAGATGAAGCAGAAGACATCGTTAAAAAACTCCAACTTAAAGCCTATGAAGGCGGATTTAAAGTCATGATTATTTGGATGGCAGAAAAGATGAACAATGCTGCTGCCAACAAATTGCTCAAGCTCATTGAAGAGCCTCCTGAAAACACTATTTTTCTGTTGGTTACGGAAAATGAGGGACAGATTATTAACACCATAAAATCGAGATGCCAGGCACTGCACTTTCCGGCTTTAGGAGAGACCGATATCGTTCAGGCTTTACAACAACGAGAGGGAATTACTCAAAATGAAGCGGTTACTATTGCACATCGCAGTGAAGGAAATTACAACAAAGCAGTACACATACTCAAAAACGACTCCAATGACGACCTCTTTGAAAAGTGGTTTATCGTTTGGATTCGAAGTGCCTTTAAAGCCAAGGGGAATGCTGCGGTAATCCAAGACCTCATCGAATGGTCAGAGACCATTGCCGGATCGGGTAGAGAAACTCAAAAGCAATTTCTACAGTACTGCATTCAGTTTTTTAGACAGGCATTACTGCTCAATTACGGCACTCCTGATTTGGTATTTCTTCAAACAAAAACGGCAAATTTCCAACTGGAAAAGTTTGCTCCTTTTGTGCATAGCGGCAACATCTTATCCATTCAAAAAGAATTGGATGATGCTCAATATCACATCGAAAGAAACGGAAATGCTAAAATTATTTTACTAGATTTATCCATTAAATTAACCCGTCTTTTGCATACAAAAGAAGAAAAAATAAGCACCTAATGAAGCTACGTTCATCTCTTTTAGCACTGATTCTTTTTAGTGGATGCCTTTTTACGCAATGTAAAACCACCCCTAAAAAAGAGGAATCGAGTACTGCCAATACCGAAAAGTTGGCGAAATTTATAGAAGGATCCTGGGAAACCACCTATATCAAAATCAATATGCCTAGCTATCGAGGTAGTGACAGTACCCATGTGTTTGAAGATAACTTTTCGAACCCTGCTTCGGGGAAAGCGCAATCGAGTTACGCCGCAGACGGAACGTTTAAGGCATGGTTCTTGCAACCTAACGGAGAGAAAGTTGGAGAAACCTCTGGGAAATACAGCACTAAAAATGACAGTTTGTTCGTCGATTACCATTACGGAGGACAACAAGTTCAAGCTTGGTACCACATTCGCCCAACAGAAACAGGCTTTGAAGGTACTGTGCAATACGATTGGGACAAAGACCAGCAGTTTGACGACACACTTTTTATGAAAACTAAACGAATAAATACACACCTTGATTCCACTAAGTAATATTTCACTGCGCATCCGGATATTTTTGTCAATGATACTCCTCATCCTATTGGCTTCTATCCTGATTGTAACCGTTACCATCTATCAATACAACGAACAGACTAAAGATTATAATGTGCAACGTTTTGGGCGTAAAGAGCAGGCGACCAAGCACAATATTGAAATTGAACTAGACAAAACAACCTACCCTGTAACTTCTGAAAATTTACCTAAAATTTTTCAAGATCGCATTTATGAAATCGCCAGTGTTCACAAACTGACCATTTCGATGTACGACATGCAGGGGAAACTGATAAAATCGTCGATTCCCTACAATTTCGACAAAGCCGAAGACGTTCCGTTATCGAGGAAAACGGTCAAAGAACTCGCCATCAACTCCAATCACCGCATATTAAAATCGAGAAGAGAAAAAGGAGTTACCTACCAGTCGTCGTATACCTACATCAACGACTCTCGATTCAAACGCATCGGGATTTTACAATTGCAGATAGCCCAAGACAACGAAGATCAGAAAAAAGAGCTACAAGAATTTATGTCTCGCCTCACGTTGGTATACGTCATCATGTTTATCCTCGCCATATTACTCGCTTATTTTTTATCGAGTTATATTACCCGATCTATCCAAACCATTTCGGAAAAAATTAAAGAAACTAGCCTGAACAAACGCAATGAAAAAATCACTTTAAAAACACCGAGTTCTGAAATAAGCTCCTTAGTAACGGCGTACAACAACATGATTGACCAATTGGAAGAAAGTGCTGTTCGACTCGCTCGAAGTGAACGTGAACAGGCTTGGAAAGAAATGGCAAAACAGGTAGCCCACGAGATTAAAAATCCGCTGACCCCTATGCGCTTATCCGTACAGAGTTTCGAGCGAAAGTTTAACCCAGAGGATCCCAACATTCGTGAAAAGCTCACAGAATACAGTCAAACGCTCATCCAGCAAATAGATGTCATGAGCTCTATTGCCTCTGCCTTTTCAGATTTTGCAAAAATGCCTACACAACGACGTGAAAAGCTCGATGTTATTGACGTAGTAAAACACGCTTTAGACATCTTTACGGAAGACTATATCGAATACTTACCTGAAGAGACTTCTCTCATGGCACATCTCGACAAAACACAGCTCATTCGCATCGTCACCAACTTGGTAAAAAATGCCACGCAAGCCATGCAAAAAGGAGAGCAAAAACCCAAGATTGATGTAAAAGTATCACTGGACGGCAACAATGTAAAGATTACGATTTCCGACAATGGAAAAGGAATTAAAGAGGAAAATAAAGACCTTATTTTTGAGCCTAAATTCACCACCAAAACCAGTGGTATGGGGTTAGGACTCCCCATGATTAAAAAAATCATTGAAACCTACGACGGAACTATTGGATTTAGCTCTACCGAAGGAATTGGAACCGTATTTACAGTAATACTACCGAGAACATAAATCAAACGAATCAGCACATTCAAATACAAAGCATATGAACTTTGAAAATATAATTTTAGAACAACACGACGGTTTAGCACAGCTAACGATTAACAGACCTAAAAAACTAAACGCACTCAACAAAGATACCATACAAGAGTTACACGAAGCTTTTAAAGCACTCGAGGACGATGCCGACACCAAAGTTATTTTGTTAACGGGAAGTGGAGAGAAGGCCTTTGTTGCTGGAGCTGATATTTCAGAATTTGCTCATTTCTCTGAAGAAGAAGGAAAACACTTAGCCAAGCAAGGACAAGAAAAGCTCTTTGACTTTGTAAGTAACTTAAGTACTCCTGTAATTGCCGCTGTTAATGGATTTGCCTTAGGAGGCGGATTAGAGCTCGCTATGGCCTGTCATTTCAGAATTGCCTCAGACAACGCAAAAATGGGCTTACCTGAAGTATCATTAGGAGTTATTCCGGGGTATGGTGGTACGCAGCGTTTGGCACAACTCATCGGTAAAGGAAAAGCGATGGAACTCATTATGACTGCTGGTATGATTTCTGCTGAAGAAGCACTATCATGTGGTTTGGTAAACTACGTAACTCCACAAGACGAATTGCTAGCCTTAGGAGAGAAATTAGCGAGTAAAATTATGAGAAACTCGTCAGTGGCTATCGCTGCAGCAATTAGAGCTGTCAATGATAACTACGTAGACGGTGTTAACGGATTTGAGACTGAAATTGAAGAATTTGGTGCTTGTTTTGCTACCGAAGATTTTAAAGAAGGTACTACTGCCTTTTTAGAAAAAAGAAAACCTTCGTTTCCAGGAAACTAAAGTTCCTTTTCAAAAACAATCTTTTGCTGCCCTGTAGCATTGGTATATACCTTGGTGATATTGAACCCCGAACGAAGGTTTAATATCATCATGGGTTTAAATCGATTCATCGATTTGGCTCTTATTCTCGAAAACCCCATTTTTTTGGCCAGTGTGTGCTGTTTTCGCAGCAACATATCGGCTATTCCCATTTTTCTGAACGCAGGCAACACTCCACCCAACCAACTGTAAAAAGTATCCTCGTCGTATAAATATCCTATTTTAAATCCTACTGGCTTCCCTTTACAGAAGGCAACAAGCGTTAAGAATCGCTCTTTTTTGCGAAAGCGCTGATCAAAAAAACCCTCGTCGGCATCGGTAAAAATTTCGCTGTAGAGTGATTTTAGAACTCGGTAATGCTCTTTAGACGGCTGGTCGTAAATAATCTCGGTTTGTAGTAACTCCATAAAACAAAAATAGCGCCTAAAAAGATTTTAGATGCTATTTTTTACTTAAGGGGAATAAATTTTATTATGGGGATTGAGTTCCAAACATACACTAATTTTCATAAAAAACAAAAATTAACATAAATTTTATTTAAAAAGCACAAAAAATTAACATTATGCTTTCCCCTCCCACTCCATATAGAATTGATCTAGAAATTTTTCCATAAACAAATGTCTTTCAGCGGCAATCGCTTTCCCTGTCGCTGTATTCATCTTGTCTTTTAAGAGTAATAATTTCTCGTAAAAATGATTAATGGTCGGAGCGGTAGATTTCTTGTATTCTTCTTTTGTCATGTTTAAATTTGGAGCAATACTCGGATCGTACAACGCTCTATTTTTAAAACCTCCGTAGTTAAAGCACCTCGCAATTCCAATTGCGCCAATAGCATCTAAACGATCCGCATCCTGGATGACATCGAGTTCTGGTGAGTGAAAATCTTGAGTAAAATTCCCTCCTTTAAAAGAGATATTTCGAATAATTTGCACTACGTGTTCAATAATTGAATCTTCCACTTCCAAGCCGCTCAAAAAGTCCCTTGCCTTTTTAGGACCTACTGTTTCATCACCATTGTAAAATTTACTGTCTGCTATATCGTGTAACAGTGCCCCTAAGGCAACCACAAACGTATCGACCTCTTCATTTTCAGCGATGAGTAAGGCGTTTTTATACACGCGTTCTATATGAAAATAATCGTGTCCTCCTTCAGCTCCTTTCAAGGTTTCTCTGACGTAATTCTGAGTATGTTCAATAATTTTTTTTGTATCCATCACACAAAAATAGCACAAAAAAATCCTGAGCAAGCGCTCAGGATTGTAATTTTATTTCGAAAATATCTTAGGCTAAAACTTCCTTCTTTACGAGGTCGTTACTCACTAAGTACTCCGCAATTTGTATTGTATTTGTCGCTGCTCCTTTTCTGAGGTTATCGGCAACAATCCACATATTCAATGCATTGTTTCTAGAGAAATCTCTACGGATTCTCCCTACAAAAACTTCGTCTTTTCCTTCCGCGAAAAACGGCATAGGATACTCGTTGTTTTCGATATTATCTTGTACGATAACTCCGTCTGTTTCCGATAATAACTGCTTGATATCTTCTACTTCAAAAGCACTGTCAAACTCGATATTCACAGACTCTGAATGGCCACCAACAACAGGAATACGCACAGCTGTTGCCGTTACTCCAATCGAATCGTCATTCAAAATCTTATGCGTTTCACGCACTAACTTAAGTTCTTCTTTCGTATACCCTCCGTCTTCAAAGACATCACAGTGTGGTAAGGCGTTTTTATGAATTTGGTGTGGGTAGGCAGCTTCTCCTTCCACTCCATTGGCTTCATTATCTAACTGACGAACGGCCTTAACTCCTGTTCCTGTAATGGATTGATACGTAGAAATCACCAACCTATTAATTCCGTACTTACGGTGCAATGGCGCTAAAGCCAACACCATTTGTATGGTAGAACAATTTGGGTTTGCGATAATTTTATCGTTTTCCGTAAGGCTATCGGCATTTATTTCTGGAACGATTAACTTTTTCTCAGGGTCCATTCTCCAAGCAGAAGAATTATCGATAACCGTAGTTCCTACTGCGGCAAACTTTGGTGCCCACTCCAGAGAAGTACTTCCTCCTGCTGAGAACAAAGCGATATCGGGTTTCATCGAAACGGCCGTTTCTAACCCGACAACCGTATAATCGGTTCCGTTATACGTAATACTATTACCTACTGATCTCTCAGATGCTACGGGGATTAACTCTGTTACTGGGAAATTACGTTCAGCTAATACCTGTAACATTACATTTCCTACCATTCCGGTAGCTCCGACTACTGCTACTCTCATTATATTTAAATTTTAACGTGTTTTTTCTTTTAAACTGTTTCTCTAACAGTTACAAAGGTTTAAAAAAATCAGATTGGTTGTATATTAAATTTGTGTTTTTTTAGCCCTTGGTTTAATTCTTATCAATTTTAAACAAAAAGTAGCAAATTAAACAGCAAACCACAAAAAATCAGTACCTTTGCAGCGATTTTTTACAAAATCAACACATTTTGTTTAACTTAAATGGTATAGCATGCAACTGTACAACAAGTTAAGCGCGGAAGAACGCGCTCAATTAATTGACGAAGCGGGAAAAGACCGTCTTACTATTTCTTTTTATCAATATTTTCAGATAAAAAACCCAACCTTATTTAGAAACAAGCTGTTTATCGAATGGGAGAAGCTCGATGTACTTGGGAGAACGTATGTCTCTTACGAAGGAATCAACGCCCAGATATCAGTTCCTTCAGAAAATTTTCTCAAATTAAAAGATCAATTAGATGCTATTGAGTTTCTAAAGGACATTCGATTAAACGTAGCTGTTGAACAAGACAACAAGTCATTTTTAAAGTTAAAGATTAAGGTACGTGATAAGATTGTTGCTGACGGATTAAACGATGAAACTTTTGACGTAACGGATAAAGGAGTTCATTTATCTGCCGCTGAATTTAACAAAATGTTGGCCGATCCGAATACAGTGTGCGTAGACATGCGCAATCACTACGAAAGTGAAATTGGCCATTTCGACGGTGCCGTGACTCCAGATGTAGATACGTTTAGAGATTCACTAGACATCATTGAGGAAGACTTAAAAGACCACAAAGAAGATAAAAATCTATTGATGTATTGTACGGGAGGAATTCGTTGTGAAAAAGCCTCTGCCTACTACAAGCACAAAGGATTTAAAAATGTTTTCCAACTTGAAGGTGGAATTATCGAATACACGCGTCAAGTAAAAGCCGAAGGTCTCGAAAACAAGTTTTTAGGTAAAAACTTTGTCTTCGACCACCGAAGAGCTGAGCGTATTTCTGACGATGTCATTTCTAATTGCCATCAATGTGGAACTCCATGCGACACGCATACCAACTGTGCCAACGAAGGATGTCACTTACTTTTCATTCAGTGTGAGGCCTGTGCTGAAAAAACAGAAAACACCTGTTCTCCTGAATGTCAAGACATCATTCAACTTCCTTACGAAGAGCAAAAAGCATTGAGAAAAGGAAAGCACGCCAGCAATAAAATTTTCAAAAAAGGACGTTCAGAAGCATTAAAGTACAAGAAGTAATGCAGAAGATTGAATTAATGGCTCCTGCCGGTAACTTCGAATCGTTACAGGCAGCACTCGACAACGGATGTGATTCGGTGTATTTTGGTGTGGAACAGCTCAATATGAGAGCACGTGCCTCTATCAATTTTACCTTAGACGACTTAGAGGAAATTTCACGTAGGTGTACCGAAAAAAACGTACGCACCTACCTGACCTTAAACACCATAGTATACGACCACGATTTATCAATCGTAAAAACACTGATCAAAAGGGCAAAAGAAGCTAATATTACAGCCGTCATTGCCATGGATCAGGCGGTAATTGCTATGGCTCGTGCCGAACAAATGGAGGTACACATCTCTACGCAGATCAATATTACCAACATCGAAACCGTGAAATTCTACGCGATGTTTGCCGATACGGTTGTGTTGAGTAGAGAATTGAGTTTACGACAGGTTAAGAAAATTACCGATCAAATTGCCAAGGAAGAAATCAAAGGGCCTTCAGGTAGGTTACTCGAGATCGAAATTTTCGGACACGGTGCTTTGTGTATGGCCGTTTCTGGTAAGTGTTATATGAGTTTACATTCACATAATTCCTCGGCAAACAGAGGTGCCTGTAAGCAAAACTGCCGCAAAAAATACACGGTTATCGATCAGGAATCTGGTTTTGAAATGGAGCTCGACAACGAGTATATCATGTCACCAAAAGACCTCTGTACCATTGACTTTCTAGATCAGGTGGCTGACGCCGGAATTAAGGTTTTAAAAATTGAAGGACGCGGTAGAGCTCCTGAGTACGTAGCCAAGGTAATTAAGTGCTACCGAGACGCTATCGACAGCTTGTATGACGGAAGTTATGACAAAGCCAAGGTCATTAGCTGGATGCAAGAATTAGAAAAGGTATACAACCGCGGTTTTTGGAATGGTTATTACTTAGGTCAAAAACTCGGTGAATGGAGTAAAGAACCCGGCTCACACGCAACCCAGAAAAAAGTTTACTTGGGTAAAGGAGTACACTTTTTCCCTAAACCTTCCATTGGAGAGTTTAAAATAGAAGCTTATGACGTCTCTGTTGGTGATACTATTTTGATTACGGGCCCAACTACTGGTGCACGTGAAATGACCTTACAGAGCATGTACGTAAACGATAAGGACGCTACTACTGCGAGTAAAGGAGACGAAGTTACTATGAAACTCGATTTCAGAATTAGACCTTCTGACAAACTGTACAAAATAGTAAAAACTGAATTTGCCAAAAACTAATGGTAGTCATCACCCTACAAAGAAACAAGTGCATTGGTTGCAACTACTGTGTGGAATTGGCACCGGGTCAATTTCAAATGTCTAAAAAGGACGGAAAGTCTGTTTTGTTGCACGCCACGGAAAAAAAAGGATTCTATACCATCAAGTCGCATGACGAAAGCATTTACGATGCATCAAACGATGCAAAAAAAGCCTGTCCTGTGAACATCATAGAAGTCAAACAAGTATAAAAATACACCTCTAATAAAAAACGCCTCATAGAAATCTACTGAGGCGTTTTTTTATACTTAATTAGAATGGCTTCAAATACTTTTTCTTCGGGTTTTCCGTACCTTTGTAAAAATTTATTTCCCATGAAAAATCGTTTACAACTACTGGTAAAATTATCGATAATTTCAGTCTATTTAATCTTTATTGCAGGTTCTGTAGTTCGCATGACTGGTTCAGGTATGGGCTGTCCAGATTGGCCAAAGTGTTTTGGATATTACATTCCGCCTACCTCAGAAACCCAAATTACGTGGCAAGCGAATAAAAGTTATGAAAAAGGCATGATTATCATCAAAGACGAAACCTTATTTGTAGCGCAAAACGATGTGACCACGGCAGCTAGTTTTAACCCTAGTAACTGGGAAAAATACACCAAACACGATTACGCAAAATTCAACAAATACCATACTTGGACGGAGTACATCAACCGATTGGCATCCGTACTTGCAGGTTTTGTCTTTTTGTTCCTAATCGTCTCTGCCAGTCAATACTGGAATAGCGACAAGCGTATTCCGCTATTGGCCTACGGAGCCTTCTTGTTAATGCTGTTCGAAGCTTGGCTGGGAAAAACAGTAGTAGACACCAACCTAAAACCCACCATCATCACCATACATATGGTTGCAGGCTTAGTGATTGTAGCTCTTTTGTTATACTTGCACTTCATTATCAACCCAAGTACAGAAAACAACAGAAAATACAATGCTTTATTCAACAAGCTACTCATCGTATCCGTTGTATTTTCATTGATACAAATTGCTATGGGAACTCAGGTTCGACAATTTATCGACGAACAGGTAAAGCAATTTGGTTTTGCCAACAAAGAATACAGCTTAATGGATCCTAATTTTAAGTTCTACTTTCACCGCTCGTTTACCATCGCTATCGTTTTGGTGAATTTGGGAATGTTTTACTTAAATCAAATCAAAAATCTTGGATATCAATTAGTCAATTGGATCGTGTTTTTAATTTTCCTTGAAACGATTACGGGGATTTTAATGTATTACGCAGAATTTCCGCTCGGTACCCAAGCGACGCACTTATTGGCAGGAGCATTGCTGTTTGGACTTCAATTTTACCTTTGGTTGCAAAGTAAAAAGCCCGCTAAAGCCATAGAAACAACACAATCGTAGCACACTTAATAAGCACTAAAGACAGCGGTAAAAAAACACTTCTGGCATAAGAAAAGTTGAACAGCCGCTTAACTCCCACTAGCAGTATCCACAAGGCTAACAACCAGGCGATATAACTCAACATCGCTAAAACGTGATGTGGTATGAGCTCGTTGAGCTGTGAAATATAGTGCTCTAATACGGCAATCGCATTGAAGAGTACTATGGGGACAAAAGCGTATCCGAGCAATGGGATCACATATTCGCGGTGCTGTTTGGCTCCCAACCAGTTCGCTAATACAGACAGGGAAAAGCCCAGTACTAAAGCAAACCAAAGCATTAAGAACACGTGTAGTATGGTAAAGCCTAGATTGACAACGAACAGCCGGTTTTCTTCCTCTGGCGTTATAAACAACACATAACGCAGTACACCTAATACGGCAAACAACCAAAGTGTTCGTTGATAGGCAGCACGACTATCTTCACCTTTAAGTGAAACTGCTGCTTGCTCTGAATTAAATAATAACAAAAAAAATGTCCTCATAGCGATTGGCAAATCCCTACTTCGTCGTCCATTCACAAGTCTCCATCATTCGTATCATATCCTTTTTGATGTATTCAACAGCCGGATAAATCGAATCGTAGTTAGGCTTGGCATAGAAGAACAACGAAGCCTTTAAAAAATGTTTTGTACTATCGGTTACGTGAAACTGCACCTGAGAAGCAGCATTACCACTGATCTCACAGAGCTTTCCAAAAACCTTGGTTTCGTCATTGAAGTAATTAATATAAGAAATATTATCCGCTTTCACCGTATGTTCTAGCACAAGTTTCTCAGATTCAAGCAATAACTCTCTCAAATTACCCTGTACGGGGCGGTAAGTAATATCAACGGAAGCCTTTAATGCGGGGTATTTGATTTTCAACCACTGCTTAGGTAAATCTTTAATTTCTGTATTCTCGGGAATATCAAATTGATACGGGCGTTTCACTGGCAATTTGCGAAATTCCTTTTTAGGGTAATTCAAACTCAGGTAGGCCTTGGGCTTCGGAAACGGATCGGCTCCACACCCCCACAACACTACACACATCACAATACCAATTAATTTACGCATCTCTGGTTACTTTTACTTGTTTAATTCGTTTTTTATCAATCGCTTCTACCGTAAACGTATACTTACTAAAATTTATTTTCTCACCTTTCTTCGGAAACTTTCCAGATACTTCTAGGATAAATCCAGCAATCGTTTCGCTTTCCCCTTTTACTTCTTCAAAATCTTCTTCATGCTCGTCGTCTAAGACCCTACAAAAATCTTTGATGGTCGTTTTCCCTTCAAACACATAATTATTCTCATCGAGCTTTGAATAGCTCAAGTCTTCATCGTCAAACTCATCATTGATATCTCCTACAATTTCCTCAATTACGTCTTCTAGGGTAACAATACCACTGGTTCCGCCGTATTCATCTACCACGATAGCCAAGTGATTCTTTTTCTCTTGAAACTCTCCTAGCAGGTCATCTAGCTTTTTGTTCTCAGGGACAAAAAAGGGCTTGCGAATTAGCGATTGCCAATCGAAGGTCTCTTTGTCCAGGTGTTTGAGCAGGTCTTTTGCATATAAAACGCCAATGACGTTGTCGATATTATCGCTAAATACTGGATTTCTTGAGTAGCCGTTTTTTAGTATAATACGCAGTACCTCTTCGTAACTGGTATTTTCTTCGATGGCACAAACGTCGGTTCTCGGTCGCATAATTTGTACCGTTTCCGTATTTCCAAAGGTGACGATTCCCTCTAATATTTTCTGTTCATCTTTGGTCGTCGCATCGTCAGAAGTGAGTTCCAATGCCTGTGACAAGCGCTCAACCGATAAATTATTATTCTTGTTCCCCAAGCGGTTTTCCACGACAGAGGTCAGCTTGATTAAGGGAGCACTTAAAGGGGTCAAAACGGTATTCAATACCTGTATAGGCCTCGACATAAAAGTCGCAAACTGCAGTGATTTTCTGGTTGCGTAGACTTTAGGTAGCACCTCACCAAAGAGTAAAATCAAAAAAGTAACGAGAATAACCTCAATACCAAATTTCCACTTTTTATCAATCCCTTCCAAAACCACTTCTCCCAAAGCTGCGAAGAGTAGTACGATGAGAATATTGATAAAGTTATTAGTAATTAAAATGGTACCGAGCAATTTTTGTGGTTTCGCCAACAAATTCGCCACCACGCTCTTTCCTTTGCTTTTGTCTTTAAGTTGTTCCAACTCGGTATTGGAGATGGAAAAAAAGGCCACTTCAGCTCCTGAAACGAGTGCTGAGCATATAAGCAAGGCCAGCAAAAGCGTCGCATTGAGGGTTGTTAACCAATCAATAGCGCTGAGAAAATGAAGAAAAGGTTCGGGTTCTGGATCCAAAATTAAAATTTAAGTTAAACTAGAATGGTAAATCATCATCGTCATTCATAGGTGTCTGATTCACCTGAGGTGCTGCACCGGTTGGGCTCGCAGGGTTTCCTGATAACGGTTGCTCTGCTGGGCGTCCCATTGCAGCGGGATCTTTTTTAGTCGATAAAAAAGTCATGTCTTGCACTTGAATTTCGGTAGTATAGCGCTTTTGTCCGTCCACCTCGTATTGACGGTTTTTCAATCGTCCTTCCACATATACTTTATCTCCTTTGGTCAAGTATTTTTCACATATTTCAGCCAGCTTATTACGCACGACTATATTGTGCCATTCCGTGTTTGTAATTCGCTCTCCTGTTTGCCTGTTGGTATAGGTTTCATTCGTAGCAATAGGAAAACGACCGATGGCATTTCCTCCTTCAAAATAGTGCATCTTCACTTCATCTCCTAAATGTCCAATAAGTATTACCTTGTTAACGGTACCTGCCATATGCTTTAAATTTGTGTAACATCAAATATACAAAAATTACAATTCCTCCTTTAAATATTCCTTCAAAAACTTATCGATAAGCACCGGTACGGGTTTTTGTTTTACCTCGTTCCAACTGATGGTTTCTTCGGTAACGCTCGGCGTGTTCACTATCCAGAAATTCGTGTACAAATGCTGATGTGACAGCTTGTGAACTACTGCCTTTTCATTAAAGAGCGATACGGATACTTCTTTATGGTGAACGAGTTCTTGAAAGCGGGCCGACTGCAGCAACTCCTCTTCCGACACTTCGCCCTTTCCTTCTACGAGCGGAAACTGATACAAGCCTTGCCAAATACCTTTTCCTTTGCGCTCCTCTAAAACGGTCGCTTCTTTCTCCGTGTCGACCACTAGATAATTAAAGTAACGTTTTTTTACTTTGAGTTTTTTCTCTTTTACCGGAAGTTCTTTTACCTGATGACTTCTAAAGGCCACGCAGGATTCCGAAAAAATGCAGGTTGAACACAGCGGGTTTTGGGGTTTACAATGAAGTGCGCCAAAGTCCATCAGTGCTTGATTGTAATTTCCGGGCTCACTGGGCTCCAGCAATTCTTGGGCAACTGCTTTGAACTCCTTAATTCCCTTCGTCGTATTTATGGGAGTTGCGATCCCCAGGTATCGAGCAAGTACGCGATATACGTTTCCATCGACTACAGCAACGGGCTCCTGATAGCAAATTGAAGCGATGGCTGAGGCGGTATAATCCCCTACTCCCTTTAATTTTAACAAATCTTTATAAGTTCCTGGAAAAATGCCATTACACTCATTGGCCACGTATTTTGCGGTAAAGTGCAAATTACGTGCTCGGGAGTAATAGCCGAGTCCTTGCCAAAGTTTAAGCACCTTTGCTTCGGGGGCATTTGCTAAATCGAACACGGTCGGAAAATGCTTAATAAAGCTCAAAAAGTACGGTAAACCCTGGGCTACGCGTGTTTGTTGCAACATAATTTCACTCAACCAAATCACGTAAGGATCCTTAGATTTTCGCCAAGGCAAATCCCGATCATTTTCTAAATACCACTGTATTAAATTGTTACCAAAAGACATTTTAAAAATTTAGTTTTGCAAAATTACAGTATTTCCCTCGTTTTTTTTTAAGTTTAAACTTTTTCGGAATAGATTAATTATCATATATTTGCATCCTCAAATTTTAAAGAAAACAAATCAAAAAATATTTATAATGACAAAAGCAGATATCGTATCTAAAATTTCGGATAAAAGTGGAATTGAAAAAGCAGATGTTTTAGCGACTGTTGAAGCATTCATGGAAGAGGTTAAAGAGGCGTTAGAGAACGGTGACAATGTTTATTTAAGAGGATTCGGAAGTTTTATCATCAAAACTAGAGCTGAGAAAACAGGAAGAAATATCTCTAAAAATACTACTATTAAAATTCCTGCTCACAACATTCCAGCTTTTAAGCCATCTAAAGTATTTACTGAAGGTGTAAAAGCGAAAGTAGCAGTTAAATAATATCTGTAAATAAAGTATTAACCTGAAGCGCAAGCTTTATTAAAACATTTTAATTATGCCAAGTGGTAAGAAAAGAAAGAGAGCTAAGATCTCTACACACAAAAGAAAGAAAAGAGCAAGAGCAAATCGTCATAAGAAAAAGTAAGCAATAGCTTACTTTTTCCGTTTGCTTAAATAGCTTAAAAACGTTCATTGACATTAAGGTTTCAACACCTTAAACGGTATTAAAATACAATACCTGTTTACAATTTTTAATCCGTCTTGTATGCAAATACAAGGCATAAAAACAACTTCAGATGAAAACAGAATTAATAATTCGTTCCAATTCTTCTGATATTGATTTTGCCTTATTAAGAGATGGAAAACTTATAGAATTAAACAAAGAAACGAGCGACAACAAGTTTTCAGTAGGTGATATTTTCCTTGCAAAAATAGGAAAGGTAATGACTGGGCTGAACGCTGCGTTTGTCAATGTAGGTTACCCAAAAGACGGTTTTTTACACTATCACGATTTGGGACCTCAAGTTCAATCTTTGAACAAATTCATTAAAAAGGTAAGCACAGGTAAATTTAAAGAATTCACTTTAAAAAACTTTCGCTTTGAAGAGGACATCGACAAAGACGGAAGCATTAACGATGTACTAAAGTCAGGTCAAAATTTATTAGTACAAATTGTAAAAGAACCCATATCTACCAAGGGGCCTAGAATTAGTTCTGAGCTGTCTATTGCCGGTAGGTATTTAGTATTAGTTCCTTTTTCGAACCGCGTATCTGTATCGCAAAAAATAGCAGATAACAAGGAAAAAGAACGCTTAAAAAAATTAGCAAAAAGTATCAAACCTAAAGGGTTTGGACTTATTTTACGTACTGTTGCTGAAGGAAAAAAAGTAGCAGAACTTGACAAAGATTTACAAAATTCACTAGATCGTTGGAAAACCATGTGTAAGCGCATAGCAAACAACAATACTCCGACGAAAATTTTAAGTGAGTTAAATAGAGCATCTTCTATTTTAAGAGATGTGATGAACGATTCTTTTACAAGTATAGTCACCAACGATGAAGCACTGAAGGTAGAGATTAAGGAATACCTTCAAGAAATTTATCCTGAAAAAGAAAAAATAGTGAAACTACACAGATCACAGATGCCTATTTTTGAAAAGTACGGCATTGAAAGACAAATAAAAACATCGTTTGGTAAAACAGTTTCTATGAGCAAAGGTGCTTATTTGGTAATAGAGCACACCGAAGCTTTACACGTAATTGATGTAAACAGTGGAAACCGCTCTAACAAAGCCTTAAGCCAAGAAGAAACTGCCTTAGAAGTCAACCTAATTGCCGCTACCGAGATTGCTCGCCAGTTACAGTTGCGCGACATGGGAGGAATTATAGTCGTTGACTTTATTGATATGAAAAGTGCTGAAAACAGACAAAAGTTATTTCAACACTTAAAAGAAGCTATGTCTTTTGATCGTACAAAACACAAAATCTTACCTCCGAGTAAGTTTGGTTTAGTACAGATAACAAGACAACGTGTACGACCTGAATTACACATAAAAACAAGAGAACCAAATCCGAATAAAAATGGAGAAGTTGAAGCTCCTATCGTTTTATTGGATAAAATAGAAGCTGAATTAGAACGCTTGTTAAACAGCGATAAAAATTATACGAACATCACGTTAAATGTTCATCCTTTTATCGCCGGTTACCTTACCAACGGGTTCAATTCAATACGCTTTAAGTGGTTTCTAAAGCACAAAAAGTGGATTAAAATTTTACCTCGTGATGCCTACCAATACTTACAGTATAAGTTTTTCTATAAAAGACCTAAGAAGAAAAAAGGTAAGTAAGGCTTAATCTTATTACGAAAAAAAATCCCTACCATGCGTTATGGTAGGGATTTTTCGTTTGTATAGGGTACTGACTTATTGTAAGTCAAACCCAATATCTGTGCGATAATTCATCTTATCGAATGTTATCTTTTCTATGTTTTTATACGAGGTAGCTAAGGCTTCTCCCATGGTATCTGCCAATGTGGTAATTGCCATGACTCTTCCTCCACTGGTAAGTACCTTATCGCCGTCTAACTTGGTTCCGGCGTGGTAAACGATCGAACCTTCTGCCTGCTCAAAACCGCTGATTTGCTTCCCTTTTTCGTAAGCCTCTGGGTAACCTCCAGATACCAACATTACCGTCGTTGCGGTTTGGCTAGTAACCTCATACGACTTCGAATCTAAGGTTTGATTAGCCACTCCTTCAAAGAGCTCTAACAAATCCGATTGGATTCTCGGGAGTACTACTTCCGTTTCCGGATCTCCCATACGTACGTTATACTCAATCACAAAAGGATCACCAGCTACATTCATCAATCCGATAAAAATAAACCCTCTGTAATCAATACCATCTTTCTGTAAACCCTCTACAGTAGGTTTTACAACGCGTTCTTCTACTTTTGCTAGGAAAGCATCGTCTGCAAAAGGAACTGGCGAAATAGCCCCCATGCCTCCTGTATTCAACCCGGTATCTCCTTCTCCGATACGCTTGTAATCTTTAGCAGATGGCAATACCTTATAACTCTTCCCATCGGTCAATACAAATACCGATAATTCGATTCCTCTTAAAAACTCCTCAATAACAACAGTAGATGAGGCTGCCCCGAATTTCTCATTCGTCAACATGTCTTCCAATTCGGCCTGTGCTTCGGCTAAATCATCGATAATAAGTACTCCTTTTCCTGCTGCTAAACCATCTGCTTTCAACACAAATGGCGGTGTCAATGTGGTTAAAAAAGCTTTCCCTTCCTCTAGAGAATCTTTGGTAAACGACTGGTATTGCGCTGTTGGAATACCGTGTTTTTGCATGAACTGTTTTGAAAAGTCTTTACTTCCTTCCAACAAAGCTCCATCTTTTTTAGGCCCGATTACGGGGATGTTTTTTAGTTCTTCATCGGCTAAAAAATAATCGTGTACTCCGGCAACCAAAGGAGCTTCAGGTCCTACGACCACCATTTGAATCTCATTGGCTACTACTGCAGCTTTTACCGACTCAAAATCAGTAGGGTCAACAGCTAAATTTTCTGCAATAGCTGCAGTTCCTGCATTTCCTGGAGCTACGAATACCTTCGTTACTTTTGCACTCTCTGTAATCTTTTTGGTAAAGGCGTGTTCTCTACCTCCAGATCCTAAAATTAAAATATTCATTTGTTGTGTTGTTTTGTTCCTGCAAATATATTCCAAAGAAAAAAGAGAGACTTAAAAAAGCCTCTCTTTTTTTCAAACTAAAGAACCAACATTTATTCCTTAATCACCTTCTTCGTAACAATCTCCCCGGATGCTAATGCAATTTGTAGTAGGTACATACCTTTTGGTAACTCAGTGGTCAAAACGTCTTTTTCCCTGCCTGAGGCAACCGTTGTACCATATAATGTTCTTAGCTTCCACACGACGATTTCTTTTCTTGTTTGTATAGTTATTTTATTTGTAAACGGATTCGGATACACTTCGAACCTCGAGCTCATTTTATCCGATTCCACATTTATTTTACCGGCTACAGGCAACTCTTTTTCATTTGTTTCCTGAGCTGTTCTTGCTGAGCAACCTTGAATAAAGGCCTTAAATTTAGCTCCTGAAAGGGCTTTGAACCCCGGTATTAATCGAACTCTAGTTCCTGCACTAAAATACGCTTCTGCCCCGTTTTCAATAGTGTTTTGGGCATTGATAGCAACAATAGCTGATTGGTAATCTTTACGACCTGCAGATACTGTGTGCTTTAGCGTTACTTCATTTACACAACCCTTTACGTACGCTACCGTTAAAAAGCCGGCATCGTAATGATTTCCGCTCTTACTCGAAAAATTAATTCCGAAGTGATACGTAGTCGTGTAGGTTGCATTCGCAACATTGTTAACAGTAATACTAAAACTGTCAGAACCATAGCGAAATAGCCTTCCTGAAGTCTTACTAATACTCGCTTCTGCTGCACCTGACAAATACCAATTAAAATCGGTACTTGTTGGGTTAAACAGCGTAAAACTCACTGTTTTGTATTCGCCGTTGCGAACTGTTACATATTTACTTTTGGGAGAAATATACTGGGCAAAGAGAAATTTCCCAGTCAGTAACAGCACGCACAGCAATACATGTTTTTTCTTCATCATAACTTTCTAGTTTACTTTTCAAGCAATTAAGCAACGATTTATTTCTTTTCAGCTAATTTTTTTTCCAATGCTTTGATGCGCTTTTCTTGTTCAATGGTATACAGCGTTAACTCTTCAATTTTTTGAAGTAATAAATTGGTCATTTCTTTCAATTGCAAGCCTTCTTTTTGGATGGTTGCCGCCGATGGAACAGATGGTAAGTGGTGGTTCTTTTTGGTAAAAGCCTCAACCTCCTCCAAGCTAGGCATCTTGTAGTCTTCTTTTAACTCCGATGTTCCTTCGTAATACTTTTCGAATACATAATCTGCCGGTACTGATAAATCTACAATCACTTCCTCACTGTGAATCTTTCCTTTTACAGTCAATAATTGATCAGGATTCTGTGTCCCAATACCGATATATCCAGTATTCTTAAAAGTCATTAATTTAATATCTCCCGGATTAGGTCCTTGCGATAACTCTAAGCTATTATTGAGTCCATGCCCAAAATGAAACCAAGAATCGGAATTGTTAGGAATGAACGAAATAGACGATGCATTATTTTTGTTGAGTACCAACTTCATGTTTGTAACTGTTTGAGCCGCGAATGATCCAGAAGGGTTATCATCTCCCATACCAATCGCCAATTTAGATGGTACTTTCAGTACTCCGTCAGAAGTATACTCCAACTCACTTGACCACGACCAATTTCCATTTACTTTTGGCGCAATGTGTAGCTTATGCGGTAAACTTCCTCCATCTGGCGTATGTAAAATCCAAGAATTCGATCCTCCACTTATTAAATCCTGTCCTTGACTGGCTAAGCCGGTAAACAATACGGCAGCCGTTAAAATAACTTTTTTCATATATACTTAATTTTTTACTATCTTCTTGGTGATTATCCCTGTTGGAGTACTAAATACAATTCTATAAATCCCAATTGGCAATTGACTTACCGATATTGAATTTGAATTCAATTTTCCTTCTTGTAAGGTAACTCCTTGAAGGTTGATGATTTTATATGAATTCAGTTGTTCTTTACTATCTATATTTAGCGTTTCTCGCACCGGATTAGGATACAATCTCGTCTTTTTACCAGCATCTCCATTTGGCAAACTTTCCTCCTCATTTTTTGTCCCGCCTACCGTGGTCTTACTACCCGGCATCATTTGCCGCGATAAATAAGGAATAATTCTAATTTGATGTCCATTCTTAGGTATAAAACGTATGGAATGTCCGTTCTTCAAATTAACATAAATCTCGCCCTCTACAATTGTATGCTTGCCATTGGTGGTGATTTCCAAATCCACATCACACTCAGAAAAGTTGATGGAACTCACTTCTCCACTTACGACCACAGGTCCTACCTGCGGGCAATTCCCTGAATTTTGTCCTCTTAAGTCCTGAAACGACAATAGAAGTGTTAATAATAATAATAAAATAGCCCCCTTTGTTCTCATGTTACAAATATCTAGTTATAGTTCATTCAAAAAAATACCGGAATTATGGTATTTTTACCTCTCGACCCAAATATAGGATTAGAATGAATACGGCTTTTAAATTATTCTTTGTTTTTACAGTAATCACGAGTGCTTGCTTTGCACAAAGCACAGAAAAAACCATCGACTCGCTACATACAGAATACGAGAAATGGAAACATAATAATTATAAAAAATCTAGTCAGATTGTCCAACAAAGCTATAAACTCAGTATTCTCAGTAAAAATGACTCCTTAATTTTTCTTAGTTTGTATAATAAACTAGACAATCTCTTTAAAAAAAAGCAAATAAAAAAAGTCAACAAGAGTTTGGATAGCTTACGCCTACTGGCAGAGAAAACGAAAATACCCAAGCATTTAGCTTCATATTTAGAACTAAATGCAAATGTCAAGCGACGTTTAAGTTTATATGATGATGCCTTATCATCTTCCTTAAAAGCTGAAAAAATAGCAAAGAGTTATAACTTATCATTCCTTGAGCACAAGATAATGCTTAACAGATCTTTTATACACAGAGTTACTAAAGGTAAAAAATATACCATTCAGTATCTTTCAAATTTACTAGGTAATCCTAAATACACAGATACTTATTTAAAGGCATGCACCTATAATATACTTGGTGGATTACACAATAAAAACTACAAAGAACATGAGAAGAACAAACTAAAAGCGCTTGAACTTGTCAAAAAGTTAAACGTTCTGGACTTAAAACTATCGATCTACTCAAGTTATGGTGATTTTTTGCTCAAAACAAAAAGGTTTAATGAAGGCTTTAAATTCTTGAAATCAGCTAAAAAAATTGCTCATGAATTGAATTACGAAACAAAACTGTTTTATATCTATGCGAGCATAGCAGATTATCACTACGACCTAAAAAATTACCCCAAATGTATTGAAAACTATACTATTGCCTTTAATAAATATGGAGAATATGTCCCTGATGACACTAAGGCTTATAGCTATTGGGTATTGGCCGATGCTTACTATTTTAATAGGCAATTTGAAAAAAGTTATATCTATCAAGAAAAGGTGATCTATTTAAGAGATAGTATTTTTAATAGAGAACGAAGTGAAATTACTCAGCGTTTAACGACAGAGTATGAAGTAGAACGCAAAAACAGCAAAATAGCACTGCTTCAAAAGGAAAAAGACTTAGAACGTCAACGAAGAAATACCGCCATTATCGGTGGAAGTTTGCTTTTAATACCCCTGCTCTTATTGGTTTTCTTTTACCGTTACCGCATGCGCATACAAAAAACTATTAAAGAACAGGCCGATCAACTGCACGAACAAGAAATTGCACAACTTCAACAAGAACAGAAAATAAAACGTATTGAAGGATATATAGAAGGTGAAGAAAAGGAAAAAAACAGAATCGCCTTGGAACTGCACGATGGCATTGGCGGACAGCTTGCAGGTATTCAGCATTTGGCCAACCATCTCAGCTCCGATAAAAATGCCGAACAACTCAGCAAGGACCTACAACAGGTTGCTAGAAATGTACGTTTACTCTCACACAGCTTGAGTTACAACTACAGTAAACATCAGTCATTTCCCGATCTGTTGCAGTTATTAAAAGAGCAATACAGCAATCATTTCACTCTTGAAGCTAGTATTTACCCTCAAAACAGACTTTCGGAGCTCAACGATAGGCAAAAGCACTTCTTATACCGTTGTACTCAGGAGCTCGTTACCAATATTTACAAACACGCAAAAGCTACAGAGGTCAGTCTTTCTATTTCCATCGATCACCAAATAACACTGGTGGTAGAAGATGACGGAATTGGATTTAACACCGAAGCCCACAACAAGGGAATAGGCCTATTAAATATTCAAGAACGCGTAGCTAATTTAGAGGGAACCCTACATATAGATTCGCACCCTCAAAGAGGAACAACAGTCATTATTGAAATTCCGAATTAACCATGAATAACATCTCTGTACTACTTATCGACGACCATCAATTATTTTTAGACGGACTCAGTACCTCCTTGAGCAAGCTTGACTTTATCGAAGTAAAAAATACATTTAGTAATGGTAATTCAGCGCTCAAATACCTTCAAAAGCATCCCGTTGATTTAGTTATTACCGATATTTCCATGCCAGACATGAACGGCATTGAGCTGATAAAAAAACTTAAAAAGTTACAGCCCACTGCAAAAACATTGGTGATTAGCATGTTTAAACCCCTACATGATGAAACCGGATTTTACGACGGCTACTTGTTAAAAGATGCCAGTCTAGACGAGGTGACAAAGGCTATTAAAACTATTGTCTGGGATGAAAAGAGCTACTTTTTTGATCAGGACTTTAAAGCTGCACAGTTTGAATTTAAAAACAACATCGTTACCAAACGAGAAAAAGATATCATCCGACTGATAACCGAAGAGAAAACTGTCGATGAAATTGCTGCACTCTTATTTTTGAGCAAACACACCGTGGAAACTCATAAAAAAAACATTTACAATAAACTTCAAATTAAAACCAGTGCTGGCTTGGTTAAATTGGCTATAAAATTAGGGATAGTCACCTAAGTCCACTTTTTAAAATACTTTACTGCAGAACTTAAATGGTAGATAAACAATAGCGGACTTTTTGACGAGCCTTGTTTTAAATTATGAACAACAATTTCAGAAGGCTCATATCGCTTTTTCTTACCGAGCTCATCAATTTTTTTACAGATATCTACATCTTCCATATACAGAAAGTAACGTTCATCAAAACCTTCTATAGCCATAAAATCAACTGTTTTATACAACTGAAAACACCCTGTAATATACTCGGGATAAAAACTTTTTGACAGGTTTAAATCTCTGTATTCTCCTTTTTCTATCTGCTTTCTAAACAGGCTTTTTAGAGGTCCTAGTCGTCTGATCAACAATTCAAAAAAACTCGGATACTTCCTGCAAGAATACTGATGCCTTCCATCTGGAAACAACACCTTTGGAGCAATCATTGCGAGTTCTTTATCTTCTGAAAAACGCTCAATTAAGTTCGGAATTACAGTTGCTTCAAAGGCGACATCTGGGTTCAATATCAAATGATACTCAGATGTTTCAGCAATCAATTCTTTTACCTGATTGTGTGCTTTACCAAAACCAACATTTTCACTATTCGCGATATATACGACATCTTTACTCCCTGCAAATTGATCTTCGAACTCCGAGTTAGGAGTATTATCAATCAAGTACAATTTTTTTGACAGTGGTACCTCGAGAAAACTGTGTATAGTATCTCTTAACTCTTCAAGGTCTTCCTTGTAAAGTACTATAGCGGCCGATATGCTTACTTTATTATTCAAATCTTTAATACGCCTTTTCTTCACCTTTAAAAACATTCAACATCGTCTGTACGATGATCTTTACATCAAGGGCCAACGACCAATTTTCGATGTAAAAAATATCCAAACGTACCCGGTTGTCAATGTCTATTTTTTTAGTTATTTCACCGCGGTAACCACTTACTTGAGCGAGTCCTGTTACTCCTGGCTTTACTGATTTCCTTTTCATATAATTTCGAACCTCTTTGGTAAAGAGATCCGATTGTTTGTTCATATGAGGTCGTGGACCTACGACACTCATCGAACCTATAAGCACATTAAAGAACTGCGGAAATTCATCCAAACTCGTACTTCTTAAAAATGCACCAATCTTTGTAATTCTCTCATCTCCCTTGCGGGCGTGTTCCTTGTCAGAAACGTCATTGAGATACATAGATCTAAACTTATAACACACAAATTCCCCTCCGTGTAATCCTTCTCGTTTTTGTTTAAATATTGCCGGTCCTCTGGACTCCAACTTGATTAACACAAACAACAAAGGGTACAACCACGATAGCACAAATACGCATACCAACAAAGAAAATACGATATCAAATACACGTTTAATCAATCGATTTTCAACCAACTCAAACGGCAATTCTTTTACTCGTAATACCAATGTAGAATTACTGTAGTATTCCGTTACCGTATTTTTATTATAGAGCTCATTCGTATTCGGTATCAACTTTACAATCCGGTTATTTTCATTGGCGAACTTCGTGACTTTTTTAATTTCTTTTTCGGTAAGCTCAGTAACGGAACAATAAATTTCGTCTATTTCATGCTCGAGAACATATGCAAAACTTTCTTCTAAAACCCCCATATAATCCTCCGAACGCTTTGTTTGCTTACTAAAGAAACCACAATATTGATATCCCAACTCTTTTTCTTTACGTATTAATCGCACAAATTTTCTGGAAGAACTATCACTACCTAAAACAATAATTTTTCGGTAGTTATTTCCATAGGTTCGGTATTTTTTTAGCAGAAAAACACCTACTACTTTCACAGCAGTCAGTCCTGTAAAAAAGTAACTCAGAAACAGGGCTTGATTTCCTACGAGTACTCCTTCACGAAAAACTGAAAAATACGTATAGTACCCTAAAACAACAAGTATTATTTGATTGATCAAGAGCCCTAAAACACGGTAATAAGACGTATATCGGAATACGCGATAATACCCGGTAAACAGTGTGGAAAACACCCAAAAAACCAGCATATACCCCAAAAACTTGTATGAAGTATGTTCCAGGTCGTTCAAAAAATAAACAACCCCGACAAGTACTGATAAATCTAGCAGCAAAAATAGACTGTTTATGTATTTAGAATATCTTTTTTCCAAGGGTAAAATTCATTAATTTTTTCAGTTACGAACGCGTTCAATTCCTTTTCAAAACGATCTCTACTAAAGCGAAGTGCGTTCTTACGTATCAATTCTGGAGAGAATTTCATCGACTCAAAAGCAGCAATGGCTGTTTCAATAGCCTCAGGGGTTTGTCGATCAAAAAACACGCCTGTTTCACCGTCAATTACAGTTTCTAGTAGGCCTCCTTTTTGAAAGGCGATTACAGGAGTACCGCAGCTCTGAGCTTCTACTGGCAGAATTCCAAAATCCTCATCGGCGGCAAACACCAGAGCTTTTGCTTTTTGCAAATACACAATCATAGCCTTTTGATCGGCTTTACCTACAAACTGAACATTTTTCTTTGCCAACTTCTTTAACTTCTTCATCTCCGGCCCATCACCAACGACGATCAATTTTTTGTTTGGCAAGTTACTAAAGGCCTCAACAATAACATCAATACGCTTGTACGCAACCAAACGAGAAGCCGCTATATAATACTCTTCTTTGTCATTTTCTAAGGTAAATACATCAGTGTTTACAGGCGGATAAATAACAGTAGCCTCACGGTTGTAAATTTTCTTTATTCTCTGAGCAATATACTTTGAATTTGCGATAAAATAATCCACTCGAGGTGTACTAATAACATCCCATTGACGAATGTAATGCAGCACTTTTTGAGCATACCATCCTTTTATACCACGCTCTAAACCTTTACTTTTCAAATACTCGAAATACAAATTCCACGCATAACGCATGGGCGAGTGACAATAGCAAATATGCAATTGATTTTGATGGGTAAGCACCCCTTTTGCTACCGACGACGACGACGAAATGACCACGTCATATTGCGAGACATCTAAACTTTCAATAGCTCTTGGAAACCACTGCAAAAATTTACGGTGATTGGATTTTGCCGTTGGAAATTTTTGAATGAACGAAGTTGTACAGTGCTTTCCTTTTAAAACCGCTTTGCGGTCCTCATCATTCAGAAAATCAATTAGTGAATAAAAATCAAAATCATCCCAAACATTGGTAATTGATTGTACCACATTTTCTGCACCTGCATGGGTATAAAACCAATCGTGTACTAATGCTTTTTTCATGGGGTTAGTTTTGTTTAGTATCATTAATAAAAAAGAGCGTATTAAAAAATGTAAAAAATACGACTCCTATTTGTCTAGCAAACAGATTTTCAGTGAGTAGGCCCAGAGCAATACTCAGTAACAATATAACATACAATGAGTTCGTAACCCTACCAAATCCCCAGAAAACACTGATTACCAATAAAAGACAACCAAATATTCCAAAAGACATCAACCAGTCTAGATACTGGTTATGGGAATTGTATCTTACATTCTTAAAATCATTTACTCCTGTAAAGGTAAAAGTATTATAGCAAGCTTGCATATTTTTTGACACATTTTGTTTTCCTACACCCAACCAGAAATGTTCTTTAACAATACCAAGCGCACAATGATAAATTCCGTACCTGAAGTTGACGGTATGCTCTTCGTCTTTGATGCGCTCACTCGGTAATTCCATTTTAGTATTGATTACTTCAAGGACTCGGGCTTTAATAGGGGTAAAAACGAGCAGTCCTAGTACCACCATGGTCAGTAGGCCAACCCCTGCAATCTTACTTTTTCTCGATTTTAATTGGGTAGCTATTCCATACAGCGTTCCTACGACAAAAATCCCCAAGGCCATTCGAGCGGAAAAGGTCACAATAGACGCCAATAACAAGGCATTAACTGCTAAGAGTACAGCTTTGGTATACAGCGCTAGCTTCAACTCTTTGATACTCCAAAAACCAATGAATATCGCAAAGACAAACAACAAGCCTAAATAAGGTAAATGTATGCCTGTCACTTCTGAAAACAAATTTCTAAACACCGGCTTATAGAACGTATTCTGCGCTTGTAGTTCAAGAAAGCCCTCTTGTAAAATTCGCATCCAACAGCGCAGTGCCAATATCGTATTGGCCGCGTAAAACACGGCTAAACTCCGATGTAATGTTTTGTTAGAAATCTCATCCCTGGTCAATACGATAAAAAGAGGGAACACTAAAAACGGAGCTCCTGTTTCCAAAAATTTCAAGAGTGAATCATCAAAACCACTCCAAACATAATTGGCGATCAAAAACAAGTAATATCCGCTTAACATCACTAAGTCTCTCAGCGATTTTCGATTTATATTCCGATAGCTTTTGTTTTTGAAAACGACCGCTATTGCCAGTAATGCCCAGATAATAATTGCCTTTGTCGCCAGTTTTAATCCCAGCACCGGAAACATCGCAATGCCTAAAAAGCTGTAATTATAAACCTTCTGTAACTGCATCTAATTCTCTTTTAAGTACTTCCTTGTAATGGTGCGTTTTCAAATAATTTTGAGCCGCCTGCACTTTCTCTTTCGCAAGAGTCTTGCCTTCAAAAACCTCAACAATACGCTCATAAAATTCCATTGGTTTATCGGCGTGGTAATAATGCCGTTGCCTATCCAAACCAATTCCTGCTACACCTACTGACGACGACACCAAAGGGAGACCTCTAACCAAGGCGTCAATCGATTTTATCTTGACCCCCGCACCGTGTTGCATCGGATTGATAAATACGGTGGCTTCCTGATATATATTACTCAAATCTCGTACATTGATATGCAGTTCGCATTGCGAATAACTTTCGTACTGCGTTCGTAAATCAAACTCGTCTCTATCTCCGGAACTTCCTGCTATTACCAACTGGTAATCATCGTATTTCTCTCGTAACAACGGATGTACTTTTTCCAAGTACCAACGGAGTGCTTCACTATTGTTGTCCATAAATAGAGATCCTACGAACAATACTTTCTTTCCATGGAGAGAGGGAGCACCCAATTCTGTCAATTTAAAAGGAGGCGGCATCCACAGTTTTTCGATTGTTTTCACCTTACGGCTGTCTTGAGCCAACTCTTCCTGTGATATATACCACAAACTCGACACTTTTTTAAACAATCTTTCCGAATACAATCCGAATTTAAAGGCCTCGATACGGTAGTAGATTTTCTTCAAAATGCTACGAGTACTTTTAGCCAAATTCTTAAAATACACTGCCTCATTATTGTGTACTCTAAGGATACTTTTTTGATAATTCACCGACTCATTTTCCAAAAACATCCCCACGTAATCTCCTTCGAGAAGCACGGCGTCATACGTTCGTTCGAGAGGTACTGTTTTTAATGCTCTCCTAGAAACTACCTGCAAGGGTTGTTTCAAAAACAATCCCCAAACACTATTCGATCTCGGTACTTCAATAAGCGTATTAACACATGCTAAAGCAGCCTGTTTATCGGCATCTAAGGGAGACTCCTTGGCAGTATACACCAAATCTATTTGGAACCCCAACTCTTTTAGTCCCTCGATGCGTTTCCATACATCAACCATACCACCGTGCAAGGGTGGGTAAGGGAAAAATCCAGTTACAACAACTATTTTAGCTGGTTTCATGGGCGTGGTTGTTTTCAAAATAATCTAAAAAAGCTAAAAAGAACCAGACCTCGTATTTGATGTGAAATGTCAAATAAAAAATACTGGCCAAAATGATATATACTAGCACGATACGCAACGGATAAATATTTTTAATTTTACTTATACGTCTTAATCGCCTGATAAAAAACAAATAAAAAAACAGTAAAAACCCTAGGCCTCCAAACAGTAAATGATCGAAGAAATAGGTTTTTGACGATAAAAATTGTGGCGATTCTAAGTACATTTTTACCTCGTTCAAATTGTATTGTTGCATAAACTCCGTTTGCACAATACGCTCAATAGATTGGGTATAAATTTCCGTGTAAGGAGCAAATCCGATACCAAAAGGATGGTTAAAAAATGTTTGTAACGATGCCAAGTACCCCGTAAACCTAGTTCCGAAAGTGATACTCGTATTCAGCTGTATCAAAATCTCATCGCGCAAAGCGCCAAACACAATTCCGAAAGTTATCACCAACGGAATTAGCGCCGCAAAAAGCACGTAGCGCAAGCGTTTGTTTTTATACATATAGGCCAACAACATCGGCAAGAGTGATATCAGTACCAAAAACAAATATCCCTTTGACTCACTGTGCAGGGTATAATAGAAAAAGAAAAATGCTGATATCACATATACGCACAACTTTTCGGTGGTGGTACGCTTTAAATACTCCGTAAAAAACACGGGTAAAAAAGTGAGAATTACTACTACAGAACCCGACCAACTCGATTCAAATGTCAAGAGTCGAATTCTCCAATACTTCTCTGGGTTGGAATGTAAAAAAGGTAAAAATACCTCTCTGGTTTTATACACCTGTGCCTCAAATAAGAGGAAAACCAGCATGGTTATTTGTATCGCAAAAACTACCTGGTACAAACGCAGTAGATTTTGAGTCCTTTTTAGAAAAACATAGACAAACTGGTAAAACAATAGCGAACAGATAGGATAGGCCAACATTTTAATATTCTTGACTACCAAGTGCTGATCAAAAACGTAAAAACTCTGGTTTTTAATCACCAAATACAGCGTGTATATCACCGACATCACCAAGGCATATCCGAGGTACAGCAAATACACTTGTACGTATTCAGATACGGGCATTTTTCTTGCATTGAGTATGTACAACAAGAAAAAAGGCATCAGAAAAACGATGGGGCTTTTTGCCAGTTCACCAAAAGAGTTTACCAGAGGAAAATCTTGATAAACGGCAAATAGCAAAATAAAAAAAAGGAGTATCGTGGCTAGTTTCATAAGCTTTTACAGCGTATCCAATAGTGTTTTCACCTTATAAAATGGGCGGATCAAGTTAATTTTGGTGTATTTAAACAGCCACATTAACAACTCTTTTAAGGATGATTTATCAAAAGTAGGTCCTGTTAAGTCCGCAGCTTTCAAACTCGCCTCTGCGCGATCACCTATTTTTAAGAACTTCAATAATTCTTCCTTAGCTACCCAATCGGTAATACCGGCCAGTTTGGAAGTATCCAATTTTAACGCTACTGCATTTTCTTGAATATCAGCAATAGCAGCCAACAAGTCTTTCTTGTGTTTTCTGATATCACCACCTCCGATATTTTCGTCGTGAAGTACCCACATACTCAAACTTTCATTGATGTATCCTATGGTATAATTGGAAGCTACAATTTTAAATGACATGTTAAAATCGCAGCACATATTGTTCGTTATAAAACCTCCCATAGCTTCAATAACCCCCTTTTTAACAAACCAGGTTTGCGGAGGGCAAGGATGGCTGGCTTTGTAAAAATACTCCTCCAATAGCCAGGAGTTTGGTACGATGCCTGTTGCTTGTCCTTTGAGTTTAAAAATATCTTTTCGAATGGATTTACCAGTATCGATATGAACAGCTCCAAATCCGAAATCACAATCAGGGTGTTCCGTTACAAAATCCGCTACTTTTTGTAGTGTCCCCGGTAACAAAAAATCATCAGAATGCAATAAATAGATGTAATCAGCATCGGCCTCTGCAAAAACTTTCGTCCAATTCGGTGCCATGCCTACATTACTTTCGTTGTAAACAACACGAACCTGCTCGTTTGAAGCATAGCCTTCCAACACCTCAGGAGTTCCGTCAGTAGAAGCATTATCTACTACTAATACCGAAAAGGTAAAGGCCGAATTCACCTGCTGTGTAAGTACAGAGTCAATACAAGCTGCAATTCGAGACTTGCGATTATATACGGGAATACCAACTGTAATCTTCATAAAAATTCAACGTATTAAACTAAGTTTTATTGAGTGCGTATTGCTGCTGCGCCTTCACGAAGTACACAAAAGAACCCAATGCGTAAATAACGGCAGTAACCACAAAAAAGTACTCTAAGGACTTTTGAAACCAACAGATAAGCAATTGACTTATTGCAATGCCCAACAAAATCCAAAAACTCATTTTTTTCATGGTCTTGTAATTATTATTTACCGACAATAAAAAAGTTCCTGAAACGTGTTGCAACACATTTCCTAACAAAAATATAAGAATTCCGATAAACATAGCATCAGAAAACAAGTATTCCGTACCTACCCACACAGAGAAAATAGGGCTCGCCAACAGGTAAATACCCGTAAACATCAGCAAGGTAATAACTCCAGATACCAAGAGTGAATAGCTAAAAACCTTTTTCGATTTTCGCGTATTTCCTTCTAGGTAGGATTTGGTAATTTCGTGAATAGACATATCAATGATAGACCTTGAAAACAAAGCAACCCCATTGTACACTGTTAGCAATAGACCAAAAACTATGATTTCTCGCTCTCCAAAAAACAGGGGAACCAAAATAAATCCGCTATTGTAAATGAGCGTTTCATTAACAGTGAATAGAAAAAAGTTTTTCGCCATTGGAAAATAGGTCCGATAACAGTTAACGGCTTTATAAAAGCTGAGTTGATTCAGGGAAACTCCCTGTTGTTTATGAACTTTCCAGACTAGGACTAAGAGTAAAATATTCGCAATTGCACTTCCTGTTAGCAAGCTCGGATCGACCAGTAACGACAGTAACATTCCTAAATTTATAAGACGCCTTAGCACTTCCAGTTTTTGGTAAAATTCATAAGCATCTACAGCCTGTAGTACGTGTTTGTAATTCAATAATTGAAAATTGAGTACTAGGTGCAGCGCTAATAAAAAGAGGATTCCCATGCCCAAGCTAGTGGGCACAAACAAGCTCACGCCTAGTAACAGCAAGAAAAACAACAGCAGCGCTACTAAAAACACGATGTTGTAAAAGGAGAACGCTTGTATCAATAGTTTTTTATCCGCTTGTCCCTTTTTCACAAATGCAGCTCTCAAAACCGCGTAAAATGGCTTTGACACTCCTCCATCTAAAAAGGTTAGATACACGGCATAACCGAATATCAACAACAAAAAGGCAAAATTACTACTAGAAAAATAACGCTCAAAAAACTTAGGGCGAAAATAGGTGTTCAGCAAGCCCGTAAACAGTGCCACGTAATTTAAAAGGATAAATAGCTTGGAAACATTTATGTGTTTTAACACCTTATTCATCCGCAAATGTATTCAGTTTCTCTATGGCTTTTGACAATAGTACCACCTGTCTTCTGGGCGCATTGTCATGTAATGGAATCATGGATAAAAACAGCAACCCTTCTATGAGTTTAATGTGAGCCAGATCAAAACGCTTGGCCAATTTTTTATCGAAGTACTTTTTGATACGCTGTTGATTTTCGTTGTTTTCTATGGTATAGTTAATCTCCTTCTCATTGATGTCCAATGAAAATAAATCGTTGACAATAAAATCGTAATCTCCACTAATAGAATGCCTCAACTTCGCCAAATCGTATTTGATATCCCCTGCGGCACTGCTGCCCCAAATTCCTCTTGGATCTATCAAACGAACCACTCCACTGTTGATATCGTACAACAAATTTGAAAAACAATAATCACCGTGTATCAAACAGTTATGTGCTTCATTAAACAACTGCTCGTCTGCAAACTGCAGTATGTCCTCTTGTAGGCGTTCCCAGCTTTTGTAATACACATCGTTAATACAAACCAATCCTTGGTCGTTACCTTCTAATAAATGCCTTAAAGCAGGAACTTTTGTCGTATCAATGAGCGCTACCCTATCTGTAGTTTTTTGTAGGTACACTTTCTGATAGTCTTCTTTGCGCACCGTTCTTTTTTCCGTCTCAAACAAGTAGAGTATGTCTAATAATTTATCGACAATACTCTTTAGAACACGCTTGTTAAAATTGGAAAACAACCAAATTTCCGTCATGGTTTGATAGCTGTAGTACTCCATGGTAACATAGCTATTTTCACGATCTAGTGAATAGTCCAACACTCGAGGTGAAAGTACCTTAAGTGATTTTGGTAGGTTTAACAACCACTCAATTTCCGCTACGAACTTATGGGTATACGTACTTTTTTTCGTCAAGGTACCCAATACATCGTTAAAGCTCAAATGATTAAACGAGCGCGCTTCTAATAAGCGTTTTTTTGATCGTTGGTACTTTTCTATATGTCCAAAATCTAACCATTGATCCGTTTCTTTTACCTGTATGGGTGCTTTTTTATTATAGGTGGCTAACAGGTGAGAAATCTCAAAATTTTCTGGCATGTTCTCTGCCTCAAGCTCACTGATAATCTCACAATTTTCAAGTAAGTAAATTCCCGTGAGTGCCAGTTCATTCTTCGACAGGTGGCGTTCTTTATCACGTATGTGCATCAAAGTACCATCTTGGTCTTTGGTTACGGTACACCACAATTCCGCCCTATCAAAATTTTTGGAGGCCATAATGATATTGCCATCGGCCAAGTCATCCTTGGTCACGGAACAAATCGTATCAGCTAGCGAAATAAAAACCTTGCCTTTTTCAATTTCTTTCAGTGCTGCGAAAAGAGAGTTTCCCGGTTTTTTTTGTTCGTCAACAGGTACAAAGTGTATTTTTAGAGCCGCTGACTTAAAGAATTTATCGACAAACCTCTTTACCTTATCTCCTTCGAAACCAACCGTAATATAGACTTCTTTTAGCCCTAATTGCAAGCAGTTTTGCAGAATATAAAAGATAATAGGTTTACCGTAAATCGGTATTAACGCGGTAGGGATGTTACCGTAAACTTGACAAATACTAGGATCGGCTTTTCCTGCCGACAATACTACTCCTTTCATAGTTTAGCCTTGTATTGTTCTACTTCTTCTGGAGTACCCAACGGAATAAATTCAGACACGAAGTCCAATACAAATTCCTTTCCATTTGCGATGAGCTGATTGTACATAGGTGCTATGTAAAATTCATTTTTATCCGTAATTCCACGCTCGATACAATAGGCTGCCACACTAAAAAAATCATCAGGATTTGTAAAGTGATACAAACCGGTGAGTGCGTTCTCAGAAATCCGTTCTTTCTCTGCGGTTTTAACCACCACCTGTTGCTCGTTGAGTTCCGCGAAACTCCAGTGGGTTCCTTCGGCTTGAAAAGCTCCTAAAACACCGTCTTTCTTTCTTTTTTCATCACTCAACACCGCCGTTAAGCCTTCCGATTTAAAATGCGTATCGATATTGAATACCAACAAATCTTTATCCATATCTACATAGGGTTTACTCAGTAAAACCGTCTCTGCTTGCCCGCGAGTTACCTCATCAATAACGACAAACTCAAGTACTTTGTTCGGTACTTCTCGTCGTATATGAGCAATCACATCAAAAGACGTTTGATGTTCTTTTAGTAGGATAAAAATAAGTTTTGTGGCCAAATTCAAGGGCAAACTTTCTAAGGAGTACTGCAACAGCGATTTTCCATTTACCTCTATGAGGTACTTGGGCTGCGCGTATCCTTTTTTCTGAAACCTACTTCCTCTACCGGCCATCGGTATTACGAAATTCATAGGCTAGTCACTGTAATTAGGTAAATTGTCTCCTGTATCATTAATCGCATCCCACGATTCAAAACGGAATGCATTGTCATCTATGTACACGTGTGCCCAAGGCTTGGCGAAATAGATTTCATCGTAAGGAATCTCGTACTTTTCCAACCATTCCAAGGTCATTTTAGTGACACGCGCATTTACCAATCCTAAGTTAGATTCACAGGTTTTCATGTGTCTGGCAGTATTGATAATTATATAATGCCCAGCTTCTTTTAACTTCTTGATTTTCTCAATACTTCCAGGGATCGGTTTTACATCGAGGTATGTATCTCCCTTTTGCTTAAATCCGCAAATAACCCCATCGAGGTCTAGACAAATTCTCATGTTCTATTTTTTAGTCAGTTAGTTAATTAGTTGGGTTTTGCTAACTAAAGCTCTGTTAATAAAACATTAATAGCTACAAAAACCCTAAAAATCAGAATACATTCTGATAAGAATCGGCATCATAAAAGGGCAGTACCACATCTTTTTCAGACAAGGTAATCTGCGAACTTTCCAAGTGCCAATCGATAGCTAAGGTAGGATCGTCATATCGAATTCCTCCTTCGGCATCTTTGCAATAATAGTTATCGCACTTATAGCTAAATACCGTATCATTCTCTAAAACAGCATACCCGTGAGCAAAGCCTCGAGGTACAAATAACTGTTTCTTATTTTCTCCTGATAAAATTACTGAAAAATACTGACCAAAGGTGGAAGAATTCGCACGTAAATCAACGGCTACATCCAGTACTTTTCCACGGATGACACGTACTAACTTAGCCTGCGCGTGTTTTCCTTTTTGAAAATGCAAGCCACGCAGGGCTCCCAAATGCGAATAGGCTTCGTTATCTTGAACAAAATTCACGTTCAAACCCGATTGATCTTTGAAGTTTTGATGATTGTAACTTTCAAAAAAATAACCTCTGGCATCCTCAAACAATGTGGGTTCCAGAATAAAGCACCCCTCTAAGGGAGTAGAAATAAGCTTCATAAATTACTGCTTATAAGTATCTAAATAACGATTGAGCTTTAACAGTAATAAATAACCGATCATTGCCACCAAAAACAACAGGGCCAATTGTACCGATCTGTTTTCGTATACCCCTTTAATTTCATACCCAACAGGCTGGAAATTAGAGATGATATTTACAACTTCAGACTTTTCTGTTTTTTCTTTACTAACCGTTTTTAGCTCTTTGTTTAACTTTAAGGTGGTTTTGAACAATTCCAGCTCTGCTGCCTGCTGCTCTTTTCCTCCCATTTCAATAGTAGTTCCTTGGCTACCGTGCTTTGCCTTTTCTAAGAGCACTGCCTTGTATACTTGGTGCAGACTGTCCGTTTGTGCTAGGTTTCTTCTGAGTAGGTTATCCGTTCTATTTAAATTCTCATTGGTTAACTCCTTCAGTTTATTGAAGTAATTGTTCTCTACGATTGCAGCAATAATCACCTCGTCTAACTTGTGAAACACGTTATTTCTGGTCGATTTAACTTCTATGTCGTGTACCTTGTAATTAAACTTTGTAAAGGCACGTTTAAAGTCGGCAAACGAATAACTCTTTACGGTCAAACTATCCACAGACAGCAACAACTCATCATAAGTAGTGATGATGTCGTTGCCGTTTTTTATAGGTAAAATGGTAAATTCTTTCAACGATAGAGCTTCCTCTTCGGAGATATTAAAGATTTCGGCTAGCAGTGGTGTTTTTTGCTGCTTAACCAAGTTGTTGTAGTAATCGATATTACTGTACAACTGTCGTGCACTGTTAAAGTTGGTTTGTACTAATAAGTTTGAACCAAACTGATTTTCCTCATTGAGTTCAATAATCAATCCTAAACCAGCTCCCAGAACAAAAGCAATTCCCAATTTGATCATGTTTTGCTTTACAAAAAGTAAAGAAATCATTAAAAAGTGAAACAGCCCTTTAAATATCCCCCCGATAAAATTAGCCAGATTCGCAATTCCCTTTCCAATTACGGAAAACACGGAACCTAAATCAGCTTCCTCTTCGTTGTTTTTGTATTCCATTGTTATAGAATTTGTTCTAAAATTTTCTGTGTAATCGCATACGTCGGCGTTACTCCACTCATTCCTAATCCTCCAGAAGCTAAAGTAGCTCCTGTTTCAAGTGGGTTATCCGATGCGTAATACGCATAACGTACTTGCACATCTTCACGAATGGTCTTTCTAATTTTTGATGCCGATTGTATTGCTTTTTGATAGTGAGCCCCTTCCATTTCTAGCCCAATCACTTGCCAGGTAGAATCGTGGAAGAATTTCAACAAATCTTTGTTTTGTAAGGAAGTACCCAAAACAGAAACCATAGCTCCGTCAAATACCTTTACTCCAAAACCTTCTAAATCTTCCTTCGATAATTCGTTGTGGAATGGGTAATTATCAGCCGTTCCTTCAAAAATATGTGCCGAAGGAATCATGATATCTCCTTTTCCTCCTTCCAAAATTCCAGCTTTCCCCATAATCGAAACCGAAGTCACGTTTAGGTGAATGTTTTCACTTCCTTTTTTGTAAGGTTTTAAAAGCTCATCCATCGTTTCATACGCTTGTTCACCGAATGCGTAATCCATAACTATGATCACCGGCTTCTCAGCTTTTGCTACTTCTTCACTGTACAAACTTCCCGACAGGTCAATTTTAGCCGTGTCAATGATTTGTACGTTGATATTGGTACCTGAGGTATCTTTTAAGTAAATCAATCCATTTTCAGAAGCGTAGTTTTTCACTTTTGATTGCTGGGTTCCACTGCTCGGACTACTCAATAGTTCGAACAATTCAAATCCTGCGTTTGCTTTTGCTTCTTTAGGCAATGCCTTTGGAGCGTATAAGCTGTTCATAACACTGTGCATGTTGGCACTTATAATGTGTATAGGTCGCTCAATTAAGCCGTTTGAAAGTAGGTTTTCTTTGATATTGTTCGCCCAGATTTCTCCGTAATAGTGATGTCCTATTTCCTCATTGAGTACTGAACTGAACTTGATTGAACGTTTTTCGTTGTGTACTACTTCATTGATAGCTAGTTTTCCTAACCAATAAATCAAGTGTAAAAATCTACTAGGACTCTCCTCTGTACTATAGGAATTGTACGCTTCGTACACCTCGTCATAGGTACGACCTAAAACGTTTCCTAAATGCGCAATCATCACATCGCGATCTTCGTCATTCAAGTTGCGGTTATTGAGTACCACATCTTCCAAATACACCCATTCTCTGATAAATTTTTCACCAGAATTACCAATCATTACTTTGTCTTTAATCTTATAAGACTCGATAAATAAAAAGGTAAGATGTGTAAGAATATCGTAAATCTCAGATCGTCCTCTGGTAATTTCGATATTCATTTGGTCTTTATCGATTCGATAACAGTTTCTACGTCTTTTTGGAGGAACTATCACTTTAAAGTTAGAGTGTCTGTAACCTTCATCAGCAGTTAAGTTGATAAACTGACATTCTTCAATTCCTTCCGGTAAACGTTCGATAATATATTTTAACCCATTTAACTCTGTCTTATCTTCGGCGATAGACCCGTAAATTTCGGGACGCAACGCTAATAAAGACTTTCTTAACGTTTCTCCAGATACACCCATCGGCTTATAAAAACCTCTACTAAACAAATGCCTCATTGAAATGTATAAACGCTCAATGGCATTTGTTGACTCCTGTGCTCTTGTTCTTTCTTTCTGGTTAGGTTTCGACATATTCTATAAATCAAATTAAATTATAAACTCTTCTATTTCGCAAGTATTGCACGGTACTTTGTTTTATTTTTTAACAAAGCTGTAGCTCGCTGAATTTCCGCATCGTTTCGCAGTTGATGGCGATACATTCCTTCACGATAGTGCACTTGCTTTACTATTTCTTTTTCTATTTTCGCTAGCAGTCTCTTTTCATGCGCATTCAAAGCGGCTATTTTAGCTGTTTTGAGCTTGGTTACGAGTTGGCTGTACTCGTCTTTGATTTGCTCGTTCTTTTTTACGGCAGTATAGGCGCGTTTGAATAGTTTTTCTTGCTCGGTTACAAAAGTGGTATCGCGCTGCATTAAGTAATCCTTGAATTGCTGAAAATCAGCAGTGGTCACTTTAAACTCCAGTGAATCTACTGGTTTTCCCGAACGCCAGTATTCAGTTGCAAAATTAAATACTGCATTAGACCTCAACAAATTGTTTACGACTCCCTCACGGGCCTCCACTCTGGTTTTTACATCAGGGGTAACCCCTCCTCCGTCGTACACCATACGACCATTTTGCGTTGTAAAGGCATTCACTTTCCCGTCGGAAAACTTAGGGACTTTCCCGGTTTTAGGATCTCTGTTTTCGTAGTCAAATTCTTGAATACAACGACCACTCGGCGTATAGTATTTAGAGATGGTGATTTTAATTTGTGTTCCGTAACTCAAATCGTAATATCGTTGTACCAATCCTTTTCCAAACGAACGTTCTCCCATAATCACTGCTCGGTCGTAATCTTGTAATGCCCCTGATACGATTTCAGACGCTGATGCCGACCTGTTGTCTATCAATACAACCATTGGTATTTCTGTATCTAAAGGCGTATTTCTAGATTTATATACTCTTGAATTACTCGCTACTTTTCCACGAGTATCAACCACAACCCTATCTTTAGGTATAAATAGGTTGGTGATATTGATGGCGTCAAACAGGGAACCTCCAGGATTACTCCTCAAGTCAAATACCAAGCTCTTCATGCCTTTTTCCTTGAGTGCCTTAAATGCTTGCATCACTCCCTCTGTAGCTTTCTGACTCGTAAATCGGGTCAGCACGATATAGCCTGTTTCCTCGTCTATCATCTCGTAGAACGGTACTGGATTCACCATGACCTTGTCGAGCATCAAGTCTTTTTCTACGCGTTGTTTCCCTTGCATAATAGTCAACGAAAGCTCCTTGCCTGGCGATCCTTTGAGCACCTGAGACAAGGCATCGCGTTCCAAGCCAACCACTGACTGTCCGTCTACAGAAACAATGAGATCTCCTGCTTTAATACCTGCTTTGTCAGCAGTAAACCCCTTGTATACTTCCGTTACTAAAATCCCTTTCTTTGAATAATAGGAGCGAATTCCGATGCCACCATACTCCCCTTCGCGTCGAATTTTAGCTTCTTCTACATCTTGTTCGTTGAAAAAGTTAGTATAGGGATCTAAATTTTTTAGGGTGCTTTTGATGGTTTTATCCGTGAGGTCTCCGGGGTTGATTTCATCGATATAATTGACATTCAACTCCTTAAAAACGCTGTTGTAAATTTCGATTTGCTTGGCTATTTCGAAAAATCGAGATTGAAACGAAAAACAAACCGCCGCAATACTCAACCCGATAATGATACGCTTTTTATTCATGGATATTTGTTGTTGTTTCGGCGACAAACTGCGCCAAAAGTTTTTTCATTTTCGCAGAAATAGCCTCGTATTTCCACTCCTCTCTGCCAATATAAGAAATCATGAACACATAGGGTTCTTTTACTTCTGAATATACCGTATATTTTTCCAGACGGTAGGTTTCTCTTAAAAGACGTTTAATTCTGTTGCGGTGCACCGCTCTTTTAAAGTTTCGTTTGGGAACAGAAAATCCTGCCTGTACTGGGAATTTCGTACCGTGCGCTACCGGAACGTATACCATGCGCAAAGGAAATACCTTAATAGACTTTCCTTCCTCATATAATTTCCCGATTAATTTTCTGCTTTTTAATCGCTCTTCTTTGCCTAAAGTAAATCTCATGATATACAAACATACGCAAACCTTTAGGAATAACCATTTTTTTGACTATTTTTGAAAGGATTGAGTACGAGTTTTTTAGCTATTCTCAATTCAATTTTACTTTACTAATACCCTTATCGTTAAACTTTTTATTAGTAAGTACCAACCTAAAAACAAACAATATGAAACCTGATTTATTTCAAGCTCCTGATTATTATCACCTTGATGAATTGTTAACGGATGAACACAAGTTAGTTCGCAACACAACCCGTGATTGGGTGAAGAAAAACTTATCACCTATAATTGAAGAGTACGCTCAAAAAGCGACGTTCCCTACCGAATTGGTGCAGGGACTAGCTGATGTCGGTGCCTTTGGCTCGTATATCCCAGAAGAATACGGAGGGGCTGGACTCGATCAAATTTCATATGGTTTAATTATGCAAGAACTAGAACGCGGCGATAGTGGAATTCGTTCTACAGCCTCTGTTCAATCGTCCTTGGTAATGTATCCTATTTTTAAATACGGAAATGAAGCCCAACGTAAAAAATACTTACCCAAACTTGCCAGTGGTGAATGGATTGGCTGTTTTGGATTAACAGAACCTAACCACGGTTCCAACCCCGGTGGTATGGAAACCAAGTTCAAGGATATGGGAGATCACTATTTGTTAAACGGTGCTAAAATGTGGATTTCCAACGCTCCCATAAGCGATGTTGCTGTGGTATGGGCAAAAAATGAAGAAGGTCGTATTCACGGACTGATTGTAGAACGTGGAATGGAAGGATTTAGCACGCCTGAAACTCATAATAAATGGTCGTTGCGAGCTTCTATTACCGGTGAGTTGATTTTTGACAATGTCAAAATCCCTAAAGAAAATTTGCTTCCTAACAAGTCAGGATTGGGAGCCCCTTTAGGCTGCTTAGATTCTGCTCGCTATGGAATTTCTTGGGGAGCTATCGGTGCCGCAATGGACTGCTACGATACCGCTTTGCGCTATGCAAAAGAACGCACACAATTCGGGAAACCTATTGGACAGTTTCAATTGCAACAGAAGAAATTGGCTGAAATGATTACCGAAATTACCAAAGCACAGTTACTAACTTGGCGTTTGGGAGTTCTTAAAAACGAAAATAGAGCGAGTTCAGCACAAATTTCTATGGCAAAACGAAATAATGTAGAGATGGCACTCCGTATAGCACGCGAAGCACGACAAGTGTTAGGAGCTATGGGAATTACCGGAGATTATTCGATCATGCGCCACTCGATGAACTTAGAAAGTGTTATTACCTACGAAGGAACTCACGATGTTCACCTACTGATAACCGGACTCGATATCACAGGCTTAAACGCCTTTAAATAAGTAAAAATAAAAAAGAAGTGTTCCATACAAAAAACAACCCGGAGTACTGGAACACTTCTTACAATCAACTATTAAAAATCACTAAGTCAATAGTTACTTCTTTTTGGATCCACTGTTTAGTAGTATTAATAAAGTAACTATTAATCCTAAACTAACAATACCAAAAACAATTATCATAATAGTCCCATTTGTCCATGAGACTGATGGAATATTAACTAATTGCATCATATCGTAAACTTTTATACAAAGATACTTTTGGTGCTTCGCTTAGAATATGACATTTATCAGGATTTGTAAAGTTTTGTAGGTAAACCGTCGATACTTTCGCGGTTTTTTTCTTCCCAGTACTCCCGTATACCTTCTTCGCCCTTTTCTTTCGCCCACTCATTGAGTCGATTGCGCTCTCCCTTATAGTCGTAAAAGGGAATAGACGATCCGCAAGATGTTTGAACACTTGCGACAGAAATTAAGAATATTTGACGCATGCCAGGATAATCAGGAAACAGCGGTTTGTACTGTTCCCACGCTGCATCTGAAGGTAGTATTTCTTTTCCCGTTCCATAAAGTCGCACAATGTTAGGCGCACCTTCAAAAGCACAAAACATCAAGGTAATGCGTCCGTTTTCTAGTAAGTGCGCAGAGGTTTCATTACCACTTCCGGTAACACTCAACCAAGCAACTTGATGCTCGTCAATAATATGAAATGAATCCATCCCTTTCGGAGAGAGGTTTACTCGCCCCTCCGCAGGTGCCGTAGCGACAAAGAACATTTTTTGCGCTTTGATAAACTGCTGAATTCTCGTCGGAATTTTTTTATAAAATCTAGCCATGTCAACTTGTTTTGTTATTAGTCTAACCAGTCTTTAGTTCTCGCTACCGCTTTTTGCCATTTGGCATAAAGCCTAGTACGTTTTTCTGCTTCGATAGCCGGTGTGAATACTCGGTTGATTTTCCTGTTTTTAGCAATGTGTTCCCATTGCCAAAGTCCTACACATATTCCTGCTAAATACGCCGCTCCCATAACCGTGGTTTCAATAACTTCAGGACGTTCTACTTGCACGTCGAGAAGATCTGCCTGAAATTGCATCAGTACATCATTCGCACAAGCACCACCGTCAACTTTTAAGCTACTCAAATGCGTCGCAGCATCTTTCTCCATCACTTTAAGAACATCCTTGGTTTGGTAGGCTAAAGAGTCAAGTGTAGCTTTGATGAGATGAGCCTTTCCCGTATCACGCGTCAGTCCAAACACCGCTCCTCGAGCATACATGTCCCAATAAGGAGCACCAAGACCAGCAAAGGCCGGAACTACGTATACTGGGTTTTCTCCAGTCACCTCCTGAGCATATTGTGCACTCTCACTGGCAGACTGTATTATTTGCAAGCCATCGCGTAGCCATTGTATGGCCGAACCAGCTACAAAAACACTTCCTTCCAAGGCGTAGTATACCTTATCTCCTATACCCCAAGCAATAGTGCTGAGCAGTCCGTTTTGTGAATATTCTAACTGTTCCCCAGTATTTAGTAACATAAAACACCCCGTACCATAGGTATTTTTCGCTTCTCCGCGCTCAAAACACGCCTGGCCAAATAATGCCGCCTGTTGATCACCTGCAATACCCGCAATTGGAATTTTTACCCCTTGCAATTCATAGTCGCCAAAATGATGGGATGAAGGACATACCTCAGGTAACATATTGCTAGGTATGTTCAAAGCCTCAAGCATGGTCGGATCCCAGTCTAATTTTTGAATATCAAATAGCATAGTTCTGGAGGCATTACTGTAGTCTGTAGCATGAGTTTTTCCTTCTGTCATATTCCATAATAACCAGGTATCTATAGTTCCAAATAAAAGAGCTCCTTCAGCAGCCAGCTCTTTTGCTCCAGGAACATTTTCAAGTATCCAGTGTACTTTGGTTCCCGAAAAATAACTATCTATTACCAATCCTGTAGTTTTTCGAACGTGCTCTGTGAGTCCTTTCTCTTTTAGTTGCATACAAAAATCAGAAGTGCGCTTGTCTTGCCATACTATGGCGTTGTACACAGGTGCCCCCGTATGCCGATTCCAAACTACCGTTGTTTCACGCTGATTGGTTATTCCTATTCCCGCAATTTCCGAAGGACGAACCCCCGTTTTTTTTAACAGTGTGGTTAAGGTTTCAAGCTGTGTTTCTAAAATTTCAGTGGCATCGTGCTCTACCCAACCAGAGGTCGGAAAGATCTGTGCAAACTCGCGTTGCTCCATACCAACAATTGCTCCTTGTTCATTAATCAATACCGTTCTGGAACTCGTAGTGCCTTGGTCAAGGGCAAGAATGTATTTATTTTCCATGTAGTTACTAGCATTTTACCCCCCCAAGGTACAATTAATTACATACTATAAAAACAAAAAACCTCCCAGAAAATGAATTCTGGAAGGTCTACAAGTTTGTTTGATTAGTTTTTAGTTTCTTAGTGCGTAGCTTGCTCCTTTTCCAAACTCAGCTAAAGTTGCTAAAACATTACCTAAAACATCGTTGGCTTTTTTTACTAAATTTTTCCCCATTTTAATAAAATTTTTAGTTTCCCTTAAGTGTTGCATTTGAATAAATACACTACAAATATACAGCTGATAATCAGGTTAAAATAGGGGAAGTCCGCAGATAAAAATGTAAAATTCCGCAAGAACTAAAATATTGATTTTCAACATAAAAAAAACTTCCAGCTTCGACGAAACCAGAAGTTTTTTTCCCCTTCAAATATATCCTCTCATTGCATTGAGTGATGGTCCAAAATTACAGTTATCATTGAATACCTAAAAGGGGAAGTCCGCAGATACTTTTGCAGTTTTCCGCAGTATGAAGAGGTAAATTTCTGTCGTTCTATTTTATTGGTGTCACCACTGCAGTTAACCTGTAGCAATTCCGCTGAAATTTGCCTGTTTTATTTAATCTACTATGCTTATAAGGTGTAAGAGTTCTTGTACAACCTTTCATCATTCATTATTAGATTGCTGATTTTCAAAATTAAAGGAGTATAAAAATGACAAAACCTCCTAGATAGTAGTACTAGAAGGTTTGTTTTCCCCTTAAATTATCCGCTCATTAAATGAGTGACAAGACAAAGTTAGCTGACATACCCCTTTTTAGAAAGGGGATTTCCGCAGAAAAAAATGCGGTTTTCCGCAATTCCATTTTTAACCCTTGTAGTATCAGTGTTTTATAATAACACCTATCAGGCACCTGTCGTGTGCGAGTCGCACAGACAAATACACTCACTCATGCGGTGCGAGTCGCACAGACTAGTTACTCACTCTTGCCGAAAAATATAAGTCATATAGTTTTTGATGTCGGGGGTCCCGACCAACAAATACGCTTACTCATAGTCGGGGGTCCCGACAGACAATTATGCTTACTCATACTCTGTTAATGTCGCACAGACTTATCACTCACTCTTGCCGAAAAATATAAGTCATATAGTTTTTGATGTCGGGGGTCCCGACCAACAAATACGCTTACTCATAGTCGGGGGTTCCGACAGACAATTATGCTTACTCATACTCTGTTAATGTCGCACAGACTAGTTACTCACTCATGCGTCGGGAGTCCCGACCGACGAATATGCTTACTCATACTCTGTTAATGTCGCGTGAAATTATTGTTATTCATCTATAGCATGTCCTGACAAACTATAGTCCTATCAAGATGTATTGAATTTTAACGAGTACCGCCATAGATAAACCACAAAAAAAAACTCTAAGCCCTCAGCTTAAAGTTTTTTATTTTTCCCCTTAAATTATCCGCTCACTTATATGAGTGACACTGCAAACATACAACCCATTTTCAATTGTGTAAAAGGGATTTCCGCATCTATNTTTGTGTTTTTCCGCAGTGTGAATCACACACATACTAATTACTCACTCATGCGTCGGGAGTCCCGACCGACAATTATACTTACTCATAGTCGGGGGTCCCGACCGACAATTATGCTTACTCATACTCTGTTAATGTCGCACAGACTAGTTACTCACTCATGCGTCGGGAGTCCTGACCGACAAATATGCTTACTCATACTCTGTTAATGTCGCACAGACTTATCACTCACTCTTGCCGAAAAATATAAGTCATACAGTTTTTGATATTACCCACCCCCTAACTTTACCTGTCAGGTGGGACTCCCACCGTGAGAGTCGCCATAAACTAGTATTCCTTCAAGGACCTTCGAGATCTAATGGATTAACGAGTACCGCCATAAATTAACCGCAAAAAAAAAACTCTAAGCCCTCAGCTTAAAGTTTTTTATTTTTCCCCTTAAATTATCCGCTCACTTATATGAGTGACACTGCAAACATACAACCCATTTTCAATTACGTAAAAGGGATTTCCGCATCTATTTTTGTGTTTTTCCGCAGTGTGAATCACACACATACTAATTACTCACTCATGCGTCGGGAGTCCCGACCGACAAATATGCTTACTCATAGTCTGTTAATGTCGCACAGACTAGTTACTCACTCTTGCCGAAAAATATAAGTCATATAGTTTTTGATGTCGGGGGTCCCGACCGACAATTATGCTTACTCATACTCTGTTAATGTCGTACTGACTATTTTACTCATGCAGTGAAAGTCTCGACCCATTATTCTTTTATTAATCATATATCATCCAAAAAAGAAAAACTCCAGACATCTTGCCTGAAGTTTATTCATTTTTCCCCTTAAATTATCCGCTCACTTATATGAGTGACACTGCAAACATACAACTCATTTTCAATTGTGTAAAAGGGATTTCCGCATCTATTTTTGTGTTTTTCCGCAGTGCGAATCACACACACTAATTACTCACTCATGCGTCGGGAGTCCCGACCGACAAATATGCTTACTCATACTCTGCTAATGTCGCACCGACTAGTTACTCACTCTTGCCGAAAAATATAAGTCATACAGTTTTTGATGTCGGGGGTCCCGACCGACAATTATACTTACTCATACTCTGTTAATGTCGTACTGACTATTTTACTCATGCAGTGAAAGTCTCAACCCATTATTCTTTTATTAATCATATATCATCCAAAAAAGAAAAACTCCAGACATCTTGCCTGAAGTTTATTCATTTTTCCCCTTAAAGTATCCGCGTGCGAGTCGCACAGACTAATTACTCACTCATGCGTCGGGAGTCCCGACCGACGAATATGCTTACTCATACTCTGTTAATTTCGCGTGAAATTATTGTTATTCATCTATAGCATGTCCTGACAAACTATAGTCCTATCAAGATGTATTGAATTTTAACGAGTACCGCCATAAATAAACCGCAAAAAAAAACTCTAAGCCCTCAGCTTAAAGTTTTTTATTTTTCCCCTTAAATTATCCGCTCACTTATATGAGTGACACTGCAAACATACAACCCATTTTCAATTACGTAAAAGGGATTTCCGCATCTATTTTTGTGTTTTTCCGCAGTGCGAATCATACACATACTAATTACTCACTCATACGGTGCGAGTCGCACAGACTAATAACTCACTCTTGCGGTGAAAGTCCCGACTGACAATTATACTGACTCATAGTCGGGGGTCCCGACCGACAAATATGCTTACTCATACTCTGTTAATGTCGCACAGACTAGTTACTCACTTTTGCGGTGAGAGTCTCGACCCACTATTCTTTTATTAATCATATATCATCCAAAAAAGAAAAACTCCAGACATCTTGCCTGAAGTTTATTCATTTTTCCCCTTAAATTATCCGCTCACTTATATGAGTGACACCGCAAATATACAACTCATTTTCAATTACGTAAAAGGGATTTCCGCATCTATTTTTGTGTTTTTCCGCAGTGCGAATCACACACATACTAATTACTCACTCATGCGTCGGGAGTCCCGACCGACAAATATGCTTACTCATACTCTGTTAATGTCGCACATACTAATTACTCACTCATGCGTCGGGAGTCCCGACCGACGAATACGCTTACTCATACTCTGTTAATGTCGCACAGACTAGTTACTCACTCTTGCGGTGAGAGTCCTGACCGACAAATATGCTTACTCATAGGTTAAGTATCCTGATAGAGTATTTTTATTACCTGGACCTTCCAGTTATGTGTTATTATTGATTTAACCAACAAAATGAACAAAAACAAAAAAACTTCAGTCAAAAGACTGAAGTTTGATTTCCCCTTAAAGATCGCTCAATTATTTTGAGTGACACTTATTTTATATTTTACAAACTCCTTGCCAAAAAAGTTCAATATTCACCACAAAATTGATAATCAACACTTAAAAAACTGATTGTCAAAAACCTAAAAAAACAAAAAAACCTTCTCATCATTCCGATCAGAAGGTCTATTTTTCCTCTTAAATTATCCGCTCAATTGTTTTGAGAGATACTTCAAAGATATACCGAGCCCCAAACATGCAAAAGGGGAATTCCGCAGTTAAAAATGCGGATTTCCGTAGCGTAGTTTTAAAGCATAAAAAAACCTTTAAGACTGCTGCCTCAAAGGTTTTTTATCTTTCCTCTTCTTTCGTTAGAATTTCTCCCTTTTAGTAATTCTGATACAAAGATAGCTGACAACTGCAGCGTAGAAAAGGGGATTTCCGCAGAAAGAAATGTAATTTTCCGCAAAGTACTAGTCTAAAATACCTAATTCCTTTGCTTTCAGCACTAAATCAGTGTTGTTATTTGCATTTAAGTCCGTGCGTAATTTTGCCAATTTACTTTCAATAGCACGAATTTTAACCGCATTATTACCTTTCATAATCACACCTTCCATATTCGAAATTTTGGTGTGCTTAGGAAGTTCTTTTAAAATTTGAATGGCTACATCATCCATCTGGATCTCTACCATAGCCCTTTTTAATAATTTTTCGTGAATTTCATGTGTGTAATACACCTGATCTGCCAACATTTTTTGAATCGCAAAATTCAATTCATTAGTGTTGCATTGTCCCTTTAATATATAGGCCAAAGGATTTAAATTGTGTACTACATTATATACTCTATTCGTTTCTGAATGCCCAGTAATTACCCCAATTTTAATAGGAAGATTCTCCTTTTGTATGGCTTTAATCAAACTCTCACCGCCGTCGATATTCATATTATCACTGCCATTGTCAAAGCTTAAATCTGTAAATAATATGTGGTAAGGATCTGTTTTTGCATGCGCTTTCACCAAGCTTAACGCTTCATCACAAGAGTTAGTGCTCGTGATATCCAGCCCATCAATATCACGAAGATACGACAGTATCCCCTCGATAATTAGTTGATGGTCATCAACAAATAGTATTTTGGTTTTCTTAGACATTTAATGGTATTTGAATGTGGGTTTCGGTTCCAGTACCCCGTTCACTGGTAATGGCAAAACTCCCTTGAAGCTCCTCTACCCGTTCTTGTAGGTTCTGTAATCCTATTCCTTTTTTGCTACTACTCGTGTCAAATCCGACACCGTTGTCAGCAACATTCAAAAGTACATTTTTTTTGTGTATTGAAAAAGTGACCTCCACTTTTGATGCCTCCGCGTGATTTTTACTGTTCTGTATCGTCTCACGTAAGCAAATATAAAGCAAGCGCTTAATAGCACTGTCTACCTCTTCCCAGTCATAATCGTTGATGCCCTTTACAAAAATTCGAAAATCCATCTCGAAATAGTCAGAAACCAAATTAATAATTTGATCTTTAAAACCGACTTTCTTGAAACTAACACTGCTTAACTGATGCGATAAATTACGCACATTGTCTTTGACAGCATTCAATTTTGTCGCCTCTTCTAAAAGATTTGATTTTTCAAGCTTGCGATGTAACAAACGCAAATCTCCCGCCACCTCATCGTGTAAGGCTTTGGCAATTTGCTTGCGCTCCTGCTCCCGAGCTTCAGCCTTTTGTAACTGCGCCTGGAACAATAATTTCCTCCTTCTAAATACAAATACAGTAATGGTAAACCCTAAGCCTACAAATGCTAACAACGCCGCTAGCCAACCGATTATCTTTTGTTGCTTGTGACGGACAATCTCGTCTTGGTTACGCTGATTTTCTGACTTTAAAAAAGCATTTTCCTTTTCCTTTTTCCCAGTTTCAAAACGTATACGCGCAAATTGATTTTTTAATCCACGCTCTTGTTGCAGTAAACTATCACTTAATTTTAAATATTGATTAAAATTCAATTTTGCCTCTTCTCCTTTTTTTATTTCAGATAAATAGATTAAAGCTTTTAACCAACTTTTATTATTATGGGATGTTTTTGCATAGTAAACAGCCTTATTTAGATGTGAATCAACTAAACCAATATTACCTTCCGACTTATAATAATCGGCTAAATTTAAATGAATGGTACTTAAATCATAGAATTCTTTTTGCTTTACTCTGATATCTAAAACTTCCTTGTATTGTTCAAGAACATTCTTTTTATTTCCGCTCAAAAAGTTACTTGCTGCCAAATTCTCCAATAATAAGGCATACTGAATAGGAAAACTATCCTTAATATTCTCAAAAGATAATCCTTTCTTGAAATAAGAAATTGCTTTTCCATGCTTATTGATATCTTGATATAATAATCCTAGATTGTTAATTGTATATAAATAATCCCTATCCTTTAACTTCGTTTTCTTTGATAGTGAATTAAATTTCAGTGATTTTTCATAATTCTCTATTGCTCGATCAATCTGATTGAACTCGCTAGATATTATTCCTAAATTATTATAAACATTTCTGACAAATCCATAATGTCTCCCAGGTTCTAAATACAACAGGGCTTCTACCGAGCTAATTTCACTACCAATAAAATCCTTAGCTTCACGCTGCATGTTGGCCAAACTTAATAAACGTCTGCCAACTTCTAAAGAATCCTTTAATTTAATGGATGTTTTTTTTGATTCATGATAATAATAATAGGCACTATCAGAGATAAACTTTAATCTATAAAAAAGTGCTCTGTAGTGATAATGTTTTGCCAAAGCCATCGAATCATTTTTAATCCTATAAAAATTAAGTAAATGCTTAGCTGACTTCTTTAATTCAATAGTATCCTTGGCAAAATATGCCTTTAGCCCTATGTCAATTATTTTTTGCTTACTGTTCTCATAAATTGTATCCTTGACCTGAGCATTTAACGATAATGAAAATATAATAAAGAGGAAAAATATTCGTGGTAACATATTAACTAATCAGTATTTAATTGAAATACTTTTAACATGTAAAAATTAAAAATTTATTTTGAATAATAACATCAAATGAGAGCTAAAAAGCTCTCATTAATCAAATATTCTTTAGTATGAAAAAGAAATAGTACCTAACCACCTCCTTCTCCTCCACCGTTTCCGTGAGTTCCACCAGTGTTGTCTCCGTTTCCAGTTCCTGTTCCTTGGCCTCCGCCATTTTGGAAGTCATCGCCTCCACCTAATCTCATAGCTTGCTGTTTTAAAGTGTAACCGTTTTTCATTTTGTTATTTTTTATATCTAATAAAGTTTCCTTAAAAATAACGCTTTCTATGATTAATCAAAAGACTTTAACTCTTTTTCATCGTTTTTATTGTACAATTCAACAAAAAAGCAGTTTAACAGGTATATTTTAGTCTATTTTTGGTGTTTTTAGTACTATTCATAAGGCTTAGCGCCACTAAGTAGCCAGAAAAATCAACAAGCTTGTCCCCTCCCCAGATTTGGATGTAATGGTCAATTCTCCTCCAATTTCCGTCAATCGCGATTTGATGTTCCGCAATCCTATACCTTCACTCGCAGTCACCGGATCAAAACCTCGTCCGTTATCCGAAATTTTAAGGGTGAGCATTTCTTTTTGCTGCTGAAATTCTATTCGTACCTCCGTTGCGTTCGCATGCTTAATTACATTTTGTACCGCTTCCTGAACCACTCTGAGTACATGCCATAAAACCGTTGTTTCTATCAGTTCCCAACGGATTTGAGGATCCGTAGTTATTTGGTACTCCAAGGATACTGCTTCACATTGAAGCTCCATCGACCTTTTTAAGCCCGTAATAAAATCTTCGTCTTTGGGTAATTCTTGTTGCAAGCGGTGCGAAACATCACGGATGTCTTTTTCTATCTGTTGAAGCTCGTTTAAGTATTGTTGGTATACCTCTGACACGCCTTCTGGTGCCTCTTGAAGCTGTACCATTCCCAAGCCAAAACGCGCTCCAAAAAGCCTTCCTACAATGCCGTCGTGCAACTCCTTGGCTATGCGATCGCGTTCTTCAAAACGAGCTCGCTCTTTTTGCAATTGCGCTTTGTGAAGGAGCTCTTTTCTTCGCAGTACAACGAGCAAACCACCTATGATTAACCCTAATAAACTCAAGGCTGCAAACAACCAACCAAAGAGCTTTTGCTGCTTTTGAAAACGAATCTCTTCTTTATTGGCTTTATTTGTTGCCAGCAATTGCTGATTTTCCTCTTCTTTTTTTTGAGTTTCATAACGTATTCTCGCAAACTGATTTTTTACGGTGCGCTCATTTTTTATCAAGCTGTCGTTTAAGTGGATGTACTGACGCATATAGGCTTTGGAGGTCTCCCCTGAGGTTAGATCTGATAATTCTTCTAAGGCTTCCAGCCAGCGTCGATTATTATGTGACTTCTTAGCATAAAACAAAGCTTGTTTGGCATGTTTTAAAGCTTTCTTAGTATCCCCAATTGCTTTATAAAAGACTGTAAAGTTAATGTGAGATGTACTACACTCAAAAAAATCTTTATGAATCATCCTAATATCCAGCACTTCCTTATACATGGATAGTATCCCCCTTCTTTCACCATTCAAATATGAACTCGCTGCAAAATTCTCTATTAACAATGCATAAATCAAAGGGTGGTCAGTTTCCAAACTTTGACTCCTCAAGCCTTCCTCGAAAAACTGTAATGCTCTAATCTGATTTCCCTTTCTTTGATAAACCAAACCTATATTATTGATTAATCGTAATTCATCTCTGCCCCCTCTTCTAACATCTCGCACATTCTCACACATTAACCGTGCTTTGTGAAAATAACCTAACGACTTATTAAACATTGATTGTTCCATCGCTATTAAACCAAGATTAGTATACAGGGAAACAACAAACCTTTTATCCGATCTATTTTCTATGAATTTTAACCCAAGTATGGAGTTTGCTTCACTTCCTATGTAATCTTGAACTTCTCTTTGAAGATTAGCCATGCTCAACAAACGTCTACCTACTTCTAGTGAATCGCTTATTGCTATGGAAACATCGGCCGATTTTTGGTAATAATACATGGCACTATCCTGACGATAGATATTTTTGTTATAGAGAGCTCTAAAATGAAAATATTTCGCCAGTACCAACGAATCATTCCGCAGTGCATACAGCTGGGCTAACCTATCAATGGCTCGGTTTAAAACCACAGAATCTTTCGTAAAAAATGCATTTCGACCTCGTTTTACTACCGAGTCAAATTCTGCGCGGTAGTCTTGTGAAAAACTAGTAGAAACGCCAAAAACTCCCCAAAAAAATACGAGGAGTAGCGGTGTTTTAAAAAACTTTATCGAAGAGCTATTAGTTAAATTGTACGGCAAATTGTAGCTGTTTGTCCAGTTCCATTCGATGCTGCTCTTGCAAGCTTTCATCCCAGTTAAAATACTCCGCAAAAACCTTTAAGGCAAATTCCTTGTGTTTGTCTACACTTGGCTTGTCAAAAAATACGCGTCCTGTTCTTCGCATAAAGAAATCAGTAGGAGTACAGGTCATTTCGTGCTGAACTGTAAACCACAGTTCGGCATGCAGTAAACGCTCTTCCTTATTCGCATCGGTGAGTTCATCGTATTTGTCCAATATGACATCTACTTGCTTTCCGTAATTGTGAACTAAGTACTGCGCATTTTCCTTGGTAAACCCATCTTCTTTTATGCGTTTATATACTTGCTTGGCATAGCGTTGTACCGATTTGTAGTTTTGGAAAGGGCCTCCCGCCAAGACAATCTCCTCCGTTTGAATTTCGTCAAATTGCTGCTCAAAACGCCTCAACATTTTTTTGGCAACCAAATCTACTATGCGCTCCGCCATTTTGCGATAGCCTGTCAGCTTTCCTCCTGCAATAGATATCAACTTGGTATCAGAGACAAAAATCTCATCTTTACGCGACAATTCTGAAGCCGATTTTCCTTCTTCGTGAATCAAAGGACGTAAACCCGCCCAAGACGATTCAATATCATCAAGTGTTAGTGTTATTTCCGGAAACATATTATTTACAGCTTCTATCAAATACAAAGCGTCGACCACCGATGTAGTTACCTCGTCTTTGTTTTGTTGGTAGTTGGTATCTGTAGTTCCGAAATAGGTTACACGTCCTCTTGGAATGGCAAACATCATACGACCGTCGGGAATATCGAAATACACCGATTGTTGAACAGGTAATTTTTCGTGAGGTACCACCAAGTGCACTCCTTTAGTCAGGTGCAAGCGTTTTCCTATTTTCGAATTGTTAATTTGTCGCAATTCATCAACCCAAGGACCGGCAGCATTGACTACGTATTTGGCCTTGATGTCAAACTGCTCTCCGTCGAGTACATCTTTTACTTTGGCTCCCACCACGCGATTGTCTTCGTACAAAAATTCCGCCGCTTCTACGTAGTTCAAAATCTGTGCGTCGTACTGACTAGCCGTCTTCATCAACTCTATGGTTAATCGGGCGTCATCCGTTCGGTATTCTGCATAGTATCCCGCTCCGTTTAAAATTCCTTCAGGAAGTAAGGGTTCCTTTTCAAGTGCTTCCTCTTTGTCTAACATTTTTCTCTTATCATCCCCTTCTACTGAAGCCAAGATGTCGTATACCTTTAATCCGATGGAGGTTAACCACGACCCGTAAGTTCCGCCTTCAATTAGCGGTAAAATCATCTTTTCTGGGATTACTAAATGCGGTGCGAGTTTATGCACAATGGCGCGCTCTGTTCCGACTTCTTTTACCAACCAAAAATCAAATTGCTTTAAATAGCGCAAACCACCGTGAATCAGTTTGGTAGATTTACTACTGGTACCTGAAGCAAAATCATTTTTCTCTACCAAGGCCACTTTCATTCCTCTCGAGGCAGCGTCTAAAGCAATCCCGGCTCCGGTAATCCCTCCTCCAATAATAAGCATATCGAATTCGGTAGCTTGTAGTTCTTTTTTACAATTAGATCTGTTGAAAAATGAAAAGGTGTTCATGGTAGTAAGCTGTTTTCCAACAAAAATAACATAATTCAAAGGCATATAATATAAAAAGAGCTGAAAAATTCAGCTCTTTTCGTGGTCCCCCGGATTAAATAAATCAACAAATTATCTATTGACCAATCATCCTCCAGTTTTTATCGGCTTGGCGTACGAGTTCATTTGGTTTTTCTTCTAACCATAACTCTAAGGTATTGGTACCCCATGCGTTGTAAAACAGATATAATTTTCCGTCTCTAATCTCAAATGTTTTTGGATTGATCCCCACCTTCTCCCCTTTTTTTCCTATAGCATAGGCACAGTAACCGCCGTATTGCGGTACAAACTTTGTTGGGTCTTTTTTAAATGCAGCTAGATTTTCCGGATTCGAAAATCGAAATGTTGCCCCCTCGTATACTGTGGTGATTTTTTTACTTCCTTTAACGGCTTTGTTGTTAAAATACGCTACGACATCGTAACCATTAGCTACCGCTCCTTTCTTTTGATTAAAGCTCGTTTGTGCTGATACCAAAGAAGTTATCAGTAAAAAAATCCATACTAATTTAGTCATTTATTTTTTAATTTTTAAATTTTATTTCGCTCCAGTTTTTATCTCCTTGATTTTGTAACTGCTTTGTATCACCGTTTTTCCAGTCTGTTAACTTGTTAGAAATCCAAGAATTATAAAACAAATACAGTTTACCATCCCTTATTTCATAGGCCTCGGCGTCGATATACATCTTTTTCTTTTTAGCGGCAACTGCATAGGCACAGTACCCCCCGTATTGTGGAATATACGCCGTCGGATTTTTTTGAAAAATTTTTAGATTTTCGGCATTTGCAAATGCAAATTTGACACCGTCATGGGTGGTTTGAAACTTCTTTTTTCCTTTTACCGGTGCCGGTTTGGTAAAATACGATACTACATCATAGCCTTCAGCGATGAATCCGTTTTTGGTGTTGTAGTCTATTTGCTGTGCATACAGCCCGCAAGAAATTGTTAAGAACAAGAGTAGAATTGTGTTTTTCATGATATCGGGTTTGCTAAAAAAGTCGAAGAAGTTTGTATAAACTTACAGTTAATAGTTTTTTAAAAGATTCCAAGGAGCCTGTAGTAACTGGTTGCGAACCGGTTGAAGCTGCCCAAATTGCAGCAGTACAAATTCACTTTGTGAAGGGCGGAGAAACACGTAATCACCTACTGCTAAATCGCTAGTAGTATTGACCAAACTCTGGTTGGTAGACGCTCCAAACAGCCCGTTTTCTGTGGCATCCGGTGGATAGCAGTAGTTCGCTTTCCAATAGCCTCCGTAAATAAAATAAGAACGCCCCAATTTCTTTTTTAAAAAGCCCATGAGGCCACTTAAAAATTCTATCGCAGGAATCCGTGTTCCGTTTAATTTTTTCAAAATTGGAGTCGCAATAAAGCAGGCGGGTTGGTAGGCGGTTAAACTCGGGATGTCAAAGGTACTCGGCTTGAGTATACACGATCCTACTGCAATTTCATTGAGTACCGTATGGCCCGTTTTGTGCAGTTCCAACGTTGGGCTTCCTCCGCCATTGAATACCAATTCCGAATTACAGAGTTCCGGAAACTGTGAGGTAACCAGGTCAATGCATCGCTTGTATTCCGTATTGGCCATGCTAAATGCTTTTGAAGCAGAGCGCAGTATTTTTGGCAATTTAACCACGTGTGGGTCATAGCCCATAAACCCACTAAACTCCAAACAGTGCTGATACGATTGCAGTGTATGCAAAGCGCTAAACAGTGCTTTAAAAGAAAACCCTCCGCGGTGTAGTCCTATGTCTATCTCGAGAGAAACTCTTAATTTTTGACCTAACTTTTCCGCCAAATTTGCATAGGCTATCAATCGCTCTTCAGTATCTATGAGCCACTGCACTTGACTGACCGCATTGAAGGTCGCAGTTTCGGGCAGGTTCGTATAAAAGTACTCCGCAGTCGTTACGGGCATAGGCTTGCCTAACAAAACATCGGCAGTTTCGGACAGTAGAGGTACCAAGGCCGTCAGAAAGGGTTGGTGAAAAACCATGAGCCTTTCCGTTTGCGATCGCTTCATGATATAGTGCAACAATTCCGGAGAAGGAAGTGATTTCACAACCCATCGCAAGCCTTTCTGCTTTGGAAAATTTGCCAATACCGCCGCAATGTTCTGATCTAGATTGTCCAAATCAATCAACAAAGTAGGCAGTGCTCTGTTTTGAGCTTGCAAACTTTGTGTCAGTGTTTCAAAATACTCCATAGTCATCATTTACAAACCGAACAATTGCTGTACATAAGGATTTACAAAAAGCTTATCGGGATCCTGTTGCTTTTGAAAATTCAAAAAATCAATAAATTTCGGATAACTGCGCACCACATCTTCTTTTGTGAAGTTGTGCATTTTTCCCCAATGTGGTCGTCCTTGGTAACTCTTAAATATCGGTTCTAAGGCATCAAAGTACTCACGGTACTCTTTTTTATTATATACGTGACAGGCAATATAGGCCGCATCGCGTCCATAGGCAGGGCTCATGTAGATATCATCTTGACGTACCCATCGATTTTCAATTGGAAAATGCACGCGAAATTTTTTGGCTGCTAGTAGTTTCTTTATGTCTTTAAACACATCTTGGTAACACTCTGCAGGAACGCTGTATTCCATTTCGTAAAATTTCACCATTCGCTTGGTAGCGTACACCTTGTGACTCTGATATACCTTTGCCACATTACTAATGCTGGCTGCAGTTATTTTGGAAACCAGCTCATTTTGAGAAGGAAACCACCTAGCGTATTCACAAAAGAGTTTGAATACGTAATTCTCCAAAACGTATTCGGTCCAGTAATTGAAAAAATTCAATTTATCAGGCTCTGAATTCTCAGCGATGTTCGAAGTTTTAGTCCAAGCTGTTTCCGTATGAGGAATCCAGTAGAATTCAAAGTTTCTGTGTTTCTTTTTTCGTTCCTCTAAGCTTGCCAACACCTCTTGAATGGGTTCTTTTTTATTTTCCAAACGCAGGCGGTACGCAGGTACACATTGCAAGGTAATTTCCGTTATAATCCCCAAACACCCCAAAGATACTTGAGCTGCTTTAAACAATTCAGGTTGCTCTGACGGAGAACAACTTACGAGCTCTCCCTTTCCGTTTATAAACCGCAATGCAACGACCTGAGTACTAATAGAACCAAATCCTGTTCCCGTACCATGGGTACCCGTACTAATCGTTCCCGCAATTGATTGGACGTCGATATCTCCGAGATTTTCCATGGCTAAACCTTCTTGAAACAGCAAGGCTCCTAATTTCCATAGCTTAGTTCCAGCTTTCACCCGAACCTGATTTGTCGTTTTATCGACCTCTATAATACCTTGGTAGTTATCCAAGCTAATTAGTAATTCCGCAGTACTGCACAGCGGCGTAAACGAATGTCCTGTTCCTATTAAACGTATTCTGCGATGATTTTCAATCGCCTGCTGAACGAGTTGTTGCACCTCCTCTTGAGAGCTTGGAAAAGCTACCTCATTGGGATTCCAACGAACATTCTGTGCCCAGTTTTTTAAAGTTTTACTCATGATTTGAACGGTTGGTTAGTAGTTGTAAGTACGGAGCTATTACCTCTTCGTATTTTTCACTGAGCAGTTCTTTCACTCCACGCTCAACTGTTGAGTGGTGAATTACCAGGCCTTCAATCATACTGATCAATTGCTGGGCAACAGCGCTCGTACTAATACCTGTATGCAGCACTCCCGACTCTCTAGCTTGCGTGACTATGGTAAGTACCTCGTGGTGGTATACTCCTAAAGTAGCTTGTATGCGTTCGTGAATAGCTGCATCGCGTTCACTTGACAATTGAAACAAAAAATACTTGCGAATCGGAAACGAAACCCCTGAACCGGTTAGCTCAATAAAATGTAATAACTCAACAAAAAAGAAATAACGCTGTTGAATTCTTTTTTCAAAAGACAAGGCCACATCCTTCAGTTGTATTCTTTCAAAAAGCGAAAAAAAATACGAGTCCAACACTGCCAAATATATGTGGTACTTGCTGGGAAAGTGATGGTATACCGCTCCTTTTGAACTGTTTGCAGCCGTGATAATTGCCTGCAAACTGGTAGCTTCATAGCCCTTATTTAAAAAGAGCTCAAAAGCTTTCTCTACGATGACTTCTTTGTGATTTCTTGCCATTTTTTTATGCTAATCCTCTCAAATATAGCAAAAAAAACGAAAAACAGACCAGTCGGTCTGTATTTACTTTCCAGTGTATACCCTACAGTACCATGAGGTTACATCCACGAATATCCGAATTGTCGAAGCGACCAATAATTTCAAAACTACCGTCATCGTATACCTTACCTAGGTCTTGGGTAGCAATAAAAGAGCAGGAATTGTAATTTGCCAAATCAATGACATTGACACCTCCTGAGCGTCCCGGTGCGTGAATACTGAGTGCATCTTCTGGATCCCGGGTAAGTATGCGCATCCAAGGAGGACAGTTAAAAATGCCTTGACCTTTAGAATACCCTTGACTTAACAATTCCGTCATTCCGTATTCCGAATGGATTTCACCAACTCCAAACCCATCTTGTAAAATGCTGTGTAGTTCTTCTCGAATGAGCTCTTTTCTGCGGCCTTTCATTCCTCCGGTTTCCATTACTATGGTATTCTTTAGCTCAAATTGTGTGGTTTCAACAAGGTCTAGCAAGGCGAAAGACACCCCTATGAGTAAGGTCTTTTTTCCTGCTGCCTCCACCGCTCGCAGGGTTGTTGCCAATTCGTCTAAATTATTCAAATAAAATCCGCTTTCAGGATGTTTAGACTGCTTAATTAAATCGTCAACCATATACACTAGTGAAGAGCCTTGACGTTCGAGGTAATTAGGCAATAAAGCTAGTACGACCAAATCTTCAACTGAACCGTAGAAATGGTTAAACCCCTTGTTATAACTCTCTTCGTACCAACTGAGATCCGTAATATGATGTTTACTCGTCACAGTACCGGTAGTACCTGAACTGGAAAAACTCTGTTGTACGGGATCCTTACTGGCGAGCACCTCTTTAGTTTTAAAAAACTGGATCGGTAAAAACGGAATCTGATGTACTTCACGAACATCGGATGGATGGATGTAGAGCAAATCGCAAAACGAACGATACACCCTATTATTCGCAAACTGAAACTTAAAGATTTCTAAAGCACATTCCTTAAAATCTTCCTCTGACTGGATATTGAATACCTTGTTTTTCATAATCGCTACAAAAATACAAGTATTCTACGCAACCTTTTTAGTTTTTCCGCATCTAGCTATAAAAGAACGTTCATAAATACCATTTTTAAGTAGTCTACAACCTAAAAACATCTGTAACTATGATACGAACCGCATACTCAACATTACAAAAGCTCTTTCGCGTAGCCCATGGAAATGCGCACTCGAAAAAGCGACAAGAACGCTACCTCACCATTGCCTCGACACCTTGGGTGGTGAACGATGAAAACAAAGGGTGGTTTGTAAAAGATCGCGGAAGCTCACAATGGCAGCGATGGACCCTACCCATTCACGGATTTCACTACGAGTTATCGTATGAATACGAAGTATTGGTAAGCAAAGACTTTACACCCGATGCAACCGTCCCGAACTATTCTTTAGTCCGGATATTTACCAAAACGCAAAAAAACTCTCGAAATTTACCTCAACCTTTAGCTGTAAACTCATGAAAAAACTCATCGTATTTCTTATCGCGCTCAGTTTTCTGTCGTGCGAAGATTCCAAGCCCTTTACCAATACTTGTAACGCGAGCGATCCGATAACACAGTTGCCCTGGTTGCAAAGCATTAAAACGAGCTTAGAGCAGTCAACCACTGCCGGACAAAAGGAAATCATTCAGTACTTCTATAAAAATCAAACTGTTTACCTAGTAAACCCTTGTAAAGGCTGTGCTGACAATTTAATTACGGTATACAATTGTACCGGTGAAAAAGTATGTGAATTTGGCGGGGTTGCTGGCCTCAACACCTGTCCTGATTTTGAAACTACCAAAACCAATGAAATTATCTTATGGACAAAATAACAACACCCTTACTCGCAGTTGTAATAACACTTCTCCTCTTCAGTTGCAATGAGGTAGATACTGTACCTGCAAGTAGTCAGGAAAATGACCAAAAAGCACTGTTAGAACTCCTAACGGAAATAAAAAGTACAGCGAACAGCACTCCTTGTACCGATGCGACAACCTGGAAGTATACCGCCTATGGCAATAAGGCTTGTGGTGGCCCACAAGGCTACCTAGCTTACCCTACCAACATCGATACTACTTCCTTTTTAGCTAAGGTAGCTCGCTACACGCAAAAAGAACGAGCTTTCAACGAAAAATGGGGGATCGTTTCTGATTGTAGTATGACTCAAAAACCCGTTGGAATTCGCTGTAATAACGGGAGCGCTGAACTAATTTATTAGTATTTTTAAAAAAACTCAAAACTATTAACCTACAGGCTATCATAGAAAAATGCATTCAGCAAGACCGCAAGGCACAAGCAGAACTGTACCAACTTTTCGCTGCTAAACTCTTTGCCGTTTGCCTAAAATATTCCCGGAATTACCAGGATGCAGAAGATACCTTACAAGATAGTTTTATCAATATTTTTAAAAAAATACACCAGTTTAAGCACCGCGGATCGTTTGAGGGATGGCTAAAGCGATTGACCATACATACGGCACTACAGAAATTCAGAAAACACACGCCTTTGCAAATAGTAAAAGACGATGATGTAGAAGAAATTGAAGAGGTTGTATATGATGAAAACAGTGTACCCGTAGATTTTTTACTCGGCTGTATCCAAGAATTACCCGATCGATATCGCTTGGTTTTTAACCTCTACGTATTGGACAAGTACGCACACAAGGAAATTGCCGAACTGTTAAAAATTACCGTAGGAACCTCAAAGTCTAACCTTTCTAGGGCTCGTATGATTTTGAAAGAAAAAATTGAAGTACAGCAAAAAATACAAAAAGAAGCGTAAATGAATACTCAAAAAGACATAGATAGATTGTTTCAGGAAAAACTAGAAGGGTTTGAGGCACAGCCACGTCCAGAAGTTTGGGAACAAATCGAGGCGCGACTTGAAAAGAAAAAAAGACGCGTACTTCCTATGTGGTGGTTGTATGGCAGTGTGGCTGCCCTCTTGCTTTTAGCGTATTTGTTGTACCCTTTGTTCAGCGGAACCAGTCCTCAGCAAATTCCTGAAATCCCTGTAATTATCACGGAAGAACCCGTAAAGAGACCTCTAGATCAACCTAGTTTAGTTGTACCGGTTGATACTATTCATACGTCTGATGACGCTCCTGTAGAAGTCGCTACCAATTCGCCTCAACCGCGTTCCATGGGTGGCGCTTCCGGAGGAGTTCAAACAGCAACTAAAATTACTAACATCCCAAAACAACGAGATACTGGTACTGTGATTGCTTATGAAAAACCTTACGATGCAGCAAAAGAAGGGGTTGTATCGGATGTACTAAAAAGCGCTATGGAAAAGATTTTTAGTACCGATATTTCTACTGTTGACAACGATAGTTTGCAACGCGTAGCCAAGCATTCCAAAGCTAAAAAAGACTTTGTAAAGGCCATGGCAAACAAAGACAGTATAGACCTTCCGTCAAAATCGAAAAAAAGCTGGTCGGTAGCCCCTGTTTTTGCCTATACCCAAGCCAATTCATTTGGCAATGCATCACCTGTTGACCGCAGTTTAAATACTACCAAAACTCAAGGAAAAGATGCGTTTGCTTACGGACTCCGTGTTGCTTTACAACTCGATAAAAAATGGACCTTGCAATCGGGCGTAATACTGCAAAAAATGGGATTCTCTAATGGAAATCTCGCTGTTTTGCCGAATGTGCGCAATAGTGTCTTATCGGGAATCGAGTACGAAGGAGAAGCCGTGTACCTCGTGAATAACTCAGAAATTACGGATAAGGCTGTAGCCTTGAACACCGCTAATGTCAGCGCACAAAATGCGCAGTTAGTGCAAGACTATCGCTATATAGAAATTCCCTTAGAAGTTCAGTATACCTTCTTGGAAGGAACGCGATTCCGTTCGAAACTCGTCGGAGGTGTCAGTTCTTTATTTTTACAACAGAACCAAATTCTCTTGCACACAGAAAGCAGTTCGCGCGTGCTCGGAAAAGCGAATAACTTAAACAGTATTAATTTTAGTGGAAATATAGGTTTGGATTTTCAATACGACTTAAACGCTAAGCTCCAATTGAGTATCAACCCTATGTTTAAGGTCCCCTTTCAAACCTTCTCGAAAAATTCCAACGGTTTTCAACCGTACAACTTAGGAATTTATTCGGGACTTATTTATCAATTTTAATCCAATCATCATGAAAAAAATACTTTTACTAGGCTTGATATTTAGCTTTTTAACCAGCTGTTTAGACAATAAAAACTTGGCTGCTAAATACCTGCCTATCGACTCGTTTGAGACTCCCAGTAGTTTCACGTATAGAACTGTCGATACGATAAAAATAAAATATTCATTGCCCAATAGCTGTCATAGCTACCACAGTTTGTATTACCAATATCAAGATACTGCACGCATCATTGCTATCAGAGCTCTTGAAGATTTGGAATCGGCATGTATAGAACAAGTATTTGAACGCGAATTGATTGTTCCAATTCAGGTGACTCAGCGCCAATCTTATGTATTTAAGTTTTGGAAAGGGAAAGATTCAAACGGACAAGATCTGTACGAGGAAAAGGTAGTACCTGTAAATTAGTTCAAATATAACGCCTCCAAAGCAATACTGCTACTTGGAGGTGTTTTTATACCCTCAGCCAAACTGCCCTTGTAATTCTGCCACTTGCAATAAAGGCAGGTCGTTCAATCGCAAGTACACTTGAGCTACCGTTAGCATATCTAGTTCGCAATACCTCACAATTCTTCGAAGGTCTTTATCTCGATAATACACCCTTGCAACATCGCTGCCTTCCATAGCTGTTTTTGGCGAAGGAATTCCTAAAATATAGCTCAATAGCGCCAAGGAAGTATAATGTTTAAAATCACCAAATTTCCAGAGTTCCAAAGTATCTATATGATGGATCTCCCAAGGTTTTTTACCAAAAAATTCCAATGCCTTTGGCAGAATGATATTATGGATTAGCATGCGTCTTGCCAAATACGGAAAATCAAATTCTTTACCGTTGTGAGCGCAAAACAACAAGGTATTACAGTTAAACTCCTTGTACAAATACCTTTTAAAAGCCTTTAATAATTGATGTTCATCGCGGTGATAAAATGACTTCATACAGAATTTTCGAGTCGGTTCTAGGCTTGTAAAAAAGCCTGTAGAAATACAAATCACCTTTCCGAACTCTGCCCAAATACCAGCGCGTTCGTAGTAAATTTCTGGCAATACGTCTTTGCGCAGATAGGCGGTCTTTTTTTCGAACAACTGTCGCTCCGCTTCAGGTACCTCATTCCAGTGTTCAAAGCGAGGTACAGTTTCAATATCAATAAATAGCAATGTACTCAAAGTCCGCAGACAACTCGACCTCTCCGAACGCCGTGTAAACGGGGAATTCAGCCCCAACTTTTTCTTACCCATTTGGTCTTTTTTAGGTAATGTAGCATTTCTTAGCACAAAAAAAGAGAGCCATTTTTTAATGACTCTCTTTGGTGTAACTGACGGGCAGTTCTTTTATTTTACTACTAATTTCTTAGTCGCTGTTTTAGTTCCTTCGGTAACTTTTAATAAATAAATACCGGCATTCAATCCGTGAAGATCTATACGGTTTGTCAATCCTTTTACCACTTCGGTGTGAACTTTGCTTCCTAAAACTGTAAATACTTCTACCTTCTTTGCTTCGCTTGACGCTGTTGTCAACGCAAACTCTTTATCCAAAACTGGGTTTGGATAGGCAGCAAATCCGGCGATGCTATTTTTATCTATCGAGGCTGTTGCTCCTTTTGGAGTCACGTCTTTCCAAGAAGTTGCAATTCTCAACTCATCGAATAAAATACTCGGTGTTTCACTGGTTGAATCTTGACGCAATAAGAAACGTCCTAAACTACTTGGAATATCGTTTCCTGTAGCTGTTGCCTTTAACGTAGCTGCTGGTGCTGAGGCTGCTGCAAAAGAAGCCGGTGCTGGGTTTTCCCACAACAACAATTCTTTGCTCGTAAAATCAAATCCAACTACTAAAAACACTTCTTCGTTTGGAGTGTGTAAAGTACTTGTATAGCTCGCGCTGCTGCTTCCTGTGCTCATTCCGATTTTATACTTGGTAGCATCGGTAGCATCTTGCTTTAACCAAATTCTACCTTTATACGATCCTCCTGGCTCTGCTAAAACAGCAAAATAACCGCCGTTTGCATTGGTCAATTTCGTGATATCTGCAGCTGTAAATACAAATGACACATATACAGTACCTGCCTTTTGTTGGTAAAACTCTAGGTATGGATCAGCTCCAGCTCCGTCAAAACTCACCATGTTTCCTGTTGGATTTGGGAACTCTGCTGCTTGGTAAGGATTTCCTAAAGTGGCCGCTACTACTTTTACTTTGTCCGTTGAAGTTGACGTTGTTTGCCATAAAGCTGCATCTGTTAATTTACTGTCGGCAGCGTAATCAAACGTTTCTACAATTGGAAATGCTGTACAGGTAGGACTGTATAAAGTTCTCGAAAAATCACAGCTACTCGTAGCATCCCCAACGATGGTTACTTTTACGTCTGTCCCTTCCGTTAATCCGGTAAATGTGATTTTACCAGAAGCCACAGTGCTCGGGTTGTCACCTCCGATGGTTCCAACATCTGAACCGCCTACTTGTGCTTTAATCGTATAAGTAACCCCTGTATTTCCACCAGTAAAGGCAATTGATCCGCTGAAAGTATCGGTACCTGCTGTAAGTGCATCACAGGTCGTTTCGATAGCTCCAATAACTAAATCACAAGGTTTATTTACCGTGAAATTTCTGGTCACATTCACCGCTGTAGCTAAAGGATTTCCGCTGTTGTCTACCAACTCCATATAAACCTTATAACTCGTTCCAGCAGTTACATTAATACTGATGTCATTGGTATCGTATTTTGCTGCTTGTGCTACGTCATTCAATTTCCATTTGATATATCCATCTCCAGTACCACCGGTAGCCACGTTAAAATTGGTTACGTTAAACTTCACCGTTACGGTAGCTGCATAAGGTACTACTTGATTTTCGGTAGGTGAAGAAATGCTTAACGAAGGTGTTGAAGAACATCCGTTAAAGCTTCCTAAACTTCCCCACTCTGAATCTTTAGCCGTTACTATCCATTCAGAATCTCCTGCATTGGTTCCTGCAGAGGCTGCCCAATCTGCGTTCGGCTTACACACCGTTGCTTTACGCGTTAAGGTATGGTCTTTGGTTGCATTGGCAACACCTGCTACCTCCCAAGCTGTTCCTGGGTCAGTAGTAGGAACTCCTACCACATCGATTAAGGTAAAGGCTCCTGAACCGTTGTCTTTAAACAAACCTATAGCATCATCTCCATTATAGTGAACAGGACTTTCATAGGCTAATTTTAAATCTGCTTTCGCTAAAATAGTCGCATCGGCTGCATCTGTTGCAATCACGTATACGGCTCCGGCGTTTAAAGTTCCTGTCAAAGCCACATCTCTTTCGGCTTTCCAATCTCCTCCATTGTTAGATCCGCGAACTTTGTACTTCGATAAGTCCACATTCGCTCCCGTTCCATTGTAAATTTCGATAAACTTGTTATTACTACTCCCTTCAGCGTACATACTAATGTACAAATCAGTAGCCTGGCCAAAAGTTGCTTGGCAAAGGATTAATAATAATACAAAAAAGTAATTTTTTTTCATTTGCTTGTAGGTTTAATTTTTGTCGAACAAAATTATAAAACCGCAGCGCATTGTATATTAACTTAACGTTAAGTACCTGAAAAATAAAGGCTAGGACTCGTAGAAGTTTCAGTAACATTAAATCAACGTTAAGTTAAAGCACGATGCAGTCAAATTGTTATTTTATCGTTACTTTTGGGTATTATTACCTAAAAAAACACGTATGAATACTAGTGATATTAAGATTTTGTTGGTAGACGATGAGCCAGATATTTTAGAAATAGTTGGTTACAACCTGAAATCTGAAGGATATCAAGTTTTTACAGCAAATAACGGTGCTGAAGCAGTGAAAACCGCGAAGAAAGTAAGTCCTCATTTAATTCTGTTAGACATCATGATGCCAGAGATGGATGGTATTGAAGCTTGCGAAAAAATTAGGGGAATCAAATCGTTAGAAGATGTGATTATTTCCTTTTTAACGGCACGAGGAGAAGATTATTCACAGGTAGCCGGATTTGACGCTGGTGCTGACGACTACATCACCAAACCCGTAAAACCTAAGGTACTAGTAAGTAAGGTAAAATCACTACTCCGCAGGCTTAAAACGGAAGAACAAGCAGACGCTACGACAAAGATTGGTGATATTGTTATCAACCGCGATGAATACGTAGTTTTCAAGGGAGAGAATAAGATTTCTTTACCTAGAAAGGAATTCGAATTGTTTTCATTGCTGACCTCTAAACCTGGAAAAGTTTTTAAACGCGAAGTAATTTTAGACAGTGTTTGGGGTAATGAAGTTGTGGTGGGAGGTCGTACCATCGACGTTCACATCAGAAAGCTCCGAGAAAAAATTGGAGACGATTATTTTAAAACTGTAAAAGGTGTTGGGTATAAATTTGTACTGGAAAACGCAGACAAATAAGCCCCAAAACTTAAAAAAATACCATACACTAAGTAGATTGCCTTACCGCAATCTACTTTTATTATTTACACAGCAAAAGTAAAATTTCTTACTCGTGAAAATTAAAAAAACCTACAAATACGCGCTGTCTTCAGCCCTTTACTTGACCATACTGTCAATTACCTTTGCCGTTCTGTCTTATTTATTGTTATTTAAATACTTAGGATTTGTGACGGTGGTTATTTTTGGGCTCCTGCTATTTGTCATTTCATTTTTTGTCATTCAATACCGCGCCGAACATTTTATTTATCAGCGAATTAAAAAACTCTACGAGAACATTTCTATTTTAGATGTCAATGATCTCAAACGAAAAAAAGTTACTACCGATGTAGAAGCATTGACTAAAACCGTGCAGGAATACGTGGAGGGGAAGAGTGAAGAAATTGCGCATTTGACGCAAAGAGATTCTTTTAGACGCGATTTTCTTGGGAATGTTGCCCACGAGTTAAAAACTCCATTATTCACAGTACAAGGGTATATTCTAACGCTTATGGAAGGAGCGGCTGACGATGAAGAAATTCGTACAAAATACCTAGAACGCGCCAATAAAGGAGTCGAACGTTTGACCTCAATTATCAAAGATTTGGACATGATTGCCAAACTAGAAACAGAGGGTATGAAAATGAATATCGAAACCTTTAATATTTTAGAACTTATCCAAAACGTGTTTGATTTGTTCGAGATGAAGGCAAAAAAACGCGGAATCAAGTTGCTTTTTGATCGCGTTTATGAATTTCCCTTTTTCGTAAAAGGTGATATGGAACGCATAGAACAAGTACTCATTAACCTCGTTGTAAACTCTATCAAATACGGTAAAGTAGGCGGTATTACTACAGTGAGTATCGAAAATTACAATTCCAGAAAATTCATCATCAAGGTTACCGATAATGGAGAGGGAATTAAACAGGAACACCTTTCACGACTTTTCGAGCGCTTTTACCGCGTTGATCAAAGTAGATCACGCGAACAAGGAGGTTCAGGATTAGGACTCTCTATCGTGAAACACATCATCGAAGCACACGGAGAAACCATCCTGCTCAAAAGTAAATTCGGAGAAGGTTCTGAGTTCTCATTTACCCTAGAAAAAGCCGTTTAAAACCAAAAACCTAAGTTGAATAACCAATACTGTTCATCGTGGTCTGGTGACCAGGAATATTTAATTTCTATCGGCCCGATAAAGGTATCTACGCCATAACCAATCGCATACCCCGATTTGGTATTGTCAAAGAGTTTTCCTCCAGCGAAAATATCGTTTTCTACACGCGCATAGTTGGCTATAAAACTCGCAAAATGATTGGGTATTACGCGGTACCTAAACGCAAATTCTGACTTTAAGTACGACTGATCGTTGAGCATGCCCGTATCATATCCGTAAAAAGACACGAAATTATTGATGAAGTTTTTGTTATAGCCTCCCAAACGGAAATCAAATAATTCATTGGATAAGTTCCCCAAAGTATAGCCCGCTGAAGAGGTATATTGAAAAGTCAATCGGTCAAAAAATGTGGTCGCCACACCTATGCTTCCAGAAATTTGAGAAAACTGACTGTAGCCATCGCTTCCTTGCGGAAATTGTGCCATTTTTCGATTTCGGTCAGACCATACATACCATTTGAACCCGATGTCTGCATGGACACCTCGCGTAGGATAATAGGCGTGATCATAAGAGTCTAACTTTAAAAAACTATACAGGTTGATATAATTACTATTGTCAAAAATAGTTTCCTCTCCGTTGGTTAAAAAGGTATCAGAAGTGATTTTGATTCGCTTGTTTTCAACCCCCACACCAAAGGCAAATTTCTTATCAATAGTCGTTTGTAAATACAAGGCATTGGTAAAGTCTAAATACCTCAAATTTATAGAATTGATGTTCACATCTTCATCGAAGAAAAAAGAACCTTTAAATGAATTGTATCGCGAGGTAACCCCATAACTCGGCAGCAAACCATTATCGACAAAGTAATTGAGTTCGTAACGTATACGGTCACCGATACCGACATCAAAATTGAATTCGTCGTTCTGACGCAGCACTTTTTTATCGTGGTAGTTTAGCAATACCGCCGATTTGTACAACAGGTCGTAATGCAGTCCAAAACGCAAATACGATTTAATTTTATCTTCTTTTACAGTAAGTACTAGTTTTTTACCCTGAAATGACTTTTGGAAGTGATAATCAATGCGTTCAAAATTATTAGTAGCTGTTAACGAACTGATTTTTTTTGAAACATCTTTGTACGACACACTGTCTCCTTCACGCAATTGTAGCTTTCCTAAAACGTAATTGTCCGTGTAGTTTTTGTTTCCATTGATAATAATTCTGTCAACCAAAAATTTAGCATTGTTGTTGGGCTGTGTCAAAATGCGTTTCTTTCGCTTTTGTAGTTTAGCAATACTGTCAAACACCGCGTGGTAAGGTTTTGCTGCCCGAATACCCTCTTTCAGAATTTCTCCTTTTCTATCAAAAGAAATTACGCTGTATTCCAAAATATTAGGCTTGAGCGAAATGTCGAGTAATTTAACCTGCTCATCTGCTTTCTTATACATTTGGAAATTGATGATTTGCAGCAGCAAGGACGCCACAGACGACAACTCGTCTCTTTTTAGCAACTGCCCTTGAACGTTGACTCCAATAACCAAATCAACGGGTTTGGTACGCATGATATCGACGGGGTAATTGTTAACCACACCTCCATCTACTAACAGACGTCCGTCTATTTCTACAGGATTAAGTAATGATGGGAAGGCCCCACTGGCTCGGAGCGCCAAGGGCAATGATCCCTTTTCTAATACTACCTGTTTTCCGGCTTCTATATCTGTGGCAATGCAATAAAAAGGTATGGGAAGCTTAGAAAAATCTTCTATTTCGTCTACTGGTGAGAGGAGTTCTGTCAAAAAGTTAAGTACGTTTTGTCCTTTGGAGAGGCCCAAAGGCAAACCTACGCCTCCTTTTTTTATGGGCAGCGTAATGGCGTATTTTTCTCCGTATTGTTTCCTAAAAAACGGCTTAGCATCACGGGTAACCTTATCTTGTAACAAGGACATAAAATCGGCCTCATCAATTACCTTTTCAATTTGACTCGCCGAATATCCCGCGGCGTAGAGTCCACCTACTATGGCTCCCATGCTGGTACCACCGATATAGTCAACTTGCACTCCGGCTTTTTCCAGTTCTTTTAAAACGCCGACATGGGCAAATCCTTTAGCTCCACCTCCGCTCAACACCAATCCGATGCGGGGTTTTTCTTGGGCAAAAATCCCAGTGCTTAACAGTAGTAGTAATAGTAGCTTTTTCATAGGTTAATCTTTGTGGTAAAACTGATATACTTTTTGGGCTCTTGCATGCCCTACAACTTCCTTTAATTCTTCTAAACTAGCACTTTTCACCCGTTTTGCCGATTTAAATTTTCGCAACAGGTTTGTAATACTTTGTTTACCGATATCCGGTATTTGTTCCAATTCTGATTGAATAGCGCTCTTGCTTCGCTTGTTCCTGTGGAATGTAATTCCAAAGCGGTGCGCCTCATTTCTCAAAAATTGAATAATTTTTAGCGATTCTGATTTTTTGTCTAAGTACAGGGGAATACTATCACCGGGATAGTAAATTTCTTCCAAGCGTTTGGCAATACCAATAATGGCAATTTTACCGCGTAACCCCAGGGCATCCAAACTTTTCAATGCCGACGATAACTGTCCTTTACCCCCATCGATCACGATGAGCTGAGGCAGGGGTTTGTCTTCGTCCAACAAACGTTTATAACGCCTGTACACCACTTCTTCCATCGATGCAAAATCATCTGGACCTTCCACGGTTTTTATGTTAAAATGGCGGTAGTCCTTTTTACTGGGTTTACCGTCTTTAAAAACAACACAGGCAGCAACGGGATTGGTCCCTTGAATATTGGAGTTGTCAAAACACTCGATATGCCTCGGTTCAACTCGCAAACGCAAATCTTTTTGCATCTGTGCCATAATGCGCTTTACATGACGCTCAGGATCTACAATTTTCACCTGCTTAAACTGCTCTTGACGGTAGTATTTAGCATTCCGTATTGAGAGGTCAACAATGCGTTTTTTATCTCCCAATTTAGGAACTATCACTTTTATTTTTTCTCCTAAATCCACCTCAAAAGGCACGTACACCTCCCGCGAAAGGGAAGTAAAACGCTGTCGTGTTTCAAAAATAAAAAGCTCTAAGATTTCCTTATCTGTCTCGTCGAGCTTCTTTTTAATTTCTGTGGTATACGACTGAACTATAGCCCCGTTCATCACTTTAAAAAAGTTGACATAGGCGTGTTGCTCGTCCGAAATAATCGAAAAAACATCCACATTGTTGATCGATGGATTTACAATGGTTGATTTCGCCTGATAGTTTTGAAGTGCCCCTAACTTTTCCTTGATCTTTTGGGCCTCTTCAAACTTCATTTCAGCGGCGTAATCCATCATCACCTGATTAAAATACGCCAAACTGTCTTTAAAATTTCCGCGAATGATATTTCGTATTGCTTTGATATCACGTTGGTAATTTTCTTCTGTTTGCATGCCTTCGCAAGGGCCTTTACAATTTCCCAAGTGATATTCTAAGCATACTTTGTACTTGTCTGCTTGGATTTTTGTTTCGTGTAAATCGTAATTACAAGTGCGTAAGCTGTAGAGCTCTTTGATGAGTTCAAGAAGCGCTGTAACGGTTTTTACATTGGTATAGGGACCAAAGTATTCCGAACCGTCTTTTACGACTCTTCGCGTAGAAAACACCCTCGGAAATCGCTCTTTTTTTATGCATATCCACGGATATGACTTATCGTCTTTTAAGAGTACATTGTACCTAGGTTGGTACTTCTTTATCAAGTTATTTTCCAACAGCAAGGCATCCGTCTCGGTATCGACCACGATGTGTTCTATGCGCACAATTTTTCGTACCAAAATTCGGGTTTTACCGTGTTCGTGATTCTTGGTAAAATAAGAGGAAACGCGCTTTTTTAAATTCTTCGCCTTCCCTACATAAATTATGGTATCATTTTTGTCAAAATACTGATATACTCCTGGCTGATTTGGGAGTGTTTTTACTTGTAATTCTAATGCTGTTGGCATACTACGAAAATACGATTTTATAAAAAAATATGCAGCTAATAGCTTACTTTTATCCGTTCAAAATATAGCATGACTAGTCCAATCAATTTTTATACCAATCAGGTATCCCTCTTAGATAAAGAACTCGAGAAAACAAAAAAAACATTAAATAGCCTTCGCATAGGGCGCTTACTTGTCTTTTTAAGTGTTGCTGCTTGTATGTATTTCTATTTTTCTCAACCGTATATCCTCGTGAGCTCTGGTGCTTGCGGACTCGCTGTTTTTACGGTACTCGTCGTCCAATTTCAAAAGTTCAAGCACCGCTTAAAAATCCTGAATTTCAAGCGTGACTACAACCTGCGAGAACTGGCTGTGCTCAATGGAGATACTTCGGTGCTCACAAGCACCGGTAAAGAATTTTCCAATCCTTCACATTCCTTCAGTCACGACATTGATTTGTTTGGACAAGGATCTTTTTTCCAATACGTGAACAGGACGGTTACCCGCGATGGTAAACAACATTTAGCAACCTTGCTTACAAGTAATGACATCACTGAAATCGCCAATAAACAAGCTGCTGTAAAAGAATTGGCAGCAAAAGCTATATGGCGTCAAGATTTTTCTGCCAAAGCCAGTACTGTAAATTCTGACAAGACCACCGATGCTCTTATAGAATGGATTAAAAACTACCGTAGTGACTTGCCCAAATACAGTGCTTTTGTACCTTTAGTTTTTGGTGGTATTTCAGTAGTTACCCTAGTACTCACAGCATTCGGTATACTCCCCATAGGAGTGCTAGTAGCCCTGCTAATCAGTGGCCTTGCCATCAGTGTTACCCAACTAAAAAAAACACAAGCCATTTACACCCAAGCGAGCGCGGCGAAAGATTTGTTTAAGCAGTACCAACTGCTACTCGAAGAGATCGAAAATCAACAGTTTGAAGCTTCTTTACTCGTCGCAAAACAACGTGCTATTGAAAGTGAACAACGCAAAGCCTCGGCAATTATCAAGCAATTCTCAAAAATACTCGACGCCTTTGATCAACGCAATAATATCATTGTTGCTCTTGTTGGGAATGGGCTGTTTTTATGGGACTGGAAACAAGCTTACAAAGCTGAACAATGGCTGCAACATTATCAAATTCAAGTAGCCTCTTGGTTTGAAGCGGTACAGTTTTTTGACGCTTACAATTCTCTGGCGAATTACCAATACAACCACCCTGAATTTTGTACCCCAGAGTTACAATCTCACGATGCGGGAATTGAAGCCTCCTCTTTGGCTCACCCCTTACTGAAGCCAACGGTCCGTGTAGCCAATGATTTCGGAATACAGACAGCCGATTTCTTTATTGTAACTGGAGCAAACATGGCGGGAAAAAGCACCTTTTTACGCACCGTAGCACTGGCTATAGTCAGCGCCAATTGCGGTTTACCTGTTTGTGCGAACTCGTTTAAATACCGTCCTATCAAACTCATTACCAGCATGCGAACGGCCGACTCGCTCGCAGAAGATGAATCGTACTTTTACTCTGAACTCAAGCGACTTAAATTTATCGTAGATACCATTAAAACAGATCGTTATTTTATTATTCTCGATGAGATTTTAAAAGGTACCAATAGCTTTGATAAAGCACAAGGTTCAAAGCAGTTCGTTCACAAGCTGAGTCGTTCTAATTCAACGGGAATCATCGCTACCCACGACGTTAGCCTGTGTGAACTCGCAACGGAAGTTCCGAGCATCCACAATTACTTTTTTGAAGCTACGATTACTGGGGACGAATTGAGTTTTGACTATACTATGAAAACCGGAATTTGTAAAAATATGAATGCTTCGTTTTTACTCAAAAAAATGGAAATCGTTTAGGACTACTCGTTTAGGCTCCTTAATTTCATTTTCCTGTATCGGAAGCAGTACGAAATCCGTACCTTTGTCTTATGCAGAAACTCGTTGATAACTTTGGTAGACAAATAAATTACGTGCGCTTGGCAGTTACAGACCGCTGTAATTTGCGCTGTCAGTATTGCATGCCTGCAAAAGGAATCGACATCGTTCCGAGAAAGGAACTGTTGACGTATAAAGAAATGTACCGCATTATCCGCGTACTTACTGAACTCGGCGTTCAAAAAGTACGTTTAACGGGTGGAGAACCTTTTGTAAGAAAAGATTTTGTTCAGTTCTTGGAGATGCTGTCGTTTAACGACCTCTTAGAAACCATCAATATTACCACCAACGGTGCACTCATAGCAAAACACATTCCTACGCTCGAAAAACTGTCAAAAATCAAAAGTATCAACCTCAGTATTGACAGCCTTCAATCAGAAAAGTTCCATACCATCACCCGACGCGATGTTTACAAGGAAGTTTTTGAAAGTTTCGAACTGCTCGAGCAAAGCTCTCTTGACCTCAAGCTCAACGTGGTAGTACAATCCGGGTTTAATACGGATGAAATCAACGATTTTGTGCGCCTAACGCGTGACAAAGCCATTGCCGTTCGCTTTATTGAAGAAATGCCGTTTAACGGTAAAGGACAGCGTAGTTTGGAAGAAGCTTGGAACTTCCAACGTATTTTAAATGAAATTTCCTCAGAATTTTCACTGACAAAACTACCGGGGGCTCCTTCGGAAACCTCCAGAAATTACCGCGCTGCAAATCATTTGGGTACTGTTGGAATTATTCCTGCCTTTACCAGAACTATTTGCAATGACTGTAATCGCATACGTCTCACCTCTACCGGACTCTTAAAGAACTGTTTGTTCGATGATGGCGTTTTTAATATTCGCGATTTTATACGGGAGGGAGCTAGCAACGATGACTTAAAACAATTGTTTCTCCAATTGGTAAAACAGAAACCAAAAAACGGTTTCGAAGCGGAACAAAACAGAAAACGAGGTTCCGTTTCGGAAAGCATGTCAACCATTGGAGGTTAATATACCAAACGAATATGATAACCGTAGCAGAAGCCAAAGAACTCATTTTACAACACCCCGGCGATTTCGGTACCGAATGCATTCCCTTAGCGCAAGCATTGGGACGGATTTTAAAGGAAGACATCTATGCCGATAGAGATTTTCCTCCCTTTAATCGCGTTGCTATGGATGGAATAGCCATCAATTACCGTTTTTTTCAATACGGGGTACGAGATTTTAAGATTGAAGGTATACAAGCCGCAGGAGCAGCTCAACAAACTTTAGAGAACGCAGCAAACTGCTATGAAGTCATGACTGGTGCCTGTTTACCTGCAAATACAGATACCGTTATTCGCTATGAAGATCTCGATATTCAAACACTGATGGCCAGTGTAAACCTCACAGAAATTAAAGAAGGACAAAACGTACATACCCAAGGATCAGACACCGAAAAAGACAGTCTACTGATCGCAAAAGAAACGCGAATTACAGCCGCAGAAATCGGCGTGTTGGCAACTGTAGGAAAAGCAGTAGTGACAGTAGCTAAACTCCCTAAAGTTTTAATTGTTTCTACCGGTGATGAATTGGTCAATATTTCAGAACAACCCCTACCGCATCAAATACGCAAGAGTAATGTTCACAGCCTTGCAGCCCTTTTAGAAGCACATAGGATTCCCGTAACTCTCATCCATTTAAACGATGAAAAAGCTCAGATCACAGCAAGTATGAAACAGTACTTACAAGCGTACGATGCTATTTTGTGCAGTGGAGCAGTGAGCAAAGGTAAGTTCGATTACCTCCCTGAAGTTTTTGACGAGCTCGGTGTCCAAAAACTCTTCCACCGCGTAAGTCAACGCCCAGGAAAACCTTTTTGGATGGGAACCTACAAACAGTGTCGTATTTTTGCTTTCCCCGGAAACCCGGTATCTACCTATGTAAACTGCATGATGTATTTTACGCCATGGTACTATCAAACTACAGGTATTACGGTACCTGAAATCAGTGCAATTCTCACCGAAGAGGTCCACTTTAAACCGGCGTTAACGTATTTCTTACAAGTAGTTACCCATGTTGAAAATGGACAATTATTCGCCACTCCAGTAAAAGGAAATGGTTCAGGAGACTTGGCGAGTTTGGTTCAAGCAGACGGATTTATTTGCTTGCCTAAAAAGGAAGGCACAACCTATGCCAAAGGCAGCGTCCATACCTATGTAGGATACCGAACAATGTACTAGAAAACAACGCCATATACTTGGCTTTAAAACACAGCTAAAACCACAATATTTTGAGTAGTTTTTCACATATCAACGATAAAAATCATCCTAAAATGGTCAACGTTTCGGAAAAAAACATCACGAAACGAAGTGCAACAGCACAGGCGACCATGTATTTAGGAACATCGATTATTCAGCATTTTGAAAACGACGAATTAACCACGAAAAAAGGTCCCGTTTTTCAAACTGCTATCATCGCAGGAATTCAAGCAGTCAAGAAAACTTCTGAGCTTATTCCTATGTGTCATCCCCTGTTAATTAGCGGGGTCGACATCGACATCGACATCATCAGTACCACGCGTATTCGCGTGCTGTGTACCGTGAGTATCGAAGGTAAAACAGGAGTTGAAATGGAAGCTCTTACAGGAGCCTCTACTTGTTGTCTTACCATTTATGACATGTGCAAGGCACTGAGCCATGAACAGCGCATAGAAGAAATTAAACTACTGAAAAAAACGGGAGGAAAATCCGATTATCACTATGGAGAAAAAGCACACTAAACACACCAACCTTACACGTAAAGACAACGATCAATACGCACCTAACGAATTAGCTATAGTAGGAACCAAATGCGGCATCATCGCCGATTTAGTTTATGAGGTAAGTCGACGACTTTCTCAATACAACTTGGGGTATTTCGATGCTTCTCACGCAAAGGAAGTCACTCCGAATAGCTTGAGTGAATATACATTTCACCACGAAGGTAACCTAACCCTTACTACGCGAAGTACCATTAACCACTACGAACAACGCCTGCAATTTTACCATCACGACTTGGTCTTTGTAAACGGAAATCACTATCCAGCGGCAAAGCAAATCATCATCCTTGACAAAAACAAAGAAGCCTCTATACAAAAGCGATTAGACCAATTTACAAACATTGAGTTCGTTATTAAATTAGATGACGAATCTGAATACTTTGATTGTTTAGTAGAACGATTTCCAACTATAAAAAATAGTACCTGCTATGCACTTGAAGATATCGAAGGCATCACAAACCATATAGAACGCCTCATTAAAGGAGCCATTGCTCCCATTCAAGGACTGGTGTTGAGCGGCGGAAAAAGTACGCGAATGGGGACCGATAAAACAGTATTAGACTACCACGGGAAACCTCAAAAAGAATACGCTAAAGAACTCTTAGAAGCCTGTAATTTAACCAGCTTTTATTCAGTTCAAAGCAATCGCAATGCTTATGATGAAATTCATGACACCTTTTTAAATCTAGGACCGTTTGGAGGCATCTGTTCCGCTTTTCAGAAAAATCCCAATACCGCGTGGTTGGTAATCGCGAGTGATTTGCCTTTTGTAAATAAAGAGCTCATTCAATTACTATTGGAAAAGAGGGATCCGAGTAAGGTGGCAACCGCGATTATTGGAACTGACAAACCTTTTCCAGAGCCTCTTATTTGTATTTACGAACCCAAAGCTTACGGAAAATTGTTACAATACCTAGCACAAGGGTACTCCTGTCCTCGAAAAATGCTCATCAATGCCGACGTTGCTCTCGTAACTGTAGATGAAAAATACATCCAAAATATCAACACTCCCGAAGAATACGAGCGAGCAAAACAAGCCTTAAGATAAACATGTCTATCAAGACCAAAATACTAATATCGTACTCTGTAGTATTCGCCACCTTGATTTTTATGGTGCTGTATTCTTTTATGCCGTCGGAAACAAGTTCAGTGGCCACCTGCGGCACTGAATTCATTGATAGTACCTTAGAAAATCCTAAAACAAAAGAAGGGAAAAAACTTTTTAAAGCACTTTGTGCAAGTTGCCATAAGGTATCAAAAAAACTCATCGGCCCTGCCTTGGGAAATCTCCAAATGCCTCCTGATATTTTCGGAGCATTTATTAGGGCTGAAGATTCCTTATTGCGACAGCAGCATCCACTTGCCTTACAAATAAATGCAGGTACCAATACCTTCAATTACAAGCATCAATTTAAAGATCTTACCCAACAAAACATCAAAAATCTCCTTGATTTTCTAAAAGATTAAGCACGATTAATACCAAAAAAAACCGAATTTCTTCGGTTTTTTTTATTTTTCGTAGCGACTTCCTGCTTTACAAAGAAGTAACTCTTTTAATCGCTATTGCATTTTAGTTTTGTACTTCTGAATTTCATCCCATGCTTCTTTTCTCCAATGGAAACTTACATAGGCTTCTGAAGCTGCTTCGTTTTGCTTAGGAACATACTCCGGTTGATTGGATACGTAAATAAACTTTTGTCCTAGCAAACTAAAAGTATCGTACTCTTCTGGTTGCATAACCTTCAGGCCAAATTTATTAATACGGTACACACCTATGGTTTTAATTTCGTGCCATTGCAATCCGCAATCTTTCATCAGGGTACGCTGTGTAATTCCCTTCCTTTCAATGCGAATTTTAGTCGACGTCCCAATAAAAATCAAGAGACCTACAAACAAAAATAATCCTCCTGAAACATAGAGAATATCTACTCTATCCGTTTTAAAATAATATCCCAACATCCCTATGGCTAAACACAGAAATAACACGTAAAATACAGCTAGATGTGGACTCTTAATATTAACCTTCGTAATTGTCATTTTAATGGTTTGTTCATTGCCTACGCAGCGACGTGCTCGGTAACTTCCCGGAGATACCTGCAAAGTCTAAGCCCCGGAATAATTCATGTTCACACTACTTCAACGGCAACAGTATTTATAAAAAACAAAACCCCGAAAAATTTCGGGGTTCTTTTGTGGAGAAGGCGGGGCTCGAACCCGCGACCTTTTGACTGCCAGTCAAACACTCTAGCCAACTGAGCTACATCCCCAGTGTGAGACAAATATACAATTTGTAATAAAAAAACCACCTATACTGGCTATAATTTTCCAAGTACAGGTGGTTACCATTAAACTACTACTACTGTTTTATGTCAAATCGGTCAAGGTTCATTACTTTCTCCCATGCTTTGGCAAAGTCTTCCGCAAATTTTTGTTTTGCATCACTACTTGCATACACCTCAGCAATGGCGCGCAGCTCTGAATTTGAACCGAAAATTAAATCCGCTCTTGTGGCTGTCCATCTTTCTTTTTTCGTCTCTCTATCTTTTCCGATAAATACGACACCTTCCTCATCTTTAGGCTCCCAATAGGTTGCCATGTCTAACAAGTTCACAAAAAAGTCGTTCGACAATACTCCTGGAGTCTCGGTTAACACCCCTTCTTTAGCTTGCTTATAATTGGCATCTAATACGCGTAATCCTCCTACCAACACAGTCATTTCTGGTGCTGTCAATCCCAGTAATTGGGCTTTGTCTACCAATAACTCTTCGGTAGTTAGGGTGTACTTCTTTTTTTGATAATTTCTAAACCCATCGGCCATAGGTTCAAGCACTGCAAATGAAGCAACATCGGTTTGCGATTGCAAGGCATCCATACGGCCCGGTGTAAAGCCGACTGCTACATCATAGCCTCCTTTTTTTATTGCTGCCTCAACAGCCGCCGTTCCTCCGAGAACAATCAAATCGGCCATCGATACAGGCGTATTCGCATTATTCGCATTAAACTTCTCTTGTACCGTTTTATAGGCTGCTAATACCTTTTTCAATTGCGCTGGGTTATTGCTTTCCCAATCTACTTGAGGTGCTAACTGAATTCTCGCTCCATTGGCTCCTCCTCTTCTATCAGATCCTCGATACGACGCTGCTGATGCCCACGCTGTTTCGATCATTTGATTGGCAGGAATTCCAGCATTTAGCAAGGCTTTCTTTAACTGTACTACCGCAGCTTTATCAATACTCTTGTGAGTAGCCACCGGAATAGGGTCTTGCCAAATAAAATCTTCTTTCGGTACTTCAGGCCCCAAATAGGTTGTTTTAGGTCCCATATCTCTGTGCGTTAACTTAAACCAAGCTCTAGCAAAGGCTTTATCAAAAGCCAAAGGTTCGTTTAAAAATTTCTCACATACTTTTTTATAGGCCGGATCAAACTTCAGTGCCAAATCAGAAGTCAACATGGTTGGACGGTGTCGTTTATTTTTATCAAAAGCATCAGGGAATACCTCTCCTACATCTTTTGCTACCCACTGATGAGCTCCAGCAGGACTTTTGGTCAATTCCCATTCGTTATCAAATAAAGTATTCAAAAATGCGTGACTCCATCGCGTAGGTGTCGGGGTCCATATTACTTCCAATCCTGAAGTAATTGCATCCTTTCCTTTACCTGACTTGTACGAGCTTTTCCATCCCAGTCCTTGTTCTTCTATACCAGCTGCTTCTGGTGAAGCTCCAACCTTGTCTGCAGGTCCTGCGCCATGGGTTTTACCAAAGGTATGTCCACCGGCAATTAACGCTACTGTTTCCTCATCATTCATTCCCATTCTTCCAAAAGAAATACGAATATTTTTTGCCGAAGCAACAGGGTCTGGATTTCCATTCGGTCCTTCTGGATTTACGTATATCAATCCCATTTGCACTGCTGCTAACGGATTTTCAACCTCTAAATCCAATTCTCCTTTCTCATTCAAACGCCTACTCTCTAACCAACCTTTTTCCGATCCCCAATACACGTCTTCTTGTGGTACCCATACATCTTCTCTACCTCCAGCAAACCCTATAGTTTGTAAGCCCATAGATTCAATAGCGACGTTTCCTGCCAAAATCATTAAATCGGCCCACGAAATTTTCTGTCCGTACTTTTGTTTAATTGGCCATAACAGTCTTCTCGCTTTGTCCAAATTACCATTATCGGGCCAGCTATTCTGTGGTGCAAAACGCTGCAGCCCCATTCGAGTTCCTCCTCTACCATCTCCTGTTCTATAAGTACCTGCACTGTGCCATGACATTCTGATAAACAAAGGGCCATAATGTCCGTAATCGGCAGGCCACCAATCTTGAGAAGTTGTCATCACTTTTGTTAAATCTTTTTTCAACTGCTGATAATCCAAGCTAGCAAAGGCTTCTTTATAAGAAAAGTTCTTTTGCAATGGATTTACCAGATTCGAATTTTGAGCCAACACCTCTAAATTGAGTTTGTTAGGCCACCAATCCTTATTTTTTTGCCCACGTGTGGCTTGTTCTTTTTGATGTCCCTTATCGAAACCGAAAGGACATGCTCCTTTTTCCTTCTGATCACCATCATGACCCGAAGAACAGGAAACCGCTAACGCTGTTACTGCTGCTAGAAGAATCGTTTTTTTCATTGGTAAACTTTTAATTGATTTACCACAAAACTAAATATAGAATTATTATAGTTTGTGTTTTAATAATAGATAATTCTTATTTCAAAATAAGTGATTTTGGTTCTTCTCTTCAAGGATCTCAAAAGAAGGTGAGAGAGTCCTAAGGACATCCTTAGACCTCTCTGCACCTTCAACCACCAAAAACAAATAAAAATCAATTGTTTTCTTTCAATCCCTTTTCTTGTAGTAACAAGTATTCGTCAAAGCGTATTTTTTTTCCAAAAACTCGGATAGAGCAGGCAATAACTTTCGCTGCTTCCTCTTCGGTAAACCCAAGTCCTATAGCGTACTTAAACACTGCCGCTTCTTCCTCACGATCCATATCATGGTCGCTGTAAATCATTTGAAACAACTCGTACAAATACTCTAAACGCTCTAACTTAAATGCTACACTGGGTAACGGATAAGCATCGATATGCTCCAAAATATACGCTACCTGATCTTCAGCTATGCTCAGTTTTCTCGCAAACTTCACTAACATCTCTCGTTCCGTGATATTGATAGCCCCGTCAACCAAGGCCATTTTCACGAGTATCGCAAAGTGTAGTACATTTTTCTTTTGCGCCTGTGATTCAAATAAATCTGATACTGACATGATTGCAAATTTTAGTTAAACATCATTTTATATTCAATGGCCATTACTTCCATCCACCTCCCAGAGCTTTGTATACCGAAACTCTGGCTACGAACTGTTCTTTTTTAGTTTCAACCAGCGCCATTTTTGATTCCAAGGCGTCTCGTTGCGTGAGCAGTACTTCCATATAATCAGCGCGCGCTGATTGGTACAATTTATTAGCAATTCCTATCGATTGGGTCAAGGCTAGTACCTGTTTGCTTTGAAGTTGATAACTCTGCGCTAAATTCTCCACCTTTGCCAGCTGGTTTTCGACTTCCAAAAAGGCTTTTAGCAGTGTTTTTTCATAGTCAAAGACACGTGCTAATTGTTCGGAAGATGCAGAACTATAAGCTGCCTTAATAGCATTTCTGTTTATTAATGGCCCCACCAAGTCTGCTCCTAATCGATATACCAGTGCTCCTGGTGTTTGCGTCAAAAATTGAGAATTGAAAGCCTGCAGCCCCACGCCTGCTTTCAACCCTAAACTCGGATAAAAACGTGCTCTGGCAACTTTGACATTGAGCTTTGCTGCAGCCAATTCGTATTCTGCCTTGCGAACATCAGGTCTGTTGCTCAACAAACTCGCCGGTAGGCCCGCGTGTACCGGAAGCAACTTCCTCCTTAAAAAGTCATCAGTATTTCTAGAAATCACTTGTTGCTTGCGCCCTATCAAAAAGTTTAAAGCATTCTCTACCTCAACAATACGCTGTTTCAAATCGTATTTTTCACTTTTGTTTTTCAGTACTTCCGCTTCAAATCGCTTCACGGCCAAATTCGTGGCTCTCGCTGCCTTCTTTTGCAGACGAACAACCTCAAGTGCTGCCCCTTGAATTCGTAAGTTTTGATTGATAATCTCCAATTTGGTGTCTAAAGCAACTAATTCAAAATAATTCTCGGCTATTTCCGCTACCAGCTGTGTCATCATAAAATTCCTTCCTTCCACGGTGGCTAAGTACTCCATGACCGCAGCCTTTTTAGCGGAACGCAATTTTTTCCAAATATCCAATTCCCAGCTCGCCTCAAGTCCAAGCCCCAAGTTTCCTAAGGGGTCGGGAAATGGTTTCCCTTCCAACTCTAGCTGTTCTTCTACAGCTCCATTTCGAGTGTATCGGCTCGATTTTTCGAGTTCTGCTCCAGCACGGTACCCTACAAAAGGCAAGTATTCTCCTTTGCGCGCCTTGATTTCATTTTTCGCAATGGATATACGCTGCCAAAGGACATTGAGCTCTTGATTGTTCGAAAGTGCCTCTGTTATCAATCCTTTTAAATGGGGATCGTCAAAAAAATCAGTCCAGGGAATACTGGCTGAATTCAGACTGTCTTGCTGTTGAACCGCGTAGGACGCCGGCATTTCTCTTCGTACTTCTCTCACTTTTTTTACAGGAGTACAAGCTCCGATGAACGCGATAGAAGCCACCAATAATCGTATCACTACTCTTTTCATAATCTACTTACTTTGAGGTTTTTTACCGATGAATTTCGCCAACAATTCACGGAGTTGTTTCAATTGACGTTGCGTACTTGTCAGCTCTTCTGAAGCTCTCATAAACTCTTCCGAAATGGGTTCTGAAGATTCGTCTTTGATGAGTCCTCGACCCTCGGCTAGCTTACCAAATATTACATATAAACCTGGAATGATGAGTACTCCAATAAAGGTTCCTACTAGCATTCCCCCCATGGCTGAACCACCTATGGTTCGGTTTCCTACGGCTCCTGCTCCAGAAGCAATTACCAAGGGGATCAATCCGGCAATAAAAGCAAATGACGTCATGAGTATAGGGCGAAATCTCATTTTTGCCCCTTCTATCGCAGCGGCGACTACGGTCGCTCCTTCCCTTCGTCGCTGGACGGCAAATTCAACGATTAACACCGCATTTTTACCGAGCAATCCGACGAGCATGATCAAACCAATTTGAGCGTATACATCATTGGCCAAGCCCATTAGTTTCAGTAATAACATGGATCCGAAAATTCCGACAGGTAAGGATAAAATTACCGCTAGCGGTAGTAAAAAACTCTCGTATTGAGCCGCCAATACCAAATACACAAAAATGAGTACGACTGCAAAGATGTACAGCGATTCACTACCTCTTTGGGCTTCGTCATACGACAGCCCTTCCCAAGCAATATCATAACCTCTGGGCAGTTTTTCAGCCGCGACCTCTTTGATTGCTTGTATTGCATCACCACTAGTATATCCAGGAGCTGGTAGCCCGCGAATAGCTGCCGAATTATACAGGTTGTAACGAGTAATTTCATTGGGGCCTAAGTCCTTTTTAATTTTCATAAAAGAAGAATACGGAACCATTTTACCCAGTTCATTTTTTACAAAGAGCTTGCCTAAATCTGATGGCAATCTGCGGTATTCAGGTGCCGCTTGGGTATACACTTTAAAAAAGCGTCCAAAACGGATAAAACCTTGCTCATAGGTACTCCCTATCAGTATGTTGAGGTTTTCCATGGCTTTTCCGATAGAAACTCCCTTTTGCATCGCCACCTTATTATTAATTTCCAGCTTGTATTGCGGATAATTGGCTGCGAAAAAAGTAAAGAGTCCAGTAAGCTCCTTACGTTGTCCCAGCGCCTCCATAAATTCGTTGTTTATCTTCTCAAACTCGTGGTAATCCGTTTCGTCTGTCTTATCTAACAAACGCATTGAAAATCCACCAGAAGAACCAAATCCAGGTACTGCGGGAGGTTCAAAAAATTCAATAATAGCTCCTAGGTTCTTACTCTCCTCTTCCAAAGTTTCCATAACCTCGTGAACACTGTGTTTTCGCTGCGACCAAGGTTTTAAATTAATCAAACAGGTCCCGGCATTCGAACCTCTTCCTTCGGTCATAATCTCATACCCCGCCAGAGAAGAAACTGAAGCGACATCGTCCAATTCTTCGCAGAGGTCTTGTAACTTTTTAGCTACTGCATTGGTGCGTTCCAAGGTAGCTCCAGGCGGTGTTTGAATAATCGCATAAATCGTTCCTTGGTCTTCATTCGGAATAAACCCAGCTGGTAATACCTTATTGGTCGTGTAAATTCCGATACAAAAAGCAATGAGTATACCAAAGGTCACTGTTCTTCTATTAACTATGTGGTTTAGGAAGGTAACATAACGTCCTGTAAGCTTTTCAAATTTTGAATTGAACGCATCAATAAAGCGATTTACAAGTGATTTACGTCGTGGCTTTCCGTGGTTGTTTTTTAAAATCATGGCGCAAAGCACCGGGGTTAAGGTAAGGGCAACTACCGCCGAAATAATAATGGCTCCTGCCATCGTAATAGAGAATTGACGGTAAAAAACTCCTACCGGACCTGTCATAAATGAAATGGGGATAAACACGGATACCATGACTAAGGTAATGGCGATAATGGCTCCACCTATTTCACCTACTACCTGTTTTACGGACTCATAAGGAGACAGTCCTGTTGTTTCCATTTTAGCATGGACAGCCTCGACCACCACAATGGCATCGTCGACCACAATTCCGATGGCTAACACCAGTGCAAAGAGTGTAATTAAATTGATTGACAGTCCAAAAAACTGCATGACAAAAAAGGCACCAATCAAAGACACAGGCACTGCTATAATAGGAATTAAAGTCGATCGTAAGTCCCCCAAAAACAAGAATACTACAATGGCAACCAGTACAAAAGCATCTCGTAGGGTGTGAATTACCTGCTCTATGGAAGCATCGAGAAAGTTCGACACATCATAACTAATTTTGTAATCGATACCCGGTGGGAAATCTCCTTTTAATTCTTGCAGTTTATCTTTGACCGCATCGATAACCTCACTTGCATTACTACCAAAGGTTTGCTTTAACACCAACGAAGCAGAAGGCTTGCCGTCTAAGTTAGAATAGATATCAAAAAATTCACTTCCCAACTCCACATCGGCGATGTCTTTGAGCTTAACGAGTTCCCCTTCTTCGTTGGCCTTGATAATAATATCTTCATACTGCTTGGCCTCTTTATAACGACCTTCATAGGTCAGTACATACTCTAAAGACTGTGCTGTTTTCCCGGAACTTCGTCCCAGTCGACCGGGGCGCGCAATGATACTCTGCTCCTGCATGGCTTCCAACACTTCTTCAGCAGCGATGTTGTAAGCTCTCATTCTGTCGGGTTTTAGCCAAACGCGCATGGCGTATTTTCTACTTCCCAGAATTTTAGCCCTTGCAATTCCTTTAATACGTTGTAATTCGGGTACTAACTTTGTATAGGCATAATTATACAGGAATTTCTCATCGTTGCTCTTGTTTTCGCTAAAGAGATTTACATACATGAGCATACTCGGTTGAATAGGCGTAATAATTACACCTTCACGTTGCACTAAAGTTGGCAATAGGGGCATCACGCGATCCACTCTGGTTTTCACGCGAACCACGGCTTGGTTAGGATCCGTACCTGGTTCAAAGATTACGCGCAGCGTTCCTTCACCTGCTGAGGTAGCATCGGAAGCGATATAGCGCATTCCTTGTACACCATTGATGGCAGTTTCTAGAGGAATCAAGGTCGATTTTACCAATACATCAGCACTTGCTCCTGGATAGGCTATAAATATATTTACGGTTGTCGGGGCTATCTGAGGAAACTGTGCAATGGACAATTTATTAATCGACAACAATCCTGTAAACACCGTTACAATTGAAATTACAATTGCCAATACGGGACGTTTAATGAATTTACTAAACATGTTCTTTCGTTTTAAGGTGATTACTCAGCGTATAAATCCAGTGACGTAAGCACCTTAGCTGGTGCGGTATACTGCTGTTCTATTTTTTGTCCATCGCGCACGAGGCGAAGGCCGTCTAGCAAAATGCGATCGGTTGTTGTCAGTCCTTTAGATACGACAAAAAGATGTGGCAACTCGGCGCCAATCTGTACTTCTTTTTGATGTACTGTCCCCTCTTTGCTCACTACAAACACATAGGTTTTATCGAGTACTTCAAAGGTGGCTTTCTGCGGAATAAGCAAGGCATTATTCAGGGGAATCTTCATCAAGATACTTCCGGTTTCTCCGTGTCTCAACAAGCCTTTTGGATTCGGAAAAGTAGCTCTAAAAGCGATGTTTCCAGTTTCGTTGTTAAACTCTCCCTCTATGGTTTTTACCACCCCTTCCTGATCAAATACTTGATTGTTGGCCATGAGCAAGGATACGTTGCGTTGTCGTTCTCTTTGATCGGAGTTCATAAAATCGAGATACTCGGCTTCTGGAACATTGAAATACACCCACATTTTACTATTATCAGATAGCGTTGTCAGCAATTCACCTTCGTCTAACAAGCTTCCTTTACGCGCTTCCAATCGGTTCATAATTCCGGGAAAAGGCGCGTAAATATCCGTGAATTTCAAATGTGTTTTTGCCAAATTCAAAACGGCTTTTGCTTTGCTAAATTTAGCTTTTGACAATGCCAGCTCATTGGGAGAAACGACGTCACTGTCGGCCAACAGTTGCGTGTTTTTAAGTTCGATATCTGCAATAGAAGCCTCGGCTTTGGCCCTCCCTACTTCTGCTTGGTATACGCTAGGCATGATTTTAAACATGGGTTGCCCCTTGCGTAATTTTTGTCCTTCGTCTACAAAAACGCTTTGTAAGTATCCTTTTTCTAGTGCTCTAATTTCTATATGCCTAATGGCGTGAATTTGACAAACGTAATCTTTTGTAATCGCAGTATCTTTAAGTATCGGGTTGGTAACTAGGTGTTTTGAATGTTCGTGCTTTTTTTTCTCATGTTGATTGCAGCGTACGCACAAGACGCAAGCAACCAGCAACAATGCTAAGTGTTTCATTGTTCGTGTTTTTAATTCTGTATTTGATGTTTATTGAGTTCAGATTCGTACGGCAAATGCGGTACTACTTCAAGTATGGGAAACTCAGTACATCACAGTCTAAAAACTTCGTAAAAAAGGTATAAGTGGTTCCCTTTTGACACTAGAGGCCACTGCTCATCACCACTGTCAAAAATAAGGAGAAGGCTCCCAAAATCGGTGCCTGAAAAAAATGAGCTCGTCGCCAACAGCTTTTTGGGCTGCGTATTTTCTTCTTCTTCAAGATCTTCTTCAACTTCCGCAAACAAAGGCTCGTCCTCAGTATCCGTCGTATTTTGAATACTCGTTGGGAATACTTCCGTTTCTGAAAAAACAAGTTCAAATGGGGTATTAGTAGCCTCGGCTGCTTGTATAGCAGTTGAGTTTCCTATGAGTTGAAACCCGAGTAACAATAAGAGTATTGTTATGACTACCCTATGTTGGTTTTTACCAAACATACTTGCAAAGGTAAAACTACTGCCTCGATCCGATTGTCAACGACCTATAAAGTTTTGTTAAAAAAAAATTATCTTTACGCTAATCACTATTAAAAAAACACTCTTGAGTTCCCCCCTACAAACTCGAGTTAAGAAGCTATTACACATGTTTTGGAACAAAAAAAACAGTACTAAAGTACCTAAATTTACCTGTTCATCCTGCGGGGAACTCCACGAGCAATGGCCAGCATTAGCCTTTGATGCTCCTATTCATTACTTTAATCTACCTGAAGAACACAAAGAAAATGCCGCTCAAATCGATGCCGATTTTTGCAAAATTCAATTTCGTGATTCGCAGCAATTTTTTATCCGAGGGGTATTGATACAAGAAGTTACTGATGCCTGCGACCATTTGGAATACGGCGTTTGGGTATCATTGAGTGAAAAGAGCTTTCTCAACTACTATGAAAATTTCCGAAATGAAGGACACGAAACCGTCTACTTCGGTTGGTTGAGTAATGAAATTGCCGAATACCAAAATACCTCTGCCATTCCTTGTAATGTCGTTACCCAACTCGGTAATAAACGCCCTCATATTATTCCTCATCAGAGTTTTGAACATCCGTTTATCCACGATTACTACAACGGAATATCAAAACAAGAGGTACTGCAAAGAATTCAAGGAATGAGGTAGGTTTTCTTAACAAACTTTAGGAAACTCGTCCTTAGATCCGGCAAACCTTAACATTTCAATAGCAGTTCTCTCTGGAGAATTCAAGTAGTTTTGGAGCAACCAAACAGGATCGTCTATGAAAAGTTGTTGTCTCTATTTTTGCCTGCTCGTGTTCAGCGTATGCCATGCTCAAAAAAAAATAACTGGGCGTGTTTACGGACCTTCAAAAGTAGCTCCCTTTGTAAAAATTACCAATGGTACTACCGAAGAGGTTTCCTTTTCCAATGTATTGGGCGATTTTTACCTACGTGCAAACCTGGGAGATAGCTTGCATTTTGAATCCAATTTCTACGAAAAACAAAGCGTTTTAATTGATAGAGAAAAATACAACGCTTCCTTTGTTGTGCAATTAAAAGAGCGCAATAACCAGCTGGAAGAAGTAATTATCACCAATGAAAAATCGGTAAAAAAATTCAATGCAAAAGAGTTTAATACCGACCTCACCACGATGATAGCAGAGGACATAAAAAGAAATCCAAATGCCTATCGAAATACGGCCAACAGCACGCCTATACTCCTCGATGCGGTTAATTTTGTAGGCTCGCTATTTAAAAAGAAAGCAAAAGCTCGTGAATTCATCAACTACGATGAATTTACTGCTCTGTTTACCGACAATGCCTTTTTTAATGAATCTTTACTCTGTACTACTCTCGGTATTCCCGAACACCAGCATTCCCTGTTTTTCGAATTTTGTGAGGGCCAGCAAATCCATCTTCGCTATTTAAAACCAGAAAACAAATTTCACCTTTTGGATATACTCGTAAAAAATAGTCAGCTATTTTTGAAAAGAGCTCGTGAATAACAGTCTTTATCTCTGGTGGTCTGGTTACCCCAGTAAGGGGAGTACTGCCGTTGTCAAGTAGCAAACCGTGCTAGTACTCCATTGCTGAGTTTCGTCGTATTAATTACCTAATTCTAATTGGTTTTTTACCAAATGGAAGTAACTTCCTTTTTCCGCAACCAATCCGACATGTGATCCTTCTTCGATTACTTCTCCATTTTTCAAAACGATGATTTTATCTGCATTTTTTACCGTACTCAAACGGTGAGCAATAATAATAACCGTCCTATTCTTAAAAAATTCTTGGAGATTGTCGTGAATAATTTTTTCATTTTCAGCGTCTAATGCTGAGGTAGCCTCGTCTAAAATAATGATCTCGGGATCTTTATACATGGCTCTGGCAATGAGTATGCGCTGCACCTGCCCCTTGCTTAAGCCCAAGCCGTTTTCACCGATTTTTGTCAATTCTTTTTGTGGCAATCGATCGATGAATTCTTGACTATTTGAAAGCTGGATGGCTTTTAAAAAACGCTCATCATCATACTCCGATCCTAAGGTTATATTACCGACTACAGAATCGGAAAAAATATATCCTTCCTGAAAAACCACACTGATGAGATCTCTCCATTTTTCAGGTTTGATAGCGTCGATATTTTCACCTTTGTATCTGATTTCTCCGTCTAATAACTGGTAGTACTTAAGCAATAATTTAATGATCGTGGTTTTACCACTACCGCTCGTACCTACAATTGCAGTTACCTTATTCAACGGAAATTCAATATTGAGACTATCGAATAGTGAAGGCGAGTTAGGCCCCAGGTACGAGTAGTTCGCATTGACAAACTGAATGGCATTGGTACTTACAATGTGTTGTTCCTCTTCTCTACTGTTGATATACTTATCAAACATTTGCTCTTCGTCTTTTTTTCTGTACACATCCGACAATCTATCGATGCTAATAGAAGCGTCTTGATACGAGTACAAATAGGCGATAAAGCCTTCGACAGGTAGCGTGAGCTGGCCAATGATAAAAGAAATACTTAACAGCGCTCCGAAAGTTAGCTGCTGATCAATAACCAAATAGGCTATATACCCCATAATCGCAGTATTTTTCAATTGAGAAAGATAGTTAACCCCAATGCTCTGTTTTAACTCGAGCAACATATTAGCCTTGTTTAATCGGAATAAATTTTGCTCGGTTTTTTGCCATTGTTCCGTTTTGTAGTTGGTAGCATTGTTAATTTTTAAATCAGAAATTCCATTGACTATTTCGTAGAGTATGTTTTTGTTTTCCGTTTCAATTTCAAAGCGTTTGTAATCGATGTACTTTCGTTGGTTTTGAAATTTGTACACCCATACTATAGAGATGACAGACACCCCCACAAAAAATGCAAAGACGGGAATCGAGTAACTTAACAACAGTGTAGAATAGATCAAAAAGACAATAATTGATACTAAAAATTGTAGTGAATGGTTCGAAAAGAATTCTTCAATTCTACTGTGATCATCTACCCGAAGCATGATATCTGTTGTCAACTTGCTATCGAAAAATGACAAGGGCATGGTAATCAATTTCTTCAAAAAATCAGAAATCAACTGAATGCTCAACTTCGTATTGACATTTAAAAAGATCCACCCCTGAAAAAATTCGAGTAGGTTGGTACTCGTATAAAGGATAAGCTGGGCTAAGAGCAGGTATACTACAAAGCGAATATTGTTATTGCTAATTCCGTCATCGACCAAGCTTTCATTGATTAGCGGGTAAAAAATACTGATTCCAGCAATGAGTAAGAGCAGCACTAACAACAACAAGAATTTCTTTTTGTACGGCTTTAAATAGGCTGTAAAATAACTGACTTTGTCAAACTCTTCTTCCACTCTAATTTCCTCGGTAGTAAAGGAAGTTCCGGGTTCTAACAAGAGTGCTACTCCTTTTTCGTTAGCATCACGTTTCCAAAATTTGTAAAAATCTTCTCTGCTCAATTTTAGTTTTCCAAAACCGGGATCTGCGATGATAATTTCATCGTTCTTGGTCGTTCCTAAATACACGACGTAGTGGTTGTCTTTCCAGTGTAAGATACAGGGCCTTGGTGCCTCAAAAAGCAATTGATTTACAGAGAGCTTTACCGGAACGGTATCGAGTCCAATAGAATTCGCTGCATTGATTAAATCAGCAAAGTTTACTCCGTTTTTATTGATATAGCACAGTTCGCGTAAACTGTGAATATCGACCTTTTTCCCATAATATTTGGCGATCATTCTCAAACAAGTAGGTCCACAATCTGCGGACTCTAATTGTTTGAAATACGGGAATTTTTTATATGATAATTTTGTAGTTCCCATCGTTAATTTTTTCTAAATCATTCGTAATAACATAGTTGTACCTCAACTCACTGTCTCTCACCTCTTCGATTTGATCGTGGGTTACCTTCCAAAACTCTTGAAATGCTCCAGTAGCAACCACTTCTCGTATGCTTTGTCGGTGAAGATTTCCGAAAACGGCTTTGTTTTTAATACAGTTCTTAAGGTCTCCTTTAGCCGTGATGGCTACTTTTTTATTGTAGTACGGGTTAAACTGTTGTGCCTCGTGGAAATACTCAATGTTATTTACTAAAAACTTGCGATTGACATTGGCTTTGGTAATTTCTTCTAGCGTTTGCTCTATGTAAAAAGTTTGGTGTTCATCTTTTTCTATAAGTCTGTTAAACTTACTATTGTAAAAGATGGCACAATCGATTACTGGATACTGTTTTACCAAATCGAGGATTTGTTTTGACATCGCTTTGGATTCGTAAGGGAGGTATACTCTTGCACTGCGCAATACCGAACTGGTACAATAGTCCAATATGCGTTTGAATGTCGGAATGTCTTCTTCTGTAAGCTTTGTGAATCGGAATTCGATAAATTTGACAAATAGCCTGTCTAACTGCTGCAACACATCGAGAATATCGTACTGCTCAAACCCGTATTCGACCATCGCATTATTTATTACCTCTGGACTGCACCAGCTGTTTTCTATCGGAACAAAATTATCTTTTGACGCTGTAAAAAAAGCAAAGCCTTTTTCTAATAAAAACGCTACATACGAATCAAAAATTTCCGCATCTGCTGAGAACTGTTCTTTCACCTTTTCAAAGGTATCTTTCTGAAGCATTCCTATCACGGCTGCCATTTCATTGGGAATGAACTTAATCTTTCCTTTCTGAAAATCACAAATAATGCTTTTTTCTTTACCCTGTATTACTTTACAGAAACTAAAGAGTACTAAAAAGTTGCTGTTAGATTGAGTCATCATCAATTAAAAAATTTGAAATTGGTTTATGAGCGTTGTATACCATGTAATTATTACTGAAGTGCTTGGTACTTTTGCTGTACAAACTCCCTACGTACAATTCTCCTATACTGTTGGTTACTTCTCCTTCCATTTTTTTATACGTGATAGGAAGGTGGGCTAGTTCTGCTTCTGTAAATACAGATTTTTTCTTTTCTTTATTCATCATATTGTATCAACCATTTAGCGATTTTCTCTTCTAGATTATAGTTACATCTGTAGCCTGGAGCACTAAACTGCCCTACAGGATTGATTTCTAACATTACGTATTCACCACTTTTCGTTTTTATAATATCAAGTGAACCCGTATTGAGATTTATAGACTTCATAAAAGCGTCTAGTTCTCGTTCGTAGGCTTCCGGTAACTGGTAAGGTACCCAGTTGATAGCCTCAGATTCGTAGTTTAGTTTAACGTCTACGACATTGCTTTCTTTTTCGGTAATGATAATGGCAGTAGCATAAAACTTTCCATCCAGGTAAAAAACACGAATTTCAAAATCCGTATCTACGCATTCCTGAAACAGGGTTAAAACAAACTTTTCAGGAAGCTCTTCTATATTCTCTTTGCTTACTTTCTGGGTGTAAATACTATAGGTGTATTCACCGTCAATAAAGTAGGAACTGTGTCGAATAGGTTTGGTAATTAAATCGGCAGCGACCTCATTTTGAAAAGCAAGAACATCTTGTTTGTTATTGGTAATTATACTCTTAGGAGTCTTTACACCTTGCTGTTCTGCCATAAAAGAAACTTCGGGTTTTTCTAACCTAATTCCTTCGTTGTAGGGCATCCATTTTTTATCGGATAAGATTTTCTTTAAAAAGGATACGGTAACATCTACCTCATTTCGCAGTTCAAACAATGCCTGTTCACTGTGTTTCCCTTTGGGCAAATCAATCATGAGATCGGCCTCAAAGCGCCTGTACCAAACTACTTTGATTTCATCGGTGATGTCTTGGCCTTCTACAAAAATTCTACCTCTATTGATATCGATTTTAAAAGCCGTGTCTTTGCGAATCAGGTCCTGAATGGTAATTTTTACAAAATTTGCATCGTGATAGAGCAGCCAATCTATTACGGGATCGGTACCTTGCTCATAATGATCGAATGATAGTACTAAAATCATGTCTTAAATTTTAAAAGTGTCATTTTTAGTGGTATCCGTAGTGTTTGAACTCACTCGATTACTCCCTTTTTGTCCTGATTTTTTTCGCTTGCCTTCCGCCTTTTTAGCTTTGCCTTTTTTCTTCTTATCGGTATGAACTTGTCCTCCTATGACGTAAAAGGTCTCTTCTTTAGATAACTGTTCTAATTCTGTCAATTTAATTTTCATGATCTATTCGTTTTTTTACAAAGCTCTTCCCCCTACTTCCATAGCAATTTGTACTGCTCTCTGTGCTTTGCCTGTCGTTTTTATACCACTTACTATTCGTGATTGAGTACAGCAACAGTACACTTCTGTGCTCCCCCTATTTGCTCCTGTTGAACGGAGCCTTCTTAACTCACCCTTACTCTTGGTGTATCTTGGATGTGAGAATCGTTATTTTTTGTGTCATTGCACCCCAATTGCCCCTTTTTAACCGGTGTATTTGTATCGTGAACCACTGCTACATTTCCAGCGACAATAAAATTTAACTGCTCTTCGTTTAAGGTTTCAAATTTTTCTAAATTCTTTAATTTCATCTTGATTTTTTTTACTGATTAATACCTGTGTTTCTTCCCGTCGAATATGTTAGTTTCGCCTTGATCTCCTGTAAACCATGCATAGGTTTCCCTTATCGAGGTCCTAGGGGACCTCAATACTTGCGGTTTACTAGTATGTTTATCTGATCTTTATTCCTGTGTCGTCGGTAACTCCTTTTCGGTACCTCTAGTGTTTGTGAATACCTAGATCTTTACCATATGAGAAACGAAACCCAGTTGTTGCTGTTCACGGGAAGTGTTTGGAATCGATACGTACATCGAAAATTGCATGCAAAGGCTAAAAAAGTAATGACAGCAAGCGATTACCTTTTATCCCTAACTAAGCCTATTAGCGCAATACGGCCAAAGCTTCTTTATCTCTTTTTTTACTGCATCCTCCAGTATCTTTCTTATAACTATCTCTACTGGTAGAATCTTCCCAACATTCGCTTTCTACGGCTGCAAATGCTCCTCCAACAATGTATTGTAATTCTTGACTGTTCAATGATTCAAAAGAATCTAATTTTGTTAATTTCATAGTGTTTAATTTATTCGTTTATAATGAAGTAATTTGATTATTTAAGTGACATGATTTCTTTGTCCATTCCTCCTCCGTCTTGTCTAAGAGAATCGTTTCTGAGTGTGTCATGGCCACGTGTATGGTTATAGCTAAAACTAGCCCCCCCATTAACGAATACTAAATCTTCTTCGTTAATTTTTTCTATGTGCTTTAATGATGTTAATTTCATAGTCCTAAAATTTTAAATTTCCAGTGGTTGGATTAATTCATGGCATCTGTTTTCGATGAGTCCAACCTGTTGGTACTTGTGTAATCTCTCTTTTTCGATGGTGCATCAAAGCTTCCCCCTGAAACGATGCGAATCGTCTCTTTTGACAATACTTCAAATGACTGTAACGATGGTAACTTCATAACTTATTTTTTTCTGAATGGCGGAATACACCCCCCACCGTCAGAACGATCACTGTCGTTGTGGTTGATATCGTTTTTCTTTGATTCGGTTGTTGCCGTTCCTCCTGAGATAAAATACAACTCTTCGCTGTTAAGAATTATCTCATTTTTTAATGATTTTAATTTCATAATGTATATTTTTGTGATTAATGATTTTATTTCATTTTAAGTGCAAGGGTCAATACTATGGCCAGTACACCCTTCACTTTTTTCTCATCGCTGTACCGTGCGAATTTTAGGCGTCCCATCATCTGATTTAGAATCCTGACTCTTCGATGTTACATCTCCTTTTTTAGTATCCTCAAGGCTTGCCCCTCCCGTAATTAAATGAACGGTTTCCTCGTTGAGTACTTCAAATGTTTGCAGTGACTTTAATTCCATAGTAACTTACTTTTTCTTTAGGTTGCAAAGGAAAATGAAGAGAGCATATGCACATATCCTCTCTGTCATACCGTGTTTAACGAGCGAGTTCTAAACCGAAGTGATCGTTGCTAGCTGAATCTTGCTTTTCAGATTTTACATCCTTCTTTTTAGTGTCTTGTCCAGCTCCTCCTGTGATTACATTTAAGGTTTCGTTGTTGAGTACTTCAAACTCGTTTAATCCTGGTAATTTCATATCTATTGGTTTCATCTTTTATGGTAATTTTTTTGGAGAGCGCCCGAAAGGCGCCCTTTTGCTAAGCAATATTGCTATTATCTCTTTACAGTGTCAAAGTGATCGTTACTCGCTGAATCTTGACTCGTTGAGGTTACATCTTTCTTTTTTGATTCCTCTGCAGAACCTCCTGTGATTACGTTAATAGTTTCGTTATTTAATACTTCTACGTTTTCTAATGATTGTAATTTCATGTCTTTTGTTTTTTAAATTTGTTTGTGAATACACCGAAAGTGTCTCTTCTTCGCTATTTTTTGACTATCGCTTAATTTTGTCAAAGTGATCGTTACTCGCCGAATCTTGGCTTGTTGAGGTAACGTCTTTCTTTTTTGACTCCTGAGCTGATCCTCCTGAGATTACGTTGATAGTTTCGTTATTTAATACTTCTAAGGTTTCTAATGATTGTAATTTCATGTCTTTTGTTTTTTAAATTTTCTTTAGAGCCTCACCGAGGGTGCTGCTACTTTCTTCGCTATTTTATTGACTATCGCTTAATTTTGTCAAAGTGATCGTTACTCGCTGAATCTTGGCTTGTCGAGGTAACGTCTTTCTTTTTTGACTCCTGAGCTGATCCTCCTGAGATTACGTTGATAGTTTCGTTATTTAATACTTCTAAGGTTTCTAATGATTGTAATTTCATGTCTTTTGTTTTTTTAAGTTTTCTTTATAGCCTCACCGAGGGTGCTGCTGCTTTCTTCGCTATTTTTTTGACTATCGCTTGATTTTATCAAAGTGATCGTTACTCGCTGAATCTTGGCTTGTCGAGGTAACGTCTTTTTTCTTTGACTCCTGAGCTGATCCTCCTGAGATTACGTTGATAGTTTCGTTGTTTAATACTTCTAATGTTTCTAATGATTGTAATTTCATTTTAGTTAATTTTAATGATGATAAGTCACTAGTTTTAGGTCATAGACTCCTTAGGGACCGGTGGCTGGAAAGCCTATCTAGAAATGTTTCCTTACTAATGGCCATTTAGTGTAAGTCAACATTTTTAAATCGTATTTAAATAGCGAGGAACCTGGTTGTTGGCAATGGTAATCACCAGGGTAATCACCCCCTAGAACTCCTCATACTTGGCGGAATCCTCAGTTCCTCGATTCATTGGTTTTTCTTTCTGCTCGTTACTAAGAAGTTACTAACTACCCCATGAGTTTTTGATATTACTCCTTAGCTTGCTCTTTTTTACTTACCTCTTCTTTTAGTTCTTCAGAGTAATTTTTACTTGTGTAACTTTTTAAAGTCTGAATTGCAATCGCGCACTTTTGATGGTTGATCTTTTTTCTTCGAATCTCTGCATGTACCTCCGAGAATTACAGGTAGGTCGTCAGTATTCAATTTATTCATTGAAGTTAATTTCATTTTCATAAGTTTTGGTTTTGATAAATGATGGATTGGCATCCTTTCCGAAGGCCTGGTTACAGGAATCCTAAACTTACAAGGGTTTCGGTACCGATAGCATACCGCCGTACGTCTACCCTTGTAAATTAAGTTACTATACCTCAGCTATTACCTTGCTTGAATAGCGTCAAAGTGATCGTTACTCGCAGAGTCTTTACTTGTAGAGGTCACATCTTTTTTCTTAGATTCTTGTGCCGATCCTCCTGCGATTACGTTAATGGTTTCGTTGTTTAATACTTCTACGTTTTCTAATGATTGTAATTTCATTTTAGTTAATTTATGATTTTATAAAGTCATAAGTTTTAAGTCATTGACTTCTTGTGGACTTTGGTGCCCGAAGGCGTATCTATAGGTGTCTCCTTACTAATGGCCATTTACTGTAAGTTGACACGTATACATCCAATTTAATTAGCTCTTCTTCTTTCTTCTTCGTTACTGAATTGCTTTCTCTTACTTCTCAATTTTTTATTTCCAAACCTGTAGGTTGCGGAGAGTACTAGTCGTCTGTTATCATAGTAATTACTGTACTCTTGTCGAATGCCGTTAATGACACTTCGAATGGTGTTTCTATTGGTTTTAAACACATCAGACACTACCAATTTCACCTGTAAATCTTTGTTGAGGAACAATCCTTTTAACCCTAAATCGACAGCGTAACTCTCCGTGATATAATCTACTCCACTCACTCCTGGTGATGAATACCACAGGTTAAATTCTCCCAAAAACGTTTTGTCGGTATTAAACTGAAAGGAATTGTCTATTCCTGTGTAAAAATTAAATCCGGTTTGTGCATTAATGGTATTGGGTAATTGCGAACTAATTTTTGAGTAATTGAGATCGTACTGTATATAACTTTCCATCCAGTTGACAGGTTTTAACGTATACGACTGTGATACTCCGAAGGCGTACTGTTCTAAAAAGTTTCTTCTTACCGTTGCCTGAATAGTTGAATTGGGAGTCGTCAAAGTAATCTGATCTTGCCCATTTTCAGTAATCGAGGCGTATAAGGAGGTGTTTAAATTGTTTTTATAGGTATGTGATACTTCAAAATTATCGGTAAATGAAGGCTGTAAAAATGGATTTCCTTCGGTATAAGAAAACGGATTAGAATACCATCGGAATGGATTTAAATCACCGTAACTCGGCCTGTTAATACGTTTTCCATAGCTCAATGATAACGAGTGGTTGTCATTTGGATTGTGTGTGATATAAGCCGTTGGGAATACCTTGTTGTAGTGATTTTTGTTGATGCGGTTCAAGGTTAACGAATTTCCTTCCGTTTGGGTAAACTCCCAACGAAGCCCCACTTTAAAATCCCATTTATTTATCGACTTACTCGCACTGGCATACACTGCTTGCGTATTTTCACGGTATTCGAAAATATTAGACTGATTGTTATCGATTACAAAAGCATTATTCTTGAAATTAAAAGCTTTTACATCACTGTTACTTTTGATGTGAGAAATCTTAGTACCGAAATCGTAATTCGCAAAACTAGAAGGCCATGCGACATCCAAGCGGGCCGTAAAAGACACTGGATTTTGAAAAGAGGCATTTTTAAAACGGTTTCTAGCAGCTGATACCAAGCTTCCATTTTTATAAGTATCTGTTGTATTATTGCGCTCCTGCTTGTTGTGATACGTGAAATAATCTACATCTATACTAACATTCCTCCCCAGCGTATCTAAATCAGCTTTAAAATGTGCATTCATTGAGTGGTAATAGGTTTTTACAGCGGATGCCGCCGTGGTTGCTAACAATGAATCAACGGCACGACTCGTATTAAAGAGCGTTGTGTTCGTGACTTCATCGTTGTTGGGCCTGCTAGTAGCTCCTAAATATTGAATTCCTATCGTGGTATTCTTACCCAGGTCATAATCTATTCCCGCCCTTCCCGAAAGAAATTTGGTATGGTATTTTATGTCTGTATCCGTATCCCAGGTTTGCTTTGCGTAATAAATTTTGTTGGTTTCATTCACTTCAATAGCTCCTAATCCCGAATTTACATTCGCAAAGAGTGCCAACTTATCTTTTTGATAGGTAATACCACTTCCTAGAAAACCACTGGCATAGGTTGCCTGTCTGTAGGTACTGTGCACATTTCCTCCCAAGTAGTCGCGTTTTACTTTTTTTAGTACAATATTGATAAGCCCACTGTTTCCTTCTGCTTCGTATTTTGCTGGTGGATTAGTAATCACTTCAATCTTAGTAATCTCATCGGAACTTAAGGTTCGTAAATAGCTTGCCAAATCTTCACCCGATAATGGAGAAATACGACCGTTAATCAATACTCTCACGGCACTTTTTCCTATCAAACCAATACTACTGCCATCCACGCGAACTCCTGGTGTTTTTTGCAATACATCCATGGCATCACCTCCGGAAGCAACAATGCTGTTTTCGATTGAAAATACCAGTCGGTCTACCTTTCTTTTTATGGTTGGCTTTTTTGCCGTTACCACCACCGTTTCTAATTCATTACTCGCTTCTTTTAATAGGATAGTCCCTAATTGGAACTCAGCTCCCTCTCGAATGTCTTTCTCCCAATCAACAAAACCGATAAAGCTAATTTTAACCTTAAAGGTAGTTTTGTCTTTTACACGTAACTCAAAGGTTCCTTTTTCATCAGTAACCGTTCCCGTAATTAAAGTACCTTGATGGTCTAGTACCAATACATTCGCAAAAGCGATAGGTTCCTTTTGAACATCCTTAACAGTTCCTTGTAGTAGTTTTTGACTGAAGGTAAATAAGGGTAGTATAAATAGTAAAAATGATACACTTAATTTACTTGACATGTTATTTCGTTTTTTTGATCGATTCAAACCTACCAAATACTTAGAGTCTAGAAAAACAAGGGTGATTTACATTTATAAATAATAGGTTTAAATTTATAAATTCATTATTTCACCACAAACAACAAACAACTCAAAAACAAGCAATTAACCATAAAAACACGTTGTTTTATGTAAATAAAGTTCTCGAGAAAATTGCCAATCATCACTCCCTCGAAAATTGCAAAAAAACGTACTACTAACACTTTTTATAAGACGTAAAAATCCTTCTTTTTTTAGTCCAAAAAGTCACATCATCATTCAAGTCTAAAAAAAACAGTTCAAAAAAGTATTGAAAAAAACAAGGCAAATTCAACTAAAATGATTCAAAAAAGAAGCTACTTATCGCGTTCATTACTGACAAAAAATACTACCACAAAAACCCGTTTTAAATGAAGCAGGCTCAGTACTACGAATACCTAAACTTTATATCATAAGGACAATAAAAAAAAAGGGATACCGAAGGATAATACCAATATACTTGATTCCATAGAACAGGTTAACTAGTTTACCAAATTTGCTGAAAGCAATTGCGATATGGTATTTGAGAAGATCGACAAGTTGAAAAAGGAACGGACAACTGAAAACAAGGAGCTCATTGCAAAATTCATGTACTTTAAAAAAGAAAGTATGAATGTTATTCACTGGACACCTAAGGAGAACAAAAAAAGCAAATTTTAGATAAAGGAATTCTAATTTCAGACTCTTAGATTTCTTGCTCAATTCTTACGCCTTTCAAAACTTAAACCGTTGGCGTGACTTAATTTTAGAGGATAACGAATATGTAAGAATCATATTTGATTAACCTATTGGAATGAAGTAACGAAATAAACTGCGGTAACTTAAAAACTATCAGAAGTAAAAGCGCACATGGCTATGCGTCAAATAAGGATAAAAAAATAAGAGAGATAATTATAAAAACTATCTCTCTTTCTGTACCAAAGGTGGGACTCGAACCCACACGTCCTTGCGAACATTGGATTTTGAATCCAACGTGTCTACCAATTCCACCACTTTGGCTTGTTATTGGGTGTGCAAATCTAATAAAATTTTTATGTTTAAAACACAAAAATCTTTTAATTCTCTAAAAAATAGTTTCTATTTTTGCCAACAACAACAACACGAACTAAATACACCTTGGTAAATGCTTACAAATAAATTAAGCCCAAAGATTTTTGCTTGTTCTCAAAGTACAGAATTAGCAGAAGAAATCGCTAAAACATTCGGTACAAAACTCGGTAAAGTAAAGATTTCACGCTTTAGTGATGGAGAATTCCAACCTGCATTTGAAGAATCTGTTCGCGGAAGACGCGTTTTTATCATCGGATCTACTTTTCCGAATGCAGACAACCTCATGGAAATGTTATTAATGTTGGACGCTGCCAAAAGAGCTTCAGCAAGACACATTACTGCTGTGATGCCTTATTTTGGTTGGGCACGTCAGGATCGAAAAGACAAACCAAGAGTTGCCATTGGAGCTAAATTAGTAGCAAAACTCTTAGAGGAGGCAGGTGCTACGAGAATCATGACCATGGATTTACACGCAGATCAAATTCAAGGGTTCTTTGAAAAGCCAGTAGACCACCTCTACGCTTCTTCTATTTTCTTACCGTATATCGAAAGTTTAAAATTGACCAACTTGACCATGGCATCTCCAGATATGGGAGGTTCAAAAAGAGCGTATGCCTATTCAAAGTTTTTAAGCAGTGATGTCGTTATCTGTTACAAACAGCGTAAAAAAGCCAATGTCATTTCTCATATGGAACTCATCGGTGACGTAAAAGACAAAAATGTCATTTTAGTTGACGATATGATTGATACCGGTGGAACCTTAACAAAAGCTGCCGATCTTATGATGGAGCGCGGAGCCTTGAGTGTACGTGCTATATGTACGCATCCTATTTTATCAGGGGAAGCTTACGAACGCATCCAAAACTCGCAATTGACAGAGCTAATTGTTTCAGATACAATTCCTTTAAAAAAGAACGTATCTAAAATAAAAGTTGTATCTTGCGCCACTTTATTCGCAGATGTGATGCATAAAGTCCAAGACAACACATCCATCAGCGATGAATTTTTAATGTAAATTTTAAACAAAACACAAGTAATGAAGTCTATTACAATCAATGGATCTAAAAGAGAAAGCGTAGGTAAAGTAGCAACTAAGGCCTTACGTAATGCTGGAAAGGTTCCTTGCGTATTATACGGAGGAGATCAACCTATACACTTTTCAGCGGAAGCTAAAGCGTTTAAACCGTTAGTATACACTCCAAACGTATATACAGCAACGATTGAACTTGAAGGAACAACTTACAACGCTGTTTTACAAGACATTCAATTTCACCCAGTTTCTGATGAAATCTTACACATCGATTTCTACCAGTTATTCGAAGACAAAGCGGTAACTATGGAAATTCCTGTACGTTTAGTAGGAAGTTCTAAAGGGGTTATGATTGGTGGTGCTTTACGTCACAACTTACGTAAATTAAAAGTGAAAGCTTTACCAGCAAACTTACCTGATTTTATCGAAGCTGATATCACTGAATTAGAAATCGGTAACAAGTTATACGTTACTGAATTAAAAAGTGAAAACTACACGTTCTTACACCCAGATAACACTGTGGTAGCTCAAGTACGTATGTCTCGTAACGCGGCTAAAGCTGCTGCTGAAGCAGAAAGTTAATAAACTAACTCATTAAGAGTATTTTAAAAGCGTTACTTTGGTAACGCTTTTTTTATGATATTATGTCATTTTTCAAATTTATTCAGCAATTTTTTGGTAGGAATACCAGTACTAAAACTCCACATTCCATGAAAAAATTTCTCATCGTCGGTTTGGGTAATATCGGTGAAAAATACGACAATACACGTCACAATATCGGTTTTAAAATCGTTGATGCCTTTGTCAAAGAACACAGCGCCTCTTTTGAGTCTGAGAAACTGGGAGAACTCGCGCAACTGCGCGTTAAGGGAAAAACGGTTTTTGTACTCAAACCAAGTACCTATATGAACCTCAGCGGTAAAGCCGTTTTGTATTGGATGAAGAAAGAAAATATCGCCTTAGAAAACGTGTTGATTATCACCGATGATATTCACATCGACTTCGGAACCATTCGCTTTAAGTCGAAAGGAAGCCCCGGCGGACACAACGGCCTTAAAGACATTCAAGAAAAGTGCAATTCTGGAAGCTATCCTCGCTTCCGATTTGGTGTTGGAGCAGCCTATCCAAAAGGAAGGCAGGTAGACTTTGTTTTAGGCCAATGGAGTGCCGAGGAAGAAAGTGCCTTAATCGAGCGCATTCCGCAAAGCGTCAATGCTGTCAATTCGTTTATCAATGCAGGAATGGCCAATACCATGAATGCTTTCAATAATAAGTAACATCAAAAAGAGCAATGAAATCAATCACTGCTCTTTTTTATTGGGTTTTAAGAATTGTCACTTGCGTACCATTCCGCATAACTCGTATCTGTCTCTTGCAGTTTTAACGAGTGTAGTTGGATCGTCTCAGGTAAATGCTGACGGATTTTAGCTGCGAAATCAATGATCATCATCTCACTTGTAGGCTGATAATCGACCAAGATCACATGGTGACCTCGAACTTGTAATTCCTTAGCTAATTCAATATGCGGTGTGTTTTTATTAAACACTGTAGCATGGTCAAATACATCGACGATTTCTTCTTTAACGATCTTTTTTAAATCGCCAAAATCAATCACCATTCCGTACTTTACATTTGAGGTATCGCTAATAGGCGTACCGACAACAGTTACAGAAAGCTTATAACTATGCCCGTGTACATTTTTACACTTTCCGTCATAGCCATAAAGCGCATGTCCCGTTTCAAAACTAAATTGCTTAGTAATTCTAATTGTACTCATCGGCGTCTATTTCTAAATTTGTTGTAAAAATACACAACCACGAGAAGAACCGCCAAACCGAGGAATAAAAAATCTCCCATATTTTCTGAATAATTTATCCGCCGAAAATACAAATTAGATTTTACTTCCCCCCTTAAAAGCCCTTTAGAATTGAATCCCGACTTCAAACTCCCAACGAATTCCCCCTCGGGTAACCTCCGAATTCATCAGGTATTGTGAACTGTGTACCCCCAATACAAGTCCCCAATCTTCAGAGGCCACCCAGCGTACTCCCTGTTGGAGTCCCAAACCAATCAAAAATTTGGAACGCCGCACGCCTGAATATTCCCGGACTCGTTCATATCCGAGGGGAACCTTAGCGCCCATCCCAATAAATAGTGTTGGATGTGCCACCCAATACCCAGAAAACCCAATATCAAAAACCCAGCGATCTTGATCAGAAAACCCTCTTTTTTTTAAGGTTTCGGGTCGCATTCGATACCTACTAAAGGCAAATACAGTAGGAACCACCCAAGTTTCCTTCACATTCTTAAAGTGCTCATAGCGTATTTGATATCCTTCATAAGCTACACTGACCATTTTTCGAAAAGTCAATAATTCAAGAGCTTTGGTTTCTTGGGTCCCCTGCTCCTGAGCCATTACTCTCCCCACTTGAAACAGTACTAACCACCACAGTATTCTCATTGGACCGCCCTTTTGTAATGAACATTTACCTCTTCTAAGCCGGCAACTTCCCAATGGACCACGAGCGTAGTCGCTGTCAAATGAACAATCGATCCCTCTAAATGCACCTTACCGTTAACGAGCATTCGAAGCACCGATGTTTGTTCGTTAAACTTCCAATGCCCAACCTCTTTTTCTCCTTCCGAAACACTACAAAAAGTACCCTGCGTAAAAAAGGTGATAAAATCTTTTTGCGCTGCTGTTTCTGGTGGATACACTTTTCCTTGAACCTCGTATCCTTTTAAAATCCAAGTGCCCTTCATTTGTTTGGTATCGATTTTAACAATACCACTTAACACTACCCAAATCAGTGCTAAGCTCCCTTTTAAAATTCCAGTCATTTTTTCTTTTTTGCCAAAAGTACCCAGCGAAGCGCGCTTAGCGTTTGTCAATTTCGGACAGTTTACAAGCGTATATACTGTCGCTTTTGGACAAATGAGTACCGGTATTAGTCCGTACCTTTGTAAAAACACTTCCATGAAAAACGAGACACAACTAGCTCGCTATCAAAAGCTCGTACAGTTTTTGGAAACGCGATTTAAATCGCCGGTAAGTACGGATGATATTGAAGATATTGCGCATTACTCTTATCGCAATATCAATCGTATTTTTTTAGCACTGCAACACGAAACCATCGGACAATTTATCAAGAGAAAGCGCTTGGAAAAAGCAGCGGAATACCTGAAGTACTCGGAGCACGAAATTTCAGATATAGCCCTAGAAATTGGATACAGTGATGTAGCAGCCTTCAGTAAAGCTTTTAAAAAACACTTTCGAAGCTCTCCATCGAATTTCCGCAGAAGTGCTGCCCTACAACTCAATATTACCAAAGAACTCTTGCACATACCCGTAGCCCCCACCGAGCCACAACTCAATTTCGAAGTCGAAACCCTACCGGAATTTACAATACTCTACCTTCCCTATCAGGGTTCGTACGAAAACATCGCCGCTATCGAAAAAACCTGGAATCAGTTATTGACCTTTGCCCATCGACAACAATTGCTAGATGAGAATTCCATTCCCGTCGCAGAAATACTAGACGATGACGAAATTTCAGACGCCATACATTGTCGCTATCACGCTGGTTTGATCATTGACCCCGCACAAGCAGTAACTACCAAAGGACATTTTGCCCTCAAGGTTCACCGCCCCCAGAAATACGCCAAGTTCGTTCACAAAGGAAGCCATGAAAGCTGTTACGAAACCTACGAACGCATCTATGCCTGTTGGCTTACCGAGGTTGCTTTAGAATTTGCCGATGCACCCATCTTAGAATTTTATTTGAACGACGAAGAAGATACTCCTCAAGAAGAACTATTAACGGAGATTTACATCCCCGTGGAGTAAATGTCCTAATCGGACAAACAAAAACAACGACCTCGACCGTAGTTTTGAAAAAAAATACAACCTCATGAAAAACTACACCTTCGATAGGCATTGGTACCTCGGATTCTTAGGAATTATTGGTATTTACAAACTTCCGGAAATACTTTGCTTTTTTACCTGTGGAGCTTCCTTTTGGGTATTGCTCAATGTACTCTGGTTTTTATGGTTCTCCTATTTTATTCCAACAGCCAAGTAATATGGACCTAACACAACTCAGCTATCTGTTAGAAGAAGCTCCAATCATCAGTTATATCGGATACTTCTTTATCATCAATATGGGATTGATATGCATCGAAATTATCGGAGATCTGCTCCAGGGAAAAACGCGCAGATGGAAGGACACCGGAGCTAATATTGCCATCTTTTTTATGAACCAATTACTGGAAAAAACCATCGTGGGTACCCTGGGTTTACTCGGATTAACTGCGGTGCAATACCTTCAGTTCTTTACGATAGAAATGACCATTGGGTCATGGGTGTTGGCAGTGATTGCCGCTGATTTTACCTATTACTGGATGCATCGCTTAGAACACGAGCACCGAATTTTATGGGCCAGTCACAGCGTTCATCACTCATCTGAAGACTATAACTTAACCATAGCCATGCGTCTCAGCATCGTTGAGGGGCTATTTGAGTGGCTTTTTCTGATTCCGATGGTACTGATAGGGTTCAGTCCGTTTCAAACGCTTGTAGCGCTTGTTTTGGTTGCCCAATATCAAACGTGGATACATACAGAGCGCATAGGCAAACTCGGTTGGCTCGACGAAGTATTCAATACCCCTTCTACCCACAGAGTCCACCACGGTTCCAATAGAAAATACCTCGACAAAAATTACGGAGGGATTCTGATCCTGTGGGACAAACTCTTTGGTACTTTCCAACGAGAAGAAGAAAGCGTTCGCTACGGTTTAACAAAGAACATCCATACCAACAATCCAATGACGATCAATTTTATAGAATACTACAATATTTACAAGGAGGTACTCCAATGTAAAAATTGGAAACACAGATTAAAAATCATCTTTGGAAACCTGGTATGGAAGCCCGAATATTTTAAAAAAAAGAAAGCTCTTTAGCTCTTGAATTTTGCTAAGGCACTTTTGGTAAAGTCAGAAAGTACTAGTTTTCCCGATGTTTCAGCACGTTCTAGTAGGAGTTGTTCCCAATGTTCTGTCCCCATCCAAAGTGCCTTTTTCATTTCTGTTAACGCTTCTGGGTTGTACGAGGCCAGTTTTTCGGTAAAGAATTCCAATTCTTTGTCTAGCTCGGAGCTCGTTTCAAAAACGCGAGCGTACAGTCCTTTGTCCTTAGCCCAATAGGCATTTTTCCAACTGCTAGCATCCAAGGTAAGTTCTGCCAATCCGCTAACTCCAACTTTGCGCTTTACTGCAGGCGCAATAACAAAAGGACCTATTCCGATGGTAAACTCAGATAATTTGATTGCAGCGTGCTCTGTAGCCAATACGTAATCACAGGCAGCTGCCAAACCTACACCACCGCCAACAGTTTTACCTTGAACGCGACCCACAATTAATTTTGAACAGCTGCGCATGGCATTGATCACCTTTGCGAAGCCAGAGAAAAAGATCTTTCCTTGCTCCAAATTTTCTACTGCCATTAACTCGTCAAAAGAAGCTCCTGCACAAAAGGCTCGATCTCCTTCTGATTTCAGAACAATAACAGCCACCTCATCGTTGACCGATAAAGTATCAAACTCAGCCGCTAAACGGTTTAACAATTCACTGGGAAAAGAATTACTCGCAGGATGTCCGAACTCAACTGTTGCTATTTTTCCTTCAATTTTTGTGTATAAACTACCATTAGGTCTTGTCGTTGTCATGTGTGTTTGTTTCTATGATTCCTCAAAAATAAGGAATTTTCAACGACTCTTTTACCCTTATGACGCTTCGGCTAGTTTTGAAAATTTACGTCTGAAAAGGACAATCAACGGGAAGCTTCTCGCTATAATCCACGCAAAAAAGGCCATCCAAATAGCGTACAATTGATATCCTAAATAATCAAAGACTAACAGTACAGGAATAAATACCAATCCGGTCGCTAGCAATAGTAAATTTCTGAGGTATTGGGTTTCTCCTAATCCCTTGAACATTCCGTCGTAGATAAAAGCGATGGCACAAATCGGCTGCATGAGTAATATCAACCAAAACGTACTGTCAAATTGTTGGAGTACTGAGGTCTCTTGGGTAAAAATACGTCCGATGTATCCGTATAAAAGCCCCCCAATTGCCGTCAGCACCAATCCGAATACAAAGCCGTATTTCATTAATTGTCTTCCTAGCATTAACAAGGTATCAAAGGCTTTGGCCCCTTTTAGCTTTCCAGCTAAAATATTTCCAGCACTGGAGTAACCATCAATCATAAAAGCTCCCATCAACCACAGGTTTAAACCAATGGTATAGGCTGCAATATGAGCTTTCCCGTAAGCTGTGGCATAAGACGTAGCAAAATACAATGCGACATTGAGGGCAATGGTTCTGATAAAAAGATTCCCTATCATGGTCACAAAGCGAGGAATTTCTTTGTTAAACGGTAAGTGAAATCGCAGTCGAATACTCGTTTTTTTTACGAGTAAAACCGCTGACATTAGCGCCATTACGGCCTGTGCTATCACACTGGCATAAGCTGCTCCTTCGATATTCATGGGTTGAAGTACTCCTTCAATTCCATAAACCAATATCCAATCCAAAACGATGTTTACCACTGTTCCCACCAAGGCAATAACCATAGGATAAACGGTGTTTTGCAAGCCTCTAAATACTCCAAATACGGCAATGACAAACAAGGTAAAAGGAAATCCAAAAACGCGAATTTTGTAATACGACTCCGCCAAATCTAAAATGTCTCCTGTTGCATTGTAAAACTGAAAAATTTGCCGTGCCAATGGCAAACTCAGCCCCAAAATAAGCAAACTCACGCCCACAACCAGCACGACGGCCTGAGCAGGAAGGTCTTTGATTTCATCCAGGCGATTGGCTCCTAAATACTGAGATACGATCGATGATATGGCACTTCTGCTTTGTCCAAAAACCCAAATAAGCATCGATAAAAACGCGCCTACAATACCTATGGCTGCAATACTTTCCGTGGCTTGTACCGGAATATTACCTACAATGGCTAAATCCGTTGTCGATAACAAAGGTTCTGCCACTCCAGCAATCAGTGCCGGTATAGCAAGTTTATTGATGCGCTTAAAACTTATATCGTGTTCCCCCATCGTTATGTTTTATCAATTAACCCGAAGTCATCGGTAGCAGCGCTGCTATTTTTTGCTGAGCATGCGTTTGATTTCATTTAACTTCATCAAGGCTTCTATCGGAGTTAAGGTATCGATATCCGTAGTCAATATCTCCTCGCGTAAATCTTCTAATAGCGGATCGTCTAATTGGAAAAAACTCAATTGCATTTCCTCATTAGATACCGCTTGAAGAGTATCCTTAACTTCTTTATGTGCGTGATTTTCTTCTAACTGTTTTAGAATCTTATTCGCTCTTTTAATAACAACTGGAGGCATCCCCGCCAACTTTGCAACGTGAATACCAAAACTGTGATTACTACCTCCTGCTACTAACTTTCTCAAGAAAATAATACTGTCTTCTAGTTCTTTTACCGATACGTTGAAATTTTTAATACGCTCAAAGGTGGTCGTCATTTCATTCAATTCGTGGTAATGGGTAGCAAATAAGGTTTTTGCCTTGGAAGGGTGCTCGTGTAGGTATTCTGTAATGGCCCAAGCGATAGAAATTCCATCATAGGTAGACGTTCCTCTTCCTATTTCATCGAGCAGCACTAAACTGCGTTCAGAAATATTATTTAAAATCGAAGCGGTTTCATTCATTTCTACCATGAAGGTCGATTCTCCCATAGAAATATTATCACTAGCACCAACGCGCGTAAATATTTTATCGACCAACCCAATTCGGGCCTTTTCAGCAGGGACATAACTCCCCATCTGAGCTAGCAATACGATCAGGGCTGTTTGGCGTAAAATAGCCGACTTACCAGACATGTTCGGTCCGGTAATCATGATGATTTGTTGCTCCTTTCTATTGAGCACAACATCGTTGGCGATGTATTCATCCCCTATAGGTAATTGCTGTTCTATTACAGGATGGCGTCCTTTGATTATTTCGATATCTGTACTCTTATCAACTTCTGGACGGATGTATTCTCTTTCAATTGCCAACGCAGCAAAAGACAACAAGCAATCTATTTGTGCCAGCAACTGTGCATTTTCTTGTACGGGTTGCACAAAACTGATTAAATACGAAATCAACTCGGCAAAAAGGTTTGTTTCAAGGCTTTGAATTTTTTCTTCCGCACCTAAAATCTTCGCTTCGTACTCTTTGAGTTCTTCGGTAATATAACGCTCTGCATTGACTAAGGTTTGTTTGCGAATCCACTTTTCAGGTACTTTGTCTTTATGCGTATTTCTCACTTCGATATAGTAACCAAAGACGTTGTTATACGCTATTTTTAAACTCGGAATTCCCGTTCGTTCACTTTCGCGCTCCAACATGGCATCTAGGTATTCCTTACCGGAATTTGCGATGCTGCGCAATTCGTCTAATTCCACTGAAACTCCCGCGGCAATTGCATTCCCTTTATTAATATTTACCGGAGCGTCTTCCAACAAGCTCTCCGTAATTTTTGCAATCAGAGCAGTACAGTCATTCAACTGTTTCCCTATCAGTTTAACGGAAGCATTTTTACTGTGTTCTGCAGCTTCCTTAATAGGCAATATCGCTTTCAATGAATTTTTTAACAGCACGGTTTCTCGAGGAGAAATTTTACCTGTGGCTGCTTTCGAAATCAAGCGTTCAATATCTGAAATCTGTTTCAATTGGTACTGTACGGTATCGTAGAACTCCTCACTTTCTACAAAGTAGGCCACCATTTCATGACGCTTCTTAATCGCGTCCAATTCTTTTAATGGCAAGGCCAACCAACGCTTTAATAAACGTCCTCCCATCGGTGAAATGGTCTTGTCAATGATGTTCAATAAGGATACGGAATTCAATGAATTTCCTCCGTACAATTCTAAATTCTTGATGGTAAATCGATCCATCCAAACATAGCGGTCTTCAGCAATTCTGCTTATTGACTGGATGTGTTCAATTTTATTGTGCTGCGTTTCTGAAAGGTAGTACATGGCAGCACCTCCTGCCACGATGCCCTCTTCGAGTTCCTCAACACCAAATCCTTTTAAGTTCGCTACCTTAAAATGGTTGCTAATCGTTTCGTAACCATAATCTTTTTGAAACACCCAATCTTCCAAATAAAAACTGTGGTAGCGATTGGTAAAGAGTTCTAAAAATCGCTGCTTAAATTGCTTTTGTACCAGTACTTCACTGGGTTCAAAATTTTGCAGTAACTTATCTACGTACTCCTCATTTCCTTGCGCCACCAAGAATTCTCCGGTAGATACATCCAAAAATGACACTCCTAATAGCTTTTTTCCAAAGTGTACAGCCGCCAAGAAATTGTTGGACTTCGACTGTAAAATATCGTCATTTAAGGCGACTCCAGGAGTTACCAATTCGGTGACTCCACGCTTGACGATTTTTTTGGTCATTTTCGGATCTTCTAACTGATCGCAAATGGCCACGCGCAAGCCCGACTTCACTAATTTTGGCAAATAAGTATTCAGCGAGTGATGTGGAAATCCTGCCAAAGCAGTTTCACTCTCGGAACCTGCACCTCTTTTTGTTAAGATAATACCTAATACCTCGGAAGCTTTGATTGCGTCTTCTCCAAAGGTTTCGTAAAAATCTCCCACCCTAAACAGCAACATAGCATCTGGATATTTTGCTTTAATTCCATTGTATTGTTGCATTAATGGGGTTACCTTTTTTGCCTTTGTTTTTGCCAAGTTTATGGATTTTTTCGATTAGTTTTGCGAAGATAGAAAAAAGTGACATAGTAAGGCTGTTCAAGAAAGCTAGTTTTCATTAAAATGCAGCTTTTTAACGCTAAATGATTTGGTATATGAGAAAATTGAAAAACAACGAACTAGGACGTATCAGCGTCGAAGAATTTAAGCAATCTAGTAAAACACCGATCACGGTGATTTTAGACAATATTAGAAGTTTAAATAACGTGGGGTCGGTGTTTAGAACTTCTGATGCTTTTCTCATCGATAAAATCTATCTCTGCGGGATTACAGCGACGCCTCCCAACAAAGAAATTCACAAAACGGCCCTCGGCGCTACCGAGTCTGTTAACTGGGAATACGCTGAAGATACGGTAAGCCTAGTCAAAGAATTGCAGGCAAAAGGCATTCGCGTGCTCAGCATAGAACAAGCAGAAAACAGTACTATGCTTAATGCGTTTCAACCAGAACCCAACCAACACTACGCAGTAGTTTTTGGAAACGAAGTAAAAGGCGTTCAGCAAGAAGTCGTATCACTTTCTGACAATTGCATAGAAATTCCGCAGCACGGTACCAAACACTCGTTAAATATTTCTGTGAGCTGTGGCGTTGTTTTATGGGATTTATTTACGAAGGTATCCTAGGAAGTTTCTGTACTTTCTTCTCGTTCGTGCTCTTCGATATCTTTGGTTAAATCGAGATTTCTCAGCGTCGGATTTTTTAAGGCCGTAAGTCCTACGGTCAATAAGGTCATACACCCACCAAACACGACCGCTGTCACTGTTCCCATTAACTTTGCTGTCAATCCACTCTCAAAAGCACCGAGTTCATTTGACGATCCTACAAACATCGAATTTACAGAAGCCACTCTCCCCCTCATGTGGTCGGGAGTCTTCAACTGCAATATCGTTTGACGAATTACCATCGATACGCCATCGGTAACACCGCTCAAGAACAGCGCAACAATAGACAGGTAAAAGGACGTGGAAACTCCAAATAGAATAATACTCAGTCCAAAACCGAAAATCGCCATTAACAGCTTTTTCCCGGCATCTTTACTCAACGGAATATGTGCGGATACAAACATCGTAATAAAAGCTCCTACGGCGGGCGCAGCTCTCAATATCCCAAAGCCCGAAGGCCCGACGTGTAAAATATCTCTAGCAAATACGGGTAAGAGTGCTATGGCTCCACCAAACAACACCGAAATCATATCTAAAGTAATGGCACCGAGAATCACCTTGGTCTTAAAAACAAACGTCACCCCTTCCTTGAGACTGTCCCAAAAAGGTTCTCCTTTTTTGTGATTCATTATCGGTTTCTTTTTGATAAAAAACACGAACAAAAAAGACAACGCTACCAATCCAAATACGATGTTTAATGAAGGTGCAACTCCGAACAACGCGATGGTTAATCCGGCAAATGCAGGCCCTAATACTGTGGCTACTTGCCAGGTAGTACTGCTCCAGGTAGCGGCATTGGGATACAACTTTTTAGGTACGATTAATGCAATTAAAGAAAAGATGGTTGGACCGAAAAAGGAGCGCAATAATCCACCGAAAAAAACAAAAGCATACACACAATACAATACGGTGTCCTGAGTCCAAGCTCCGATGAATTTCGGAGTTAAGCTCGCCGTATTTCCTAAAACATCACTGGTAATCGTACCAAAAAAATCAGGACAGGAATACATGGCGTATACAAAAGCATCCTTGTTCCAGCTTCCCATAAACTCGGGACTGGTAAAGAAAAACAATCCAAAACTTATCATGGAAAACAATGCGATAATGAGCGCAAACAAATTTCTTTTTTCTCGTTGGTCTACAATATGACCCGCAAAAGGAGCCATTAAAAAAGCGGGTAAAAATTCACACGCTCCAATAATACCTAAGCTCAATTTACTGTTGGTCAACGCGTAAATTTCCCATTCAATAATGACAAACTGCATGGACCATGCAAAGACCAATAAAAAGCGAATTAATAGAAATATATTAAACTCTTTGATTCGCAAAGACGCGTACGCATCGTTCTTTTCCATAGGTTTCTAATTCAATTTTAAATCCATTAAAATGGCAAAAGTTTCATTGACATCCTGCTCTTTTACAACTATTGTCATTTCATGTGTTGTGGAAATGACTTCTTGAACAGCGATATTTGCCCAGGCAAACTGCTTGAGTATAAAATAATACACCCCTGATTGTTCTAGGTTTTCCTTGGGTAATTTGATGGTAATCGACGCCAAGTCATTGACGTTATTGATCAGTATCTCACTTTTAAAAATTTCCTCTACAAAAGGCTGTAAGTTTTTACTCGTTACAATATTCGTTTCGAAAATTCCCTGTGATACCGTTAAAAAGTAATCGTTACTATCCGCTGATTTACTCAAGATCTTCGCAATTTCCTTTAGTAAAGAAGAGGTATTTTTAAACGTAAAATCACAGAGATCTGAACGTACAATTACATCTCCTAAATCCAAGGCTAATTTCTTGATATTCTTCCGAATTCTGAGCTCATTTACTGGTGACAACCTGTTAATTGCCATCATCACTGCTCCTACTTTTACCTCTTTTTTTAGTAACTTAGAAACCTCTGGTAAAATTTCCCGCGCTAATGAGGATACATTGATGAGTTTTTCATTCAATGCCTCTTCGATAAAGGGAGTTTTCCTAATCGTAATCTCTACAGCTTCTTGGATAGTTTTCATTTATTGTTAAATTTTAAACTAAAAGTATAAAAAAAATATCAATTGTTAAAAAAACATTAATTTTAATTCTTTTGATATTAGGGAGCGAAAAAATTTGTTAATCAGAATTTTAGCCTAAATTTGTCGTTAGTATTTAATACAAAACCTACACAACACACACGAGATTAGAAGCGATTGATGAGGACTTCTTTATGCTAAAGAAGGATTATTTGTATAGATGCAAACAACTAATCTAATCTATTTGTTAACTTTTTAAACTCATCTTTCGCTTCTTTCTTATCGTACAAGACGTTGTAGACAGCGTCGATGATAGGTGTTTTTGCTCCGTTCTCTGATTTGATAGCATAGGCACTTTTTGTAGCGTAATACCCTTCAGCAACCATACTCATTTCAAACATAGCAGATTTCACAGTATATCCTTTACCGATCATGTTTCCGAACATTCTGTTTCTACTAAACACGGAGTAACCAGTAACCAATAAATCGCCTAAATACGCTGAGTTATTGATGTTTCGTTTCATTTTATGCACTTTTTTAATAAAGCGCTTCATTTCGCGAATCGCATTACTCATCAATACGGATTGGAAGTTATCACCATAGCCTAAACCATGAGCAATACCCGCCGCAATAGCGTAAATATTTTTGAGCATTGCTGCGTATTCCGTTCCGATAATATCATCGGAAATTTTGGTACGTATATACCTTCCGGCTATGCTTTTGCTCAACTCTTTTGCTTTCTTTTCGTCCTGACATGCCAAAGTTAGGTATGACAAGCGTTCCATAGCCACCTCTTCAGCATGACAAGGTCCTGTAATAACTCCTATATTTTCAAAGGCCACATCGTGGTGTTTGTGGAAGTGTTCTCCTACGATCAACCCAGATTCTGGGATAATTCCTTTGATGGCCGAAAACACAATTTTATCGTGTAGTGGAATGGTGAGTTTTTCCAATTCTACACTTAAAAATGCAGAGGGAATAGCAAAAATTAATACATCGTACTTCTCGACGATGGCATTGATATCATCCGACAAGTCTAATTGTTCTGGATGCAATTCTGCCGAACTCAAATAACTCGGATTGTGTTTGTTTCTTTTGATGTGTTCAATGGCATACACACTGCGCATATACCAACCGATGGTATCTAAATTTTCAGATAACATTTTTACAATAGCGGTTGCCCAACTGCCCCCTCCAATAACGGCTATATTTCGAATATCTTTCATTTAGTAATTCAAATTATGAACTGCGAAATTAATAAATCTCTAAAGTTCTATCTAAAAGTTAAGGTTATTATATTTGGCACAAAATACATTTAACCATGAACGTACCCATTATAAACCGCTCTAAACACGAAATTCCATCTTATGAAACCATCGGTTCTGCTGGAATGGATTTAAGAGCCAATATAGACGAAGCGATTACGCTAAACCCTTTGGAACGAACCATTGTAAAAACAGGAATTTACATGGCATTACCTGTGGGTTACGAAGCGCAAGTACGTCCCAGAAGTGGCCTGGCTGCTAAAAAAGGAATCACCGTTTTAAATGCACCTGGAACTGTTGATGCTGACTACCGCGGTGAAGTGGGGGTAATCTTAGTCAACCTATCCAACGAACCTTTCGTTATTAACGATGGAGAGCGCATTGCACAAATGGTCATTGCAAAACACGAGCGTATTACTTGGGAAGAAGTGACAACACTTGACGAAACAGCGCGCGGTGAAGGAGGTTTTGGAAGTACGGGAGTTTAAGTAATTCTCTTGTACAATTGGCTCATCGTTCGGTAGTCTTTGTACAACTTTTCAAAATTCAATTCACAATGAGTATAATACTGATACCCCAAGCTCTTGTAAAATTCAAATGCTTGGGGTTGTTTGTTCATGACATCTAACCACAGTACGGAATACTTTTGCTCTCGAGCGAGCTGTTCTGCCCAGCGCATTAGTAATTTTCCAATTCCTTGCCCCTGAATTTCTGGAGCCAAATACAAACGATGGATTTTTAGGAACGCTCCCTCCATAGCCCCCAATGGAAGCCCTCCTACCCAACGAAAAATTCCTACTTTTTCCGATCCTTGACACAAAAAATAATAGCCGGCGTTTTCCTGTTTACAATCTTTTAAAAATTGTTGCTGATTGTATTGGCTGTCCAAATAACTACGACCGGCATCTTCCCAATAGTGTGCGTAGGCCGGTGGATAAATTCGACGCATGAGTGCTCGCAGCGCTTCTCCGTCCTGCTCCTCTATTGCACACAGGGCTATTTCTGGGGTCAAGGGTATCATTAGATGTTATCTTTTATAAATTTCATTTCCGTTAAAAACCGTCAAGATTACTTTGGTCTGTTTGATTGTTGAGGCAGCCACCTCAAAAATATTGCGATCTAAGACTATAAAGTCGGCCAACTTCCCTTTTTCCAAACTCCCTAACATATTTTCCTGACGCATCACATAGGCCGCATGAAAGGTATAGGCTTTAACCGCTGATTCCAACGAAATGTTTTGAGGACTTCTCGTGACTGCGTTGTGCAAGCCTATAAACGGATTCATCGTACTTACATTCCAATCGCTGCTGAGCGTTACGCGAGCTCCTGCTTCGTGCAAACTCTTTATAGGAACTAAGTTCTTAGCCAAGGTAGTACCAACCAAGTAGGCATTTTCATGCCAGTGTTGCGGTTGTGTAAAATCACCGGCTACCTGAGCATCTGCGGTTATATTGAGTTGCTTAAAACGCGGTAAATCGCGTTTATCTACCATTTCTACATGTGTTATTCGATGCCTTCCTTTCGATGTGGCTCCTTTTTCAACGGCATTTAAAGCTTCGTGAATACCTCGATTCCCAATCGCGTGAATGTGAAAATCAAAACCTGCGGACTCCAAATTTTTTATGTAGTGTTCCAGTCGGTCTTGCGTAAAATAATTCAATCCGTTGTTGGTAGGTAATTTAAAATAGTCTTCGAGGTAATTAGTGTGCAAGGCTGCGGTGGTGTTGTGGGTAATACCGTCGACGTACAATTTTATTTGATTTATTTTTAAAAACTCATAACTGCGATCGTCAAAGAGCTCTTTCAACGCCTTCAATTGTTCGGTATCTTCAGCGGTCGGATACGCCCATAAACCTAAGTTAAATCGAGCTGTAAGCTTACCGTCAGCAGCCAAGTTTCTCCAAACCTTGTGTTGACCTCGCTTCCAATAAGTACGTGCATCACAAACCGAAGTAATGCCGTGTTTCGCCAGTTCAGGAAGTACATAAGTTACCATTCCATCGTATTCATCAGCGGGATTGCGAAGGTCTTCTAATGCCTTTTGATATACTAAATCACCGGCGTTATCAATGAGAATTCCAGTAAATTTACCTCCTTCTTTCACTATGATTCCTCCTTGCGGGTTCGGTGTGTTTAAGTGGATCCCTGCCATGCGAAGTGCTTCGGAATTTACCCACATAGAATGCGAAGTGTGTTCCATGATCACCACCGGACGATTGGGCACGGCCTCATCTAAAATTTCAATGGGGTTTCGGCGAGCTTCCAAAAGCGTTCCCAAGGCGTGTCCAAAACCAATTATCCACTTTTTTCGGGGTTTCTTTTGAGCTGCTGACCGCACGATTTGTAAAAAGTTTTCTGCGTTTACTTCTGTCTCTGACAATTCAAAATCCGTTGCTCCCGATCCTACCTCCATCGGATGCATGTGAACATCGTGAAGTCCTGGTAATACTAGCTTCCCTTTTAAATTTACGAATTTGGCACCTGGCTTTACCCGTTTTCGGGCCTCTTTTTCCGTTCCGACATAGGCGATACTATTCCCTTCAATCAACAGTGCTTCTGCCCAGGGCATAGCACTGTTTACCGTATAAACTTTTGCATTGTAATACAGTACCTGTGTACTTTGCTGACTAGCGGTAGTAGCGGTTTCTTTTGGGCTGCAAGCTTTAGTTGCACATACGATACTGCACAGGAGTATTAATAATTTCATCTTATTCATTGTTTATGACCGATTTTCATCAGCCTTTTAAAGGAATGTAAATTGCTGTTTGGTATTCGTGAATGCTCGAAGTATTTCCCTCGTGTTTTAAATACTTTTCCACAAAGGGCTGTTCTGACACTTCCCAATCACTGGTCAACATCCAACGGCTAAATATTTTATCGTAGGTATCATCTATGCGTTGGTAGGACCCTGAATGCATAAACACGGCATAGCGCTGTGCTGGTAATTCTTTGATCCGAAACTTCTCTTTGGACACTGGCAAATCCGTAATGTCAATACAAGCGTCGTACTGATAGCTAATATACTCAGAAATTAGCGGTTCATCCCATATGATCCCTAGTGTTTCTAGGCTGTTTACTGGCAACTGTAATTCTTCCGCTTCTGCGATGAAATCCTTCCATTTCTCATCGAGATCTACGTGGTAATAATCACTTCTAAAACTCGTATAAAATACCGTCTTTGCAGGTTCAACAACAATCGTATCCTCAAAAAAAGGCATGGCTTTTTGTTTCTTATGGTTACTTAGAAATATTGCTTCTTTTTTACTTCGATAGCGGGCAGGTGAAATTCCGTAGTACTTTTTAAAAGCTTTGCTGAAACTAGCCACGTCAGCATAACCAACAGTAAGGGCTATTTCTTTAATTCCTTCAGATGAATACAGTAATTTCTTCGCACCGTTTTCGACCTTTAATCTACTAACAAAAGCACCTATTGTTTCACCAAATAGGGCTTTAAATACGCGTTGTAAATTTCTGTATGAATACGGAGCCAAGGCCTCTAACTCTGCCACCGAAATCTTATTAGCGTATTCCGTTCTGATGTAGGAAACCACCGGTTGCAACTTCTGTTTGTAATATTCAATTGTTTCCACGTTACAAAGTTATGAGGATGATTGCAGTTTACTTTTGTCCTAAATTGACAAGATAAAATACAAAAAAAAAGCTGTTGAATAGGTATTCAACAGCTTTTCATAGTAATAGTTGGAACTTCTAATTTAAATATTGCTTTTATTCTTGATTTTCAATAGCTTCTTTAATCTTGTTTTCTAGCTCTTCCATCAATTCAGGGTTGTCTTTAATAATACCTTTTACGGCATCTCTACCCTGTCCTAATTTCGTATCACCGTAGCTAAACCACGAACCACTTTTTTTGATGATTCCGTAGTCGACCCCAATATCTAAAATTTCTCCGACTTTAGAAACTCCTTCTCCGTACATAATATCAAATTCTGCAGTTTGGAAAGGTGGTGCTACTTTATTTTTAACGATTTTCACTTTGGTACTGTTACCAACTACGCGATCACCGTCTTTAATTTGCGTTCTCCTTCTGATATCTAAACGAACCGAAGCGTAGAATTTAAGAGCGTTACCTCCTGTAGTCGTTTCAGGGTTTCCGAACATTACACCAATTTTTTCACGTAACTGGTTGATGAAGAATACCGTACAATTCGTTTTACTGATCGTCGCTGTTAATTTACGTAAGGCCTGAGACATCAAACGAGCGTGTAATCCCATTTTAGAATCTCCCATTTCTCCTTCGATTTCCGATTTCGGAGTCAACGCCGCTACCGAGTCAACTACCACGATATCAATAGCTCCAGAGCGAATTAAATTATCGGCAATTTCCAAGGCCTGTTCTCCGTGATCGGGTTGCGAAATGATTAAGTTGTCTACATCTACTCCTAAACTTTCCGCGTAAAAACGATCAAAAGCGTGCTCTGCATCAATAAAAGCAGCAATACCGCCAGCTTTTTGAGCCTCTGCAATTGCGTGTATAGTCAAGGTAGTTTTACCTGATGATTCTGGTCCGTAAATTTCAATAATCCTTCCTCTTGGATACCCTCCTACTCCCAAGGCCAAATCCAATCCTAGAGAACCTGATGAAATAGCATCAACATCTTCAACCTGACTGTCTCCGAGCTTCATTACCGTTCCTTTACCGTAGGTTTTATCTAGTTTATCTAGTGTAAGTTGAAGCGCTTTTAATTTCGCTTCTTTTTCTTTATCTGCTGCCATAAAATCTGCTATATGATTATAAAAATAAGAGTTGCTAAGTTATAAAAAAACTCCTTAGGAAAACGCGGTTCATTTGAAGTTTTTTACACTAAAAAATTACCTTTTCATAACCTAGTAAATTTCTGAGTAACTTACATTTGAAATTAAAAATAGCCCGTGTCATCTGCACTTAAAAATCGACAAATACTCTTCGGTACAGCTTGCGTATTACTTTTAGCAAAAACGTATTATTGGGTAGCGGTATACCCAAATCCTGATGAAGCATATTATTGGCTATGGGGGCAATTTCCCGATTGGTCTTACCACGATCACCCCGGTTTCCAGGCCTGGATACAAGCGCTTTTTTCACACTTCGGAACTTCTCTATTCATCCTTCGATTGCCGGTGCTCTTGGCAAATGTTTTTCTGGTTTTACTCTTTTGGAAACTCTTTCGAAAAATGAAACTGCAGCAACCAGCGCTTATTCTAGTGTCCCTCTTATGGAGTCCGCTGTTCTTTTTGTTTACCACATTTGCCTGGAACGACTACGCCTTGCTTGTCAACAGCAGTATAAGCCTGTACTTTTTAAGCATTTTTCTGAATGATGTCCAGTTGGATAAAAAAGGAAATACCGCACATTTGTACGCGAGTAGTTTTTTTCTAGGCCTGGCCATGCTTTCTAAATACAACGCGGTATTTGTAGGACTTGCCTACCTCATACTCTTGCTTAGCAAGCCTAAATTTAGATCTCTTTTCAAAGAACTTCGCGGCTATATAGCGATCCTTATACCGCTACTCCTAACCTTCCCTATTTTCTTGTGGAATGCACAAAACAAATTCGGCTCTTTTGCCTTTAATATCCAACAAAGAACCTTACAACCTCTAAAAGAGGGTAGTTATATGAACGGAAATTACGGTGGTTTTCTCATCGGAAGCCTATTCATGCTCTCCCCGATAATTTGGATGGGACTGGTTTTTCTTTATCGACAGCCTCAAAAAGCCCCAACAAAAAACAGCTTCAAAACTGTGTATACTCAACTAGCTTGGGCCATCTTTTTAACATCAACCACAAGTTTTTTCGTGTTAGCACTCTTTTCAAATGTACTGTATTATTGGAACATACTCGGGCTGTTTTTTATTGCTCCACTCGGAATTGAACAGCTCATCCAGCGAAAAATGACCTGGATTCATATACTTTATTCCTGTGCAATAGTTATTGGCATGCTTTTTCATTTTGGTGTAGTTCCACTAACCTCCATTTTTGGAGGCAGTGACCGTGATAGCGTATACCATTACGGATGGCCTCAAATTGCCAAACAAATTCAACGACACCGTAAGCACTCTACCATTCCTGTAATAGGTTCTTCCTACAGAAATGCCTCACTACTAGCTTTTGCACTGAAAGAACCATCAGTATACTCAATTTCCGAACGATTTGATCAATTTGACTATTGGATTAAAGAACGCCCTTTACCAAAAGGAGAAGTACTCATACTGAGTGATGACCGCAGTCCGATTACTACGAATATCACTGCCCAATTTCAACAGCTTATACCACTCGATACCATTAAAATTAATGCCTTCGATTACCCAGTGAAAACCTATTACCTACATAGCGCCAAAAAATAATGAGAAAGCCCTAATCAAATTCAGCTACAATTATAGATTACTCGGTTAGTTTTAAACATATTTATATATTTGAAAAAAAATACACGATGATTTTAATTGCAGATGGAGGTTCAACCAAGGTAGATTGGGTTGCCATTGATAAAAATAAAAATGAGGTATTCAGAGCCCAAACGCTGGGTCTAAATCCCAATGTAGTATCCGATGAAGAGTTACATCACCGAATCGCCAATACAGAGGCCTTACAAACGCATAAAGAAAGTATAGACCAAGTCTATTTTTACGGTGCTGGCTGTGGTACAGAAAAACCTAAAATGGCACTTCACAATATTTTGAGTGCTTATTTCAATCAGGCTAAAGAAGTTATAGTTGAAGAAGATATGTTGGCCGCAGTGTACGCTTCTGCAAAAAACAAAGAGGCCATCGTATGTATATTAGGAACCGGTGCAAATAGTTGCTATTCAGATGGAAAGGACATTTACAGTATCGCTCCTCCTTTGGGCTATACCATTATGGACGAAGCCAGTGGAAATTATTACGGTAAACGATTGGTACGTGATTATTTTTACAAAAAAATGCCCGAAGATATTCGACGTGCCTTTGCTGCAGAATTTGATTTGACTCCGGATGTTATTAAACACAATTTATACAAAGCTGACAACCCCAACAGGTACTTAGCTAGTTTTGCCAAATTTATGTTTGATCATCAAGAAAACGCCTATATCAAAAAATTGGTGAAAAATGGCTTTAAAAAGTTTTTCAACTTCCACATTTTAAATTATAAAAAAGCCCCGTCGGTTCCGATTTATTTTATTGGTTCTATTGCCTTTTATTTCAGTAACATTCTCAAAGAAGTAGCTGATGATAAGGGACTTGTCATCGCGGAAATAATTAGAAAACCCATTGATAACCTCATTGATTATCACAAAAATATATCCTAAAAAATGGCGCTTGTAGCGCCATTTTTAATTTCTTGTCATTGGGATATGTGGTATCCCATCTTCTAAAAATTCATCACCACTGATAGCAAAACCGTGTTGTTCGTAAAACTTGATAAGATAGGTTTGTGCGGCAATCGTAATACCTTGTTTGTCATAGTGTTCCTGAGCGGCTTTAATCGAATACGCCATTAACTCGTGACCATAACCGTATTTACGCTCACTTTTGGCCACAATAACCCTTCCTATACTCGGATTTTCAAAATAGGCCCCAGCGTCAAATAAGCGCGTATAAGCGATAATTTTTCCTGCTTTTCTACCTATAATATGTAGGGCTTCTTGATCTTTGCCATCCATGTCCTGGTACACACAATTTTGTTCTACCACGAAAACTTCAGAACGCAACTGTAGTATCGCATACAATTCACTGGTTGTTAGATTTTTAAAACTTTTTACTTCTAAATTCATTAACACGTAACTGGTATTTTTTCGACTCTATTGGCATGGCGACCTCCTTCAAATGCTGTCGATAAAAAGATCTTAACAAATCCAAGAGCTTGTTGTAAGGAAACAAATCTTGCTGGAATTGTTAGCACATTAGCATCGTTATGTTGACGTGTAAGGGCCACTAATTCGTTATTCCAGCACAAAGCAGCTCTAACATTTTGATGCTTATTGGCGGTCATTTGTGCACCATTTCCACTACCACATAAAATAATTCCCATGGAAGCTTTTCCCTCGGAAACCATTTTTGCCGTAGGATGAATAGCGTCTGGATAATCCATACTATCCTCATTATCAGTACCGTAATTAACAACGGTATGTCCCATTTCTTCTAATAACTTAACGATCTCAAATTTATACGATGTACCTGCGTGGTCATTGCCTATTGCAATTGTCATAATTTATTGATTTTTATTGTGTTGTAGTACACAAAAATACAGTTATTAACGGTTATCAACAGTAATTAACACCCGTTTTTTTGATATTTACCCTAAGCCTATGGTTCTAAGTATATTAGCAAGTATTATCAAAATGTTAAGAAGTACTAGCATGTTTTGAAAAAAATTTTTGTCCATGTACGGAAATTTTACAATACAAGAACGAAAATCAATTACACAACTTTTTTTTTGATTTTTTAATGAACATTTATCAACAAATTATTTACAATTTATTTACAGTATTGGACGAATTAGAAATTCATGCTCATTAGTGAATAGCAGTTTAAGAGTTTTGTTAATAACTTATTTTATTCGTTGATATCATGCAATTTGGGTAGCTAATAAAATGTTTATTGTTTTTAATAAGTCATATTTGCAAATAATTTGAGCAGAAGTTACACTACATATTCACACGCTATTATTATATATATAAGGAATTTTAAATTTTAAAATTTTTTTTAATAATGATATTAGTTGTTGATAACTGTTAATTTCAGTTTTTACTTCTGGACACTTCTTTAAAATCGATTTCAAGGCTATTTTGTTTAAATACGCTATTCTGCAGAAGTCATATTGTACAAATTTTTTTTCGGTTGCGATTTTTTTGTGCGAGAACTCCTGCATACTCGCTTATTTTGTTAATAACTCCGTCTTGTTTTTGATAGGCGCTTGTCCAAAAGTGTTTTTTAAGCAAATTGCTGCACCTACTCCTGGATAATCGACTATTTCTTGTGGATAAGTTAGAATTTTGAAATTTCGTGCTGTGCAAGAGTCGAGAAGTTGGTCGTTTATTCACAGTTTCTTGAGAATTGCGTAAAATTTGTTAATAAACTAATTTTTTTGAATGTATTATTCTGGAGAACTGCTGATCGTCGTTAGCATTTAAAAATTCGCGAAATAGCAACTATTTTAATAGTTGTTAAATTCGTTGCTTTTGTACAATGCGCTATTTTACCCATCTTGATAGGTTTTGTTGAAATTCGTTATTCTCCAGAAGTAAGATTTTAGAAAATTTTATTTTCATAAAAATTCTTCCGCGATGCTGCTAAAATTTGCAAAATTGGTGTAGTGCTTGTATTTTTAGAAATTTTGGATTTTTGAGTAGGGGAGTTTTATTTTTCGTAACTTTGCAAATTCATTATAGCCGCTTCTGGAGAATGCTATATTTGATAAATTCCTGACATATCCTGCAAATAGCGCTTTCTCCAGAAGTAGGAATCTCCTTTCGAGTTTTAGACTTGTCTAAAAATATATTTTTTGTCGCTTCTTTTTTTTAAGTTGCTGATTTATAGATTCTTATATTTTTTTACTCTTTTTTTTCAAAATTTAAGATTACAGCTCATATTTTTTTATGAATTTCATTTTCTCCTAAAATTGAACTTATGGCGTTAAAATTGCTTAAAAAGCGTTTTTTTTTTGGGACTCGCTTTTGGAGAGTAGCGTATTTTTGATTTTCTTAATGTTCTTGTGGGAATAGTCGTTTGTACCAAAGTGATGCAGAAATTTTTTCGAATTAAATTCGATGCGTAGTTGGATTTTGATAAATCTTATCTACCTTTGCAGGCTCGACAAGTAATATCGGTTAATAGAATTTTGTTAGTTGGTAATTTTGTACTTTCGGAGAGTGGCGTATTTCGAAAGTTTTGAAGTAAATTACGACAAGAGCCGTTGTGCAGAAGCGAATGTATCGATGGGGTATTCCAATAGAAATAACTATAAGTGTAAGTTGTTGATATAGAGGTATTTATATCGATTTTTTGATATGAGTAATTGAATCTTGCGCTTTTTGATTTTTTGGAGTGCTAGTAGTGTTCAACGTACTGTTGATGCTAACAATGGCAACGATGATGCCAATGATAAATATAGCTAAAAAGAGCCCAATTATTTTGCGTAAGTCTTTCATAACGTCGAGTTTTATACTGTAAAGACGAAATATTTTAAGACATGTTACAGTTTTTTTAAGATATTTTTAACTTTTTTTGGCAAATTAGGCCTTGCTAATGAAGTTGATAGCCTTAGGGATTAAGGATACAACTGCTGGACCTTTACCAATGAGTTCACCGTCTGCCTGGAGATAGGTGTGTTCAGGAACGCTAGGAGTGAGTTTAATTTTGGTAGTCTTAAACGATCGAACTTTACGATGTTTAACGATGCGTCCGGAGTAGAGTTGCGGTAAATGAAGCAGAAGTTCCAAAACGCTAAAAGATTGTACATGACTGATATCGAGTAATCCATTGTCGAATGAACTGTACGCAGTAAGCTGCATGCCTCCAGCAGAATATCGGCATATGCCAAAGAGAGTCATCAGGGTTTTGAAATCGTGATGTTGATTCTCTGACTGGACTGTGATACGGGTTTTTTTGTAAAAAAGGAGCCCCCATAAACCGCTGATTAGATAGGCTATAGGACCTAAACGTTTTAGTTTCTTTAGCTTTTTGACAACATAGGCATCATAGCCAATTCCGGCAACATTGGCAAAGTATGCTTTGGTAGTTTCCAATTCAATAAGACCAATGTCTTGCTGTATGCGACTACCGGTATTCATCAGTTCCAAAACTTCGCGATATTCATGTGGAATATTATGTGTTTTTACCCAGTCATTTCCGGTTCCCTGAGGTAAGACACTCAAGGTTATTTGAGTGGAAGGACAGTAGTGCTGTTTCATAATGCCATTGACAATATGATGAAGTGTACCGTCGCCCCCAACAACCATAAAGTTCCTATGTCCTTCAGCAATAGCTCTTTGAACTAACTGATATTCCTGCTTAGGTTCCTCTGTAAATTGGTATAAGTATTTTATATTAAACTCTTTAAGAAGTAGTTTTATTTTTTCAAAATGTTGTACAAATTTTCCATTTCCGGCATTCGGATTGATAATGAGAAACCAAGTATTATTCATAAGAACTGTGATCAAAAGTGTATGGTAATGTACAAAATTGTATTGATAACACTTATTTAATAGCTGTTTACCTAATTTTATTTG
>NZ_CAZEQT010000010.1:0-24745 GCF_964514025.1 Tenacibaculum litopenaei
TTTTTTTTTTAGAAAAGCAAATAGATTTTCGGAATTAAAAAATTATAGTTTTCAATATTTCGAAAAATATAACAACCCCGAAATAATCTTTGATTTTCTAGTGTTTGGATTCGGGATTAATTTCGTATCTTAAAGGAGGTCTTTTATGGTTCTATTTAACATAAAAAGAGTTATGATTCCAAGAAATCCCCCGGTTTTAAAGGCCGCAGCACCCCCAAAAAACAACTTCGCCCCATTTTACCCAACAAAACTTACACTTTTTAAGTACGCTGTCTATTTACCGTTGGAAATTGAAAGCAACAAAACCACTCCCCAAAAAGCAAAAAACGCCCGCTTATTTGGGACATTTTTTGCTTTTTGGGGAGTATTAGATTTTTAGAGTAGATCAAAGCGTTTATTTCCATTTTTCGTGATATACTCATTTACTAACCTCAAAATTAACCCTTGGTTTTCCTTATATCCATCTTTTATTAAATCGTCTTTACTTATTGAGGTTACTACTTGAGTAGTAGTAAGATCTTTAAAATCAAAGGAGTATTTATTTAATGTATCCTCAACATCCTTAGTGTACTCTGCGAAATATTGAAATTCCATGTTATCTATATCCTTAAAAGCGATTCCTGCTGCCATATTATGTATATTTTTGGTTAGAAATCCAAATATAAGATTTCATATTATTCACTAATATAGACGAATTTGCTTTTTTGTTTTTATGTATCAGTGATCCTACTCTTATTTTATAATTCGATTACTAAACTCTTGGACATAAAAAAACACCTTAATTAAGGTGCTTTGTGGTAAGATGATATGTTTTACTAACGGTTTGTATAAGAATAGTAGCGGTTTAGATTTTTTTTCTTTCGTTTTAAGAACAACTTTGTAAACAAAAAAGCGACTTCGATTGAACACCGAAGCCGCTATTATTTTTATACTTTGTTAGCATACGTACTTATCTTCTTCCGATATTGAAACGAACACTTTTTCCTATAGTATCTTTAGGAGCAATTATGTAATTGTCCGACTGATTTCCCGTAATTTTTTCTATGTCAGAAACTACTTTTTGATAGTTTCTTTGTTCGGCTGACAATTTTTGATTTTCTCTTTCAATAACGTCAGTAACTTTTTTATCAATTGTTGGTTCCATAATGCAAATTTAAATAAAATTTCTTGAATGCATAAACGCATCAATATTGTTCTTTCGTATGTATTCTGTAACGAGGTCATTATAACCTCTTATTAATTTCATTCTTGTATTGTCTTTAGAGTAGTCCTCTATTTTAAGTTTCAATTTACTTTTAAGTGTTTCAATGTTTATAGAACGACCGTGTGAATGCCACTCACTGTTTTCACTCAATAAGTGTGCTATTTCTTGTGCTCGAGTTTCTTTTTGCTCATTAGTAACAGGAGTCCCTATCAGTCCAGGAGTCGTGTTGTGAGTTGTCCAAGTAGCAAATTTATATTTAACCAACCATTTCTTTAATAATGCAACAGTTAATTCTTTTGCTTGTTCATATCTACGTAGCATTGCTAAATCTTGTTTTTGAAGCATAATCAATTCAGCTTGCGTCATTGTTCTTTTTGCAGATTTTTCAATTAACTCGTTTACTTTATCTAAATAACCTAATGCCGGTATCCATTGAGTACCTCCGTTAGGGGCTTGAACTTCTACTTGAGGGTCTATAGGTCCTAATGACGAACTGTAATCCATAAAAATATTATTACCCGACATACAGAAAATTGTTCCTGCCGAATATGCAGCATCTGGAACTATAAAATTAACTTCAGAGTAGTGGTGTCGAACAATATTTACTAACTGTTCAACAACTTCTACTGAACCGCCAGGGGTATTTAGAATTATAGATAAACTGTCATTTTCAGTTTCATCTGCTTTTAAGTTCTCAATGATATCTCTAAATGGCTTTACTAGTCCATTAGCGATTGGAGCAAAGTAAAAAATTACATCAGATTTAAAATGTTTTTCTAAAAGATCTAATCTTTCATTTAAAATTGAATGAATTGTAGAATCAAAAATTGGTTTCATTTGACTAATATAGTTGTTTTTTTGTATGTATGCTAACTTGTTTATATACGCATAAAATACATCGTTATACATCCAAATTGGTGTTTAAAAGATGTATTTAAGTGCTATTATACAAATATAAAACACCTTACCACAATTATGTCAAAGAACTTTTCCGTTTTTAAGGTGTCGGAGAACCTACAATTAAAATGACATCCTTCGATGCCGTTAAACAAAATCTTTGACAATAAAAAAGAGCTTCAATTTGAAGCTCTTGTGATAAGTAATTTATTATGCAACATCGATCCTAATTGAAAGACTACAATGTCACATTTCTTTTTAGATTATTTTGTTGAAAGTTCATAACTATTTCTCACATGGTCGATACCATGGAATTGGCTTTTGGGCCAAAGCCGTAATAATACCATTTATAACCTCTTTACCTCCTCCAATTGTATTATAAACACCAACAACCCTTGGTTTTAAATAAGTGTTCTTATCATGAATTATAGCTTTTATAGAACCTAAAGATAAAATAGCATTTTGTATGGTTGTTGGATTTATTTCGCTCGGTAAAGGTAGAGAAGACGATACTTTTTCCCCTGTTATCCCTAAAGTTTGAACAGTCAATGTTCCTGTCAATTTACCCGCTTCAGCTTCAGATGCAATTGATACTAAACTTGAAAGATTTACCGTTCCTGCACCTTTTGACACGAAAACAGTAGCTGTTAACCGAAGACCAACACCTATATATACTGGTAAAATAACTAAATCACCTTTGTCGGAATGAGGTTTGGCATCGTCTTCTTTCATAAGATAATCGGCGCTAGCTCTTGATATAATATAATGTGCATCTTTTCCAGAAGTATCAGAATAAAGGGGAACTTTATGATGTTTCCCACCAGCATCGGGAATTTCTTTGATAACACTCAATGGGATCTGAGTGGCATCCACACTGATATAATCTAAAACAACTTTGTATTGGTTATTTTCATACCCTACAGTTGCAGGGCCAAAAGACCCAGAAGCGCTACCATTTATTTGAACCGATGCTAGTCTAACAGCTTGATCTGGTAATGCCTTTTTTAAAGGTTCAAAGTTATCGTCTTTTGTTCCATAACAGCTCCTTCCTTCCATTGTTGTAATAGGCAATGGATCTATTGGTATATAGGAATAGCTTGTATTTTCTTCTCCGAGAGTCTTGGCTTTAGGTATTTTTATTGCAGATTTACATCCAAATAAAATTGAAAAACATAATATAAAAATGATTTTTTTCATAATCTGATATTTAGTGGTTAATGTTTCTTTATAGCTAACATCTTCAAAACTAATAAAATAAACTCTTACTTACCACAATTATGTCAAAGAACTTTTCCGTTTTTAAGGTACCGGAGAACCTACAGTTTTTTTAGTTAAAGAAAATTCTTTCGAATTCAGTTCTATCTATTTCTTTTGGAACTAGAAATGGGTGTAATTCTAATGCTCCACATATTTTTAGATATGTGGAAAGAAGCATTTCTGCAAGTTTTGTTTATGTGTAGAGTATATTAGTTTCTTAATATATTTCATATATATAATATATTTATTATTTTTAATGTATAAAATATTCTTTGTGTTTTTGATATGTTTTGTATATTTGAGATGTATTTAATCCTTTATTTATAAATAGAGGTCGTTAGAAAAAGTATAAATATTTTAATAATATTAAATATATCATATATATAATGAATACTATATGCTTAATGAACAACAAAGGAGGAGTAGGAAAGACTACTACTACCATAAATGTAGCTTATTGTTTATCAAAAAAAGCTAAAGTCCTCATCATAGATTGCGATTCGCAAAGTAATTTATCAAATTCATTTGGTATAACTGAACCATCAATTTCTGTGTATGACTTGTTTAAAAGAAAGTCAGTGAAACCTATAAATGTTAGAAAAAACCTTGATATTATACCATCAACAGGAGACTTTGCAGGAGCTGATCTAATTATACAAAATGAGTTTGCTAGAGAATTAATCCTAAAAAAACAATTAAATGAATTTAGGGAGTTATATGATTATGTCTTTATAGATTGTCCTCCAAGTTTAAATTTGGTTACTATTAATGCTCTTAGCGCTTCTGATTATGTTATTATACCAGTTGAAGCTTCTGCATTTTCTATGTCAGGTGTTAGTTCGATGATTGAGTTTACTACATCTATAAAGGAAATGATAAATCCAGATATTAATATTTTAGGATTGTTGATTACAAAGTATGATAAGAGATTGAAGCTAGCAACTAAAATTTTAAAGCAAATTGAGGAGAAAGGATGGGAGCGCGCTTTTTTTAATACAAAAATCAGGATTAATACTACTATTGCTGCTTCGCAAGATGAACAGAAACCAATATTAGAATATGATTCAAAATCACATGGGGCAATAGATTATGTCTCTCTTACAAAAGAAATAATAAATAGAGTTAAAAACGGATTATAATGAGCTTAGAAAATTTATTACCAGGAAGGAAGAATGCCTCAAAAAAGAAGGAAGAGGTTAATGTAGAAAAAAAGGATGTTATTAAGAAAGTACTTGATCTTCCAGAAGATGCTGTGGACATAATATCTAGTCTTGCTGCGTTGGATAGAAACAGAGATAGGCGAAAGAGAAATTTTAAGAATTTAGCTCAAGATATCTTGATAGAATATGCAAAAGAAAATGAATCTAAATTAGATATATAATATATATAATATATATAAAGTATATAGAGAATATAAAGTATAATATATATAAAATGTATCTAATGGATAAGTTGAGAATAGATAAGAATATAGCCTACAATGTGTTAGAGTTTCATAAGTATGAAGATCGACAGACACAAATAATAATTAAGTCTTTATTGATATATTTTTCTTATTCCTACCAAGTTGATTTGTTCGGGTATGGAGTATTAGATCCGCATGCATTTGCAAAGAAAATGAAGATAGATAAAGATACTCTTTTCAAAAAACACCCAAATCCAAAACAAATACAAGACTCCAATGTGTCTGCTGAAGAGCTATATAAAAAAGAAGAACAAGAAGGAAGATTTTCAACTTATAGGGTATGGGATTCTTACCTAGAGAATGCCTTTTATATATTAAATACTTTGCCACTTTATGAGAATTTTAAGGGTAGTACTCTGGATAATCATCAGTATATAGGAATTAAAAATTTTATCCTGGTTAGAGAAGTTCAACTACACTTTCAAAAGACAAATTTAGGAAGGAACACAAAAATATTTTTTAAATATAAGTTAGATGAAACCTTTGAGCGAAACCTTCGTAAGTTTTTTTTACAAACGAATTTTCAAAAGTATATTCAATTTAAGAAAAACAAGACTGAAGATTTCTATCTAACTATATGCAATATCTATCAAACATATAGGATTAAACAGATAAATAAATTTCGATGGAAGTTAGAAGATCTTCTCCAGTTTTTTAATATATCGAATAAGTTAGAAATAAAGTATCAGAAGCGAAGGCTTAACACCATTTTTAAAAAATTTGAAGGAGAGCTAGAAAAGGAAATACCGGGTATTAAATTTGGTTGGGATAAAGGGGAAGGACAGAGATGGGCCTATGTACCCTATGTAACATGGAATTTAATCGATATATCTGAGATTAAAGAAATCAACAGAAATGTACTTAGAGAGGTTTTTCTAAAACACTTAAGGAAGAATCTTAAGGATTTATATTTTAATCAACAGGGTAATACTACACAGGTAGAATTCTTACATTGGTTAATTAATAATAAAATCGATACCGATTTAAAAATTGCTACCTACATAAGTACATATTCCCTTAATCAGAAAGTACACAAAAACACCAACATAGAGAATTTAGCGAAGCAATTTTTTGTAAAGCTTGGCGCTTGTAAAAGTTCTGAAGAAGTAAAAAAATGTTTTGAATAAGGACTGTTTAGGTAGTCACTTTACTCCATTAAGGACTGTTTAGAGAGTCACTTTACTCCATTAAGGACTGTTTAGAGAGTCACTTTTCAATTTTAGGGCTGTTTAATTGGTCACTTACAAAGCATGTGCAGCAGATTAACACACTGAATTATAGATAATTAACTATTTAAGAACTGTTTTGACAGTCACCTTCTAAAGAAATTAATAATTAGAAAACAAATAAATGCTATCCAATACTCTGAAAATCAAACTAAACTTACTTTTTTCTTTAAAAGTAAGACAAAAAAGCTCAAAGGTATTTTATCGAAAATTTTTTAGGAAAATTTTCAGCGAACGAAATCGGTGTATACGCCCTGCGCGCGTCCGGCTTTAAAAAATTATCCGAATGAAAAAATTCACCAGGGAGGAATTTTTTTGTAAATAAATTAATGCCTACTCAGGGAAAACCCTTAGTTCATTTATAGGGGTACTAGGTATTTTTTTTGTAAAAAAATAATTGTTTTTTTACGCGCTAATAGCATAGCAGCTCATTTTGAGCTTTTTCAATTAATTTTAGGTATAACGTATTAGGTTATTTTGTATTTTTGATTGAAAAAGTTGTCAAATTCGATCTAACAATTAAAACTTCTATAATTCTAATATAGAGTAGATTAAAATTACCTAAGATAATTTGAGAATTTTACTTTTGTTTTTTTTAAAATTAAAAAACAAAGTAAGATGAAAAAATTATTAATTGGATTAGTTGTTGTTGTTAGTGTTTTATGTGTTGGATGTACAGACACTAGTTTAGAAGATTTAGAAAAAAATAATGATACAAGAGAACTGCAACTTATCGACCACACCGAAGTCGGAGATGACGATGATGAACAGCAAGAAGGAAATAATTAAATCTATATTTGTTGGACTATTTTTTATTGTAATTCTGGCTTTTCCTTTTTTACACATGGGATTCTCTAAACTTCAAAATTGGCAACCATATAAAACTCATTATAAAAAGTATAACAGAATTATTAATAGTTCAAATGCAGCCAATGAAAAACTATTGTCGGCCTTAAAAGAAGGTGAAATAAGTATTCATGAGTATAGTGATCGTTATCAGGAAATATTAACTGAAAAATCAGTTAATCTGAAAAATTATCATAAGATGAAGAAAAAATTAAAAGAGGAGTATTCTTTTATGGGGTACTCTTCTTTTAGATATTTCTTATATGCTATAGGCCTTCCAGTTTTTTCACTCGTATTAACTATTTTTTTCTTAAGTTTTATGCTAGTCAATCAGGGAGTAGCAATTATGAAAAAAAGATTATATATCACTATAGGTATTGGATTTGTGTTCGTTTCTTCATTTTGGGTTTTACAAGCTCTTTTAGTAAGAACAGATTTTCCTAATAGAGTTTATGGTTATTCTTTAGTATGCGTAGCTATTATTACGACTTTGATTGTATATTCTGGACTCAGATATTTTAATTATTTGAAATCAGTACAAAAACAGAAGGACGAAGATACAGAAGAATTCATACGCACTGGATTGAACTTTATAGATGATTTGAATAAAACAATAGTAGGGTAATTATGAAAAGAAGTATATCAGATTTGAAAAAAGAATTAACCTTGTTAGTTAAGCAGTACGAAAGAAATGAAAAATCACTGGATGAGACCCTTGTTAAATTTGAGAGATTGATAAAAGATTTTCAAGTTATTACACAAACAAAAGAAAGTTCTTTTACAGAGCTTAGGTATAATTTCAAAAGAACTCTTTTGAGAATAAGAAATATGAATTTGATTGATGGAAATTTGACTACAGGAATCAATCAAAATAACGAAATAAGGTTAGATCTGGGCCTTGTCTAAGTCGTTATATGTAAGCTATTTTTTAGGCCCTAATTTTAGTTTAACTTCTCGTAATACTTCATTTTCCCTTGTGAGAAGTTGAAGATCTAGCCACTTTTTAAATACTTTATCTTTCATTAGTTCTTCTTCATGAAGTAGTACTGCATCACGAACAATCATCAATTCTTTTTCTGTTAAAGTATGTTCGTCTTGTAGATTTAGATCTGATGAACTTGTTAAAGTTATTGCCTTTTCTTCAAGGTTAATATTTACTATTTGATCTAAAGTTAATTTAAAATGTTCAGAAATTTTCTGTAATGTATCCAACTTTGGCTTAGCCTTACCTTCAATATAACTACTTATAGCTCCCCTATTTAAACCAAATAACTTCCCAAAGGCATCTTTACTAAGTTTTTCCTTAGTAACTAAGTAGTTGATATTTAGTTGAATAAAGTCTTTTTTCATTGTGAAAGTTTTTTTTGCAGAAAAAATATGTAATAAAACAGATAAAATCTGTATATTTGATCGTATATTCACAAATATACAATTAAAAAAATATCAATATAGATAATTGGTCATGAAGATAAAGATTAAAAATCTAAATAGATCATAAGCATTTATTTTACAGCAGCAGCTTACCAGTACTTTATTCAATGAAATCTGACCCATTATCAAAAATAGGTAAGCTGCTTGTAAGTTCTTTAACAATTTGAGTAATAACCAGGGAAGATTTACAAACAATCCCCCTTAAATAGAAAGTTTTGTGTCTAGTAGAATGTTCATAATTCCCTTTTAGTATTAGCAAAATCCTTCCCTGGTTCTCGTTGTTGTAAAAGCGCAAAAAACGCAAAAAAAACAGAATAGCTAGTTGGTTAGTTAACGCGGGGGGCTTAAAGGTGCAAGAAGGGGTACCTTTTCGCCTCCTTTTTTTACTAGCTAATTATAAAAATCAATTAGTATGGGAAAAGGTCAGATTTCTAATAAAATATCCTGCAACACTATTGTTGTTTTCTTCAATGAGTCCAGTAATGTATTCTCATTAAATGACTCAAAAAACATTTTAAACAAAGGGTTTGAATATTTAATTACCTGTGAAAAGGCGGTCTTTGATCAGTTCTTAAAGTATTTAGGTAAGGATAGGCTTAATCAAAATTATAAGCTGTATTCACACCTAGAAATGAAGAAGATATTTCAAGATTACTTATTCAAAAGTGCTGCTACAATTCATCAACATGATTTTAACAAAGCGTCATAAAAAAAAGAAAGTGGTCAGATTTGAGACCCTACCACTTTTACTATCAGGATTTAATCCTGGATTTTATCAAAATATCATGCACTATAATTGGTGCAATTAATATCCTTTTAGATATGATCAAAGATACAAAAATTTCCGCAAAAAAAACGCAAAAAAACGCAAAAACTTTATCCGAAATTGGACTTTATAATCAAAAGGTTTCGGAGTTTTTGGATAACAATCCCCTTACCCCGATAGCGCAGCATGCTATTAAGAATTTTAACGATACGGCCCAAAGAAATAGACTAACCGATGGTCAGTATAACCAGGCGGTGGAAGAATTTAATAACGCCCATGGATTGATACTTCTTAAAAAAGGGAATATTTACAACGATACGAAGTACTATTCCTACATTAACTATCCGTATTTAGATACCAAGGCCATCAAGGCCACCATGGATAACTACAGGGCTTATGTATATCAATACAACAAGCAAGCCGAAAAAATTAATCAAGAAATACGAGACTATAACCAAACCCAGGTGATCAATCACTATAGCCTGACTGAAGCGCAAAAAAAACGCAAAATGGAGTTTATTAAGGCTAACAATTCTCTATTTGTTTGGGAGTACAACAAAGTCGTAGAATTAGAAAATAAAAAAGATCCCATCCTCCCAAAGAGAAGAGTAGCTAAAGTTATTACCGCTATAGAATTAACTTTTCAGGTCTTGGTACATTTTTATACTTCTCAGCTCAGAGAACGAAACGCATATTTGCGAGTTTTGAATAGACCAACGAGTACTCTCAAAAATTCGCTACCAAAATTGAGGTTAAATCAGAAGAATTTAGCGGATCATACGATGAATGGTATACCTAGGTTCGATTTTGTAAAAAGAACGGCTAAAAACCATGTAAAAAGGCTTCGTGAGGCGGGTATATTAGTTAATTATAAGAAAATTAATTCGAAACAGCCGATTCAAGTAAATTTTAATCGAAATATTTTGGTTATCCTGGACGGTAACCCTCCAAAATCCCAAACCCCTAATTTTAAAGGTTTTAATACCTCTATTAAGAAAAGTTTGCATGATAATAGGGAACTAGATTATATAAATTTAAAATTAAATAAAATAAGGGACTGTGCAAAAAGCACAGATCTAAATAAATCCGGTTCGAAACCCGAGAATTACGTTGCAAAGGAATTTTATGGAAAATTTTTAAAAGAAAATTTTCAGCGAACGGAGGCGGTCTCTACGCCCTGCGCGCGTCCGGCTTTGAAAAATTCTCAGGATGAAAAGAATTCACCAGGGCCCGCCGAAATTCAAAAAATACTGCCCGGATTTCTGAAAAAATCTACCAAAAGCACTCAAAACAAAGGACATGTAGTGCTAACTGAGAATTTTTTAAGTAGGATTGAAGATGAAAAGAAATTGGCGCAAAAATTAGCTGATGGCCAATACAACTACTACACACCTTTGCCTTATTCATACCTGGAGAGAGTGGCAAATTATGGAGCTATTTCTTTTGATGATTTCAAAAGAGTATTAATTCAAGATTTTATAAAATCTGCTGCCAAAATTTGGAGGAATCACACTGTTTTTGCCGGTTCTTGGAAAAACGCCATTAACCAGATAAAAAAGCAAATTTTCGTCAGAGTTCAGTCGAAAGAGGCGCTTATTGAGAATTTGAAACAATATCGTTGGAGAATTAACTGGGCTCGTAACTGGTTTGCGCAAAACACTGATATCAAGGCACTTTTCCCTAGTCTTTATTTCGAAAAAAATAGAACCGAATCTTGTGAAATCGGTTTTGCTGGAACGCGTCGTTTTTGGCTTAAAAATTTGGCGAAGAAAAAGCAATTAGCCAAAAAGAATAAAGAAGCGAATTACAATGCAAATAAGCGTAAACGCCGTAAACTAGAGGAGGCATTAAATAAATTTAATAACGGGCAATACACTCATAAACAACTTTTTAACTATGTTCAAAATAATCTCCCTCATCGTTATTTGGAAGTACTAAGGCATAGATTAGATAAGAACAAATTTGCTTAAAAAATGGATAAAATTAGACTGAAATTTAACTACCATCAAATCTGTGCAATAGATGAATTATTAGCGGAATTTGTGCGCGTTAATATCAATCAATTCAGTGAACAACAAAAAGTTGTTATCTCTATTGGAAGGCTATTAGCAACTAAATTCCATACACGAAGGAATAACTTGGATATTAAATTATCTCAGATAAAACCTAATGAAAAATTTCAATTTACACTGCTTTATTTCCAAGTATGGGCCTTAAAAACCATCCTGATAAATAACATTGCTTGCATATCGGATGAACATCAAAAATTTTCTGTACAAAAGGCAATAGATCAGTTAGATAAGAACAAGTAAGAAAACAAAATCTTTAAAACTATTTCGAAATTCATTTTAATCAATCAGGGATTAAATAATACAGTTTTGAAAACTAGAAATAAACGCAAAAAAACGCAATTCAAGGCATGAGTAATTACAGTTTAGAGCAAAAAGAAGTTAACAGGAAAATTCAATTCATCCCTCAACCATTCAGATCAGTACAATGTGGACAAACTTGTTTAGCGATGATCGTAGGTAAAACGGTGGAGGAGGTATGTAACTCTTTAGGGCGCATTTATTACACGAACCTAAACCCGGATTTAAAATCATTTTTACAAGACAATGGATATCGTACTCTTATGGCTACCGGGCCTTTTGAAATATCTGAGGTTCCATCGCACAGTATAATGCGAATGGAGAAACCGGATACCTCGGGGCACTTCGTGATTAAGATCGATGAAAAAAAGGTTTTTGATCCGGCAGTCGGCGTTGTTAGTGAGTACTTGAATCACTACAAAATTAGCCATTACCTGAGCTTTTGGAAAGATTAGTAAAACGAATAAGAATTTTAAAGGAATTGTAGCATTTCCGCTACGCAACAAAACGCAAATATTAACGCAAAATCATAAAACAATGAAAGTAATTAGACCAGGACACAGATATGAATTAGAAGGATTTGAAAGCAACTTAGCAAATCAACAAATTCAATTTATTGAGAAAGTGCCAACAACGGAAGGAGATCAATTGGTAACTCGCTATGATGGTACCACCAATGAAGAAGTTTTAAAAATGCTTATTAATAGAATGAATTATCTACAAGGGAAATTCCCGTGTAGAGAAAATGCAATTGTAATTACAAAACTTCAAGAAGGCTTGATGTGGCTAGAAAAAAGAACAGAAGATCGTGAGAAGCGAAATGTAGAAGGTAAACAATTGGCCTAAACTAACCGAATGCCCTTCGGGGCGTTCATTTAACTGTAGCATTTCCGCTACGCAAAAAAACGCAAAAAAAACGCAATTCATGAATGTAATTTTAGAGATAGAAGCAATTGAAAATCCTCGTGGAGATCATTCAATAAGAATTTTTCCAGTTAAAAAATCTTTTAGAAGACCTGAATTGAAACTAGATGAAAATAATCCAAAGCAGCATTTAGAATTATTAGCTAGAGCAACTGCATGTTGTATTCTGCTATGTGAAAAAGAAGGAATTTTTAAAACTGGAGAAGCTATTAGAAAAGTAATTAAGACAATTGAAGAAGAGTATGTTGATGCTTCAAATGAATTAATCACACATATTGATATTAATTAATCTGTAGTTACAATGAAAGGATTTACGACATCAAATGATTATTCCAATTTATGGGAATTAATCAATAATGGAATTAGGGTTCCTTGTTGGATTGAAAAACAGTATAACTCTGGAAGAAAATATAATGTTATAGCTGAAGTAAAATTGAGTTTAAATAACAAATACTCAATAGGTAGTCCTGGAGTCGGTTATGACGGATGGGAAAATACAAAGAATGGTTTTATTGAAAACTGTAAGGAGATAAACTTGATTTATATACAACCAAATAAACTGTAGTTATCATGGAATTAAAACTAAAAGAAAAACTATCTAAACTCTATGAACTAGCAAAAAGAGGTGTTGATGGGGAAAAAATTAATGCTGAATTGATGCTAAATAAAATGCTAGAGAAGCATGGTCTTACTATTTCAGATATAGATACAGAAACTCCAAAAGAGAGGTACTATCCTTATACAACTACTATGTCAAATACACTAATTAGGCAAATTATCTATAGAGTTACTGAACGAACTGATATTTACAGCATAAGAAGCTATAAAGAGATTGTTGTAAAAGCAACCGATTATGAACACATACAAATATTAGAGCAAATCGATTTTCATTTAGAAAATTTCAACAAAGAGAGAAAACAGTTTTTAAAGGATTTTACAGATGCTTATGTACAAAAACATAGATTATTTAAAGAAACTACAGAAGAGGATTTAAAGAATCGAAAGCCACTTACTACTGAAGAGAAACAAGCTATTTGGAGAATGTCGGCAATTAAAGAGACTTTAAGTAATAAAACCTATACTAAAAAACTAAACTAACAGTAGTTATGAAAGTACAAAGTAATGAAGAAAACGGTAAGTATGTAGCCGCCTTTTCCAATGAAGTTCATGGGTTTGAATTTATTTATGTGAAGTGTTCAAATTCAATAACTTTTTTATTTGAAAACAGACTTGCAGCTAATGGAGTTTGGTTAAATGACAAACAAGTTTCTGAAATGGTTCAACCTATAATTGATGGTGATTTTAGATATAACGATGGTTCTTCTCTTATCTCCTTAGGAGATGAAATTCTAATAGATAGTTATAAGTATAGAGGTATGGCTTTTTGTGATGAAAATGGACTCATTTATAAGCAAAATCCTGATTTCACTAGAAGTTTAAAAATCGTTAATCAATAATACCGTAGCATGAGATATTCAAAAAATTGGTGGAGGCTATTCTGGTGGATAAACGACAATTGCCCGAATTATGTATCGAATAGTCCAAAGGAACATTCAGAGTTAATAGAACGAATGTATTTGTTAGAACAAAAATTAAAATTAGTGTAATTATGGAAATATCGGTATTAATACTTGAAAGTGCTTTAAATGACCAAAAGGAACAATTGAGAGATTTGGAAAATAGAAATAAAGATAGAAATGCTCAAGGTTATTATTTTAGAACGAAAGCGATCATGAATTGTAGATCTGCTATCAAAGATTTAGAGAAGGGAATTTTAAAATTAAAACAGTAGATATGAAATTAGAAATAGGAATCAATTTAGCGGCGACTTTGATTGGGATAATGGCAATTATAGGTTTGATAATGATATTCTACTTTGGATTTAAAAAAATGAAATAACTGTAGAATCATGAATAGAATTGAAATGTCAAAACACGTTAAAACCAAAGATCATTCTTGTTTAAATTGTGGACATAAACCTCTAACTCATATCTCAATAGGTTGGACTAATAGCATAATTAAAAAAGTTTGTTCAGAATGCAGTCAATGGCATATTTTATCATTCTGGCCAGAGGAGACAATAAATAAAAAACATGAACTCAAATAACAGTAGGTTCTCATTTACGCAAATGAAAACGCAAAAAGATCATTGAAATATTGAGAGAAAGGAACCAAAAAAGGAGTGTTGTTTTTGTCTCCTGTACATTGCGAATAAGTCACAACTGGTTTCATAGAATTTTTAGCCAAAGAGTTTTAAGTAAAAAGGAATTCGTCTCCTTATGACTGCTCAATGACTATAGCTTTTATAATGGTTTCTTTCTCTATCAATGTAAAAACGAAAATGAAAACGCAAAACGCAAAAAAATGAATGAAGAACATATTTTTAACGTAGAATGTGCTCTTTTATTGACCTTAAATAAGGTCGATAGGCAGCTAGATAGAAAACTTACTCTAGAGGAATTAAACGAAGCTATTAAAAGAGTTCAAAAAGCCATTAAAACGGCTAAAAACATAAATTAAAAGTAGATTTATTATGAAAATATCACAATCCCCCAATAACGGAAATATTCTAATTCACAACAACAACAACGAGCTTTTAGCCATATTGCCAGAGGTCTTTGTTTTTGCGCATCCTAGAGATCAAAAAAACGCACTAATAGTTAATACTACCGGTATCTATAACGATGAAAAAAATGCCTTTACAGCTACTTTGGAAGAGGGAATTTATATTACCGGTAAACGCCAAACTACTATCCAGGCAGCATTGCAGGCCATTGCCAGTTCAATTAGTGTTAAGGGCGCTGCACCAGGAAAAAGTACTACCCCTGATCTTAAATCACTTTTTGATAAAATTACTACTTATGAAGAGATGTACAGCTTTGTAAAGCAGCACAACACCACCAATAATCCTATCAAAAAAGATGCTACAGGAAAGATAACTAGTGAAGAGTATTTTGTGCAGGGAACCGGCTTCCAGGCACGAATTAACCTTACCTATTACTATCACAAATCTGAACCTAAAAAAATCGATTATATTTTAATGTCGGGTAATGCAGCCAATGTTAAACTCCCGGTTAAAAATTACACGCATGCAGCCAATGGCCAAGTAAGCTACTCGTATGAAGCTATTGCAGTAGGTTCGTAAATTTTTCTTTAATCCCCACCCCCTTTTATCATAAAATGAATACAATAGTTAACAATACTTTGGACCTTATAAAGATTAAGGAACTTCTAAGCAAAGCTAAGTTCTATGAATTTTTTATCCATTACATTCCAGGCTCTTTCATGGAAATGAAAAATGAGATGACAGAAATTGTAGCATTTAACAGGAAAATAGACTTCAAGAAAGCCCGGTATGTGAAAAATTTTAAAGTTAACGAGGTTAAGAAGTTTATCATTGATAACGATCTTCAAGAATTTTTCTACCTGGAAGAAAAAAAACAGCACTCATAAAGTGATTTAAAGTACTTTAAACTCACTTAAAGTATCTTAAAATGAATAACTTGTATTAAAGTTACACTCCCAAATAAACTGGACTTAATATTGTCACTCAAAAGCAAAAGAATTGAGTCCAGAAGAGATAAATACACTATTACATAGACCACTAAAACCAGGCATTAAGTATGATCATTTAATGCCTTTTAGTGATTGCTCTAGTACTTTATTAGCTACTGGAGATACCAAAGAGGCTATTGATCAAATGGCCCTTTGGGCAAAAAAATATAAACATCACACACAAACCCTTGCTCAAGAGGTATTTTCCAATCTTCCCTTACAACAATTATGTAAGGAGCTTCATAGTTTTTTGTACAACCATTTTCAATATAAAATAGATGGTTATAAGCAGAAACTCCGTAGCCCTGCATGCTCATGGTCGAGTAGACATCAGGGGATAGATTGCAAATCCTATAGCATATTTGCCAGTACAGTGCTTTTAAACTTGGGGGTGTCGCACAGTCTAAGGCGGGTAGAGCAACAAGCGGGCAAGGGTTATTCTCATGTGTATGTGATTGTAACTAAAGACCAAAAAAACTTCGATTTATCGAAAGGGTACTATGTCATTGATGGTACTATCATTCATAATGTTAGCCAGGAAGTTAACTATACCAAGAAGGATGATGTTTTCATGAGTGCGAATGCTTCAGAGACGTTAGGAGCTTCTATAGTGGGGGCATTGACAAATTCTGCGGTTAAGGTAATTTCGGTAATTACCGATTTGCTTATCAAAGGACTACTCAATGAACTTATGGGGTGTGGAGATGCGGAATTCGACGCTCCTGTGGTTCAGATGAAGTTAAAGCGGGATTTACTAGCCCCTTTGAATAAGATGCTGACCAATTTGGAGCATGCCATCAGTATTAATAATGATGTGCGTATCGAGCATATTTTCAACAATATTTTCAAGGAGTTGGATTTAGGTATCGCACACCTGGAAAATGAGACAGCATTTTCTCAGCGTGATGAGTGTATTGCGCAAACCTTGGCTAGTGCTTTAAAATACGTTACCGAGGTTAAAAAGGTAGTGGATATCTACTTTATCAATTTTAAGAAGAGTTATCCTCATTTAGAGGTACGCGAATTTAGCAGAAGTGCCCATGTAGGCGAGCGAACTCTTTATTTTGTGGTAAAGAATGCCTCAAACCCCATTGTTGCAGAATATCGATTTATTACTGTAAAATCCCAAAAGAACTCATATCCAGTATCTCCAATATTTCCATTTAAAGAGGAACCGAATACCTGGTTATCACAGAATATTCACCATTTAAAAAACACTTACAACGACGGAAGAGAGCAAGGCTATAAGACTGAAATTACGCCTTTACTAAACAAAGCTCTTGCCCTAAGAGCAAAGTATTATTTAGGAGGAGAAATGCTCTACTACTCCGAGCAGCCTATCCATGATGCCATGCGTCAGGTATGGTTAAAGTTTGATGATAAGTATTTGAAATTTCTAACCGATCGAGCAAAAATTAACTATCAAGCGAATTTGCAATCACTCAAGGCCTACCAGGAACGATTTAACAAAGAGGTAGCGGAAAATGAAAACGCAAAAAAGCGCAAAAAAAACAAAATGTATGCAGGGATAGGATTAACGGCTATAGCCTTGCTATTAATTGCTAGTAGTAACACAGAAAAAGAAGAATAAAATGTATGTAACAATTGGAGAAGAAAATCCCACGCTTAACGGTTGGTTTGATGGCTTCTGTCCTTCAAACGGGATAGCAGATGATTTGCAGCGAAAAGCTGACGGTATTTGGAATGCCTATCACGCTGAAAACAGAAAGTTAGAAGCCTTGAAAAAGGGAAAACAGGCCGCAGAATGGGCAAGTTTAAAAAAAGAAGTGGCCAGACTGGATGCCGAGATCAAGGAACACCAACGAGATTTAGAGAAAGAAAAGGCAATTGCCCTAGCCATTGGAGCGGATATTACCGGTTTAGGTGCTTGGTGTAACGGTGCAGTTTCACGAAGAAAAAAAGCCGAGGAATCTTTACGATCAGCCGAGCAGCATTTAGGAAAAGTTCGAGGAGCTTTAAATACACTCAATAAGCAGCAAACCGAAGGAATTAAGACAGCAGGAGAGCTCATTACCAAGAACAAACAGCGAATAGAGCAAATAAAGGGGCAAATCAATCAAATTAAAATCAAAATTGAAGCCTACAAGTTGCAACGTGATAATGAGCGTAAACAGGCGGCAATCACCAACCAGGAGAAGAAGGAGGCCGGTAAAACAGATCTAAAAGAGAAGCTCAAAGAAAATGCGCCCTGGATAGTAGGTGGTGTATTGTTGGCTACGGCCGGAGTTTTGTACTTGAGAAAAGAGAAAAAGAAAACTAAAAAGGCTAGTGTTAAGAAAGTAGCCGCTTAAAAAATTTACCTATGAATACAATGATAAAACGCCTCATGTTGGAAGAAAGTACTACCGGATTATCGGGAAGTAGCTTTAACGGAGGTACAGGAATAACAGTAGATATGCCTGATTTTAATTTCGGAGGAGGAGGCACTTCTGGAGCCGGTTCTTCAGCATCTAATACAGGATCAGGAAGTACTTCAGGGGGTGGGTTCTTCGATGGATTCAATCTAAATGGGTTACTCAATACCTTATTAAAAGGAGGTATGACTTGGGCCCAAATTGAGGCAGCGAAAAAAGGAAAAGATGTGTATATCCAGGGCCAGGGAGGGCAAAAGGAAAACATTACTCCAATTCTTGTTTCAAAGCTTAAAGAGCAAGCCGAGACGCAACAGAAAACAACCACGGAAATATTAAAAATGATGCAAGCTCAGATGCAGCAACAACAAAACCCGCCGGCCAAGAAGGATAATACTTTAATGTATGTCGGTATCGGTGTGGGGGTGTTAGTGTTGTTAGGAGGTGGTATCTACATGATAAACAGTAGTAAAAGCAAAAATAACTAAATATGAAAAAGAAAGATATCCAAGATTCTTTGGTAAAAACATTTGCCATGACCGTAGGTGCGGCAGGTTCAAATGTAGCGGCAGAGCATTTGCCGATCAAAAACAACTATTTAAAACGAGGTTCACTAATTCTTGCTGGTTTGTTGGGAGCGGCGTATGCAGGGAGAAAATCAACCTCAAAAGCCTTTGCCCAGGATTTGGCCACAGGTGTGGCTGCTACACAGGCTTTCGCGATGATCAAGGAAGGTTTAAGTGAAAAAACAAAGGAAAACAAATTAGTCAAATCAGCTTTAGGTAGTCCAGGAAGCTATAACGATCCCGTGCAGGTGGATTTCCGCATGGGCTATGTGACTGAAGATTTCTTTCAAGAAACTATCGATGTGGCACACCAGGATGTTTCCTTTACCATGTAAAAAAGACCAAAAAATAAAGTAAAACACAAAAATAAAAATTAAGCAGAATGAATTATTTAGCAAACAAAGAAGGAATGTTAAGAGCGATGACGTTTTTTCAAGATACCCATAACAAAAAAGCAATTTTTCAAAATGGAGATCAGATCAAGCCAATGGCTTCTGAGCTCTACGTTAACAAATTAGTATCCATTGCAGGAGGAAAGCAATCGTTATTACAGTCAGGTAGTGATAACGTTGTAGGGGTGACTAATTTCGATGGGAATAAATTGGATCAAGGTCGCGCCTTTGCCTTGGATGGAGTCTCTTTCCATGCTGCTATTGGGGATAAAGGAGCTAAACCCTATAACGTGGATTATGCAACAGGAATTACCAAAGCTCAAGCGCAGGCATTTCAATTTGCCAATTTGGTTTTAAGACAAAACAACGAAATTTTAATGCGCTTGCCTATTTCATCAATTTTGAACGGAAAGCAAGAGTTCAGCGAGTATCGTGATTTAGATTTAATCATGCTTATTCCTCAGAAGGTAATTGAGGTGGAATTGGAATTCCCGGATGAAGTTGCAGCTCCTTCAGTAGGTGATGGAAAGGCAATTTTTGTCTCGGTAAAGTTCCGAGGCTACGAGTCATACCAACGTAGATAATTCCAACCTATCCTAGCCTAATTCTTAGGCTAGGATTTAAAAATCCAAAAACGAATGTTAACAGTATATCACAGAGTAAAAGTAAATGAAAAGCTTTTAGATGCTAAGAGTCGTCAAGTGGATAGAAATAATCCTAGTTCACCATTTGAAAAGTATCTAAAAGGATATGAAAAAACTACGATTCCTGCGGGAGTGGTGGTAGGAGTTACCTATAACGATTACAATGTACCATTAATTCCGAGCAGACCAACGACTCCAGGAGAAGGCGGGCAGAGCGCACCGATTCCCCAAGGCCCTGCTTTTTATGGTCAGACAGATATTAGAATTTCTGACTCGCAGAACAGAGAGATAACAGAGGTTACCGATATCAGTGATTTTCGACATAAGTCGGGAGGGCATCTACCAGGATTCAAGAATATTCACATGGATAATAAAAGTGATTCAACGGTGAAAATTGAATTTGAAACTATTGGTAATAAGCCTATTTGCGGGGAGTTTGTTTTTAGAATCGAACAAACTAAGTGCGAATGTTAAATCCAACGGCAAGCTTTGTAACTACCACAAGAGAAGCGGATTTTGTAATTGATATTTCCAAGGATTTAGAAGATCATAAATGTGGCATCTATCAATTTGAGGTAATTGTACCTAAAGAAAGTATGCCTCTTTTAGATAAGGATACAGAACTATTTATCCGGGAGGATTTATCTAGTTTCAAAATCACTTCACAAGTGCCAATGACCCACGGAATTTTCCGATTTAAATTTCAAGAGCCAAAAGAAACTCTAGTAAAAGAACAACCTAAGAAAGCCATCATCAGAATGTTATACGCCAATGAATAATTTATCTAAAATAGTAACTCAACACCTACTCGCTAATTCGAATAATGCCATTCGAGTATCTGTACTCAAGGAAAAGAAAATGAAGCTCACCAAAGGATCAGGAAGCAAACATAAATTTGCTTTTACCCTAAATGACATTGCGCAGCGGTTTTCTGGTGTTGATAATTTTTTAGAGAAATTACCCGAGAAGGGATTTACCGGCCAGGTGGATTTTGAACTCGTAAGAGTTTACGAAAAACAAGGAAAATACACCTATAACATTGTCGATAAAATCACTCAAGAATTACCAATTATGAATAATCCAACCCCTGGTACCGTTGCAACTTCAGCGAGTAGTGTAAACCATTCTCAACACATGGCCCCGCCAGTATTAGCCGGTGCTACTATTCAAGGATACAACGCCTTGGCCGCCCCGGAAATGATAGGCCATCTTGTGGAATCTCAACGAAGTTCTGACCATAAGCGAAGGGCTGAGGATTTAGAAGAGAAGCTGAAGGATCTCAGAGAACAAAACAGAAATTTAAATCGAGAAGTGTTTGAATTAAAACTTGATTTAAAGACAATCCAAAAAGAGCATGCTATTGATATAAAGAAGCTTGAAATGGAAAAAACTTCTTTCCTCGATACCAAGGGAGGGGCTGCAATTTCTGAAACCTTAGGAGCTGCATTGCCAAAATTAATGGACATGTTTAGCGCCAAACAAGGAGCTACTACAGCCACTTTAGCCGCACCAGAGATTGAAATGTCGGCAATTAAAAAAATGACGGTTCAATCAATCCAGGCGGACGAGTTTAGCGATAAGCAAACCGAGCTATTACTTTATGTTATCAACAATTGGGAGAAGGATTTTATCGACTCCATCGTAACGCTAATTAAAAAAAGAGAAAATGCCTAAAACAGATATAAAGACAAAAGAACAAGCAATTAGTACACTTACCAAACTACCGGATGATGTACTGATACGAGTAGCCAAATTATCCGATAACCCAAAAGCTATCGAATATTTTGAAAGCCCATTGAAGTACGGTATTCTAACTGGAATGTTAGATAAGTTTAGCTAAAAAAAGAAACTGCTATGAAAAAGAAAACGTCGAAAAAAGTAGGGAAAATTGCAACCAAAGAAACCGCTACAAAAGCGGTTAAAAAGACGGGAGATTTTATAGCCGATAACAAAAAGGAGCTACTCTATGTTTCCGGGGCCATTGTGCTTGGTTTTGTTGGTTATAAGGTTTATCAATCCTTTAAAACCGGAGTAACAGAAGCCTTTGATGATAAAGTAGATGTAGTGGGAGTAGATGTAAAAATTAATCCATCTCGAACAACTATCAGTATTGAGCAGGCCAAGCAATTTGCGCAGGTGTTATTGGATGCTTGTAATGCCAAAGAGCCTTTATGGGGCACTGACGAACCCGCGGTTCTTGGCGTTTTTAACAAACTAAAGACGGCCGATGATTTTAAACTTGTTTACAAGGTATTTGATTATCGAGATTACAACGGCTATAACTCACCCCCAAAAGGGTTTTTAAGACATTTTGATGATTACTACCCAAGGGATTTAGTGTATTGGCTTAGAAAGGAAATTAAACCTTCTGACGGGAAGGTATATCAAGTAGTAAAAAGTAGAATTGAAAGCGCTGGAATGGCGTTTTAACCAAAAAAGAAAAAGAAATGAGTAATCCAATTTATGGGCTTGCATGCCCTGGGAACGTTGCTATGATTAGTGCGAATAGCTTGAGTCCAAAAGAAAGAAAATGCGGCTGCCAATTGGCAAGCAGCAGAACAACCAAGTATGCACCTATTGATTATAACAATCAAAAGAAACCTACTAAATACGGAGCTACTGTGTTTGACAGTGTGACGGGGAAGATTTTCAAAACCCAGGCGCATATTGAAAATTTAACCAATGGCGAAAAGACGGCCACTGACGAGCATGGTAAATTCTACATTCCGGCCAGACCAAGCGATATGTTGCGTATTACTCATGTAGGGTATGGAAGTATTGAGATAGTGGCATCTGATCTTACGGATAAGGTAGTACTAAACGAGCAATCAGAGGAGCTTGATGAAGTCACTGTGGGAGCTAAAAAGAAGTCCTATAAATCAGGGCTTGCTTTATTGGGGCTCGCTACAGTATTTGGCCTTGTGTACGCGAGTGCAGATGATCAAAAATCGGCAAGTTAATGGAGCAATTTATTGTTAGTAATTGGCACATTATCCTTCCTGTGATAAGTGCCATTTTTTCGTATTTGGTAGGGCTTAAGAGCAAAAGAATTAAACTCCGAGAATCTGAATACTTGGCCAAGCAGAAAATGCTTGAAACCTACCAATTGGAGTTCAATATCAAGGACGAGATGTTGGAAAAGTTGAAAAAGGATTACATATCTCAGGAAAATAGATTTCTGAAATCCTTAGAACTGGTTGAGCAGCAAAATAAGAGGCTTGCACAGATTATCGAGAAACAAAAAAAAGTGATAGAAAATTATGAAAAGAAATACGGCAATATACAAGTTAGTTAGTCGGGTAGTGCTACTTATTTGTTTGATGATATTTTTTGGTTGCAGTGCTAGCAAAAGCAATCTGAAGACAGACTACGAAAAAGAAAAGGATACCATAGCAAGGAACGTAGTAACTACCCAATTAACCACCATTAACCAATCGATAGATGATACCATGTTTATTCCTTTGGCAACGGGTGATATGTATTTGGATAGTATTATTACCAATCGATTTAAAAACTTCAGAACATATAAGAAAAGCGGGGCGAATTCCTACCTATTAAAATACGATACAAAACACCAGGGATTGCAAATAAGGAGCAAGGTGGGTCAAACAGAGAATAGTTTGCATAAAAAGATCGATTCGTTATCAAAAGTAAAATCCAAAGTCGCTATACATAAGCAAGAAATTGAGGTTGTTAAATACCGGATTCCTTCTTGGTTTGTATGGCTTTATCTGATCAGCTTGGCAGGTGTTTACACGCTGACTAAATTAAAAATACTCTAGCTATGGGAAAAACCACGGTAATTTTTACAGGACTAGCCATTACAGGAGTAATAGGGGCGTTATGGGCCATAGATAAGAAGGATAAAATAGAACATGTCGTTGATCAGCTTGAATTTCAATTAAGAGGGGTAAAACGCTTTAAATTCTCATTCAAAAAAATTTCCATGGACGTGTATCTCAGAGCAATTAACCCGACGAGCTCGGATTTGAAAATTAACACGGGATTTGTCAAGGCAACAGTGCTTAGAATGTATGAGAAGTCCTCGGGGAAGCTCCTGGCGTATTCAAATCTTAACACTACAAAAATTCAGATTCCCCAAGGCGGGCACTTCGATCTTCCCCCGGTGCATTTAGAAGTCGAATCCTTAACCGGAGCGCAGTATCTCCTGGATCAGCTTGGAGGCCAAAATGAGCAGGAGCTTTTAAAGCGTTTCCGATTCGAGTTAGAACTCTCAATACTAGGGAAAATCACAACCATTAAATTTTAGAACATGGCAAGCTATGAATTATTTAAGTCCTCTATTGAAGAGGCAGAAGGAGGATATCAAAATTTAAAATCAGATCCAGGAAACTACAATTCTCTGGGGCAGCGAGTAGGTACAAATCATGGGATTTCGGCTAAATTCTATGAGGCTGTTAGAGGGATGGCCCCGTCGGTGGAAGATATGAAAGCTATTAGTAAACAAGAGGCGCATATCTTATTTAAAAATGAATTTTGGGACAAGGTAAAAGCCGATAATATCGACAGCCAAGCGGTTGCTGAGACCTTGGCCGATCATGCGATTAACGCCGGGGTTAGCACGGCAGGAAAAGTAATGCAGATAACCTTGAATACGGCCTTTCATAAAACTCTTTTAGTGGATGGTAAAGTAGGTCGCCAGACATTGGCAGCTATGAATTCAGTAAATGAAAAAGAGCTTTTCCAGGCCTTTTCCTTGGCACGCCTGGAGGATTATAAAACCAAAAGGAACTATAGCAGTTGGGGTAGAATTTGGGAGCGAAGAGTGCAAGCTCTAGGAAAAAAATTTGGTATCGAAATCAAAAAAAAA